>CAYSDM010000018.1:0-44918 GCA_964429855.1 uncultured Chthonomonadaceae bacterium
GCTCCAGCTTTCCGCTCTGCAAGTCAATGCGGAACACCACAATGTTATCGGAGTTCTGGTTTGCCGCCAGCAGGAATTTCCCGGTGGGGTCAATGGCAAAGTTTCGCGGCGTCTTGCCTCCGGTTAACTGATGACCAATCAGTGACAGCCTGCCGGTCTCCGGCTGGATGGCGTAGATCACGATGCTGTCGTGTCCTCGATTGGAACCGTAGAGAAACCTTCCGGATGGATGGACGACCACTTCGGAGGTATAGCTGGTCTGCTTATAGCCTTCTGGCAGCGCGTTGATTGTCTGGACTTCCGTCAGAACGCCTCTCCGCGCATCGTACTGGAAGGCGGTAACCGTGTTCGAGAGTTCGTTGATCACATATCCGTAACGTCCATTGGGATGAAAGGCGAAGTGTCGCGGACCGGCTCCCGGCGCAACCGATGCATAGGGCGGATCATTCGGCGTGAGATCTCCTCTCTTCGCGTCGAAGCGGTAGACCAGCAGTCTATCCAGTCCCAGGTCTGCAGCGATCAAATAACGGCTGGCGGGATCGGGATTGATCGAGTGCGCGTGCGGACCCTCCTGACGCGACGGATTCACGCTGCTGCCGGTGTGCTGAACGAATCCGGTGGCGGGAGCCAGTCTTCCATCTTCTTCGATGGGCAGAGCCGCGACGCTTCCTCCGCCGTAGTTGGCGACGAATGCATATTTGCCCTGTTTATCGAGGGAGATATGACAGGGACCGCTCCCGCCGGACGACTGCTGATTTAACAGCGTGAGAAGCCCGGTCTTTGCGTTGATGGCAAACGCGCTGACCGCGCCGGTCTTCATTCCGCTGAACTCCCCGATCTCATTGACCGCGTAGAGGAAACGGCGATTGGGATGAATCGCCAGAAAAGAGGGGTTGGGGACATCGGAGGCTACGCCGACAGGACGCAGTGCGCCCGTCTCCGAATTAAACTCCAGAATGTAGATGCCTTTACTGCGTGCTCCCGTGTAGGTTCCGACGTAGACCATTATTCTCTCCTTTTTCACGGCGGAAGATGGCGGAGGGATGACGGCGAAGCCGGGCTGAACGGGCATCGCCGCCGCAATGAGAAGCGGCATTGCCATTAGACGCCGCAACAGGTTCTGTCGAAGCGTGCGTATCATAGTTTCTCCTGTGAGAGGCTGAACGCGCCTTGTTAAGATCAGGATGAATGTCGTTTCGCTCTTATATTCTATAAAGGAGTACTCATCTCATGCCCGGTTTGAATGTGATCGTCTTCTTCACAGACCAACAACGTCATGATACCACCGGCGTACATGGCTGCCCGCTCGATCTGACTCCCAACTTCGACCGGATGGCGATTGAGGGAACGCACCTTAGCCACTCCTACACCTGTCAGCCGGTGTGCGGTCCGGCGCGTTCCTGTCTGCAAACGGGGATGTATGCGACCAGAAACGGGTGCTATCGCAACGGCATTCCGCTTCCCGCTGATTGCAAGACTCTGGCGCACCGATTTGCAGCGGAAGGATACCGAACCGGGTATATCGGCAAATGGCATCTGGCAGACAGCGACCAGATCGGTCCGGTTCCGCCGGAACAGCGCGGAGGCTATGAGTACTGGCTTGCCTCCAACGTGCTGGAGTTCACCTCCGACGCTTACGACTGCACACTGTACGACTCGGAATGTCGCAAGGTGAAGCTGCCGGGGTATCGGGTGGATGCGCTGACCGATGCCGCCATTCGCTACATAGATATGCGCCGAACCGAGCCGTTCTTCCTCTTTCTCTCCTTCCTGGAGCCGCATCACCAGAACCATCGCGACGACTATCCGGCTCCCGATGGGTACGCGCAGCGATATGCCGGACGCTGGACGCCTCCCGATCTGATGGCGCTGGGCGGCTCCGCGCCGCAGCATCTTCCGGGCTATTTCGGCATGGTAAAGCGTCTGGATGAAGCGCTGGGAAGGCTGCGAGACGCGCTGAAGAGTTTGAATCTGGATAATCAGACCATCCTGCTCTTTACCTCGGATCACGGCAACCACTTCAAAACCCGTAATCGGGAGTATAAACGCTCCTGTCACGACTCCTCACTGCGCGTTCCGACTGCGCTGGTCGGTCCGGGGTTGGATGGCGGAGGGCATATAAATGATCTGGTCAGCTTGATAGACCTGCCGCCTACGCTGCTGGATGCGGCGGGGCTTGCGGTTCCTCCGGAGATGCAGGGACATTCAATCCTGCCACTTCTCCGTGGAGAGCGAGGAGGATGGCAGGAGGAGATCTTCGCGCAGATCAGCGAATCGCAGGTTGGTCGCTGCATTCGAACCTCGCGCTGGAAATACAGCGTAGTCGCAGTGGAGGCGAACGGCTGGTCGGACATGAATTCGGACGAATACGCAGAGGAGTACCTGTACGATCTCTACGCCGATCCCTATGAACTCAACAATCTGGTGACACTGAACGCCTATGCGGAGGTGAAAGCATCTCTGAGAGCGCGTCTGATACAGCGCATGCGGGAGGCGGGGGAGAGCGTACCGGTTATTCACCCGTATGAGCCAATGGGCGATTCCGGGCAGAGGCGCGTGAATCTTGAGGTCTGAGCGCTAGGTCTCCTTCTCTTGCGATTCTTTTCGACCAGTCGGTATACTTATCCACAATAAATAGACGGGGTGACGCAGGGCGCTGCCAGAGCGCCCTGCGCTTTTCAGGGAGGCGGGGCGCGTATGCAGCGCAGTCGGTACGACATCACCGTGATCGGCGGCGGGTTTGCCGGAGTGGAAGCGGCATGGGCGGCAGCGAGTCGCGGAAGCCGTGTCCTGCTCTATGAGATGCGTCCGAAACGCGCTACGGCGGTGCATCGCACAGGTGACCTTGCAGAACTGGTCTGCTCCAACTCCTTCAAATCGAACCTTCTGACCACTGCCAGCGGCGTTCTGAAGGAGGAGATGCGCCGTCTCGGATCGCTGATCCTGCCAATAGCCGAAAAGCATCGCGTACCGGCGGGAGAGGCGCTGGCAGTGGATCGAGAGCCGTTTGCCCGCGAGGTGACCGAGACTCTGGAGGGTCACCCGAATATCGTCGTGAGACGCGAAGAGGTCTGCATGATCCCGCAGGATCGTCCGCTGGTGATCGCGACCGGTCCGCTGACTTCAGAGGCGCTGGCGGGAGAGATTCGGAAGCTGACCGGCGGCGATTCGCTCTACTTTTACGATGCCGTCGCCCCGACGGTGCTGCTCGATTCGGTGGATCAGACGAAGGTTTTCCGCGCATCGCGCCGGGGGAAGGGAGCGGGGATCGCTCCCTCGGCGGACGCTGCCGACAGCCGCGAATCCTCAGACTACCTCAACTGCCCGATGAGTAGAGAAGAGTATCTCGCCTTCTGGAATGCGGTGGTACATGCGGAGTTAGCCTCCGTGCATAACCCTGAAGAGGAGAAGATGCTCTTCTTTGAGATGTGCGTGCCGATAGAGGAACTGGCGCGGCGCGGAGAGAGAACGCTGGCGTTCGGGCCGATGAAGCCCATCGGACTGACTGATCCGCGCACCGGACGCCGACCCTATGCGGTGGTGCAGCTTCGACAGGAGAATCGCGAGGGAACTCTCTGGGGACTGGTCGGATTCCAGACCCGCATGAAGTGGGGTGAGCAGAAGCGCATCTTCCGCATGATCCCCGGACTGGAGAGAGCAGAATTTATCCGCTACGGCGTCATGCACCGCAATACCTACATCTGCGCGCCGAAGCTGCTGGACTACGCCATACAGATGCGCGACCATCCCGGCCTTTTCATGGCGGGGCAGATTACCGGCGTGGAGGGATATCTGGAGTCGGCTGCGACAGGACTGGTTGCGGGATTGAACGCCCATCAGTTTGCGCAGCAGAAAGAGCCGATCCGAATTCCGAGAGAGACCGCTTTGGGATCGCTCTGCGCCTATCTCGTGGAGACTGACCCGAAGCGATTCGCCCCGATGAACGCCAACTTCGGCATCATGCCGGAACTGACGGAGACGATCCGCGATAAACGCGAGAAGGCGCGTCGAAAAGCGGAGATCGCCCTTTCAGCAATAGATCGCTTCCTGGAAGAGATGAACCGATGAAACGAAATCTATTTGAGGGGAAGCTGGTGCGCCTGCGCGCCTACGAGCCGGAAGACCGGGAGATGATGTACCGACAGCTTCAGGATTCGGAGATCAGCCGGTGCGACAGCGAGATTAAGTGGCCCTATGCGCGCAGCCATGTGTATCGCAACATCGAGCGGATGAACGAGAATCCTCATGCCGATGATCGGTCGCTGGCGATAGAGACCCTGGATGGCAGGCTGATCGGAGGATTATCAGTCTACCACTGCGATACGCAGAACGGCACGTTTGGGATCGGACTGGGTATCGCGGACCGAACTGAATGGGGGAAGGGGTATGCGACCGAGGCGATGCTTCTGGCGCTGCGATTCGTCTTCCATGAGCTGCGCTATCAGAAGTGTAATCTGGGCGTGTATGCCTTCAATACGCGCGCGCTTCGGCTCTATCAGCGGTTGGGATTTGTGGAGGAGGGATGCATTCGGCGCAACTACTACACCGGCGGGCAGTATCATGACGAAATTCAGATGGGGATGACACGCGAGGAGTTCGACGCGCTCTACCCTGAGTGGAATGTCTTCGATCCGGACGAGTATAGTTAGGGGGATAGGCGTTGTCCGATATACAGGAGACCATACAGCAGGTTGCCGGAGAACTGGACGGAGAGGTCTCTCTCTCCGCGAAGGATCTGAAAACGGGGCGAACGATTGCCTATCATGCCGACCGGAAATGCCCGACTGCCAGCGTCATCAAGCTGCCGATACTGGCGCATGTAGTTCTGCTTGCGCGTGAGGGTTCGCTCTCCCTGGAGGAGACGGTTACTCTGAGAGATGCCGATAAGACACCCGGCGCGGGAATCCTGACGCAGCTTTCTTCCGGGCTGAAAATAACTCTGCGCGATGCCTGTATGCTGATGATCGCGCTATCCGACAACACCGCCACCAATTTGTTACTGGATCGGGTCGGGATCGAGGGCGTAAATACGCGGATGCGGGAGATGGGACTTTCGCAGACGAAGCTGTTCCGTAAGGTCTACAGTTCCGATCCGCCTGTCTCGGCAGAGAATCGGCGGTATGGCCTGGGGGTGACGACGCCTCGCGAAATGCTGCGACTGCTGACGATGATCTATGAAGGTCGGGTTGGAGACAAAGATTCCTGCGCGCAGATGCGCCATTTTCTGGGAGCGCAGCAGTACCGGGACGGCATTCCAAGACTGCTGCCGCCCACCTATCTCTTTCAGGGAAAAAGCGGGGCAGTTGATCGCGTCCGCAACGACATCGGCTATGTGATCGTGCCGGATGGCACGACAGTTGCTCTTGCCATCTTCTGTCAAAATCTGGGAACCGTTCTCTGGACGGAAGACAATCCCGCGCTTCTGACCATTGCCAGACTCTCACAGGAGATCGTTCGCTTCTTTGTCGTGAAGAGTAGTTCGAGGTGAAGTAGCATCCGCTCTTTTTCCGGTCTTTTTCCCCGGCTTTCTACCGTGCAGCCTGAACGCCTTTTCGCCAATGATAGGGATGATAATGACGAGTATGACTCATCCGTCCGATGGGGAAGGAAGGAGAAGTGTGTTGAGTTCAGAGAATGACCCGCGCGCTTCAGAAATCGAAATCGCTTCCATGCCCGAATCCTCCGCGCCTGAGAAGTCCGCTTTCGAGCGAAGCGGCGGAGGAAGAGACATCGTTATTGACACGATGCGCGGCTGGTTTATCACCCTGATGATCCTCAGCCATGTCGGTCCCATGACGCGGCTGAGCGTGATCGCCCATCTTCCGGTCTACATCAATGCCGCATCGGGATTTGTCTTTCTTTCCGGGTTTGTGCTGGGTATGGTGAATCGCCGGAGGATTGACAGGACATCCCCCCGGGAAGCCTACCTCAAGACCTGGAGCCGCGCCGGTCAACTCTGGATGATACACTGTGTGTTGATGTTTACCGTGTTTGCGTTTCAAGAGCGAACAGGACTGCTGCGCGAAGTGCCGTCAGTAGAGAAGGTGGGCGGGTGGTGGAATGTTCTCTGGATGATACCGACGCTGCACCTATTCACCAACAACTTTATGAATATCCTGCCGATGTATATCCTCTTTATCGCCGTCACGCCGCTGGCGATTGAGGCGATCCGAAGACGGATCGGCTGGGCGTTTATCGTTCCCTCTTTTCTCCTGTATCTGATTGCGCTGGCTTACCCGGAGGTTCTCCGATTTCAACATGCGGTAGTGCGTCCGCAGATTTTCTCGCTGGCTTCCTGGCAGTTTGTCTTTTTTGGCGGGATGTTTCTGGGTTACTATCGGCAGGAACTGACGGAGCGGTTATGGCGACCCAACCGAAGATGGCTTCTTCCCGCCATGATTGCTCTGTTTGCGGTCATGTTCGTCTGGGCGCAGCTTCACCGGGATGCTTTTGCCCGGTTTCGCCCCTCTGCGGACTTGCCCTACTGGCTCTATCTGAAAGAGACGCATGGACCGGTCATGGCGCTCTATTTCCTCTCCTTTCTGGCGCTGGGATATCTGTTTATTCAAGCCTGGCAGAAGAGAGGTTTCTTCACCAAGCCGATAGAGTGGTTTTCTACCATCGGTCGCTACAGCCTCTACTGCTTCCTGCTGCATCTGGTCTTCGCGCTGACGGCGCAAGCGTTGCAGGTGGATGTGAAGAAAGGGATCATGATGGAGGTGACAGCCGTGCTGAGCGTGGCAGCGATCTTTCTGATGGCAAAGTACCGGGTATTGGGGAGGATCATCCCGAACTGATCGTGACTACCGGGGCAGGAGGAGAGGGGAGCTTCTGCGAAACTCAGTGCAATCGAAACTGCAGGAGCAAACGATGATCCCCTCCATTGAACTGACGGAACGCGCCTCTCCCCCGGCATGGGCGTTATGGGAGCGGTTTCTGCTGGATGCGATGAGCCGCGCCGCAGTGGATTTTGTGCAACGCTACACCCGTCCCGACGGGACGCTGATCTGGCGAGAAGAGTGGCCGGGCATGGACGGCTCGGATGACGCCTACGAGAGCTTTTTTAACTTTCCGCTGCTCTATGCGCTGGGAGGCGATCCCGAACTGGATCGGCTTGCGCGCTCTGAGTGGGAGGCAATCACGCGACAGTTCACCGCGTATGGACAGGTCTACCGGGAGTTCGACGCCTACTACGACTGGATGCATCACGGCGAAAGCAGCCTGCTGTTCTACTACTTCGGGCTGAGCGATCCGAAAAACGCGCGGATGATCGGCAGGGCGCGCCGGTTCGCCGCCATGTATATGGGGGAGGACCCGGAGGCGGATAACTACGATCCCGCTCTTCGCCTGATCCGCTCGCCGATCACCGGAAGCCGTGGTCCTCGATATATCAATACGGCAGAGGACTGGTCTACCCACCGCGAGGTTCTTGCCCTCTATCCCCCTCCCTATGATGACATTCCCGGCATTTCCCCCGGCGCAAAGACCGCCGACTGGAACGACGACGCCATCTTCATGGAGATACTTCGGCTTCTCAATCAGCGCATGATGCGGGGCGATATACCGCTCAATCTGACGACGACCAGCCTGATCACGCACGCCTACCTCTATTCGGGCGAAGAGAAGTATCGCGATTGGGTGAAAAACTATGTCTCTGCCTGGATGGAGCGTGTAGAGATGAATGGCGGTCTTCTGCCGGATAATGTGGGACCGAAAGGCGTGATCGGCGAATGCATGGATGGAAAATGGTATGGAGGCTACTACGGTTGGCGATGGCCCCATGGATTTATGAATCTGATCGAGCCGTGCGTGATTGCCGCCTCCAATGCCCTGCTTCTCACCGGCGATAACTCCTTTCTTGATCTGCCGCGTCAGCTTCTGGATAGGATCTACGCGGAGGGGAAGGAGGAAGAAGGGATCTGGCACATACCGAACCGGCATCGAGAGGGAGGATGGTATGACTACCGTCCAGCGTCAGTCGCTGCGCCCTATGCGATCTATCTCTGGTATCTTTCACAAAGAGGGGAGGATGAGGAGCGTGTTCGACAATGGACGGATGGCTGCGATTTAAGCCATATACCGGATACGCGGGGCAAAGGGGATAATACTCACACGCAGAACTGGTACCTCTACAGGAATGGCAATCTGCCCGGCTACCCGGAGGCAATTCTGCGGGTGAACTATGCGGAGATGGCGCGCCGATGTGCGCGAATGCGCGACGATAACGGCAACCCGGAGACCTGGGATGTGCATCACTGGCAGGATCTCAACCCCGTCGTGCTTGAGGGGCTGGTGAATCTAACGCTCGGTGCGCCGCAGACCATCTATCATGGCGGGCTGCTGCACTGTCTGATGCGCTACTTCGATCCGGAGCGCAGGCGTCCCGGTCTTCCCCCGGATGTCGCCGCACTGGTGGGGCAGGTGGAGGGCGATACAGCGACGGTGGAGTTCGTCAACCTGAATCCGTTGGAGGAGAGGAGGGTTATCCTTCAGGCAGGCGCGTTTGCAGAGCACCAGATCATCGGGGCAGAGAGTTCAGGCAAAGAGACGACGGTCGGAGGCGCGCATCTTACGATTACACTGGCTCCCGCATCTGGCGGCTCTCTGCGCATACGATTCCACCGCTATAAAAACAAGCCAGCCTATGCATTCCCCTCGATGTGATGGAGTTCACAGACTCCTGTAACTCACTGTTAATCGGGTTGTAGTCTGAAGGTAGTTTTCGACAAGTAGAGTAGTATGTGACGATCAAACACGCCTGCGGCGAATGCCGACAGGCAAAAAACACTACTTGATGGAGACTACATCTATGAAATGGACAATGACGATGTTGATGGCGGCTGCAGCGCTCAGCATATCCCTGACGACCGCTCGCGCTGAAGACTGCGAATCGTGCAAGATTGCGACCCGCGTACAGAGTCAGGCAAAATCGGAGGCGATGAATCGTTTTGGCGGACCGATTATCCGCAGCGCACCTGCGCTGGAGGCGACCGCCTCACTGGTGGAAGCCGGAGGCGGACCGGAGAGCTTTTCTATTGCGAAAGCGTTGACCGCAATGGTCGGCGAGGAACTGGTGAAGGCGGAGGTCGAAAAGCTGATCCGTCAGTACGGGGAGGAGAAGGTTAAATCCTGGCTGATGGTGTTCGACTATGCGGTGAAAGAGGCGCTGCAAATGGCGAAAGAGGCCGGTGTGCAGTTACCGAAAGGAAGTCTTTCCGGCAAGCGACTCGCCTCCACGCTGGTGAAGGCGGGCCTGGATAAATCGGATACCTTCTTTACCTGCACCATGCTGGATCGCACTGTCAGTCACCCGATCCATGTCGCCGCCATGAAGAAGATAGACGAGAAGTTCGGCATGGAAACCAATCTGAACTATCATGCCATCACCAATCAGGCGATGTACGATCTGGCGCAGGCGTTGGGCATGAAGAAGGTGAAGCTCTCTCCTCTACACTGAGTCGCGGGGAAATCAACAAAAAAAGATGCGCAGGAAAGCGCATCTTTTTTTGTTTCCCTGTAAGATTGCCTGTTTTCATGCGTCTATGCCCAATGAGCGAATATCTCCGTCCTCTTATTCCATAGGAACAGGCGCAATGGGCATCCTGACACTGTCTCTTTTTCTGTCTGGTTTTATTGTGACGCTGATCTCATCAACTGCCGCCAGGTTGAAAAACGGCGCGACGCTCAGGGAACTGCGGCGCACGCGGTTTTATGAGATTGTTCCGGTTCGCGCGATGATCCTTGTCGTTCAGGGACTGGCGGTTTCAGCGGCGGGAATCAGCCTTCTAATGCTGGCACAGCGCATCTTCAGGTTGCTGGGACAAAGATCGGGGGATACGGCTGCGGTGGTTGAAACGCTGGGATTTCTGGTTATCGCCAGCGGGCTGTTTGGAATATCCTGGCTCTGGTGGAACCGGATGGTTCTCCTACCGGCTCTTCAGCCTCCCTCTGTGGATGTCAGTCAGGTCGCGCTGTCGCGACATATACCGGCACAGGATATGGCGCAGCTTGGTCTGGAGCGGTTTCCCAATCGGATCGCCCGTAATCGGTTGAGCGATAACCTTCTACGAGCTTGCGTAGCGCTTTTCTGTCTCTTTCTGATCGCCGGTCTGATCTATCTTCGGTATCAGGGCATCTGGGGTGAGAGAGTTAATCCTTCGTTAGTGCAGATAGGCGCCGCTTTCCGCCAGTACCCGATATCTGAGATAGCCTTCTTCTTACTCGTAATTTCCACCGTTTCGCTGGGGGCGCTGCTCTATGATAATCGCGACTATACCTTCTTCCCGTTTCGCCGCGCGCTCACTATTCAGCTGGTTTTGAGCGTGATTGTTGGTGGATCTCTGATGGTCGTCCGGACGGCAGGGGAGCATATCTGGTGGGGAGCGCTTCTACTCTGCGCCGCTAACGGCTGGCGCGCTTTCGCCGATCTGTGGGCAGATAGACGATACGGTAAGATGAAGCGAGTCTACGATCCTATTGCTGACCAGCTACAGCGAGAAGTCTACTACCTGAACGCGATTCGTATGCATCCCGACTATCAGTTTGAAACCCTGAATCCCATGGAAATAGGCGCGCGAATCTCGCAGGGCTGCAATAATGTGGAGGAGAAAGGGTTCTTCGTCACGCGTTTCTTCGCGCGCTTCATCCGTCTGGTGGAGGTGCGGACTGAGGATATGGCGGTAGCCATGATGCGATATCTTACCGTGCGCCGTTATCTGACCCTGAGCGGAGGGTGGCCCACCGTCAGCCCACTACGCAGTCCGAGCGTCCCGATATGGAATCTGCAACTTTTTCCTTTAAATCCCCCGCAAGGGTTTTTGAACTGGCTCGATCCGCTTCTGCTTGGCAGTGAGTGGGATGTGGTGAAGATATGTGGTGGGTGCAGTGGAAGCGGTAGAGTGCAGCGCACGGTAACCGAATACAGGACCGAATACTACACCGACTCCGACGGCAGACCTGCATCCCGTCAGGTGGCGGTCTATCGGACGGAATGGGTCACATGCCCTACCTGTAATGGCTCTGGCAGGCTTCTCTATCAGCAGGTTTTGAACACACAGTGGCAGCGGATTATGCCGACAGTAACCTCTCCGCGCATGATGATGCCGGAACTGGTAGAGGATTCAGAAGAGCGCGTCTATTTTCGCCTGCCACTGACAGAGGCGTTTGATAATCTGCCGTTCTGTCCGCAGATCGAAGGGAGAGAGAGCGATCTGCAAGAGCAGATGCTGGAGTCCGCCTGCCGTCTTTCAGGCGCGCATATACAGAACACGGTCGAGGTGGAGCGGCTGCACGATGGTCGCCTCTATCGCGCCGATTTCCAGATTGCCGGGTTTAGAACCATCTGTATTCGTTTTACCTCTCTCGGCGGGAGGATAGGCTGGTTTTTCGGCAGACGTCCGGAGTTCTACTTCCCGCGTCTTCCGCTCTCCTACAGCGCGCTGGGAACACTACTCTTCTTGCCTCCACTGGTTCTTGCGCTGGCGGGATTTATCCTGCGTGCCGCGGGTCTGTTGTTAGGAAATAGGTAGCGTTACCGGGCAGGAGTTGACCTGAAAAATAGCGAATAGGGGAGGGGGCAGCCAATCGGCAAACCCCTCCCCGAATTTTTCAAGAAAGACGCTCCCATGTCCGTTCCAGTACCGACATCGCCTGAACCGACGCCTGACCGGAATCCTCATACACATCTGCATGGCATTACCCTTCGCGCTTTTCTCTTCGGTATCCTTCTCATTCCGGTGATGTGCATCTGGAATACCTATACCGAAGTGGTGGCGCAGGCGACCGATCTTGCCGCCATGTCGCTGCCGATCGCCGTCGTCTTTACGCTGGTCGTGCTCATCGTCATCAATCTGGTTTTAAAGCGATACCTCCCGCGCTGGGCTTTCACCCAGGCGGAACTGCTCTATATCTTCATCATGCAGTTTGTCTCCATCGGCATCTCAGGCATCGGCATGATGCAGTTTTTGAGCACCATGACCGCCAATATCTACTACTATGCTACGCCGGAGAATAAGTGGAAGGAGTCTATCTACCCGTATCTGGCGCGCTGGCTGTTCCCCGACGAGAGCGTCACGCGGGGCTTTTTTATCGGTGAAAGCAGTTTTTACCGTTGGGATGTTCTGGTCGGCTGGATTGCGCCGATTCTATCGTGGTCGGTGTTCATCTTTGTGCTTCTTGGCGTGATGCTCTGCGTCAATGTCATCGTTCGCCGTCAGTGGATGGATCGCGAACGATTGACCTTCCCGATAGCGGCGCTCCCGGTGGAACTGACTCGCGACGGAGGCTCTACCGGGCTGCTGCGTAATCGCCTTTTCTGGTATGGAGTGGGTATCCCGGTGGTGGTACAGTCGCTTGCCAGCCTGAACTATCTCTATCCCTCCATTCCCTTCATTCCGATCAAACCGAGTGATCCGCGTCTTCAGCTTGGTCCCTACTTTACCCAGCCGCCCTGGAACGGAATTGGCAGCCTCGATCTGGCGTTCTATCCACTGGTCATCGGACTCACCTATCTTCTGTCCTCGGAGGTCGCCTTTTCGCTCTGGTTCTTCTATCTGATGACTAAAGTGCAGGATGTCGCCTGCGTTGCGCTCGGTTTCAAGTCTCCCGACGCCGGGATGGCGCTGCAGAGGATGCCCTACATCGGAGAACAGGCGGCGGGCGCGTTTATCGGTCTGGCGATCTTTGCTCTGTACGGGGCACGAAGGCATCTGGGAGATGTGCTGCGGAAAGCCTTCACGCGCGCTCCGGATATCCGGGATGATAACGAGCCGCTCTCCTATCGCGCGGCGGTGCTGGGCGCGGCGGGAGGAATGCTGGCGCTAACCCTCTTTGGAATGGCGCTGGGAATGGTCTGGTGGGTTCCTGTGCTGCTTTTCACGCTCTACTACCTGTTCATTATCACCTTCACGCGCATTCGCGCCGAAGCCGGTCTTCCCTGGGCGTTCGGTCCCTATATGAATCCGCATGATGTGATGAATGCCGGAGTCGGAACGCGCACCTTTAATACTCCCACGCTCACGGGAATGGCGACTCTGCTCTGGTTCGATCTGGACTATCGCTGCAATGCCATGCCCAATCAACTGGATTCGATGAAGATGAGCGAGGGCGGACGGTTGAATAACCGTCATCTGGCTTTTGCTATTTTGACGGCGACGATTGTAGGCGCGCTGGCATCATGGTGGGCGCTTCTGACCTGCTACTACCAGTATGGCGCGGCAACCGCCAATGTGAACGGCTGGCGCACCGATATGGGAAAGGTTCCCTGGCAGAGCCTGATGGACTGGATCAACAACCCGCAGAAACCGGACTGGGTCCGTCTTCAGGGGGTAGGCGTGGGAACCGTCGTGACCGCGTTTCTGATGGCGATGCGGGCGCGATTTACCTGGTGGCCCTTCCATCCGGTCGGTTATGCCATTGCCGGGACTTTCACCATGCCCTGGCTCTGGTTCGCAACCTTCCTGGGCTGGCTGATAAAGGTGGTGGTGATCCGTTACGGAGGCATGACCAGTTATCGGCGGTTTATGCCCTTCTTTATCGGGCTGATCCTGGGCGACTACATCATCGGAAGCCTGTGGGCGATCTACGGATCAGCGCTGGGCATACCAACCTATCGCGCCTTTCCGATTTAATGCTTTCTGGAACGGATGTCAGGTGTGGGGATAGCAGGCACATATAAAACGTTCTCGCTGCTCGTGCTCGCCCTGTTGACGATTCCACTGCCGGGCTGCCGGAGCGGTTCGGATCGTCCGAAGGTGATTCGGCTGCAGTTCTGGAGTATGTGGAGCGGTGCGGAAGAGGAGAACTTCCAGCGCGTTCTGGATCGTTATCATGAGCTGCATCCCGACATCATCATCGAGAACCTGGGGGGCATTCGGGACGACACCAAGACGGTTCGCGCCATCATCGCCGGGGATCCTCCGGACCTCTTCACGCTCGCTGATCCGCTCTATCTGGGACCGCTCTCCGCGCAGGATGCGCTTCTGCCGATGGATGATCTCTTTCGTCAATCGGGACTGCGCGAGGAGGATTTCGTTCCCGCCTCGCTCAACCTCTGCCGCTCCGGGGGGCGTCTGTACGCCATGCCCTTTCTGATTGACTGTTATGCGTTGATGTGGAACAAGCAGGCTTTTCGGGAGGCGGGACTGAACCCGGAACGACCTCCCGCGACGCTGGAGGAGATGCGGGACTACGCTCTGAAACTGACGATCCGAAAAGAGGGAAAGCTGACTCGCCTGGGACTGCAGCCGCTGGGAGATGTCTATATTCTCAATCAACTCTATGGCGGGAAGTTCTTCGATGAAAGCACGGGCAGGATAACCCCGGACGATCCTCCGAATATTGCGGCGATGCAGTGGTATCAGAATCTGGTGAAGGATATGGGCGGGTATCAGGAGGTAAACGGTTTCGCGGCGGGATTCGGTCAGGCGCAGGGGGTAAACAATCCGTTTTTTGTCGGCAAAGTCGCCATGATGATAAACGGGGAGTGGAATCCCTACTGGTGTCATCGCTATGCGCCGCAGCTTGAGTATGGCGTCGCGCCTCTGCCGCCTCTGAAGGGCAGACCCGACACGGCGCGAACCACCTGGCTGGGCGGCAATATGATCTGCATTCCCCGGGGAAGCCGACATCCGAAGGAGGCGTGGGATCTTCTGGTCTGGATGCAGACGGAGGAGGCGCAGATACTCTTTGCCTCCTCCATGAACAATGTCCCGAATCTTCGACGCGCCCTGAAATCGCCCGTGCTGCGAACCGGAGAGGACTATAAGGAGAAGTTCGCCGTCTTTCTGGACCTGGCGGATAGTCCCAACGGCGGCTATTTTCCGGCGATCCCCGTTGCCAGCCTCTACAATAATGAACTCAATACGGCGCGGGATCTGACGCTGATGGGAGAGAAAACAGCACAGAGTGCGCTGGCGGATGTGCGCGTGCGCGTGCAGCGAGAACTCGACCGGTATCGCTGATATCGCGTCGAAAAGGCGAAAAATGAAGGAGACGCAGACAAAACCGACCGCTGGCAACCGAAAACGCGCCCGCCGTGACCTGCTGATGGGGCTGGCGTTCATATCGCCCTGGCTGGTCGGTTTCCTGGTCTTTACGTTCTATCCCATTCTGGCGTCGCTCTACTTCTCTTTCTGCGAATATCGCATTCTGACGCCTCCTCGCTGGGTGGGACTGCGAAACTATATCGAACTCTTTACCGACTACGACTACTTCCTTCCGTCGCTCTATAACACCGCCTTTATGTTTCTGGAACTGCCGATTGCGATGGCGCTCTCGATCGGGATTGCGCTGCTGCTCAGTCAGAAACTGCGCGGAATGGCATGGTTTCGCACCCTCTACTACCTGCCGGCGGTAGTGCCGACGGTCGCCTCTTCGATCCTGTGGCTCTGGCTGTTGAATCCGGAGTATGGACTGATTAATAAGATGATCGCGGCGGCCGGGCTGCCGACAACGGAGTGGCTTCAGAGTCCGGTCTGGTCGAAACCGGCTTTTATTGTCCTGGACCTGTGGATGATCGGCGGGGGAATCGTGATCTATCTGGCGGCGATTGCGGGCGTTCCGACGCACCTGTATGAGGCGGCGGAGATGGACGGCGCAGGCGCGTGGCGGAGAACCTGGCATATCACGCTGCCCGCGATCTCTCCGGTGATCTTCTTTAACCTTATTCTTGGGGTCATCGGGACGTTTCAGTACTTCACGCAGGCGTTTATGATGACCGGCAGCCCTCCCGGCGGTCCCGCCAACTCCACGCTCTTCTACGCGCTCTATCTATTTCAAAACGCCTTCACTTACTTCCGTATGGGTTACGCCTGCGCGATGGCATGGGTGTTGTTTGTGCTGACCCTGATCGCCTCTCTAATCGTCTTTCGCTCCTCTGCTCGCTGGGTCTACTATGAAGGGGAGGGGCGGTAACCGTCTCTTTCTGGCTAGACAACCTCCTCGCCGATGGCGGTCAGCAGTCGAATGCACCGCTCTGTTCCCTTCAGGCTCATCCGCACACGGGGCAGATGCACGCCGTCGCTGGGCAGCGCGATGGAGAGCGTAGGGGCGAGGGGTGTGAAGAGCGTTGTCTGGCTTCCGCTGCGCGCCGCCGTCAGGTGCAGTTCGATTCCCTTCGCCTGCAGTTTATCCGCCATCCGTATTCCAAACGACGGATCAATGAAGTTGCGACCCTCAAAGATACGAATGGCGGGCATATCCAGCCGTGAGTCGTAGAGATTATTCAGCCAGGGCACATCGGCATTGGCGATAAGCTGCAGGTCGGGAGCACGCTGCTGCAGGAAGGTGACCGCTTTACGGGCAACATCCATCGCGCACTCTTCCGCCATAACGAACAGCGCGCCGACACGGGGCGAGTCCAGAGCGCGAACCGCTTCCGCCACCGCATAGAGCGTGACCCTTGGATCGAGCGCTTTGCCCTCGATTATATCTCCAGAAAAGGTTGTCTCCTCGCGAAAGGTGAAGACGGTGCGATAGGGGCGAACTCTCTCACCGAACAGTATCAGCCGATCCTCCTCACCCTCCATCACGATCTCGGACTGAATCGGGAACGCCTCCTCGCTCGTCTGCGCCAGATAGTCGAAAGCCTGCAGCGTCGCCTGTCGGAATATCTGGGGGCGATTGCCCCACACCCGTGAATCGAAACCGCCGCCTTCCGTATCCAGGCGCTTTCCGTAGATGCATCCTCCGATTTCGTCCAGATGGGCGATGAAGACCGCCTGAAGCTCCTCCGGCGCATATCCGGCTTTCTGAAACAGGCAGAAGGCGTCCTCCGCCAGCGTGCGCGAGTAGTCTTCTCCAAACCATTGCGTCAGCAGATACACCATCGGTCCGCAGGCGGTTCCTACGGATGGCGTCTCGGTTAATACTTTCAGAAAATCGAGATTCATAGCCTCTGTTCTCCCGCGTGTCCGCTCAAAATACGCGCATTCTGCCCCATCTGCTGGCGATACATGGCGGCATAAAGACCGTCGGCATCCATTAGCTGTTCGTGACTGCCCTGTTCCACCAGACGCCCCTGTTCAAAGACGAGAATGCGGTCTGCGCCGCGCACCAGCGAATAGCGGTGCGAGGTGACGAAAGTGGTTCGTCCCTGCATCAACCGCTCCAGCGCCTGCGTGATGATGGCTTCTGACTCCGGCTCTACACTGGAGACCGGCTCATCCAGAATCAGTATCTCCGGGTTGGAGAGGAACGCGCGCGCAATGGAGAGGCGCTGCCGCTGACCGCCGGACAGTTTCACGCCGCGCTCTCCTATCTCCGTCTCATAGCCCCGGGGCAGATCGAGGATGAAGTCTGCGGCGTTGGCATCGCGCACCGCCTGCTTGATCTCATCCATCGTGGCGTCCTGCCTGCCGTAGAGCAGATTCTCCAGCACCGTCCCATTGAACAGAAACGTCTCCTGCAGCACCAGCGCGGTATGACGGCGCAGGCTCTCTTGTCTAACCTCCGCGATATTCTGCCCGTCTAGGAGTATCTCGCCTTCAGTCGGATCCCAGAACCGCATCACCAGATTCAACACGGTTGTCTTCCCGGCTCCACTGGGGCCAACCAGCGCAACCATCTCGCCCGGCTGGACGACAAACGAGACATCTTGCAGAACGATTTTGCTTCTCCGGCTCATCTCACTGTCGGGGAAGGAGTCGTTCTCGATGATTTCCTTCGGTCCCATCGAGTCGGTATCTTCTTCTGATCCGGACAGCGTCAGGGGAAGATAGGAGAAGGTTACATGACGAAACTCGATCCTCCCCTCTGTGACCTGAAGCTCTCTGGCGTCCGGCGCATCTTGGATCGCCTCCTCTTCATCCAGCAGTTCAAAAACGCGGCTTCCGGCTGCCTGCGCGCGTTGCAACATATCATTGATACTCGCCAGCGAACTGATAGGGGAGAAGAGGGGCCACCAGTAGCCCCGATAGGCGACCAGCCCGCCGACGGTGAATTGACCTGCCAGTACCAGCCATGCGCCGAAACCTACCGACAACACGTTCGAGATAAAGCCGACCATCTGCACGGCTGGAAAGAAGACGGTACGCGCATTGATGGCTTTGAAGTTGGCGTTCTGGTACTCCTGAGTCACCGCGCGAAAACGGCTCATCTCATATAGCTCTTTCGCATAGGCTTTGATGACCACCATGCCCTGAAGGTTTTCCTGAAGACGCGCGCTGACCTGCCCCAGCAGATCGCGGGCGGCGCGATAGAGCGTTTTTACGCGGGCGTTAAAGAAGCGGTTGAGCAGAAAGACCAGAAAGATGGGAACCAACGTAACGATTCCCAGTTTCCAGTTCAGCATCAGGAGGATGGTGGCGACGAACAGGAAGCTGAAGAGGTTGGCAATGATCGAATCGGTTCCCTGAACGGCGACATCCTGCAGCACATCCACATCGCTCATGGTGCGGGAGACCAGATCTCCTGCGCGGTTATCGTGAAGATAGCCCAGGGACTGTCTCTGAAGTTTTGCATAGACCTCGTTGCGCAGTTCGAAGACCAGTCGCTGCCCGACCTTCTGAAGCAGATTATCGCGAAATGCTCCGATGACGGTTCCGAGCGCCTGCACCAGAAACATCAGCCCCATGGCGGGAAGCAGCATCTCCACCCGTCGGTGCATGATGACCTGATCCACCATAAATGCCCAGACAAGTGGATGGAAATGACCTGCCGGCACAGAGATGAGCAGGCAAGCCAGTCCCAGGGCAAGAGCGCGCCAGTGAGGGCGCAGATAGGGCAGCATTCGGCGAAATACGCTTCGATGAGCGGGCGAAGTTGAGGAAGCGCGGCGGTCTGACACGATCCATTTCTCCTCAGAAAGACCGACAAGAGTAGTGCGAACAACATCCTTCCTATTCGCCAGTCATGCTTTCAATACCTCTGTGCGATCAGGACCGCGCAGAGAGAACCGGCATAACCACTGTGTCGGTTTTTCGACGAGGAGGGAAGAATCATTCATAGCCTGAAATCCATGAGCAGGCTTGAGAGGAAGGCACACACCATGGATACCTCAACAGTGGATAGAGAGGGGCTGAGACTGCTGAGGGATATGGTCTAAGCAGTGGTGTCGCAGGAAAGGGTCCGCACCCTTCCTCCCAAGGATACAGGACAGGAGGAGAACTGGCCTATACATACTATCATGATGCAGATGCTAACGGTTGCACCGCATCTGGACGCGATAACGGTTCAGGTGTACTTTCCTCCCCCGGATGGAGGGTCTCCTCGTATAGATCTACTGGCATAATCAGCTACTAAAACAGCCTGTGGAGGTTCTCTCCACAGGCTCTATTCTTGCCGGGAAGCAGGTTCAGAAAGCGCTTTCCCTACCCCTGCTTCACCAGAGGCGGCGCGTTCTATGGCAGCGTTGTCGGCTGTAGACGACGATCAGTTATCGAGCGATTCCTTTTTCTGAACATCGTTTCCGTTGCCGGATCGTGTCGGCGTCTCTTCGCTGCGCCGCGTTCTCTCAGAACTGCGCGGAAAGCGTTCGCTGGATCGCGTGGTTTCCCGGCGCGATCCCTCCGACGGCTCTTCGCGGGTCGTCTCCCGGCGAGGCGATGCGCTGCTTCTGGGTGTGCTGGTCTCATTCTCGCGAATAGTGCGTCGTGTGGATCTCTCGCGCGTGGATGTGGAGCCAGTGCGATCAAGCTCCTGCGCGCGGTCGCGGTTACGGGGCGCGGTTCGGTCCTCGTTTCGCTCAGAACGACTGGAAGAATCGCGGTTGCTATCCGGCGTATTCTGTTCCTCGTTGTTATCTGAGGGGTTGTAACGCGGAGTCTCATCGGGCGATTCGCGTCGCTGAACCGGTTCGCGCTCAGAGTTATCCGGCGTCAATTCCAGAGAGGGCTTTTCTGTTCCGCGATCGCGCTGCTCCTGCGGAACGGGCGTGGACAGGCTGCGATCCGGAGGCGGTGAATTGGACGGCGGCTGTGGAGAGGGATTGACGGCGTTATTGTTCTGTGTCAGACTGGACGCGCCGGACGCTGCGGGCGGGTTGTTCGTGCCAGCGGCGATGTGAATCATCGGCGAGATGATGAGCATCCCGACGATGAAAGAGGCGACGAACAGAAAGACCCAGAATCCGAATGCTTTAATGAATCCCCATCCGCCGCCGGACTGCGAATAGCCTTTCATGGAACTACGACGAACGCTCATGACACCTTCCTTGTAGAGACCGCTATGAGAAGTCGGGACAAAACCGATCCCGCTTCACATAAACACCTGTTGACTTTATTCTTACTACTGAGAGTTTAGCTGTTCAGTTTCTCTTTTGTCAAGTTTTGATATTGCCAGCAGCAGCGCGGCGGAACCGGCGGTTATCGCTCCCAGAAGGAAGGGGAACATGGGAGAGAGGTCATAGAGAATGCCTGCCAGGAGGCTTGCCGGGAGCGCGAACAGACCCACCATCATATGAAACGTCCCGATTTCGGCGGCGCGTCGGTCAGGGTGAGTAAGATCGGCGGCGAAGGCGCGTTGAACTCCCTGAGTTAATGTATAGTAGAAGCCATACAATACAAAGAGAACCCCAACGGTCCAGATACCGGTCAGCAGCGCAAATCCCAGATAGACCAGCGCAAAGACAATATAGCCGGTAACGAGCAGCGATTTTCGACCGATCCTGTCCGACAGATAGCCAGCCGGATAGGCGAGCGCGGCTTCAACGACGTTATAGAGCGCATAGAGCAGCAGGGTCTGCGTGACGTTCAGACCCATTTCCTGAGCGCGCAGAATCAGAAAGGTGTCAGAGGAGTTGCCGATGCTGAAAAGCCCGATCAGTAGCAGATAGCGGCGATAAGTGGGGGAGAGGCTGCTCCAGGAGGGAAGCCTCTTTGCGCTGGAAGAGTCCCCTTTCGCAGGTTGATCGGAGGGAGTCTCCGTCGCAGCAGGTTTCCGCTTCTCTCGCACAAATATCGCCAGTGTTATCACGCCCATCAGTGCGGGAATTAACGCCAGCGCATAGAGCCAGCGCAGCAGATCGGAATGCTGTCGGAGATAGTCGGGCGATAACCGGCGCAGGAAGAGATAGCCGAAAAGCGGTCCGATGACCGCGCCGATGGTGTCCATGCTGCGATGCAGGCCATATGCGCGTCCGCGCATCTCTTTGGGACAGCTTTCGGCGATGAGAGCGTCGCGGGGAGCCGTCCGCAACCCCTTTCCCACGCGATCCAGAAAACGCGCTCCGAGAATGTGCGCCCACAGCGTTGCGATACCGATCAACGGTTTCGATAGGGCGCTCAGAGAGTATCCCGCCAGCGCGAGCGGCTTGCGTCTGCCCATTCGATCGGAAATCCAGCCGGAGTAGAGCTTGAGAAGACTGGCGGTGCTCTCCGCAATCCCTTCGATCAAGCCGACGATCTTTGCCGGAGAGCCGAGAACGATGGTCAGAAAGAGCGGGGTAAGCGGATAGACCATTTCGCTGGAGATGTCGGTAAAGAGACTGACGAAGCCCAGCGCCTTTACATTGCGACCAAGACCGGGAGATGACGGCGGGTTTTGCGTACCTACTTGCGTTTGACTGGTTTCTGACACCAGCTTATTCCTCCAGACCGGCTGAAGTGTGGTGCTGCAACTCTGTTTCTTCCGGCGGTTCCTGCGCGAGAGGATGCGCGGAATCATATACCTGCTGAATGCGTTCAGTGGTGACGTGCGTATAGATTTCGGTGGTGGCGATGTGCGCGTGTCCGAGAAGCTCCTGCACGGCGCGAAGGTCTGCACCGTTCTCCAGCAGATGGGTTGCAAAGGTATGTCGCAGCACATGCGGCGTGATCTTCAGTCGCGCTCCCGCCGCCTCCACATACTTATCGAAAGTTCTACGAACGCCTCTGTCCGAAAGCCGCTCGCCATATTTATTCAATAACAGTGCGACGCTCCTGCCTTTTCGCGCCTTCGCTTCCAGCGCGGGTCTGCCGAACTGGAGATAGTTTTGCAGGGCATCAATGGCGGCGCGTCCGAGTAGTCCGATCCGCTCCTTGCGCCCCTTTCCCTGCCGCACGCGCACTTCGCCCGCCTCCAGATCGAGATCGCCGAGATTCAGGCGAACCACTTCTCCCGCGCGCAGACCGCTCGCATAGAGCATCTCCAGCAGGGCGCGGTCGCGTAGTCCGGCGGGTGAATCATCCGGCGCATTGAGCAGCGATTCTATCTCTTCTGAACGAAGATAGCGAGGCAGCCTTCGGCTCTGGCGCGGAGCGCGCAGTCCGCGAGTCGGGTCGGAGACGATACATTCCGTGCGTCGCGCCCAGTGAAACAAGGCGCGGAGCGATGCCTGCTTGCGCGCAAGAGTAGCGCGTTGATACTGAAAGCTCTGAAGAGAAGCCAGATAGCCGCGTAGCTCGCTCAGGTCAACCTTCTTCAGATCGGCAATCCCTCGTTCCTGAAGATAGGCGGCGAACTGCTCCAGATCGGCGGCATAGGCGTTCAGGGTGCGAGGCGCGCTGTTTCGCACCGTGCGACGATACTCCAGAAACGCCTCGATCGTCCTGCGAATAGGATCAGGCTGCTCCGGCATCGCCATCAGGGAGTCGCCTTTCCGGTGTTTCGCAACAATAACGGCTTGGCGGCGGGAAAGAGCACATCCGTCCATCCATCGCCGTCGAAATCTTCCAGAATGAAGGGGACGCTGCCGGGAGCCATCATCATCTCCAGACCCCGTTCTTTCGTCTCGTCGGTGAAGGTCCCGTCCCCTTTACCGCGATAGAACCGCACCTCTGTTTCACCCATTCCGACCGGACGCGGAGCTAACGTTAGCAGATCAAGAATACCGTCCTTATCGAAATCTGCACTCGCCGCTGCCCATACACGCAGGGGAGAGGAGAGGGTCGGTAGAGTGACGGGTTCGAATGTGCGATCCTCCTTCTGGAGGCATATCTGTGTACCGCGCTCCGTTGCGGCGATCAGATCGGGTCTTCCATCCCGATTCAAATCTGCAGAAAAGACGTAGCGAGTCGGAGGAAGTCGGTCCAGTCCGGATGCCTGCGGGACGACGCGAAAATCGTGGCCGCGATATTCGTCACCTCGATTCCCAAGAAGAGTATGCTTCTCCTCTGTTGAGGCGATGAAGATATCTGTTTTACCGTCCTGGTTGTAGTCGAAAGGCAGCGCAAAGATGCCTCGAATCGCGCGTTTCTTTAAAACTCTATTGAAGACCTGAAAACGCCCTCCGCCCTGATTCTGCCATATCTGGAGATCGAGATTCGTTCCTAAGACGATTAGATCGGGCAGATTGTCGCGATTGATATCCGTCCATACAGAGTGGATCGTCGGGACTTCTGTGGACTGAGTGGGAGAACGAAAATTGGGAGGAGAAGGAGCGATAAGGGCCTTATGGAACCGTCCTCCTCCCAGATTTCGAAATAGCTCGACATGAGAGATAAAACCTGCTCTGCCGTCGCGTTCCTTGCGGCTGACTCCACAGAGCGAAAGGTCGAGATTGCCGTCTCGATCATAGTCCACCCAGGCCGCTCCCTGTACGCTTCCCGGAAAGGAGAGACCGGTCTCGGCAACAGGTATCAGTTTCCCGTTTTCCTGATGCAGCAGGGTGAGGTTGGCGGTCTGGGCAATCATCAGGTCGCGCTTCCCGTCGCGATCATAGTCGCCCCATGCCGCCGCAAAGGATGGATACTCTCCTGCCTTCCAGCGATAACGCGCCTTATCCAGACCGGTTTCTGCCGTAACATCTCGAAATCCGCCGTCTCTTCCCGGCATTGGCATCATGGGGTCTTTCTTACCGGAGTTGCGTGAGGGGCAGCCATAAGAGAGTATCGCCGGGATACAGATCAGTAGAAGCAGACGAAAAGGTATGGGCATCGTTCTCTCCTGAGACTGCGGTTCGGCAGATCAGACAGGAACTCCTTCCTGCTGACAACGCGCGAAACAGGAGGTATAATCCCCCAAGTAGATAAGGAGTTTCCCGCGCTGATGCGCTCCTCGAATGCCGCCTCACAGCCCACGAAACGCCAGAGCGTCTTTGGCGCGCTGCGCCATCGTGATTTCCGGCTCTTCTGGCTGGGAGCCTGTCTGTCCTTTATCGGCAGTTGGGTTCAGATGGTCTCGCTGGGGCTGTTCGTCTATCATCAGACCGGATCGAAGGCGGCGCTTGGATGGATCGGGCTGGCGGGAGGATTGCCGACGACCCTCTTTATGCTGTTTGGCGGCGTGATCGCAGATCGGGCAAATAAGCGGACACTGGTTTTAGCGACACAGAGTCTCTATGCGGTAAACGCCTTTCTGCTGGCTGCGCTCACCTGGCTGAATGTCATCCAGTTATGGCATATCGTTGCGCTGTCGCTGGTCAACGGTATGGTCTTTGCCATAGATGGTCCCGCCCGGCAGGCGATGATCTACGATCTGGTCGGGGAGGAGGACCTGGCAACCGGCATCGCGCTGCAGTCGGCGGCGTTTAACGCGGCGCGGGTGATCGGTCCGGTGATAGGGAGCCTGATCTACGTCGGTCTGGGACCCGCCTGGTGTTTTTTTACCAACGGCATCAGTTTCGCGGCGATCCTGCTGGCGATCCTGCTGATCCGCACCGATCTGACACGGCGCGGCGCGGCATCCGGTTCAGTCTGGCTCGGGTTTGTGGAGGGGATTCAGCACCTGCGCAGCAATGTTCTGATGCGTCATGTCGTCGCTCTGACGGCGGTCACCAGCATCTGCGCGTTTTCGGTCTACTCGACGCTGATGCCCGCTTTCGCCAAGGATATGCTCGGTATCGAGGAGCATGATCGGCGATACGGCTTTCTCTTTTCGTCTATCGGTTTTGGCGCATTGTGCGGGGTCTATTTTATCGGAAGGTTTTCCGCCGCGCAGAGGCGCGGACGATTAATGTTGATGGGAGCCGTTCTGTTTTCACTGTCGCTGATGGCTCTCTCGCAGATAAACGCTTTTGTTATGGCGATCCCGCTGTTCGTCGTGGTGGGAATGTCCGCCATCGGACAGCTTGCGACCGCGAACGCGCTAACCCAGTCGCTCGCGCCGGAGGCGTTTCGCGGACGCGCTGTATCCGCGCATATGTTTGCAATGGCCGGTCTTCAGCCCTTCGGCTCTCTGATGGCGGGCGCGATTGCGCAGCGATGGGGCGTTTCGCTGACACTGGCGCTGGGAAGCGGGATTTTTCTGAGCTATATCGTTCTGCTGCTATCTCGGCAGCCTGATGTAATTCGTCTAAAATAGATGATGCAGAACAAGGAGAATTCCATGAGTCTGAACCGTAATACATCCATAACATGGCTCGGACATTCAACGGTTCTCATCCAGTCTCCGGGGGGAAAGACGATTCTGATCGATCCCTGGACGGCAGGGAATCCAGCCTGTCCGCAGGAGCACAAACAGATCGCGAAATGCGATCTGATGCTGCTCACTCACGCGCACTTTGACCATATGGGCGATGCCCTCGATATAGCCGCCGCAACGGGGGCGATGACGGTTGGCAACTTCGAGCTGATCTCCATTCTGGGGAAGAAGGGGCTGACCAACTCGACGCCGATGAACAAGGGGGGAACCGCGCAGTTTGGCGACATCACCCTCACAATGACGCACGCGAGCCACTCCAGCGGGTATCAGGATGGCGACCAGCTTCTCTATGCCGGGGAGGCGGCGGGCTACGTGGTGCAACTGGAAAACGGCTTCAAAATCTACCACGCCGGAGATACCTGCGTCTTCGGAGATATGGCTCTCATCCGGGATCTCTATCATCCCGATCTGGCGATGATCCCCATCGGCGACCACTTCACGATGGGGCCCCGCGAAGCGGCGCTCGCTGTTCGCTTATTGGGCGCGAAGTATATCCTTCCGCTCCACTGGGGAACCTTCCCGGTATTGACCGGAACGCCTGCCGCCCTGCGCGAACTGACACACGATATTCCCGGTCTGGTTATTTATGACCTGAAACCGGGAGATGTGGTAACCTGATCGCCGGTTATGGAATAAAAAGATAGAGGACAGCATGGTAGCTGTCCTCTATCGAGAGCCGTCACGGCGCGGGCCGCTTGAAAACGCACTGATAGTCGTTGGCAACCGGAATGTTGATGTGGATCAGTTCCCATCCATGCTGTCCGTGCTCCTTCAGCGCCTGTTCCAGCAGATCGTCATGGCGCGCGTGGATGGTGACGACGGAGTAGTCCCAGACCATAAACTTCTGGGAAGTGGTGATGATTGCACCGGCGGAATGATCAGCCATCGCCTTCACCTCCTTGTTGAGGGCTTACATCGAAAGTCATCTCGTCAGGAAGATCCGTAAGCATCCGAAGTGACAATCTTTGTCTAGGGGCAACTGTCATAATTTGGACTGTATTTCTATAATAGACGGATGATTCTAGCTAATGTTTCATCTTTTTATTCGCCCGGTGATGGCGGATTTCTGATGGCATATGGGCTTGTACGAAAACTGTTTTTCGGTTATGATAGAACATCCGGGCATAACTAACGTCAAAGAGGTTAACACTCCTAACAATAGAACCCTGATTGACCCATTCAGGTTTCAATTTGCTGGCTCTGTTTTTTCCTTCATTGCGGCGACATAAATTATGCGTGTCGCGATGTACGCAGATATGAGAGGCAGGTCTGATGTCTCGTGAAGTGTCGGCTCCCTGTCCGCATTGTCGCGCAGAAAATTTCGCACACCGGCGTGAATGCTGGCGTTGTAAACGCACGCTGCCCACATCCTTTGTGCTGGATGCACAAAGCTACTCGGCACGCCTGCGTCGTATAGCGGATATGCCGGGGGCTCGCCCGTCTCAGAAAGAGATTGAGGAAGCTCTGTCGCAGGCGATTATTATCGAGGAGGCAGAACTGACTCCCGACCCCTTTCCTCAAGGAGACAACGGCTCCAACCGACGGCTTCTCTGGTTCTTACGACGCAGCACCAGACACGCCTGATCGAAGGGCTGCCGGTAACCAGAAAGCCTGATGCCAACGGTTACACTGCTGCATACCAACGACTTTCATAATCATCTGACACCGGATAAAGCCGCTCGTCTTGCAGCGTTGAGAAGTTCGCTGGGGGAGAGCGGTCTTTTACTGGATGCTGGAGACGCAGGCTCTTCGGGAAATGTCACCTTCAAACCGGGGGGCGAGCCGATCCTGGAGTTGATGTCCGATAGCGGCTATGATGCGATGACGGTCGGCAACCGGGATTTTCATTTCTCGCAGGTCGGTTTCACCGCCAAACTGTTTCGGGCGCGCTTCCCGGTTCTCTGCGCCAATGTGCGCCCTCGCGATCCCTCTTCACCTCTTCCGGCAGTTCCTTCCATCACAAAGACCCTCGTAAACGGCTTCCGCGTGACTGTTCTTGGACTGACCGTTCCCATGATAACAGAACGGATGCTGGTTCGTAAGGTCTCCGCCTATGTCTTTGATGATCCGATAGAGACGGCTGCCCGGCTGATCCCCGACCTGCGTCCTCACTGTGATCTGCTGGTCTGCCTGACGCACATCGGGCTTGGAAAAGATCGGGAACTGGCGGCGCGCGTTCCGGGCATTGATCTGATTATCGGCGGGCATACCCATGCGCTGCTGGAAGAAGGAGAGAGAGTAGAAAATACCCTGGTGGTTCAGGCGGGAGCGCACGGGCGCTGTTTCGGAACGGTGCAGGTGATGATGGAGGAGGGAGTTCAACGATTGAAGGCGAATATAGAGCCGTTATGATAGCCGTGGCGATCTGGCTGGCGGTTCTGCTCATCTCCTTCGGTATCGGGCTGTTTACGCTGAGGCTTTTGCGCCTGAAACCGGAGACCCTGCTAGAACAGGTAACCTATTCTACCGCGCTGGGATTGGGAGTCGTCGCCTATCTGGTTCTTCTTCTGGGATTGACGGGGCGGTTGACTCGCCTCGCGGCGATTCTGGGGTTATGCGCGCTGGCGGCGGTCTCTCTCCCTGGCTGCCGACTTCTGCGCAAAAAAGAGGATGTCTCTTTACCAGAGACGCCATCAGATGAACGGAACGCTCCGGCAGCGAAACCCGGTTCACCGCTCCCGATCCTCACCGGTCTGGTTCTGACGCTCTTCGGTCTGATCGGACTGCTCTACTGCTTTGTACCGCCCGGACCCTACGAATGGGACTCCCTCGCCTACCATCTGGCAGCTCCGAAAATCTATGTTGAGCAGCATCGAATCCTCTTTCTTCCCACGCAGCATCAGTCCAACTTTCCTTTTCTGACACAGATGCTCTTTACGCTGGGGCTACTCTTTGACGGTTTTGCGCTGGCGAACCTATTTCATTATATAACGGGCGTTCTGTGCGCCGCCGCGATCCTTGCGATTGGACGACGCCATTTCGCGCCTTCCGCAGGAATGATCGGGGCGATCTGCTTCGTCACCACGCCGATTGTGTTCTGGCAGGCGAGCATCGCCTATATTGATGTCGCGCAGGCTCTCTATGTGACGATTGCCGTCGGGGCGGCGCTGGAATTTCGCGCCTCGCGTAATATTCGGTGGCTGGCGTTGTGCGGCATTCTGATGGGGCTGGCGCTGGCGGTGAAAACGCTGTCGCTGGTTCCGTTCGTTCTGATCGGTCTGCTGCTGTTGGTCGGACGCGCCGGAATCCGAGGCGCGAGTGTCTATGCAGTTTGCGCGTTGGCGGTCGGCAGCCCCTTCTATGTAAAGACCTGGATCCAGACCGGCAACCCGGTCTATCCCTTCGCCTATAGCGTGTTTGGCGGTAAATACTGGAGCGAGGAGCTTTCGCGTCCCTACAGTATTGAACAGCGCAGTTTCGGGCTGAATCGTTCGCTGGAGACGGTGGCGGATGATCTCCGGGGAGCCAGAACGCCCTATGAGACGCCAGGTATCGGAGAGAGAGTACGCAACCTGATCCTTGCGCCGTTTGGCATGGTGGCGACGCCGCGAATCTACTACAACTACCAGAGTCCGGGTCAGTTTACCCATCTGGGATTTCTCTATCTTGCTCTGCCTCCGCTGCTTCTTTTCGGGCGCGGAGCATCGGTCTCCGCTAAAGGGACGGCGATCCTCTGTCTGCTATGGTTATCTGTCTGGTCTGTGACGATGCAGTATGTTCGCTATCTGATTCCGCTGGTTCCGCTTCTCGGGCTGCTGGGTGGGGAGGGAGCCTGTCGTATCGCTCAGAGACAGCGAGCATTCACCTATCTGATCGGATTCGTGGCGGCGGTTCAGGTTTCGTTGCTCCTGCTCTATTTCGTCTCTTCGGACAGAATGGCGGGAGGAAAGGCGCGATTAGCCGGAGCACTGTCGCGCGCGACGGATTCACAGGCGAGAGAGGAGTACCTGAATCGCTTTGTGAATATCTACGCCGCGCAGCAGTGGATCAACGCCAATACCGACCCGAATGCCGGGGTTGTGCTGTTTGAAGATACGCGCGGCTTCTATCTGGATCGGCGTTATCTGTGGGGAAATCGTCCGCATTCGCTCTACATTCCCTATGACCGTTTTCAAAATAGTCGTCAAATGGCGGACTGGTTCCTTGAGAACGGTTACCGATATGCCATTATAAACTTGAGCTTCTCTCCGTTCTTTCAGTCGGCGGAAGGCGCGGCGCGTCTTCGAGAAGCGATAGCTTCCGGCGGGGAGGCTGCGCTGGTCATGGAGCGATATCGTCCCGGACCGACCGATGAGGGCTGGCGGCATCTGATCGGCGAGGCGTTATCTCAGGGAAATGCTCTATTCTTGCCGCAGGCGAGTTCGCGCGCGGTAGTGGTGCTGGAGTTTCGAGCAGGAGGATAGATGGTGGGTCGTAGAAAGAGGTCGCTGGAGCCGAGTGCGCCCCCACTCTCACCGCTGCATCCGCCCACAGAAAAGCTCTCCCGACTCTGGAGTGTGGCGACGGCGCTGCTTGTCTGCGCCTATCTGTGCTTGACCCTCGGTCATATCTACACGACCCCCGTGCTGCCGGTCAATGCTGGAAGTTTCATCAATGCGCCGGATGAACGCGCCCATCTGATCTACGTGCGCGCGATTGCCTATGGCGGTCGCGCTCCCGTGCAGGGAGACAAAGAGTTCCCCACCTATCAGTGGCATCAGCCCCCGCTCTACTATACTCTGGCGTCCATTTTCTATGCGGGGGGAGATCGCGCCGTTCGCTGGTTTTCACCGCTGTGCGGACTCGCGACGCTCTATGTCATCTTTCGCGCCGTTCGCAGGCTGTTCCCGGAGGAGCCTGCGCTGGCTGCGCTGGCGATGGGGTTTGCCGCGCTCCTTCCCATGCGTCATGCGATCACCGGCGCGGTCGGCAACGATGCGCTGATTGAACTGCTCTTCTCCCTAACGCTGCTCTTTCTGATTGAAGCGTTTCGCGGCGGATTTACGCTGCGGCGTGCCGGAATGATCGGGGGAGTCGTGGGGGCGGCGCTCCTGACCAAAGCGACCGGTCTGCTGTTGCTGCCGGTTGTGGGGGCAGCGCTCTTTCTTCTCTGGAAAGAGGGAGAGCCGTCGAAAGCGGTTTGGCAGGGAGGATTGGCTCTGCTGGCGGTAACAGCAGTGCTGGCGGTTCCCTGGTATGCGCGAAACTATCAACTATATGGCGAGTTTACGCCGGTAAAAGGTTTCCTGCGTGAATTTGAGGGAACGTCCAAAGCGAGCGACTGGATTGACAAACGACCACTGGCGGTAGATGCATGGTCGGGAGAGATTCGACCGAACGATACGCCCATGAGTCGCATTGGCTACCTGAATCTGGTGGCAAACTGGACTTTCCGCACCTTCTGGGCATCGTACACGCCACCGCGTCTAGCAGCAATGGGGATTCCGCAGTTTCTTCCCGTCTCTTTCTATCTGCTCTACGTTCTGGGGACGCTGGCGGCTGTTATGGGGTTGATCCCCCTGCATTTCCGGCAGCGCGCCGATTTCACCAGGCGTCAGCGTTTTCTGATCTATCTCTTCTTTCTCACGGTCGCGCTGGTTATCATTTCGTTTGTCGGCTTTATCTGGACCTTCTTTCAGGCGCAGGGGCGCTATCTGTATCCCGCCATGCTGCCTCTTTCATTGTTCTTTGCTCTCGGCATTCGCTCCCTGTCTCCCGTAAAGTATCGCGATCTTATCTCGCTGGCGATCCTGGCGTTGTTTTTTGTTCTATCATTAACATTCTTGTTGACTGCCGTAATCCCCACCTACTCATAACGGCGCATCGGCTTCATGTCGGTTCTCCAGGCGATGCGTTGACGGCGATCCCCCTGCGCAGATATAATGTGGTCACACCTCCCCCGAAAAGTTTGAGGAGACTATGCAGCAAAGGGTCATTATTAAACTCTCTTTTCTCGGTATACTGGGACTTACGCTTCTCCTGACGTTCGCATCGCTTCTACCGAAAGTCTGCAGCGCGCAGTCTCGAAAAAAACGCTCCGATTCGGATCGAAAAACCTCTTCATCCCGGAAACCTGCTTCCGTCTCAGGTGATAAGAATCTGGCTTCAAAGCCGCAGGCTCTTCGTGTGGATTTTGACCGCGATGTGCGTCCCATCCTTGCCGACGCCTGTTTTGCCTGTCATGGTCCCGACTCTCACAAGCGCATGGCAGGTCTGCGACTGGATACGCAGGATGGATCACGCGGTAAGCTGGCATCCGGCAATCTACCGATTGTTCCAGGGAAACCGGATCAGAGCGAGATTCTGAGACGGCTCTCACTCCCGGATAAACACCCTTTGAAGATGCCCCCTGTCAGGAGCGGCAAGAAGGTTGCGCCGGAGAAGATCGCGATTCTCAAGCAGTGGATTCGGCAGGGAGGAGAGTATGCTCCTCACTGGGCATTCGTGACTCCGAAGCGTCCCGCCGTCCCAAAAGTCAAAAGGACGAATTGGGTTCGGAATCCGATAGATAACTTCATTCTATCCAGGCTGGAGCGCGAGGGACTGAAACCCTCTGTGGAAGCAGATCGCTACACGCTGATACGTCGGCTCTCCTTCGACCTCACCGGTCTTCCGCCGTCACGCTCCGAGTTGCAGGCTTTTCTGAGCGATAGAAGACCCGATGCCTATGAGAGGCTGGTGGACCGGCTGATGGCATCGCCGCGTTACGGGGAGAGGATGGCGCTGAAGTGGCTCGATCTGGCGCGCTACGCCGATACGCACGGCTACCACATTGACAGCCATCGCGATATGTGGAGATGGCGTGACTGGGTGATCGAGGCGTTCAATCGTAATCTGCCCTTCGACCAGTTCACCATTGAGCAGCTTGCCGGAGATATGCTTCCGAACGCCACACTCGACCAGCGGATCGCCACCGGCTTTAATCGCAATCACCCGATCAACTTCGAGGGGGGCGCGATCCCGGAGGAGTATCAGGCGGCATATGTGATGGATCGCGTGGACACCACCGCCACGACCTGGCTTGCGCTGACGATGAAGTGCGCCGGGTGTCATGATCACAAGTATGACCCGATCTCACAGAAGGAGTTCTATCAGTTCTACGCCTTCTTCAACAATATCCCGGAACAGGGACTCGATGGACAGGCAGGCAACGCCGCGCCGTTTATCAAAGCGCCTCGTCCCGAACAGCAGGCACAGTTATCGGCATACGATCTGCAGATCGCGAAGCTGAATCAGGAGATGAAAGCCCGTGCCGATGAGGCGGCTGCAATGGCGTCAGAATGGCAGAAGACCGCGCTGACCGCACTGGAGAAGTCAACCGCATTGACTCAGGGGTTGATCGCCCACTACGGACTCGATGAGACGGAAGGGGCGAAGGTTCGCGACATGACAGGACAGCAGCCTGCCGGGAATGTGCAGGGGAGCGCAGTCCGGGCATCAGGCAGATCGGGCAGAGCGCTGCAGTTCGATGGAGGCACGCAGGTAGACCTTGGAAATACGGCAGGCTTCGACCTCGGTGAGTCTTTCTCTTACGGAGCCTGGGTCTATCCCGCCTCTGCCGATCATATGACGGTTCTTTCCCGCATGGATGTCAACAACGGTATTCGCGGATATGATCTCTATCTCGGAGATCGGCGCGTTTTCGTGCATCTTATTCATCAATGGGAGCAGAACGCCCTCCGTGTGAACTCAAAGACTCAGATCGAACTGAATCGCTGGACACACCTGTTTGTCACCTGTGACGGCTCAGGAAAAGCGGCAGGCATCAAACTCTACATCAACGGGAAACCAGCAGCGGTGGATGTAACGCATGACCGCCTGTCGGGGACGATCAAGACGGAGAAGCCTCTGACCGTCGGAAGCCGCAACCCCGGCGCGCCGTTCAAGGGAATGGTGGATGAGATTCGGCTCTACAGTCGCGCTCTGACGGTGGAAGAGGTGGATCAACTAACTGGTCTTGAGATGATCCGCGCCGCGCTGGAGACTCCTGAAGAGAAGCGAACGGATGATCAGAACGAGACATTGAGGCGGTACTATCTGCAACACTTTGACGAACCCTACCGAAAACTGAACTTCGAGGTCAACGAGACCCGGCGGAAACGCGCTGAACTGGATGCCTGCATCCCCACCACGATGGTGATGCAGGAGATGGAAAAGCCGCGAGAGACTCATATCCTGCGGCGAGGGGAGTATGATCAGAAGGGCGAGAAGGTGGCGATGGGTACGCCGGAGGCGCTTCTCCCGATGCCGAAGGAATATCCATCCAATCGGCTCGGGCTGGCAAGGTGGCTGGTGAATCCTGCTCATCCGCTTACTTCGCGGGTTGCGGTGAACCGTTTCTGGCAGATGTTTTTCGGCACTGGGATCGTTAGAACGGCAGAGGATTTCGGCGTGCAGGGAGAGCGTCCGACTCATCCCGAACTGCTGGACTGGCTGGCAACAGAATTTATTCGGCTGAGATGGGATATCAAGGCGTTGCAGAAGATGATCGTCACATCCGCCGCCTATCGTCAGTCCTCATGTATTACGCCTGAGCATCTGGAGAGAGATCCGGAAAATCGGCTGCTGGCGCGCGCGCCACGTCTGCGGCTTCAGGCGGAGGCGATCCGCGATCTAGCGCTGGCGGTAAGCGGGCTGCTGGTGGAGAAGATCGGGGGACCATCCGTCAAGCCCTATCATCCAGCGGGACTCTGGGAGGAGCTTGCCTTCGGAGGCGGCTTCAGCGCGCAAAAATACGAACAGGATCGCGGGGAAGCGCTCTATCGGCGCTCGATGTATACCTTCTGGAAACGAACCGTTCCGCCTCCCTCGCTTCAGACCTTCGATGCGCCGGAACGCGAGTTCTGTGTTGTGAGACGATCCGCTACCAACACTCCTCTTCAGGCGCTTGTGCTGATGAATGATCCAATCTATGTGGAATCGGCGCGTAAATTCGCAGAACGTATCATGCAGGAGGCAGGCGCATCCCCGGAATCGCGAATCCGTTATGCGCTGGAGACCACGTTATCGCGTCCGCCGAAGCCGATGGAGGCCCAGGCTCTTCTGCGTATCTATCATGCGCAGGTCATGCACTATCGGAGGGAGTCTGAATCGGCAAACCGGCTGCTGAGCGTCGGAGAATCTCCGCGCAATGAGAAACTGGATACGGCAGAATTGGCTGCGCTCTCCACGATTGTAGGGATTATTTTCAATCTGGACGAGACGATCACCAGAGGTTAGAAAGAGGTTGGATAATACACAGACCTTTCTAGTGTCGAGGATCGGGACTCGGTATGCAGAAGGAGAACTATTGCAGGCAGGAGCGGGTTTCTGAGTAGTATCCATCTATTACAGTTCTTCTAGCAGTAGATCGGAATATTCCTTTGGGTCAGTATACCGGGACAGTCACATTTCTATTCACCGATATTGAAGGCTCTACTCGTCTGTGGGAAGAGTATCCTGATGAGATGCGTATCTCTCTGGCGCAGCATGATGACCTGCTCCGCGCCTGTATTGAGTGTCACGATGGTCGGGTTGTTAAGACGGTTGGTGACGCCTTCTGCTCTGTTTTCTCCGATCCTCGCCGGGCGATTGAGGCGGTGGTGGCTGCTCAGTCCTGGCTTCCCGCTCTGGCGCTCAGGACAGCGGAAGGGGAGCGACCTCTGAAGGTACGAATGGCGCTGCATAGCAGCATCGCCGAAGAGCGTGACGGAGACTATTTCGGTCAGCCCTTGAACCGGGTCGCGCGACTACTGGCTATCGGGCATGGCGGTCAGGTGCTTCTTTCAGCCTCAACGCGCGACATCGTCCAGGATATTTTGCCGGAAGGCGCGAGCCTGCGAGATATGGGCGAGAGACGGCTTAAAGACCTGATCCGTCCTGAGCATGTGTACCAGCTTTGCCATCCCGACCTCCTTTCTCAGTTTCCTCCCCTGCACTCGCTGGACGCTCGTCCGAACAACCTCCCCATTCAGACAACGACTTTCATCGGGCGAGAGCGGGAGATGGCGCAGATAAAGAAACTGATGAAGTCTTCACGCCTGCTCACGCTGACCGGTTCAGGAGGATGCGGAAAGACTCGCCTGTCGTTGTATGTCGTCGCAGACCTCATTGACGATTTTGCGGACGGTGTTTGGTTTGTGGAACTAGCTCCGGTTGCCGACCCTAACCTTGTCGCTCATATCGTGGCGCAGACCGTTGATGTTCAGGAAGAGATGAGCGATTCGATTCTGGAGACGCTGGCAAAGAATCTCAGAGAGAAACAGCTTCTACTTGTCCTCGATAACTGTGAACATCTGGTCGACTCATGCGCTGTTCTGTGCCAGAAACTGTTGACCAAATGCGCGGACGTACGCATCCTCACCAGCAGCCGGGAGGCTTTGCGTATTCCTGGCGAAACGCTCTATCACGTTCCGTCCCTCTCTACCCCGGATCCGCATCAGAAGGTATCTATCGGCAGACTCAGCGAATACGAAACGGTGCGACTGTTTAAGGATCGCGCCTGCCTGGTTCAACCGGAATTTGTTGTGACTGATGAGAACGCTAGCGCTCTCGTCTCGATTTGCCACCGGCTGGATGGCATACCCCTGGCTATCGAGCTTGCGGCAGCAAGAGTTCGCAGCATGTCCATACAGGAGTTGGAAAGGCGCCTCGATCAGCGATTCAGGCTGTTAACCGGGGGCAGTCGAACTGTGCTTCCGCGCCAACAGACACTGCGCTCTCTGATTGATTGGAGTTATGACCTTCTGAATGATGCAGAGAAAGCGCTATTCTGTCGGTTGAGCGTGTTTGTGGGGGGATGGACAATTGAATCGGCAGAGCGTATCTGTTCGGGAGAACCGGTAGACGAATGGGATGTCCTGGATCTGCTTACGAGCCTCTCCGACAAGAGTATGATACTGGTGGAAAACGACCGATCAACTGCCCGCTATCGCATGCTGGAGACAGTACGCCATTACGGGCTGGAGGCGTTAGAAAAGTCGGAAGGTTCCAACCAGATTCGAGACCGGCATCTGAACTACTTCGTGGCTCAGGCGGAAGAAGCGTTGTCTCAGCTTTCCGGGGCGAACCAGCAGGAATGGCTGCAACGTCTTGAAACAGACCACGATAACATTCGTGCCGCTCTTGAATGGAGCCAGTCCAGTCCCGAACGAGTGGAATCGGGGCTTCGGATTGCCGGGGCGATCTGGAGATTCTGGCTCGTGCGCGGTCACTGGACAGAAGGACGGGAACGTCTCAAGAACCTTCTGGAAATCTCTTCGCACGCCTCTCCTGCTGCGCGCGCCTCCGCCCTGCATGTGCTAGGGATGCTATCCTATCGGCAGGGTGACCACCAAACTGCCAGACCACTGCTGGAAGAGTGCCTGGCGCTGCAACGAGAACTGGGAGATCGGACGGGCGTCGCAAACCTGTTGAACAACCTGGGCGTGGTTGCCAGTTTTCAGGGGAGGTATGAGGATGCAAAAGCGTTGTGCGAGGAGAGCCTCGCGTTGATGAGAGAACTGGAAGACAGTCGCGGGGTCGCCAATGCGCTCAGCAACCTCGGCAATGTCGCCAGTATGCAAAACGACTATCAGACCGCCGGAATGCTCTACCAGCAGGGATTGGCGGTGATGCGCGAGTTAGGAGATCAGCGCGGTATCGCCAACTCACTGAATAACCTGGGTTTCGCAGCCTTCGAGTCCGGCAATCTGGAGGAAGCGTGGCAGCAATACCAGGAAGCGCTCAACATACAGGAGAATCTTGGAGATAAAATCGGTATCTCTCTGTCACTGTACAATCTTGCAGAGGTGTCCGTCGCGCTGAGAGAACCCGATCGCGCATACACGTTGTTGCGCCGTGGACTGGCTTTGCAGCGCGAAATCAATGACAGGCAGGGGATCGCGATGTCATTGCGAGTTCTCGGTGAGTTGGCTGCCGGACGGTCTGAGTATGAAGAGGCGGCGATACACTGGGGAGCAGCCGAACGGCTCAGCGAAGAGCTTGGCGTACCGGTTCCTGCGAACGAAAAGCCTCGGTTCGAACAGAATGTCGCCAACACGCGCGCGCAGTCTGGTAATGATGCCGCATTTGATACGGCATGGCATTATGGGCGTTCCCTGACGCTGGAACAGGCTTTAGAACGCGTGCTGAACGGCTGATATAAACAGGTGTCTTCCTGCTTTTTGAAGGATTGGCATGCTCTATCCTCGAGTGCCTTTCGTCAGGGGATGGTTGGAGTGCCGGTAGAATCCCTCCAGTTTCAGGGAGCCGTCCGAAAAAACCTGGAGAGTGGAGTAGGCGTTATTCGCATTCCCTTCTCCGTCCACCATCGCGTTCAGGGTGCAGTAGTGAATCCCTCCCACCTCCCGATAGTCGTTGACATGATGATGCCCCTGAAAGACGGCCGCCACTTTTCCGGACTTCTCCAGAATGGATCGCACTTCGGGGGCGGTATGGACATTGTGCTGACTGCCCTGCGGCAGGTCTAACCGTTGATGAATAAAAACCAGCGTTTTGCGGGTCGTCGCTTTCAGGTCTTCATGCAGCCAGTCTTTCTGAGCAGGGGGAATATCGGTATCCGTCCAGTCGTTGTTTCGCCTGCCATATTCAACGCCATCCCGCCGAAAACAGGCGTCCAGAATGACGAGATGGTATGCGCCCATATCGAAAGAGTAGTAGAAGCGTTTTCGTTGTATCGTATCCAGAAACTGCGCTTTCGTGAGGCTGTAGATGCAGTGATTGCCGGCAACGTAGTGCCGGGGAGCTTTCAGGCGCGAAAACGCGCGGTCAATATGTCGAAGATACTGCAGCTCGGAGGCGGCATCCGGGTCCGATTTCGCATCAATCAGATCGCCCATCTCAATCGTGCAGTCTACCTTCTGGCGGTTCAGCGCATCTACCGCCTTCTCCATCTTCTCTCGCGAGTCGCGATAGAAGCGGGTTCCACGCTCCGGTACATCCGCATAATGCACATCGGTTATCAGCCCGATCCGCAGGGCAGGCTCCTGCAAGCGGGAGGATACCTCCTCGAACGGTAGTCCTTCCGAATATCCAACCGCGCCGGTCAGCAGCAGCAGCGAACCGCCTGCAAGGAATGCGCGTCGAGAAAGAGAATCAGGCTGGATCATCTTCATCCTCCTTATACACACTCTACATTCACCCGTATTAACGCGCTTCCCTTCTTACTTAAGGCAAATCGTATATTGCCTGTAAGTGAGCCTGAGAAGAATGACTGGCGCATCGGGAGGAATTCAGGTACTATGAGACAGAACCGATCCATATGCATCTATTCAGGTGACAGGAAGCGTTATGAAAGCCCAGATTGAAGGAATGAGACCCGGCGAGCCGGTGGTCATGGATGAACAGGGGAAACGGATCAGCCTGGTGCTGCGGCTGGTTCCGGAGACTCCGCAGGAGGTGGCGGAACTGAAGAAGTTCTGCCGTCTGACGGAGAGCTTCACTTTTGTCATTGATGAGGAGTTTCGCGATAATACCGCCCATGTCGCGCCGGTCTATGCCGAGCGAGTAATCAATATCGTGAACAGGCCCTTCTATCTGGAAGAGCTTCGGACGCGCACGTAGCACAGAGGAAAGAAACGGGGAGAAGGTGATCGAGCGATGAAGGAAAAGGAAGCGCGCGCGCTGCTGGAAAAAGCGCTTGGATATGCTACGGCAGATGCCACCGAACTGACCCTGACCGAGGAGAATGAAGCCTCTACCAGGTTTGCCAACAATACCATTACCCAGAATATCGCCCGCGCCAATGCGCGCCTGCTGGTGAAGTCGGCATTCGATAATCGCGTAGGAATGGTGCGGATCAATCGCTTCGACGACGAAAGCCTGTCGGGAGCCGTCCGTCGCGCTGAGGAGATCGCGCGTTTATCCGCGCCGGATACGGAGTATATGCCCCCGGTGGAGCCGGCGGCGTGTCCGTATGTGGAAGCCTGGGACGAAGCGACGGAGCGGGCAACGCCGGAGTTTCGCGCAAGGGTGATACGCGAGGGAATTGCCGTCGTCGAGCAGCAGGGACAGAACTCCGCCGGCAGTTTCGCGACCGATGGAGAGAGTACCGCGTTTCTCAACTCTCGCGGGCATTTCGCCTATCACCGCGCCACGACTGCCCGCTATATCTGTACAGCAATGACCGCGGACAGTTCCGGGTGGGCGCAGTCTGTGTCGAATTCGGCGGAGAAGGTGGACGGCGTATCTGCTGCGGAGCGCGCCTCACGGAAGGCGAATATCGCCGCAAATCCCCGGACGGTAGAGCCAAAACCCTGCACCGTCATTCTGGAGCCTGCCGCCGTTGCAGACCTGCTGGGATTTCTGGCGTATGGGATGGATGCAAAGGCTGCGGACGAGGGACGCAGCGCTTTCTCCGGAAAGCTGGGACAGAGGATCGCGGCGGAGAACATTACACTCTACAGTCAGCCGGATCACCCAGAGTGCCCAGGCAGCCCGATAGGAGAGGATGGTATTCCCGCTCCTGCCGTCCGATGGATCGAGAACGGCGCGCTTTCAAACCTGAGCGTATCGCGTTTCTGGGCGCACAGGACCGGAAGACCCTATACCGGTTCGCCCGCCAACTTCCTGCTTTCTGGAGGGAGTGACTCTCTGGAAAAGATGATCGCCTCCACGCCGGAAGGCATTCTGGTAACGCGCTTCTGGTATATCCGCTATGTGGATCCGATGAAGATGCTGCTGACCGGCATGACGCGCGACGGCTTGTTTCTGATACGCGAAGGGCAGATCGTTTCGGGATTGAAGAATATGCGCTTTAATGATAGTCCTCTGCGAGTGCTGTCGTCCGTCACCGCGCTGGGCGCGCAGGAACTTACCGGAGGCTATCGGCTTGCGCTCATGCCTGCCATCAAAGCAGAAGGCTTCGTCTTCTCGAGCGGGACAGAGTTCTGATCCAATCGGTTTCAAGGCAGGCGAATCCGCTTGACAGAAACCTGTAAAATCCGATAAACTTGGTAAACTATTCGCGCCGAATCGCGCGTGACGACCGGAGGATTCACGATGTCTCTCGATGAGAGCAAGCTGCGCTTTGATACACTCGCCGTACACGGCGGACAGATACCCGATCCGACCACCACCGCCCGCGCCGTCCCCATCTATCAGACCACCTCTTACGTCTTCCACGACACCGAACATGCCGCCAATCTGTTTGGATTGAAAGAGTTCGGCAACATCTACACGCGCATCATGAACCCGACACAGGATGTCTTCGAGAAGCGCGTCGCTCTGCTGGAGAGAGGGGTAGGCGCGCTGGCGGCTTCCTCCGGACAGGCGGCGGAGACGATGGCGATCCTGAATATCGTCCACTCCGGCGATGAGATGATCAGCGCGACCTCGCTCTATGGCGGAACCTACAACCTCTTTCACTACACCCTGCCGAAACTGGGAATCAAAGTACACTTTGTTGACCCTGCCGACCTGGAAAACTTCCGTCGCGCACTCACACCGAAGACGAAACTGATCTATGCCGAGACGCTTGGCAATCCCAAACTCGATACGCTCGATATAGAGTCGGTTGCGGCGATAGCGCATGAGGGCGGCGTGCCGCTCATGATAGACAATACCATGCCGACCCCTGCGCTCGTGAATCCGATCCAGTGGGGTGCGGATATCGTCGTCCACTCCACCACCAAGTTCATCGGCGGACACGGAACCAGCATCGGCGGAATTATCGTGGACAGCGGGAAATTCGACTGGGGCAACGGCAAATTCCCCCAGTTTACCGAACCGGACCCATCCTATCATGGTCTAGTGCTATGGAACCTCCCGCAACCGCTGAAGAGCATGGCCTATATTCTGAAGGCGCGTCTGCAGATGCTGCGCGACATCGGCGCGTGCGTCTCTCCGTTCAACGCCTTCCTCTTCCTTCAGGGGTTGGAGACGCTCCATCTGCGTATGGAACGGCACAGCCAGAACGCGCTGAAGGTCGCGCAGTTCCTGCAGAGTCATCCTGCTGTCTCCTGGGTCAACTATCCGGGGCTGCCCGATCATCCGAGCTTCAAGATGGCGCAGAAGTATCATAAGAACGGACTGTATGGCGGGATACTGGGATTCGGGGTGAAAGGCGGATTGGAGGCGGGGCGAAAGTTTATTGACAACCTGAAACTGATCTCTCTGCTGGCGAATATCGGCGATGCCAAGTCGCTGGCGATCCATCCCGCATCTACCACGCACCAACAGCTTACCGACGATGAACAGGTCTCCACCGGTGTGACGCCCGATTTTGTGCGTCTCTCCATCGGAATCGAGGATATCAGCGATATTCTGGAAGACCTGGATCAGGCGCTGAAAAAAGCGAACTGACCGTCGTCCATTGCGAAAAAGACCGCGCAGGAGATAGTCTCTGCGCGGTCTTCGTTTTTCAGGCTACGCTTGCCGCGTCTTCCTCTTCAAACCAGGCGGGGGAGGGTTCCAGGATAGGATCTTCCTCCGAACGCAGGCGCATGAGCGGGAACGGAGGCTGGGCGATGGCGCGAACCGCCAGCGACAGCAGCGCCACCTCATTATCGTCGCCGGCGATCCGGTTGGAGTGCAGTTCTCCACATTTCCGGCATTGATGGATGATCGCCCAGTCGCTGCCCCGACGAACCCAGACGGCGATAGGCTCCATCGCCCCGCCGCAGTCGGCGGCTCTGTCTCCGGGCATATCGTCCACATGACGGCTCCAGAGACACAGAGGGCAGTGATTACGGTGCGCCGTGCCCGGCGCGTCCGGCATAACCGGCTGATTGCAGCGAATACAATGAAACCACTTATGTAGATCGGCGCGATGCGCCTTCTGACGACATTTTGGTCGCAACGGAGTCTCCTGTATGGATGGTTCGTGAAAGTGACAGGCAGACGCCGGACAATGAACTCCGGCGATGAGATATATCCGCCTGTACGCGACCGACCTGTTCCTTCTCCCTCGGAGACTTCCTGACGGTATGAATATACCGCGTGAAATCGAAGGCAGGAGGCTCAGGGGGCAGGCGCGCTCAGGCGTTCCCCGATGACTCCCACGACCCTGCTCAACATACAGCGCTCCTTTCAAGCGTTTCCGTTAACAAGTTCTCCTTCAAGGTAGAAGGGGTGCATAGCCTGGCTGTCCTGTCGAACGCAGCGACACTCTGTCCTGTCGAGCGCAGCGAGACATCTTAAGATTCTTCGCTTCGCTCAGAATGACAGCCATCCTAACTATCTTGACGACGTACTATGAGCCGGCATCTTCAAAACAGATCAGGACCGGTCGCCGAGAGGGTCGCTCCGACGACCGATCAGAGCATTTATCGGCAGTGTCCGCTACCGAAGCCCTGCTCCCGGGGCGGGTGTACCATTAATCAATTCACCCACCTCCTCCTTGAGGCGTAGTATGGAGGACGCCTCATTCTCTATATCGCTCCAACAGGTTGTGATGCTAAATGTCTCTTCCGCAGAAGAACCGGGGATTGTCCTTGCAGTTCCCGCGTCTTCGATCCACCGTACATATCGCTGTCGAATCTGCCGTACATGATAGGCGACATTGGCAGAGGTACAGCCCAGCGCATCTCCCACTTCTCGCCAGGTCAGCCCGGAGAGCAGAGCGGCGAGAATGTCGCGCTGAGAGGTGTTCAGTTGATCGGCGAAGGCGGAGACATGCGCCTTCGCCAGAACACCCTCGATAGGGCAGTCGGAGCGGTGATCCGTCTCTTCATCCAGCGGCAGGCAGCGTCGAATACGCGCCCGTTTCACCGCGTCGAGCATTCGCCAGCGGGCGCGTTTGAGAAGATACTGTTCCGGGCTGCCGATGGAGATGTCCAGTTCGCGCAGCGCATCCAGTAGACCGCAACAGGCTTCCTGCAGCAGATCGTCCGGGTCTTCCCCGGTTCGGCGGGAATAGTAAGCTGCCATTCGGGTCAGTCGGGGACGCAGAGCTTGCGTCACCCGATCAATGGCGTGGGGGTCGCCCTCCCGCGCCCTGAGCAGCAGTAGACTCATCGTCCTGTTAACTCCTTGAAAAATGCAAAACAGACCGCGTGCCTGCGCTCGCGGTCCGGCATCTCTCAGGAGGAGACCAGACAGGGAATGGGCGCGAATCAGGGTTGTATCGTCAGCCCTGCGCGATGGGACGATCAGACGAAAAAGAGAGGTCTGTTCGAGACGTTAGCGAGGCGCGCCTGTTCGGAGCGAGCGTAGTGCAAAGCGCATTACCGGTTTTTTCGTGTAAACGGCTTCCATTCAGTCTCGCCTCCTTTCAGGCTTCGGGGTACAGACTAACGAAATGACTGCGGCTGACGTTTCAGCCGTATTGGATATACCACACTCTCTATCGTCTGACAAGAGGTTTTTGCTAAAGATCGGACGGATTTTCTTTTTCCTTGGTTTCACAACGTGTTTTCCCATGATTGGGTATTCTAATCACATGAGCGAGCTACTGTTAAATGTGGAGGGACTGAAGAAGCATTTTCGCGTCCGGCGCGTGCATGGAATGCGCTCCGTTACGGAGATTGTGCGCGCGGTGGATGGACTGAATCTTACGATCTCGACCGGGGAGACTCTGGGACTGGTGGGAGAGAGCGGCTGCGGAAAGAGCACTGCCGGACGCGCCATCCTGAAGCTGATCGAGCCAACCGCCGGAAAGGTGGAGTTTGAAGGGGTAGACCTGACCACACTGGATCGGCAGAGCCTGCGGCGTCTACGGAAAGATATGGGGATTGTTTTTCAGGACCCGATGTCTGCCCTCAATCCCCGCATGATGGTCGGGGATATTGTCTCAGAGCCGCTGCAGGCGCATCATCTGGTGCGCTCGCGCCGGGAGGGCATTGAGCGCGCCCGCGCGCTGCTGGAGCAGGTGGGGCTACGCGCCGGTTTTGCGGAACGCTATCCGCATGAGTTTTCCGGAGGACAGCGGCAGCGGATCGGGATTGCCCGCGCCATTGCCACCGACCCGAAACTGATTATTCTGGACGAACCGATCTCCGCTCTCGATATCTCCGTGCGTGCACAGATTCTCAATCTTCTGGAAGACCTGCAGGAGCAGCGCGGGCTGGCATATCTGTTTATCGCGCATGATCTTTCGGTGGTGCGTCATGCCTGTGACCGTGTCGCGGTGATGTATCTGGGAATCGTCGTGGAGGAGGCGGCGAGCGACCGGTTATTTGCTTCACCGCAACACCCCTACACACAGGCGCTGCTTGCCTGTGTGCCGGTACCTGATCCATCGCGCCGGGTCAGCCGTCCTCCCCTGGAGGGCGATGTGCCGACTCCCGTAGCCATTCCCTCCGGCTGCCGATTTCGCACGCGCTGCCCTCTGGCAAAAGCTATCTGCGAGCAGGAGACGCCTCCCCTGCGCGATCTGGGCGGGGGGCATCGGGTCGCCTGTCACTTTGCCGGGGCATAGATGTATCTTCTGGCTGCCAATCTGGTTGCGGTGACGCACGGGCTGACGGTGTTGTGCGTGGTGACCGGGGCGGCAATGGCTCTCGCCGGGGTTCTGCGCAAATATCGGCGGTGGGAGGCAGCTTACTACGTTTTGCTTCTGCTGGTGATATTATCGGATGTCTGGATGGGGGAGTGCATTCTGACGGAGTGGGAGCAGAGATTACGAAACCTGCATCAACCCGGCTCCGCCTATCGCGGATCGTTTATCGCTCACTATTTCGGGTTTCTGCCTCGTCCGGTGCACACCCACATCGGTCCGGCGCTGGTGATCGGCGCGCTGCTGGCGT
>CAYSDM010000018.1:44928-74149 GCA_964429855.1 uncultured Chthonomonadaceae bacterium
GCAGACGCTTCCGAAAAGACCATCCGGGTAAAAGACGTGAAAACTACTCGCTCTGCTGACCGACCTGCATCGTCTGCTGGATCGGCGGTTCCGCATAGCTCTTAGAATTGGTTTCCAGATGGCTGACCCGCGACTCCAGTCGTTGTAACGCCGTATCGAAGCTCATATCATACTGCGTGGTGGTGTCCCGAAGCTGTTGAATCTGGTTGCGGATGCTCTGAAGCTCCATCCTAATACTCTGATCCATCTCCTGTTTCAGCCGAAGCTTCATCTCCAGCACTTTTCTATGGTGGTGAGTCAGAATGGCGACGATGGGAATGCCGAAGATGAGAGTGACTACAACTAACGGGATGAGCAATACCAAAATCCCTTCATCCATCGCTTCTACCCCTGCCCTGTCTTCAGCATCTGCATCTGTGGCTCCGTCTCGGACGCTGGCTGGTCTATGGCGTTGACGCGCTGCTCCAGATGAGACATCCGGCTCTCCAGCCGTTGCAGCGCGGTATCGAAACTCATATCGTACTGCGTGGTGGTATCCCGAAGCTGCGCGATCTGCTGCTTGACGGCTTGAAGTTCATTCAGCACAACCTGATCCTGCTGGTTGTCACGATTCATCTTCATGCGAGCAAGCTCGCGGAAGTGAGAGGTAACAATGGCGGAAATCGGAATGCCAAAGATCATTACCACCGCGACCAGCCCTATAAGTTCTCCCATCGTCTCCTCCTCAATGTCCTGAATCCAGGCGCGCGGTGTGCGTCTCCTGCTCCACCTGCCCGATGCGCTGCTCCAGCCGCGTAATGCGGCTCTCCATGCGCTGCAGCGCGGTGTCAAAACTCAAATTGTATTCCGTGCTGGTGTCGCGAAGCTCCATCATCTCATTCCGCAGGGCGCGCATCTCCACCAGAGAGTTTTGATCGTTTTTCCCGCCGGATTTGAGCTTAAGCTCCGCCACCTTCTGACGATACCTGATGAAGGAGTTCAGAACGCTGCCAACCGTGCTTATGCCCACACAGGCGATGATGAATTCGAAAAAGCCCATTCTTCACAGACCCTCTAGGATGGAGAGATGCGTTGTATTCCCGTCTGTTGTTCCAGATTGTTAACGCGCTGCTCGATATTCGAAACCCGGCTTTCGATACGTTGCAGCGCGGTATCAAAACTCAGGTCGAACTCCGAGGTAGTTTCACGGAGCAGTTTTACCTCGTGCTGTATCTCTGTCAATGTCTCCAGTAAACGTGTGTTGGATTCCGCAGGCGCGTGAGATCGTCGTATCTGCGCCATCTTCTGCAGGTGCTCAGTAATAATCGCCAGCGCGCCTACCCCGAAGATGATGCCGATGATAACGATGATCATGAAGCCAATGTTCATAAAAGCGCCTGTTATCAAGATGCCTGTTGTTTTCCGGCGGCGGAGATAGCTTCCGGCAAACGGATCTTCCCGGCGTAGAGCGCCTTCCCGATGATGACGCCTTCCAGATTCGACGCTTTGATCGCCTTCAAAGTATGAATATCCTCCAGCGAACCTGCTCCGCCGGAGGCGATGATCGGAATAGGAACAGCCGCCAGCATCTCGCTGAGCGCGGCAGTGTTCACGCCTTCGAGCATTCCATCCCGACTGATGTCCGTGAAGATGATCCGCTTCGCGTTCATCTCCACCATGCGTTTCGCAAAAGAGATAGCCGACTCGTCCAGACGCTGCTGCCAGCCCGCAACCGCCACAAAACCGTCGCGCGCATCTATCCCGACAATGATCTTTTCTCCATACATCATCAGTGCGCTGCGGGCGATCTCATCGTTCTGCGCGACGCTGGTTCCCAGGATGACGCGATCCACCCCCATATTCAGCACCCGCTCGATCACTTCCGTGCTGCGGATGCCTCCCCCCAACTGCACGGGGATGTTCACGCGCCGCATGATCTGGCGCACCACGTTCAGGTTGTGGGGCTGAACCATTCCGGCTTTCGCTCCGTCGAGGTCTACGATATGCAGGCGCGTGGCTCCTTCCGACTGCCATCTTATCGCGTACTTCACCGGGTCTTCGGAGTATATCTCCGCCTGCGTGAAGACGCCCTGCGTCAGGCGAACGCACTTTCCCTCTTTCAGGTCAATCGCCGGTATGATCTGCATGGTCTTACTCCCGAATCCGGTTACAATTCCTCATAATCGGCTTTCAGTTTCCTAAAGACTTACGCGCACAGGGTTGCAAAGTTTCGTAAAATTTGAAGTCCGACCCCGCCGCTCTTCTCTGGATGGAACTGGGTGGCGTGAACATTTCGCCACTCAACCGCGGCGCAGAAGTCGTATCCATATTCGCTGGTTGCAGAGACGATGGATGGATCGGACGGTTCCGGGTAGAAAGAGTGTACGAAGTAGACCCGATCGCCTTCCGAAAGCCCTCGAAACAGCGACGCCTCCGGTCGAAAATGGAGCGAATTCCAGCCGATATGCGGAATCTTAAGCGTCATGCGCCCGTTCCCGTCGGCGGAATCGAAACGAAATTTCACCACGCGCCCCGGCAGTACGCCCAGACCCGGAGAGGTTCCCATCTCTTCGCTGGTTTCAAACAGCATCTGAAGTCCGACGCATATCCCCAGAAACGGACGCCCGGAGCGAATAAACTCACGGGTAGCGTCCGTGAGGAGAACGCTCTCCAATCCCTGCATACAGTGCGTGAACGCGCCGACGCCCGGCAGCACCAGCCTGTCCGCGCGAAGAACCTCCCGCGGGTCGCTGGTCACCTGAACATCCACGCCGATATGTTTGAACGCTTTATAGACGCTGCCGAGATTGCCTGCGCCGTAGTCAATGATGGCGATCATCTGTGTGCTGTGAGCTATCCTTTACCGTGGTTGGAGGCGACTCCGGCATGCTGTCGGAGTCCGTTTTCCGGAAAGTGATGGTCTGCGTGCGCGGAATGTAGGAAGCGATCAGACCCCAGCGCAGTTTTCCTGGGCGCGCCATCAGTTTCGCTTTCTCAAGAACCTGCCTCAGAAGGCGATCCCGCTGTGAGCGAGGGAGCCAGCCCGCCGAGATCGGTCCCTTATCGGTCTCGATGACAAAGGAGGTCCGCGTCTGATCCAGCCTCCGAACCGACTGCCAGGGGACAGATCGGCTGCCAAACAGATTGATGGAGCGAATGCCATCCTCCTGTACCACCACGCATCGCCGCATCGCCGCAGCCGCCAGAAGACAGGGAAGACCGATCAGCAAGGCTCCGAGGAGCCGTTTCGCTTCTCCGCCTGCGAAAAACGCCTGAATTTGCCACGCAGACGCTCCCGCGCAGACGATGCCGAAAAAAGTCAATAAAGCGCGGACCGTCACAGGGGGGCGGTAGACAACCGGAAAGGAGGCGGCAGCCGGTTTCCTTTCCTGAAAAGCGGTCACCTGCTTTGAAACCTTTCCGGATTATGCCTGACGGGTATGCCAGGCGTTCAGCAGTTCCTGTTCGCGTTCCGGCTTCAGTCCGGCGCGCATCACATGGTCCGCGGGACGTTTCGCGTGCCATGTAAGCGTATCCCGAACGGTGTCCGCCACCGGTCGGAAACGCAGACCACTGGCGATTGCCTTCCGGCAGTTGGTCGTCGAAAAGCCGCGATATTCTTCCGTCGTATCACAGGGAACCCAGAGCGGCAGTTCGCTCCAGGGCTGCGCTCCCTGTTGCAGCAGAAACGGCTCCGCAACCCAGGTCAGAGAGGCGTTGCTGCCGGAGACCGACACACATGTCTCTAGAAATGAACCCATCGTCAGGGAGTAGTCCGGCCCGGTGGCGTTGAAGGTTCCCGTTTTTCCGGTTTCAATCATGTTCAGATTCCACTCAGCCAGGTCACGAGCGTCAATAAACTGTACGGGCGATCCCGGGTTTCCCGGCGCAAGAACTTCGCCGCCCTGTGCGATACGGCGCGGCCAGTAGGTAAAGCGATCGGTCGGATCATGAGGACCGACGATCAGACCGGCGCGAATGTTCAACACACGACCGGGCATCGCGTGCTCCGCCGCCTGTTCGCAGAGCGCTTTCAGGGGACCGTATGTCTCGCCGTTTACCTCCTCCACCGTCTCGTCTTCCAGCGTTCCGAGCGGTTCGCTCTCATCGGCGTCCGGCTTGCTAAACTCTTTATAGACCGACAGACTGGAGATGAAGGTGTAGCTCCCCACGGAGTTCGCCAGTATCTCCGCGGAGGCGCGAACGATGCGAGGCACATACCCGCAGGTGTCAATCACGGCGTCCCACCGGCGTCCAACAAGCGCGTTCAGGCCGCCGTCCCGATTTCCGCGCAGCTTCTCCGTCTGCGGATAGAGGTCGGCGTTGTGCTCTCCGCGATTGAACAGTGTCACGTCATACCCGCGAGCCAGCGCGGCTTCCACGATATGTCTCCCCAGAAAGATGGTTCCGCCCAGCACTAACAGCTTCATCTACAGAATGCCTTTCGTGGAGGGGATACCCTGTACGCGCTCGGATCGGGAGACCGCCTGCGCCAGCGCGCGCCCGAACGCTTTGAAAGCCGCTTCCACAATATGATGTCCGTTGATCCCGGCGAACTGCCGTAGATGCAGCGTGATTCCGGCATTGTGCGCGACCGCGCGGAAGAACTCTCCGACCATGTCAGAGGAGAAACCGCCTATTCGCTCCACCGGAATCTGTAGTTCGCAGACGCTCAACCCGCGCCCGCTGAGATCGAGCGCGCAGAGAACCAGCGCTTCATCCATCGGCAGAAAGGAGTCCCCATAGCGTACAATCCCCGCCTTATCTCCAATCGCATCGCGAATCGCCATTCCGAGCGCAATGCCGACATCCTCCACCGTATGATGATCGTCAATGTGCAGATCGCCCGTTGCCTGTACGGAGAGATCGAGCAGACCATGCCGGGCGACATGAGTCAGCATGTGATCGAAAAACCCGATACCGGTCTGAATCTCGCTCGTTCCAGAGCCGTCCAGATTCAGGCGAATCTCGATCTCCGTTTCGGAGGTTTTGCGCTGGATGATCGCCGCACGGGGGGGATGGCTGCTCTGGCTCATATCAGGGCGTCTTCTCTTTCTCTTCCAGTCGAATACGCACCGCCTCCGCGTGCGCGTCAAACCCCTCGACGGAGGCAAAGTGTGTCAACATGGGAGCAATCTCCGACAGAGAGTTGGGAGTACAGGAGATATAGTTAGTCTTCTTCAGGAACGTATCCACGTTCAAACCGGAGGAGAAACGCGCGGTTCCGCTGGTCGGCAGGGTGTGGCTGGGACCCGCAAGATAGTCTCCCAGGGTCTGCGGGGAGTAGTCTCCCATCAGGATCGCGCCTGCGTTGCGAATCGCTCCAAGTGCAGAGAAGGGATCGCGCACCATCAGCGCGAGATGCTCCGGCGCGCAGAGATTTGCCAGTTCGAACGCCTGTGACAGCGATTCGGCGAGGATGATCGCGCCGTGATGGTCCAGCGCTTTTCGCAGAATTTCACGGCGGGCAAGCGCGACAAGCTGGCTTTCGATCTCTCGGGCGACAGCATTTGCCATCGCTTCCGACGGGGTAATCAGAAAGGCGGCGCATTCGGGGTCATGTTCCGCCTGTGTCAGAATATCGGCGGCGGCAAAGCGTGGATTTGCGCCTTCATCCGCCACGACACAGACCTCGCTGGGTCCCGCCAGCATATCTATATCCACCACACCATAAAGCTGCCGTTTCGCCAGATTCACGTAGATATTGCCCGGCCCGACCACCTTATCCACACGCGGAACGGTCTCCGTGCCGAACGCCATCGCCGCCACCGCCTGCGCTCCGCCGATCTTAAAGACGCGATTCACGCCTGCCAGCCGGGCCGCAAAGAGAGCCAGCGGGTGCAGGCTGCCGTCGCGTCTTGCCGGCATACACATGACGATCTCGTTCACTCCGGCGACTCGCGCCGGGATCGCGCACATCAGCACGCTGCTTGGATAGACGGCGGTTCCGCCCGGAACGTAGACCCCCACTCTCTCCAGCGGGCGAATGATCTGCCCTGTGATCATTCCCGGCTGAACATCCGCCCAACTGGCGCGCCTTTGAGGAAGGTGAAATCGCTCGATATTCTGCGCGGCGGTCTCTACCGTCTGCCGGGAGAGCGAGTCCGTCTCCGAACAGGCGGCGTTCCACTCGTCTTCGGTTACCTCCAGAGAAGACAGTGTGGGGCAGTCAAACTGTCGGCTCAGTTCCAGAAGAACTCTGTCTCTTTGAATCTGCACATCCGCGATAATCCGGCGAACGATCGCTTCTGCCTCGGGGCTGTCCTGAAGCGTGGAACGGGTCAATGCGCGGGCGGCAGCCTCATATCCCTGCCCGGCAACCGAGATGATTCGCACCGTCAACTCCTTCCTGCAATGTCTTTCATTATACGCAAGGAGCAGAGGCAAGTCAACTTCAGGCGCAATCAGCAGGAATCGCCCCTCCCGGACAGCGAATCATATATGTATGAACCAGCGAACAGCAGATGGGTATCCGTTATGAAAAAATGTCTCTATCCTGCGGCAGCTTTATGGATGGCGGCGGTCGGATACCTGACCCTCTCTCATCCCATGAATGATCTGGACATGGAGACAGGCGTCCCGGCAGTCCAGACGGAAGAGGTTGGCCTGGCGGCAGGCTACCCGGGAGATCGCGGCATCGAGCGCGATCCGTCTGTGCTGCTGGCGGAGAACTTCGAGAGCGGCGATCTCTCCTCTCTGGGTCAGCGATGGCACGAGGTGAACAATCGAGCGGGACGCGCGCTCCGTTTCAGTGATGATTCTCCCCCGGAAAGCGGCGGTAAACGCGCCCTTTGTATCACTGCCACGCTATCGGAGAATACCGGCGGACATCTCTATCGTATGTTTCCGCAGGGAGCCGATACGCTCTATGCGCGTTTCTATGTGAAGTTTGCGGCAGACGCTCCCTATATCCATCACTTTGTGAATATCGGCGGATATAATCCGCCAACGCGCTGGCCACAGGGACACGCCGGCGAGCGTCCGCGTGGAGATGACAGAATCACCGTCGGAATCGAACCCTGGGGAAACAACGGCAAGTATGCGTCGCCTGGAGCCTGGAACTTCTACTGCTACTGGCACGAGATGAAGCGTTCCGGAGATGGAAAATACTGGGGCAACAGCATCAAGCCGGAGAAGCCTCTGATGGTTCCGAAAGGGCGATGGCAGTGCGTGGAGGTGATGGTGAAGTGCAACTCCGCGCCGGATCGGTCGGATGGGGAACTGGCGCTATGGCTGGACGGCAAGAAAGTGATGCATATCCGACCGGGTTCTCCTTACAACGATTGGAGCGGGATGGGTTTTACGGCGCTCGATAAGGGCGGGCAGCCGTTTGCGGGCTTCCGCTGGCGAACCTCCCGCGACCTGAAACTGAACTTCTTTAATCTCTCTCACTATGTAACCGAAAACGCTGCCCGGCAGAACGGGCAGACTGAATCCGCGCCGGTCAACCGGGTATGGTTTGATAATGTGGTGGTAAGTACCCGGTACATCGGACCGATACAACGATGATTCGAGGAGAAGGAATTTGGACATAACAACGGGTGTTGAGATCAAGATGGCGGTCGAAGCGCCGCTCGATAAGATGTTTCGCCCGGCGTCCCTTATCCATCGCCGGTTTCGCCAGATGGTGGCGGAAGCGGGGGGCGGCGTTCCGCTGCGGCTGGGTCTGGAGCGCGCAGACGGCTCTCTGTCGCTTTATGAGACGCAGGTTTTTGCGCCCGGTGACCCTCATTTTGCGCTGAACCTTCCCTATGTGGAACGAATCGTGAAGTTTTTGCTCTGGCAGCGAGGCGGCTGGCGCGTCTTTGTGGGGGGACCTTCCGAGATCGGGCAGCATATTGCCGCCGTCTACTCGCCGACCGGAGCGCGCCATTTTGACCATGATTTCATGGGCGGAGTGTATGAGCATCCGTTCACCGTGACGGTGACCGATGCGGAGAGCGTGCCGGAGGAGAAGGAGACCTCCATTCCGCTTGGCAGGCACCTGGATGGATGCCGCGTAGGTTTCGACCTGGGCGCGAGCGACCGGAAAGCCAGTGCGGTGATAGATGGCGAGGTCGTCTTCAGCGAGGAGATTCCCTGGGACCCGCGTCCGCAAACCGATCCCGACTATCAGTATAAGGGGGTCATGGATTCAATTAAACGCGCCGCCGCCCATCTGCCGCGACTGGATGCGGTTGGCGGGAGCGCGGCGGGAGTCTATATCAATAATCGTGTGCGCGTCGCCTCTCTTTTTCGGGGCATTCCGAAAGACCTGTTCGAGCAGAAGACGGCGGATATGTTTCTGCGGATCGGCAAGGAACTGGGAGTGCCTATTGAGGTGGTGAACGATGGAGAGGTGACAGCGCTGGCAGGCTCCATGTCGCTGGGAGAGAACCCGGTGCTGGGAATCGCGATGGGATCGAGTCAGGCGGGCGGCTATGTCAACGATCATGGAAACATCACCGGCTGGCTAAACGAACTGGCGTTCGCGCCGATTGACTATCACCCGAACGCGCCGGTGGACGAGTGGTCGGGGGATGCAGGCTGCGGCGTGCAGTACTTCTCGCAGGTTGGCGCGATCCGGGTGGCGGAGGGGGCCGGCGTTCAGTTTGAGCCGGGATTGACGCTCCCGGAGAAGCTGGAGGCGCTTCAGGCGAAGATGCAACGCGGCGTGGTCTCCGTTCGCTGGGTCTATGAGACTCTGGGCGTCTATCTTGGCTATGCGGTCGCGCACTACGCCGATTTCTATGCGCTGAAACATATTCTGGTGTTGGGTCGCGTCACCACCGGGCCGGGCGGCGACATACTGATCGAGAAGGCGCATGAGGTGCTGAAAACCGAGTTTCCCGAACTGGCGGAGACGATTCGCATGGCGTTGCCGGATGAGAAGAGCCGTCGGGTAGGGCAGTCCATCGCCGCCGCCAGTCTGCCCGCGTTGAGATAGGAGAGAGAAGAAGATGAAACTGACCAAAGAATCCGCCGCTGTCTTTGTGCCGGACGGATGGCCGGTGGAGGAGGCGTTGCGCCGCACCACGCATCTGGGAATTGGCGCGCATCAGGACGATCTGGAGATCATGTGTCTGGAGGGCATACTTGCCGGTTTCGGCAGTCCCGACCAGTGGTTTACTGGCGTGGTGGTGACCGATGGCGGCGGCAGCGCGCGCGACGGCTTATACGCCGACTACACCGACGAAATGATGCGGAAGGTGCGACGGCGCGAGCAGAACAAGGCAGCGGTGATCGGGGAGTATGCGGCGGCGGTCTTTATGGACTTCTCCAGTTCTGAGGTGAAGAACCCGGCGAATACGACGCCTGCCGAGGATATCGGGAGACTTCTGCTTGCGACGACTCCCGAAGTGGTCTATACCCATAATCTGGCGGACAAGCATCCGACGCATGTTGGGGTCGCCATGAACGTGGTGCGCGCCATTCGCGCTCTGCCGATGGATCAGCGACCGAAAAAGCTCTATGGCTGCGAGGTCTGGCGCGATCTGGACTGGATGATTGACGAAGATAAGGTCGTGTTCCGGCTGGACAGCCATGAAAACATCGCCATGTCGCTCGTAGGCGTCTTCGATTCTCAGATTGTCGGCGGAAAACGCTACGATCTGGCGACGATGGGGCGTCGCCGCGCGCACGCCACCTATCATGAGAGTCACTCCGTAGACGCCTCACAACTGGTAAACTTCGGCATGGACCTGACGCCATTGATCGAGGATGATCGCCTGAGCGCGACCTCCTACGTACTGGATCACATCGAGCGTTTCGCCGCCGATGTCCGCAGCAACCTGTCAAAGTTCGAGTAGAGGATCATGTATATCGAGGGATTTCTCTCTCGATATACATGATGACAAAGCGCTGTCATCCTGACACGATTATCCTACTCCTGTCCGTCCACCTTTTGCCAGGCAAGCACTGCCGCGCCTTTGACTCCGGCATCGCCGCCCAGCGTCGCCTCGACGATCTGACAGGTGTTGTGCATGGAGTAGACCGCGTGGATTCGCAGCGAGTTCTCGGCGGCATTCAGCAGTCCGGTCGCTTTGCGAATGCCCCCGCCCAGTACCACGATCTCCGGGTTGAAGATCATCACCGCGTTGGCGATGCCGATCCCCAGGTAGTAGCCGATCTCCTGAAACACCTCACAGGCAACGGTATCGCCGACACGGGCGGCTTCGTCTATCATCAGCGGGGTCAGCGCGGTGCGATCCTTCTCCACCTTCTCGCGCAGCAAGGTGGGGCGATTTGTCTCAATGACGCGCATGGCGCGCTCAACAATTCCCGTCGTGCCGCAGTAGGCTTCCAGACAGCCGAAGTTGCCGCAGCCGCACCGCCATCCCCCGGCGACGATAGTTTGATGACCCAGTTCCACCGCGCCTCCGGTGCTCCCGACGATCAGGCGTCCGTGACTGATGACGCCGCTGCCGATCCCGGTTCCCAGCGTGAACATCACCATATCGTTGACGCCCCGCCCGGAGCCGTAGCGGAACTCTCCCAGCGCGGCGATATTGGCGTCATTGCCCGCGTAGGTCGCGATCTTCAGCGCTTCCGAAACCGGTTCCGTAAAGGGCACATTCAGAAACATGCGGAACTGCCCGTCAACCGTCTCTCCGAAGTTGGGAGACCAGATGATGAGACCGGAGCCTGGCACAATATGACCGGGAACCGCCATGCCCACCGCGCCGATATGCTCTGCAGTCAGATGGGCGGCGGCAATTGCCTCCTCAACGGTCTTTGCGACCTGCGCGACGACGCGCTCCTTTCCATTTCGCGCCTCGGAAGGGTTCTGCACCTGTGAGATGATGTCGCCCTCGCGGTCTATCACCGCGGCGCGAACATTCGTTCCACCCAGGTCTACGCCGACCACATATTTTGCATCCGCTTTCGGCTGATAGTTCATAAAATGCTCCTGTAACAGGCAAGGACAGGCTGGTGGATGAAGCGCACTCTCTTGCCCGAATCTACTTCTTCTTAAACTGATCGTAAAGCTGGCTGTGCCGGCTGACCAGCGGAACCTCGACACCGCCGATAAACATACGACGGATTTTCGTGCGATACTCTAACGGGTCGCCATCCGTCAGTATCAGGTCTGCAATCTTCCCAACCTCAATCGAGCCGAAATCCTTCCCGACGCCCAGAATCTGCGCCGGATAGAGCGTAATAGCTTTCAACGCCTCCTCTTTCGGCAGACCGTAAGCGGCGGCAAGTCCGGCATGAAGCGTCAGGTTGGACGAATCGGATGTCGCGATACAAAACTTGATGCCGGCGTCAAAGATACGTTTTGGCGCGGAGAAGTGTCGGTCATAGGAGTCGCTTGCGCCGATGCTTCCGAACAGTCCGGTATAGATCACCGGGACTCCGTTCGTGTTCAGAACGGCTGCCGCCCTGTCCGCCTCGCTTCCACCCGTTATGATGACCCGCACGTTGTTGCGCACGCCAAACTGCACCGCCTGCTCGATGTCATCGGGCTGGTTCGCAGAGAGGATCACCGGACGCTCTTTACGAACGACCGGGATGATCGCCTGTAGCAGAAGGTTTCCTCTCGGCGGACGCAGAGAGGGGTCCGCGCCGCGTTTGAAAGTATCCCACTGCTGTGCGTAGTCCCGCGCTTCGCTGAGGGACTTTTCCACCAATTCGCGGACGCTGAGGGAAGAGTTCTGCGCCGGTGCATTGCTCCCGGTAGGCGCGAAAACCGGTTCTCCGCCGGAAGGGGGACCGGAAGCGCCGGGCGCGCCGCTCAAACTGAGCGCCTGCGCCGCCTCGCCGACAATTGTCGCTTCCTGGACGGTTCTTCCCGCAGTTCGCATCAACGCGCTCTGACCCATCCAGCCGGAGCCGCGAGGCGAGACCAGCGCGGCGGTGATTCCAGCGCAACGCGCCACGCCGATCCATGCGCTGTGGGAGTTGTAAGCGTCCGCCGCGCGCAACTGCGCCTTCATCGCCCCGCGCTCGCCCAGATCCTGGGTCTCCTGAACCGAAGATATTTCTGTCAGGCCCAGTGAAGTCGCGGCGTTGATAAAGCCCGGGTAGACCGATAGACCTCTTGTGTTGATGACACGCACTCCGGAGGGAACCGCCACATCGGTTCCTACCGCCTTGATACGCCCGTTCTCCACCAGAATCGTTCCGCGCTCGATAACCGGGCCTGAGACGGTCACGATACGCGCATCGGTCAGTGCGAATGTCGAACCGCTCAGTGCGGTGGAGGTCGGAACCTGTATGGGAACAAAGGTGGACACGGGAACCGTCGGCTTTGTTTCAGCAACCGTCTGCGGAGCGGGATTCGTCGTAGCGGGAGGCATGGGGGCGGAATTCGCGGGATTGACGGGGGGAACCGGAAGGCCAAATGAGATCGTTCCGTCCGCTTTTCGTTCGAAATAGACCTGTCCATCAATCAGCGTCATAACGCATCGGCTGTAGACGCTCAGCGGATGCCCCTCCCATACGGTAATATCTGCGTCCTTGCCCGCCTCGATGGAACCGACACGATCATCAACCCCTAGCTGCCATGCGGGATTGATGGTCACCAGCGCAAGGCACTGATCGTCCGTTAAACCTCCGTATCGAAGCGACTTTGCCGCTTCATAGTTCAATCCTGTGCGAACGACGGGCCAGTCGGTGTTGAGCGAGGCGCGGACGCCCCACTGCATCATTGCAGCGGCATTGAAACTGATACCGTCGTAAGCTTCCACCTTATAGCCCCAGTTGTCGGCGAAGGTGGATGCGCCGATATTGCGCTTCGCCATCTCTGGCGCGACTTTATAACCCTCCAGCACATGCTGAAATGCGCCGATCTTGAAGCCATATTCGTCCGAGAGTTTCATCATCATCTCGATCTCATCGGCGCGATAGGAGTGACACTGCACCCAGGTTTCGCATCGCAAGACCGCCGCCAGACTCTCCAGTTCCAGGTCTTTACGCGGCGGGATCACGTTCTCCCCCGCCTGCTTTTTCCGCTGGTACTCCTCCCAGTCGCGCATATACTCTCGCGCCGCAGTGAACCGCTGCCGGTAGGTATCCGCCACGCCGAGTCGAGAAGCGATGCCGCGATCCTGATGGACGCGTTTGGGGTTCTCGCCCAGCGCGAATTTGATATGCTTTCGCGCCCCCTCAAACTTCAACTCCTCCGCCGATTTTCCCCAGCGCATCTTCAGGGTCTGGGTTAAGCCGCCGATGGGATTCGCGCTGCCGTGCATGGCGTTAACCGTCGTTACGCCCCGCGCCAGATTCAGCTTGATGCTGTTGTCTTTTTCGTTGATGACATCTCCAATATCTACTTCCGCCGAGACGACCTCTGCCGCTTCGTTCACTCCGCCTTCAATGGCAAGGTGAACATGCGTATCCACCATACCCGGCATGAGGAATTTGCCTTTGAGATCTATGACCTTCGCCTCTTTTGAAGCCTTCAGGTTGCGTCCCACCGCCGCGATCTTTCCGTCGCGAATCAGAACATCGCCCTCTCTGATCGTTCCTTTTGTGACAGTGAGAACGGTAGCGTCTTTGAGCAGAATCTCCTCGGCACGCAGAGGCGCTGTAAAGCCGTAACCGAGCGATAGGATGACACCGATCAGGCTCAGAATAGACTTTTTTATGGATAATCTCATCGGTGGTCGTCCTCCCCGGTGTGAATGCAGGCGTCGTCATGGTCAATGCTGGCATAGGCGATTCCGTCTTCCGGGAGCGGCATCGGACGCGGACCGATCTCCGCCTTCAGCTCCGTCGGCTCGATTCGCTTGCCTTTGACGATGGTAAATCGGATCTTCGTCCCCTTCTTGAACAGGTCGCCATCCGTGATGACCAGGTTCGCCATCTTTCCGGGAGTGATCGTCCCGATCCGGTCGCTGACTCCGAGAAGCTGTGCGGGAACAAGCGTCAAAGCCGCCAGAGCCGCCTCGGGCGAGAGACCTTTTTCCACCAGCGCGAGCGACTTTGAGCGCAGGTTATTCGCATCGCTGACAGACATCTCCAGTTGATTGGAAGCCAGCGCGAACGGTATGCCTGCTCTGGAGAGAGCCAGAGCGGGATTCCAGTCATCGGTCAGAATAACTGCCGCCTTCTGCTGCGCCAGTCGAGACGACACTTTCTCCGATTCCCTGCCACCCAGTATCAGCAGGCGCAGGTTAAACTCGGCAGCGATCTTCAAGCCGCGACGAATATCGTTTTCGTTCTGAGCGGAGTAGAAGGCCGGTATTTTGCCTTCGGCGGCTAAGCCGAGACTCTCCAGCCTGTCATCCGTCTTCTCCGGTTTTCGGTTGCGATAGTCTATACCGTCGTAGAGAGACTGACGAAGGAAGGCGAACGCACCCATCAATGTGCTTGGATAAGCGTTGAATCCGCGAGACTGCGTATTGAGGTTGATGGAGGCGCGATCTTTCATCAACATGGAAGAGGTATCTCCCGGCACAAGCGTCATCAGGACGTTTTCGCCGGGGGTCAGTACGCCGCGTGTTCCGAAAAGCGCGCTGGTATAACCGTTGTTGCGCATCGCCGCGATTGCCTGCGCGTTGGCGTTGAACCCTTCCGTCGCCTTGCGCCAGGGCAGAGGTGTGGGAGGAGGAGGAGGAGTGGAGGATTGACCTCCGCGCCTCTGCCCTCCCTGAGTCCCGCCTGTCGGAGCGGGAGGAGCTGCCGCGGGAGGCGCGGAGACCCCTGCCAGACAGTAGGCGTCAATCAGTCCGGGATAGACGGTCAAACCCTTCCCGTCAATGATCTGCGCTCCCGCGGGAATCTCCACATTCGCGCCGACCGTTTTAATTTGATCGCCCATGATGACGACGGAACCGCTCTCGATCACCGCTCCGTCTACCGGCACAATCCGCGCTCCCTGTATCACAAGCGCGGTCTGTCCTCTTGCAATGCTGCCGAGAAGTAGAGAATAGAAAATAGCAAGCGTTCCGAGGCGTTTCAAACATCTCATGAAAGTGTCCTGTCCTTAATCGGTGATGCGGATGATGCGTCTGCCATCATAGGCGGGCTTGATCGTCTTCTGCTTGCGGATATATTCGACCAGCGCGCCGATGCGGGATATGCCGGTATCGGTCTTCTCCGTGATATCTCTGAGAATAAACTGCGCGTAGTAGCTGTTCGTGGAACCGAAATAGGCGCGTGAATCCTCTATCGGCTGTCCGCCAATCGTCGCTTCTTTCAGTCTGCCGTACTCGATCACATAGCGAATCCCGGATACGGCGGGACGCTCCTTTTCCAGCAGCGTTTTTAACCGGCTGCCGGTGATCCTGAAAGTGATGATTGTGTTGGAGAAGGGATCAGTGGCGACAAGGTCCGCATAGGTGATGGGACCGCGAACCAGCGGAGAGCGCACGCCCCCCAGATTCTGAAGATCGAACTCGGTGCCTGCTGTGGCGCGCATGGCATCCGCCATCAGATTGTATTCCGCGTAGTCAGTTCCTTTACTGGTGAAGTCGTCCAGCGCTTCTCCGATCACCTCGCCGTATTTTCCGGCAATCGGTTCCCAGTAACGCTTGATGACGCTGCTGACCTCCGGGTCTTCCGGGATTCTGGAGAGAATCGGGAGCAGCCTGCCGTCATAACGGGAGATCGTCCATCTTCCTTCGTCGGAGCGTCGCAGTGTCAGGTTCAGTCTTCCAAGCGTTCCCGCCCACTGGAAGTTTTGAACAATGATGGTTCCGTTGACGGAATCGGGAGAAACGGGAACATTGGCCAGGAAGAGCGGCTGTGGCAGCATGGTGTGAGAGTGTCCGCCGACAATCACGTCAATGCCATCTACGGCGGTGGCAAGCTGCCGATCCTCCTCCACGCCGATATGCGTCACTGCCACCACGAAGTCTGCCTGTCGGCGCAGTTCGGGAACCAGTTTTCGAGCAGTGGCGATGGCATCGGCGATAGTCAGGTCGTTGCGCGCTCCGGGGTAGGTGCGGGTAGATTCCGTTATCAGTCCGAAGAAGGCGATCTTCGCCCCTTCGACTTCACGAATCAGGTAGGGAGTGGTCAACGGCTGTCCGGTCTCTTTGACGAGGGCGTTTGCGCAGAGAATGGGGAACTTTGCATCTGAGACCATTTTCCGAACCTGCGGCAGGAGGTTGCTAAACTCGTGGTTGCCGAAGCAGGCTAAATCGTATCCTATGGCATTCTTAACGGCGATATCCGCGTCGCCTTTATACTCAGTAGAGAAGGGCGTCCCGTCCATCCAGTCCCCGGCGTCAATCAACATCACCTGCCTGCCCGGCTCTTTGCGTATCTGCTTTACCAGCGTGGCGCGTCGGGCTGCCCCGCCGATATTTCGTCGGGACTTCAGGCGGGAGAGGGGAGAGCCGGGTTCAAAAGTCTCCGGGTAACTGTAGGGCAGAATATGCCCGTGCGTATCGTTGGTGTGTAGAATGGTGAACTGAATGGTGCGCGGCGTATCGGCATGAAGAGCCGCTGCCTGAATCGACAACAGAAGCAGACCAATGAAAGCTGCTCGGATCGCAAGGCGAGGCTGCATGAAGGACTCCTTACACTGTGAAGAGAGACGACGCGGTCAAACGGAACTCAGGTGAAAAGATTGTACTGCAAAAACGACCGGGAACGCAAGACGATGATCTGCTGAAGGAGAGGGATAAAAACGACGCCTCCGGAAAAAAACGGAGGCGTTGGAACTATCTTGAGGCGTCAGGAGAGTCTAGTCGTAGTCCATGTGCGGATCGCCTGCCGGAGCCGCCTTCTTCTTCTCAGGCTTCTCCACGATCAGTGTCTCTGTGCTGAGAAGCATTCCCGCGATAGAGGCGGCGTTCTCCAGCGCAGAGCGCGTCACCTTGACCGGGTCCACGATTCCGCTCTTGATCAGATCCACATACTCATCGGTCAGCGCATTAAAGCCCTGTCCCTTTGGCAGCTTGCGAACCTTCTCCACAATGATCGAGCCTTCGTGACCGGCGTTATTAGCGATCTGGCGGAGCGGCTCCTCCAGCGCGCGGCGCACAATGGCGACGCCATGCTTCTCATCGGCATCCGAGCCGAGGTCTGCCAGCGCATCCTGAGCGTAGAGCAGGGTGACGCCTCCACCGGGAACGATTCCCTCCTCAACCGCAGCGCGGGTTGCAGAGAGGGCATCCTCGAATCGGTGCTTCTTCTCTTTCAGTTCGGTCTCGGTTGCCGCGCCGACCTTGATGACCGCCACGCCGCCTGCGAGCTTCGCCAGACGCTCCTGCAGCTTCTCGCGGTCATAGGAGCTATCGGTCTCCTCGATCTGTCGTCGAATCTGATTGATGCGCCCGGTCACCGCCTCATGCGTGCCGGCTCCCTCGATAATGGTCGTCTCTTCCTTGCTGATAATGACCTTCTTGGCGGTTCCGAGCATGGAGAAGTCTACGTTTTCCAGCTTGATGCCGAGGTCTTCGCTCAGGAATTTTCCGCCGGTCAGGATGGCGATATCCTCCAGCATCGCTTTGCGGCGGTCACCGAAACCAGGAGCTTTCACCGCGACGGAGTTCAGGATTCCGCGCATCTTGTTAACGACGAGAGTCGCAATGGCGTCGCCATCCACATCCTCACAGATAATGAGCAGCGGCTTGCGGGACTGGGCAATCTTCTCCAGCAGCGGGATCAGGTCTGCGGCGGAACTGATCTTCTTCTCATGGATGAGGATCAGCGGATCTTCCAGAACCGCCTCCATATGCTCCGGATCGGTCACGAAATAGGGAGAGATGTAGCCCTTATCAAACTGCATTCCTTCGACGACTTCCAGCGAATCCGAGGTGCCTTTGCCCTCTTCCACTGTGATAACGCCGTCCTTGCCAACTTTGTCCATCGCCTCGGCGATGATCTTGCCGATCTCCGCGCTGTTTCCGGCTATCGCGGCGACGTTGGCGACCTCCTCATGTCCCTGTACCTCTATCCCTTCCGCCTTGATAACCTCGACCGCCTTCTCGACCGCCAGTTCAATCCCGCGACGAACCGACATCGGGTTGCCGCCTGCCGCCACATAGCGCAGTCCCTCATTGACGATTGCCTGCGCCAGCACGGTGGCAGTGGTGGTTCCATCTCCGGCGACATCGTTGGTCTTGGAGGCGACCTCCTTCACCAACTGCGCCCCCATATTCTCATACGGGTCTTCCAGTTCGATCTCTTTGGCGACGGTAACTCCGTCCTTCGTAAAGGTCGGCGAACCCCACGACTTTGCCAGCACGACATTCCTGCCGCGCGGTCCCAGGGTGACCTTCACGGCATTCGCCACGGCGTTCGCGCCGCGCTCCAGGGCGCGCCGCGCCTCCTCGTCAAACTTTAACTGTTTCGCTGCCATCATAACCTCCAGAACGAAATGGGTGAAAGCTACTCTTTGATCGCGTAGATCTGATCTTCATCAAGAATAACGTAATCTTTTCCCTGCAGGGTAACTTCCGTTCCACCGTACTTGGAATAGATAACCGTCTGTCCGATCTGCACCGACAACGGAACCACCGTCCCATCCTCCAGCGTGCGTCCGGTGCCAACGGCAACCACACGACCCTCGAAGGGCTTCTTCTTTGCGGAGTCCGGCAGAACGATACCTCCGGCGGTCGTCTCCTCCTGCTCGCTCGGTTCGACGACAACTTTGGTAGCCAATGGTCGTAAGGACATGGTAATTCACCTCCCGGAGATCATCCTCCGTAGCCTGTAAAACATGAAATTAGCACTCTGACATCAAGAGTGCTAATTTCATATATACCCGGAATAGACGCTGTAATGTCAAGTATTTCGATAAAAAATCTGTCGCTACCAGCCGTATCGTTCCGGTCCCCAGGGGCGGTCGGTTGTCTCCTGCCGGAGAATGCGGAGTGTGCGGGATGGGACATCCTCATAGACCACTATCCCTGCGCCCACACAGGAGTAAGCGCCGATCTTCGCTCCCGGCATAGTAATCACGTTGACGCCGGTACGTGAATAGTCTCCGAAGTATGTGGCGTTCGCGCCCGGTCGCGGACGCTCGCGCCGTCCTTTAATTCTATGCTCTGCAGACTGATCGTCGAAGCGGAGCGTGCCGCAGACTGTCGCCGCCCCGATATCTACCGAAGCGCCGACCACCCCGCAGATTTCGCAATAGTGCCATAGATACGCGCCGTCGAACATCACGCCATCCATCTCCGCGCCATGACCCAGCACGCACCCGTTACCGATGACACCTCCCTGACTGAGCAGGCTGTAGTCGCTGACCCGGCATCCGGCTCCGATCAGGCTGCCTCCCTCGATGATCGGTCCGTTGACGATTCGAGTTTGCGCGCCGACGATCAGATTCCCGCGAATGTCGGCGCGATTCCCGATCACGGCATTCTCCCCGACTTCGATAAATCCGTTAATTTCCGCGCCGTCATGAATGCGCGCCGTCGGGTGAACGCGGTTTTCCGTCATCTGCCCGGTCAGCCAGGCGGTCATGCGATGGTTCGCCTCCAGAACATGCCAGGGCTTGTCCAAATCTACCGCGAAATCTACGGCGCGAACGGCGGCGATCTCCGCATGCCAATCGTTTAGCGACTGCGCCAGATCCGGCTCCATCGGCGGCATTCCGCCGACCGAAACCCTCCGCATCAGTCCCGGATTTGCCTCCAGAATGGGCAGGAGGGAGCGATGTAACGCAAAAACGCCCAGCAGGCGAGTCTCCTCGCCCGTATCGTGCCCGACGATTCCGGTCAGACGATCGCCCATGACGAGCGCGTGATACCAGAGTCCGCTCTCCTCCTCCGGCACACTGTCATAGAGAGCCGCGCCGTCTGCGCCTACAGATTCTGGCGCTTCCGCCACCGCGCGCAGGTTGGCGGAGGTGGTTACGGTGTCTCCAAAGATGACCAGAAATCGCTCCGCCGAAAGCGCGTTTGCGCCAGCCAGAGTCGCGCCAGCCGTCCCTGCGCCGGGATAAGAAGGTATATAGACGATCTCCGCCTGCGCTCCCAGAAGGGCATGGCGCACCGATCCGGCGTTCTCCCCGACTGCCACCGCGATTCGCCTGACGCCGATCTCATACAGAGAATCCGCCAGTCGGCGCACGTTCGGCACATTGGCCACCGGCATGGCGCACTTATTACGGACTTCGGCGAAGGGCCACATCCGTGTGCCGCTGCCGCCTGCCAGTATCACCGCATCCTGAATGGACATTGCACAGACCGACTCCTTTTACATTTCAAGGTGAAGGCGCGGACGCGGTCCGGATGAAGAGAACGGAAGGCTGTGCGACGCTTGCAATACACTTCGCCGGATCGGGATGCCCGCCTTTGAAAAGGGGTAAGGGGATGAGGATGAGCGCTGCAGCCTTTAACATAACGCCAGATTTCGGCGTCTGTCATCGGTTCTCCTGTTTGAGCCAGCGCAAATACTCTTGATAGAGGCGAACGGTATCGGGATGCCCGCAATGCTGGGAACTGTCCGGAGGATTCATCAAGCCGTGATACTGGTAGCAGAGAATCTTTTCGACATAAGGAGAGAGGATGGATAGCTGCCGGAGAATCCGTTCCAGCGATGCGGGAATCAACGGGCTGCGATAGACATCGCCCTCAAACTCGAATATCTCGACATCTGCCCAGAGCGGAACCCCTGCCCGATCATGCAGACGGCGCAGGCGCGAATAGATCGCATCCAGTTGATCCAGGCGGGTTTTACGGACGCCGATCTCATCCTGATACGCGATGAAGTCTACGCCCAGCGACTGAATCTGCTCTACAAAGCGGTCATCCTCCGCCACCTGGTTGGTTCCATAGGGGGCGATCAGGATTTTTCGATCCGGAGAGAGGGCGCGCAGGTGCGCCGTCAGGCGCGGGGTGAACGCCATAAAGCCATCGGAGTAGTGACTTTCAATCGAGGCTTCGTTGGGGATGTACCAGCCGTAGAAAGACGGATGAGTGTGGTAGCGGGCAAACAGGTCCTCTGTGAGATGCTGATGCCATTCAAAGTAGTCCGGGGCGTCGCTGGTCTCCTCCGTCGTATGTCCGTAGAAGCCTGCGCTGACAAAGACCTTCTGTCCATTTCGATCTGCAGCGGAGAGCAGAGCCTCGACCGGATCTTCGCAGGCAAGTTCCCATCGCCGGTCCAGAAATGTAGAGGGATAGAAGGCTTTATCATCCAGCGCGGTGGACATCAGCACAATGGTGTCCATTCCCGCGCCATGAATCTCGTCCACCTTTCCCTGCCACTGCTGACAGGTGAATAGACGGGTCTGATCGTTCCAGTAGATGCCGTCGTAGGGGTTTTGATGCTGAAAATCCAGCCAGGTGCCTTCTATCTTCATGGCGATTAAGTCCGGTTCAGGAGTAAAGAGTATGCGCTTTTCTCCTGAACCGTTGACATTTTTACTCCGTAGCAAACTGACGTTTCAACGCTCCTTCCAGCATGGACAGCCCGGTATAGCCTGCGGCACGGCTTCGCAGACAGCCCTCCCGGTCAAACAGGAAGTAGGCGGGGACGAACTGATTCTGAAATGTCTCCGCGATGGCATGCAGATTGTCTATAGCGCACGGTTCTGAAATCTGGCTATCGGCGGCATCTTTGCGCACTCGTTCTATATCGGTGTCTTCCTGCTGGCGCGGCATATGAATTGCGACTATCTTCAGACCTTGCGGTCCGTACTCCTTCTGCCACTGTCGAATAGTCGGCATATTCTCATGGCAGATATGGCAGCTTACTGCCCAGAAGTAGACCAGAACCGGATTTCCGTGCAGTTCAGCTGCATCCGGTTCGCCGTTGAGCCACTCCGTCGCGCCGGTGAGTTCCGGCATCGGTGTTCCAACGCGCATCGGCATGGGGTTGGCTCCTTATACGGTGAGCAGCTCTTTTCCGGGTTTCCAGTCCGCAGGGCAGAGACCGCCGGTCTGCAGCGCTTCCAGAACGCGCAGGGTCTCGTCTACGCTGCGTCCGATGTTCAGGCTGTTAATCACGGCATACTGCAGCACGCCGTTGGGATCAATGATGAACAGACCGCGCAGCGCGATGCCTTTATCTTCGATCAGAACGCCGTAGTCCCGCGAAACCTGCTTGGTGATATCAGAGGCAAGCGGGTACTTCAGCCCGGCGATACCATTCTCCTCGCGGGGAGTGTTTATCCAGGCGCGATGGCTGAAGACGGAGTCCGTGGAGACTCCCAGTATGTCCGCTCCCAGTTCCTGAAACTCTTCGTAACGGTCGGAGAGCGCCGTGATCTCGGTGGGACAGACATAGGTGAAATCGAGCGGATAGAAGAAGAGAACGAGCCACTTTCCATGATAGTCATCGAGGGTTGCCCAACTGTCGAGTTTCCCCAGGTTGGCGGTCGTCTGCATGTTGAATTTCGGCGCGGGTTCGCCGACTTTGGCGCGTATGGTGTCGGACATTGTTCGCTGCTGTCTCCTTCATTATCAGGAATATTTATCAGTAACTAAAGCATACCTGATAGCATTCGGGAGAAGCAAGGGCAGATACGAATTGTTTTTACAGAAAGAGGATTGACAGAACGGATATAACGGTGAAATAAACGGCCTGTCAGGGCTGAGATTCACGACAGCGGGGACACAGCCCGAACCACTCCAACCGAACATGGGAGATGGTGTATTCTGTCCACCGTTCGATCTCGGTTTTTGCATTCTCTTCCAACAGATTTGGCACATCCAGGATCGAGCCGCAGGCGGTGCAGATCAGGTGATTATGCGGACCGGGGCAGCCGTCGAAGCGTTTCGGACCGGCTAAGGGCATCAGCACATGTACCAACCCCTCCTCCTCCAGTGCATGAAGCAGCCGGTAGACAGTTCCCAGACTGATATCGGGGATCTCTTTACGGACTTCCTGATAGACCCATTCGGCGGTCGGGTGCTGTTCCGCTGCGGTGAGGACACGCAGTACGGCGGAACGTTGCTTTGTTTGTCGCATTTCGGGCACAGCTTTCGGATGTTATCGAAACATAGATAAGAATTGTTACTGTTATGGTAGACAGTATAGCGCAACCTATCATATCTGTCAATGGCGATTAATGCTGTTAAAACCTTCCAGGATGGCATTTAGAAGCGGATCGCATCCGAATCGCAGGACATCGGTTACGGGCAATCCGGTCTCTTCCTGAGTCTTCTCTCGTTCGCGTTGAATCTCTTCATCGGATAGCCGACCTCCGTTCAGCGCGATCCCGACGATGCGCGCCGACGGCAGGCTGCCGCAGGCGGAACAGATCGCTTCATAGAGAGCGATGACCTCAGTCAACGGAGGAATAGAGATATGGGCGCAGCGCAAGAGAGTCTTCTGCCCGGCTCGGTGTACCAGTACCATATGGGTCGGCACAGAGCCACGCATCAGCGCAAGCGGGGCGGTAGAGGCGGGATGCAGGAGGGATCCCTGTCCTTCAATGAACAGAATATCGTTGTCGCCATGTTTCACGACCATCTGTTCTACCGCGCCGGTGGCATAGTCCACCCTGACGGCGTCAAGCGGTATTCCCTCCCCGGCAATGGCGATTCCTATCTGTCCGGTCGCCAGAAACCGGGATCGAAGACCTCGCGCTTTCGCCGCGCGATCCAGTTCCAGAGCCGCCGTCATCTTTCCGTTCGCCATGTCGGTTCCCACCAGCAGCACGCGAAGCGCGGAGACTGCTGCGGCGCGTCCCATGCCGTTTTCAAGACCTGGCGGCTCCTGGCGAATATCCCAGATATAGCGTCCGGGATGCAGAAGCTTTGACCAGTCCGGGTCGTTTGCCAGAGGGCGGTGCAGACCGTTGACCAGCGACATTCCTGCCGCCAGCCCTTCCCGAATTTCGGGCAGCCAGTCCTGCGGCAACATGCCGCCTCCCGGCGCGATGGCAGGTATCAGCACATCTGGCTGATACCTCAGAGCATCCTGCACAGTCGCGACGATGGGAGCCTGGCAGGGGATGCCGGTTATCTCATGCAGGCTCTTTCCGGCGTTGACGCGATCTATCACCACGACCGTCGGGGCGACCCCGTAGCGCATCAGACCGAATCCCATCTTTCCAAAGGGCTTGTCGGTGGCGTCATGCATCATCAGCGCAAGGCGATTATCAGGGGTGAGTTTCATGCGGTTCATGCGCTCAGTCGCGTCACGCCAAGACCGGGAAGGTCGTTCGGCAGCAGTCGTCCATCCTCCAGAATCAAGCCGGTGAACGGGTCGGGCAGAAGGTTCAGATGGCTGTCCAGATCGAGATAGTCGGCGAAGGGAGAGAGGTGCGCTCCGGCAGAGATCGCCAGCGAGGACTCGGACATGCAGCCGATCATCACCTTCAAACCATGCGCCCGCGCGGTGTGTATCAGACGCAGCCCTTCGCGTATGCCTCCCGCCTTCATTAATTTCAGGTTTACGCCGTCAACTCTATCCGCCAGCGCGGGAACGTCACAGGATGTCCAGCAGCTTTCGTCGGCGAAGATCGGCAGAGGGCGATCGGCAAAGAGTTGAGGCAATGCCTCCTCCATACCGCGCATAAGGGGCTGCTCTACATACTCTACGCCCTGATCCGCCAGCCAGCGCATCATGACCTTCGCCTGCAGTGGAGTCCAGCCTCCATTGGCATCCACGCGAAGCGAAATGCCGGATGCCGACTCTTTTACGGCGGAGAGGATGGCGCGATCCGCATCCAGACCTTCTGTGCTTCCGAGTTTGATCTTCAGGCATTTCGCCCCGGTACGCGCCAGTATCTCCGGCACACGCTCGCGCACAATCTCCGGCGGATTGATACCGATAGTAACCGAAGTAGGCGCGATCCGATTTCGATCTCCGCCCAGCAATCGGTAGAGAGGCTTTGCGCAGGATTTTCCGAGCCAGTCATGGAGCGCGATATCGAGGGCAGCGCGGGCGGCATGACCGGGTGATAGGGCAGTCAGAGCCGATTCGATGCGCTGCATCTCCCAGGGAGCCATCTCCGCCAGAAGCTTGCGGCATTGGATGATCTGTTGGTTTGCCGTCTCTGCCGTCTCCGGCGGAACCGCTATGGAGACAGGAGCAAACTCCCCCATCCCGACGATACCGTCATGCGTGACCGTTACCAGAAGGTTCGCCGAACCGGCAGAGGTTCCCCGGCTAATGGTCAGCGGATAGCGTTTCGTCAGGGACAGGGGGGAGCATTCGATCTGCATCTGAGTCTCTTTCGATGGGAAGTCTGGCGTCAGGTTCGATACCAGAAGGCGTCCCATGCTTTCCAGAAGGTGTCAGCGGTTGCCTGTACGGTGCGCGGGCCGGTGATCTCCACCCCGATTCGACCCAGGAAAGCGGCGGCGCGATCAGGCGTCGCCAGTTCGACCCGGAAGGTGACCGGAGGATCGAAGTGGAGAGGTTGGGGCCACTGATCGCGGTTTTGAAGCGCTTGCGTCGCTCTGGATTCGATCAGCCGACAGGCGTCGGAGGGAGCCATATTACGCGCCGCAAAGCGTCCCAACCCTTTCTTGACCGGCGCGGTGACCACCTGCTTGCCGACTAACTGCTGCACTTCGCTGCATGTGGCGACATCTCCCGAAACGAAAACAGCCGGAATGCCGAAGCTGCCCGCGACCGCTGCAAGAATGCCCGATTCGCCGACCGGTGTTCCGTTGATGGTCGCATTATACCAGGCTTCAGAAGAGACGGTGTGGCAGAGAACCCCATCCGGAACGCCTGCCATCGCGTGCGCTCCTACAAAAAAGAGACAGTCGCACTCGCCGCGCTCAAACGGCTCCACATAACGCGCCCAGGGATAACCGACCACATACTCCGCTCCGCGCTCCAGCCGATCCGGAACCCAACTCATAAAGGGCTTGCCGCCGGGATAGCTGCCGCCATGCCCGTCTATCGCAATAATGGAGGTCGCTCCCGCCTTCTTGCAGCCGCGCACCGCTGCGCTGATTTCATCGGTGTATAGCTGGCGTCCCTCCATATAGAGCGGACTGCTGCCTCCCACGTGCTCCCAGGACTGAATCCCAGCGACCCCCTCCATATCGGCAAAGATCATAACTCGCAAGACGGCCCTCCTCTCTACGGCAGAACGATTTTCATCTGCGTGACGGCGTTTCCGCCCTTCTTCACCTCAATACGCTTCGTTATAGTCTTTCCCGCTCTCTGTATGGTAACCTCATGCTCGCCCAGGAAGACTCGCGTGTTCGCTTCGCCGTGCGCATTCGTCCTGACGCTGGACTTAGTCCACCACTTCTTGAAGACAAGGTTTTCGTACTCCGCGACGGCGGGGCGCGGCGTCCAGTCCTTGCGATAGATGGCTCCCCCCTGCGCTCCCAGCCAGTGCGCCCCCTCCCAGAAGCCCCACATCAGGAACGACTCTATGGCGGGATGAGAGAACGCTGCAATCAGAAATTCGCGCTGATAGTCGCCATGCACCTTATCGTCCTGTACAACAAGATCGTACTCCGTAATCTCGATAGGAAGACCGAACTGCGCCAGTTCATTCCATATCTCAATCAGTCGGTCACCGCGAGTGAGAGGAATGCCCATATGCGCCTGATCGCCCAGCACATTCACCGGAGCGCCGCCAGCCAGCAGCTTTCGGATCACCTCCAGGGCGGCATTTCGATGCGCATCGGTTGCTCCACCGACATTGTTGGCGATATTGTAGTCGTTGTAGGCGAGTTTGATGTTCGGGTCGGCTTCTCGCGCCCATTTGAAGGCGTCCACCAGAATGCCTTCCCCTAACTCTTTGACAATCTCGCGGTTCGTAACCGCCTCGTTTACTACATCCCAGACGTAGAGCTTGCCGCCATATCGGGTAGCGTAGTCGGTGATATGCTCGCGGATCGCGTTACGAAGCGCTTCGCCTCTCAAGCTTCGTTTGGATTTCGGGAGATGCTCGTAGTTGGGCCAGAAGAGTACATGTCCGCGCACCGGAAGATTGTTCTGGCGGCACCATTCGAGCATTTTTTCGGCGGTTCCGGCGGGATACCAGTCCTGAGCCGCCCACTTCAGTTGATTCTCCAGCACCACACAGTTGAAAAGTCGCAGAATGGTCTGACGATACTTCTCGCCATCCTCATTTTCGAGAAACAGCGCGGCCGGGGATATCGCCGTGCCGAAGCGGAACTGATGACGCTTCTGCTCTATGCGGATTGAGGCGTTCGGAATCGGTTTACCATTCTTGTCCACTACGCGGATCGTCAGGTTCCCTTTCCGAATCTTCTCGATTCGTGCCCCCGCCTGTTTCAGCCAGTTGGGGTCTTTTGCAGGAGGCCCGTATCGGTCGAAATTCAGGTCTTTTGGCATGGGATTGGGGGATACGCCCCACTCCTCCAGCGTGACGCCGGTCAACTCCAACTCTCCGGCGCGAAAGCCCATCTGAAAACGCACGCCCGCCCAGTTTTCGGGAACGGCGCGAGGCGCGCGAAAAACGATGCCGTACTCATTCCACTGTGGAGTGAGGGGAACGATCTGGGAGAGAAACTTCTCATGGGGCGGTGCGGCGTGTTCGTAGATGGCCGCGATACTGTTTCGGGTTGCGCTGCGCGCCCAGAACCGAAGACGGAGCGTCGTTCCTTCGGGCAGAGGGGTTGGGGCTGGCGCCGTCAGCTGGATGAGCCATGGCTGTCCCGGAGTAGGTTGCGTGATGACAACGCGATAGGCGTCCGCATGGCCGGGAACTCCGGAAGGTAGGATGCTGAAGACCGCTTTTCCGCCCCCGCCTGAAACCGTACCCCATCCGGAGCGCATATCCAGTCCGGATGGGGGGATCCGGCGAGGAGCGGAAGCCTGCGCCAGAGACATGGTCATCCCTCCTGTCATGAGAATCAAAGTCAGAGATATCTTCAGGAGACGGAATGGACGTGTGTCTATCTGCATGGTTACCTCTTCCTTGGTGATTGGTCGGCGCGGGTGCGGTCAGCCGCGCCCCTCTTTCAACTTCACGCCGACCCTATCGGGATGGGGCGGCTCAATATGAACCAGCACCCGGGTTATAAAGGGCAGCGAGTCGCGCACCGGATCCTGTACGCGGTGCGCGATAGCATGGGCATTGTGAACGGTCATTTCGCTCTCTACGATCACATCCAGTTCGACATAGTGATCGAATCCGACCTTCCGAATGCGGCACTGGTGGAGACCGAGCACTCCCTCCACCTCCATGGCTACATTTCGCACCTGCTCTTCGATACTCCTGTCAGGAGCGACATCCGAGAGTTCCAGAAGAGCCATTCGAAAGATGCGGAATGCGTTATAGGTGATAATGCAGGAGGCGAAGAGCGCCGCCCAATCGTCCGCGCTCTCCCAACCCTTTCCTCCAATCAGCGCGATGCTGATGCCGACGAAAGCTGCCGCAGAGGTGATCGCGTCGCTCCGGTGGGGGCAGGCGTCGCCCTTGACAGCGGTGCTGCCAACATCTTCCCCTACCTGGAATACAAAACGAAACAACGCCTCTTTTACGAGGATAACGCCTACCAGCACCGCCAATGTGAATGGAGCCGGGGCATGATGCGGCGTCATGATCTCGCGAAAACTCTGAACGGCAATGCCGATGGCGGCGGCAAAAAGCGCGAGGGCAACCACCACCGCCGCCATGGGTTCCGCCTTCCCATGTCCGTAAGGATGATTCTCATCGGGCGGTTTTGCGGACACGCGCAGACCGAGCCAGACGATGAAAGAACTCACCACATCGGAGGTGGATTCGATAGCGTCTGCAATCAGGGCATAAGAGTTGCCCAAAATGCCGGCAGTCGCTTTTCCTGCCGCCAGCAGAAGATTGATAAGAATGCCGATCAGAGTGGATCGCATTCCGGTATAGGCGGGATGCGATCCAGGAACTTGCTCGCTCACGATAATTCGCTGTGTCCTTCAGGTCTTTGTGTCTATCAATCCGGCTCCACGCGATAGCGAAGTAACCGGACGTTCAATATATATTCGTCTACTTCCGGGTCTGGAAACCCCAGTCGGTCGAGAGTCTGGCGTATCATCTCGGTTCCGGCTTCAAACTCCGCATGGATCACCGCGTCGGCTCCTGCCTGACGTATGCGCGGAATGTCTTTTCCCCGGTGAACGCGCGCGATCACCGGCACATCGGGAGCCATCTCGCGCAGCAGACGAATCGCCATGAGAGTCATATCCGCCTCCGGCAGAGCGACCACGATCAGTTCCACACACTCCGGCTTTGCGCTCTCCAGCACCGTCTGCGAGGTGGCATCGCCATAGATCACCCTCACCGATTCGTCTCGCAGCGCGCTGAGAACGCTGAGGTCGTAGTCAACCACGCAGTGCGGTATCTTTTTAGCGCGCAGAGCGTCTGAAACATATCTTCCTACTCTCCCATATCCGAGAATAAGCGCGCGGGCTGGACAGTCGTCATTGGAATGGATATTCACCGTTTCCGTCTGTCGATTCAGACGGCAGGAGAGGGCAGGATACCGGTTCA
>CAYSDM010000019.1:0-47138 GCA_964429855.1 uncultured Chthonomonadaceae bacterium
GCACTTCTCCATCACGCCCCGTCCGCGCACCGTCACGTTCGGGTTCGCCAGCAGCTTCTTGATAGGAATGTCGTGGTGGTTGGCATAGTTCAGGAAGTTGAACCGCCGTACCTTGTAGGGGCAGTTGTTGGAGCAGTAGCGCGTGCCCACGCAACGGTTATAGACCATCTGATTCAGCCCTTCATGGCTGTGGACGGTCGCCGCTACCGGGCAGACCGGCTCACAGGGAGCCTGCTCGCAGTGCATGCAGGTCACCGGTTGCGGGGTCATCTGCGGGTTGTCCAGGTCGGAGCCGGTGTAGTAGCGGTCAATGCGAATCCACTGCATGGCGCGCTGTCTCTTCACCTGATCCTTGCCGATGACCGGGATATTGTTCTCCGACTGACAGGCGATCACGCAGGCGTTACAGCCGATGCAACTGCTCAGGTCAATCGCCATCGCCCATTTGTAAGCCCCCTTTCCTTCCCACTTATACTGCTCAGGATTATAGAGGGTCGCCTCGGTGTCCATATGGGCGGCGTGACCGTGCTCATGCTCCAGATGCGGGTCTTTGAGGAACTCCGCCAGAGTGCCTTCGCGGATGATGTCGCGTCCGCGCTCGGTCAGCACCTCGTTGGTTTTGATGCTGTGATGATACTCCGTGCCGACCAGGTCATGCTGCCCGATCAGCTTCTTGATCTGTAGACCATAACCGAACCAGGGCGTATCGCTGGCGCGGATGGCATAAGCGTTATATCCGATCTCATTTCCGAAACTGCCAGCGCGAGTGCGTCCGTATCCAAGCTGGACGGTGATGGTATCTTCCGGCTGACCGGGCAGTATCCAGACCGGAGCGATCACCGTGCGTCCTTTGTAGGTTAACTCTAGGCGGTCGCCTTTGGTCAGGTTGTTTTTTGCGGCGGTTTTGATACTGACAATCGCCACATTGTCCCATGTCAGCTTGGTCATGGGTTTGGGAAGCTCTTGCAGCCAGCCGTTATTGGCGAATCGCCCGTCCAGCACGGTTGGGTCGGGCTGGAACTGGATCGCCATCCCCTGCGGAGCGGGGGAGGGAGCCTGCGCCTGATAGTTCGTATTGATCTGCGCGGTTGTATCTGAAGGCAGCGACGTATTCGGCACCACGCCGCTATGCAGCACCTCTTTCCACCAGACATCAAACTTCGCGGAGATGCGCTGCTGGCGGTAGTGCTGCAGCCAGGTCTGGCGCACCAGTTCGTAGCCGCCTTTCGGCAGGGGCGCGGTGATCGCCTCCAGAAGCTCGATGGGGGAGCGACCGTTGTAGAGCGGCTCGATCAACGGCTGAATGATCGAAGCCGTGCCGTCGTATGCCAGCGCATCGCCCCATGCCTCCAGGAAGTGCGCCTCCGGAATGTGCCACTGACACAGTTCCGCCGTCTCATCCTGATAGAAACCCAGATGAACCGTGAAGTGTTGCAGGCTGTTGTCGGGAGCCGCCGCGCGGGCGAACCTGTCCAGCGCCTCCTTGAAATTGATATCTGCGGGGGCATGATAGACCGGATTTCCCCCGAGGATCAAGAGCGTGTCCACCTGTCCGGCGTTCAGGGCGTCCGTCACTTCCCGCAGGGAAGCGGCGCTGTCGGTATAGCCGGGCTGATCGGGAGCCTTCTGTAAAACCGGCGCGGTGATTCGCACCGACTGACCGACATTGCCGAGGGTCTGATTGATAGCCAGCGCGAGCGCGTGAACCACTGGAGGCTGCGAATCGCCCGCCAGAACCAGCGTCGTTCCGCGCGGCGCGTTCTTCAGGTCGTTCACGATCTCATCAACGATCCCGTTCCACTTTGCTTCGTCGAGATTGGTCGGCGGCTGGTAGGAGGCAGTCTGGACGCTGACGCCGAGTTTCTGAGCGACGGCGCGAGCCAGTCCCTCGACATCCGCCGGGCGCAGCGACCAGCGATGATCGGCGACGAAGGAGGTCTGTGAAGGCGTCGTCTCGATGGCGTAGAGCCGGTTCATCTTCTGCGTGCCTTCGCGCACCTTGCGCTTCTCCGCGAAATCGCGCGCATAACGCACGCTGCCCGGCAGGTCGGTGAGGAAATTGCAGTCCAACGACAGGATGATGTCGGCTTTTGAGAAGTCGTAGCAGACGTTGGCATCCCTTCCGAGCGCCATTTTCGCGCCGGCATAGACATTGTCACGCGCCAGCGGTTCAAACTGCCGCCACTTCGCCTGCGGGTATTCGCGCTGAATCTTCGCCATCATCGCGGCAAAGGTGGGAGAGGTGACGTTCTCCGTCAGAATCCAGAGTCCGGCTCCCTGCTTCTCTTTCAGCTTCGCCATACGCGGACGCGCCTGCGCCAGAAAAGCCTCCCAGTAGTCCATCTCTCCCTTCTGCACCAGATTCTGCGAACGATCCGGGTCGTAGAGGTGATAGATGGAAGCCAGCGAGAAGATATCCACCGCGCCGGGGTTCGCCGGATGATTGGCGTTGCCCGGAAGCGCCGCAGGGCTTGCCGGATGGTTGGGGTTGCCTTCGATCTTGGTCGGTCGTCCCTCATGGCTCTCGACCAGCAGACCGGTCGCATATCCGCCGCGCGTACAGGCGGTCGCGTACCAGAGCGGTTTACCCTGCACCATCTCCTCTGGAGCGATGACGTAGGGGACGATCTTCTCCTGCGGCAGATAGCGGCAGCCGGTCATGCCAGCCAGCGCCAGCGACAGTCCGACCAGCTTCACGAAATCGCGGCGGTCAAGCTGCGCGTTGAACGGACGAGCGTGCTGGGGAAACTCGTTATCCAGAAACTCCCGGAACTCTTTCGTTTCGGCAAGCTCCTCCAGACTGCGCCAGTATCGCGGTCCTCTGGCTTCGGCGATGCGCTGGCGGATCGCCGCCAGATCAAGGATATGCTTTTTCTCTTCGTTCATAATCTGGCTACCTGGCAGGGGTATCGCATAAGAGCGTGACTCCCTGCGCCTGAGGACCTCCTTAGCGGTGACAGATCCAGCAGTCGTCGAGTTGCTTGACCTTGATGTTGTACTTCTCCACCAGCTTGCGTCCCTCTTCAATCTGCGCTGCGGAGCGATTGGGCGCATTTCCCCGAAGAAGACCGACCTCTTCCCGGGTAATGCCCTTCTCGGAGACGATCTTCTGATCGGGAATGATCGGCGCGTTGGTCTGGTATTTAGCGTAGAGGTTAAAGACCTCTTCCTTCGGACGGATGAAGTTCTCCGGGTTGCGATGACACTGCAGACACCATGCCATACGAAACGGCTGCGCCTTGTAGGTCATATTCATGTTCTGGACCGGACCGTGGCAGATGTTGCAGTTTATGCCCTTCTGCACATGGATGCTGTGATTGAAGTAGACGTAGTCCGGCACCTTATTCAGGAGGTTCCACTTGAGGGGCGTATTGGTGGCATAGCTCTGACGCACCGGCTCCAGAAGCGGGCTGTTCGTCCATATCTGCGAGTGGCAGGTCATACAGGTCTGGGTCGGCGGAATGCCGGCGTTTGCCGACTTCTCAACCGATGTGTGGCAGAATCGGCAGTCAATCCCCAGTTCATAGGCATGATGGTTATGGCTGAAGAAGACGGGCTGATCCACTGCGATATTCACTTTGGTGTTGTAGGGCGAACGGGAGATCTGGGAAGCCGCCAGCAGCACCACGAAAGGCAGGGCAATGGAACAGAGCAGGCTTGCGCGGGCTATCGTGTTGGTTGCCGGTCCAAAGATTTGAGCCATAGAGTCGCTCCAGATTTCTTGAACTTCCGCCTGTCGCCTCCGTCATGACGGGAGAGTACGGCAGGCTGTGTATCATTGCCTGTGTCCAGCCGGGCGCAAAGCGCTCTCCGGCGACGGACACGCTGGATAACGGATTAGAACTTGATGGCGCGATCCACCGCCATAATCAGAAATAGTAGCGCCAGATAAGCCATCGAGTAGTGGAACAGAACGCTGGCTTGCCGCCGCTCAGGTCGCTGATAGAGTTGAAGGCTTCGCAGAAGCAGCGCGGCATTCAGCAAAACCGCGCCCACAAAATAGATCCAGCCAACCTCCCGCTGGAACAGGGGCAGCACCGAGATGACGACGGTTAGCACCGCATAGCAGGCGATCTGTATGACGGTCACCCGTTCGCCCAGCACGACCGGCAGCATCGGAATGCCCGCTTTCGCGTAGTCCTCTTTAATCAGCAGAGCCAGCGCCCAGAAGTGCACCGGCGTCCAGAAGAAGATCAGCGCAAAGAGCACCCATGCCAGCGGGCTGAGGCTGTTGGTGACCGCCGCCCAGCCCACCAGCGGCGGGAATGCGCCTGCCGCCCCGCCGATCACGATATTATGCCAGGTCGTCCGCTTAAGCGCCAGCGTGTAGATGATCACGTAGAAGAGCAGTCCCGACATCGCCATCATCGCGGAGAGAACGTTGGCGACCCCGGCAAGCAGGAGAAAGGAGCCGACCGCCAGCGCCAGCCCGAACAGCAGCGCGTTGCGGGAGGAGATCGTCTGCGTGACAGTGGGGCGTTTCGATGTGCGCGCCATCCGCACGTCAATATCGCGATCTATCACCATATTGATGGCGTTCGCCGCGCCTGCCGCCATGTATCCGCCCGCCGCCACTGCCAGCAGCAGCCACAACCCGGGCCAACCGCCCTTCGCGATAAACATCGCCGCCAGCGCCGTAAAGAGCAGCAGGCTGATGACGCGCGGTTTGGTCAGGGCGACATAGTCTTTCCAGGAGACACGTCCCGCTCCCAGATGGGCAGAGGGCGCGCCTCTCAATTCGTCTGTCTCGCGGACATCGCTGCGGGGGGCGCCCTCCGCCAGCGCGTTGGCGCAGAGCATCACCATGCTGATCCAGAGCAGGTCTGCCAGAAGCAGATGTGAAAGCTGCATATAGATGGGAGCCTTCAGCCAGACATTCATGAAGCCGTGCCCGATCTGAACGAAATAGAGCGTTCCGATGCAGCCTGCCCAGTAGCGCACCTGCGCACCGGGGCGGGAGTGGCTGACCAGCCCGGCGACCAGCGCGAGATAGAGACCGACCGAGATGGCGATAAAGGGATGGAACAGGCGCAGGCGATAGAGAAAATGCGAGTCGCCTGCCAGACCGCGCTCAATCGCCTCGACGGTGTTTCTTACTGGAAAGAGCGTGTCGCCGAGGGCGGTCACAGCGCCGCTCATCCCGACAAAGATCATCGCTAAGATGCCCAGACCGAGCGCCCATGTGATCGCGCCCTGTCCTTTCAGTCGGACAGGAGACGCGCCGCTCGACCAGTGCGCGGTCAGCGTCAGTGCGCCTAGCAGCAGGAAGGTGTTCGCCAGGTGCAGCGCCATCGCCACCGCGCGCTCGGCGGAGGAGTTGTGCGCCACCAGTTCAAAAAGTACCAGACCGGCTCCGAGCAGCGCCTCCAGCAGCGTGAAGAGCAGTGAAAAGAGCGCGCCCTTGCGAACGATATGCCCGGAGGGGTAGGCGCGAAACGCCCAGTAGACCAGCGCCAGCACCAGCAGCAGCACCAGACCACTCGATAATCTGTGCGAGAACTCGATTAGCAGCGCGACATTTTTAGGCGTCGGAACTATCTCACCATCACAGAGAGGCCAGTGACTGCCGCATCCTGCGCCGGAGCCGGTGGCACGAACATATGCGCCCCAGAGGATCACCAGGAGGTTATAGATCAGCACCCCCCACGCAAACAGAGGGAACCGGGACCTGCTCATTAGGAAATCATCTCCCCACAGACGCGCTCTGGCGTCCCAACAGAAGCCGCAGTCGGTAAAACTGTGGATTGTGCCTTATTTCACGAAGTTGTTTAAATTTTTTTTCCTTGCCACGATCTATGTAGCGGAAGGAGAAAAGGGTTATCAGCGAGGACTATGGAAAGCATACACCATTTCTTAGCGTGAGTCAATACCGTTTTATTAAGATTTTTTAATCTTTCTATGGTTGTGGTTGATAGCATTTGCCGCTTAATCGCAGTCGCCATTACGATCCCACCCAGGTTTCTTCTCCGAATGCCGCTCAGGGTATAATGGCAGAGGCTTTGCCCGAGAAGCCATCTCATGGTGGAGGAGTCAACATGGAGCGAACATTTGTTATGGTGAAACCCGACGGCGTAGAACGTCGTCTGGTAGGAGAGATAATTCGACGTTTTGAGAATCGGGGTCTGCGGTTGGTGGGCTTGAAGCTGCTGCAACCAGACCGCGCGCTGGCGGAGAAGCACTACGCCGTTCATCGCGAGAAACCGTTCTTTCAGGAGTTGGTGGACTTTATCACCGGGGGACCGGTGGTGGCGATGGTGCTGGAAGGCAATCAGGCGATTCTTCTGGTTCGGAATATGATGGGCGCGCTCAAGCCGGAGAACGCGCAGCCCGGCACGATTCGCGGGGACTTTACCACAGACATTCAGACCAATCTGGTGCACGGTTCCGATGCTCCGGAGACTGCTCAGAGCGAGATTGCGCTCTGGTTCAAGCCGGAAGAGCTGCTCTAACCGGCTGTGGAAACAGACGCGGCAGGCGCGGCGGCGCGTATCATCACGGCGATCGCGTCGCCGCGACTCTCGTCTTTATGATCTCTCACAGGAGGGATGTATGCATCCGCTGGATCGGGATTCGCTTCGCAGACTGCGTGAAATACGACGACAGATCGGCGTCGGGGTCGCCCTGGAGCAGTCGCAGATGGACGAGCTGCTGGCGGAGTGGACACCTCTTGCGCAGCCAGATGAGAAAGACCTCTCGGAGTATTTCGGCATTGCGCGCCCCGACGGCTCTCTGACGGGCGTCTCGGGACCGCGCTGGATCTTTCATCTCTTTGGTCTGCTGCATCGCGCCGCGCATGTCGGTTTGACGACTCCCAACGGACTGATTCTTCTTCAGCGACGCTCCGCAACGAAAATGGACTGGCCCAACGCCTGGGATATGGCGGCGGCAGGACATGTCCCGCTCTATCCGAACGGCCGGGAGATGCGTTTTGAAGAGGGCGCAAAGAAGGAGATCGAGGAGGAGTTAGGACTGCCGTCGCTGGAACTGGGGGAGCTTTTACAGGAGGGGCAGCTCAGCGCTATCGGCGCGCCTTACTACAGTTTTGATAGGGATGAGACCCGTAATCCTCCCTTCTATAACGCCGAAGCCCGGCAGGTATTCGGCGCGACCCTCAATGAGGCGGGCATGTCGCGCTTGCGCCCGGACTACGAGGAGCTTTCCGGACTCTACTTCTGCGCCATTGAAAATGCCTGGGGCATTCTGACACAGGAGAGTGTAGCAACCGGTCTGCTCTACTCGCTGCCGCGCTATCTCGACTGGGTGATGAAGAAGGATTTTCGGATACTGTAGGTCTGAAAGATGGGTCGCTGTCAGAATCTATCCTCGTATAAGGCTGAACCGATTTTTATTTTCTCCGTCTAAATGTCTATCTTTTCCTGTATCATAAAGAACTAGTAGATCGTCAGGATAGTTTGGATGGCTGTCATTCTGAACACAGCATGAATGTCATTCTGAGCGAAGCCCAACCCCGTTGTCATTCTGAGCGCAGCGAAGAATCTTAAGATGTCTCGCTGCGCTCGACAGGACAGTGTCTCGCTACGTTGCGCTTGACAGGACAGCCAGACCATTCAACCCTTCTACCGTGAAGGATAACTAAACTGATTCGCAGTGTCCCAGGCTTCCGCGATGAACCCGTAAGAAGGAGGGGATAAGATGCTATTTCCAAACCGGGCAGGTCGTCTCTCTTCACCATGGCTGATGATGGCTGCGCTGATTGCTCTGCCTGTCGGGATCGGCGTACCCCTGTCGTGGAGTGATGCCGTTGGCGCCCAGGCGCGCCCCGGCAGGTCTGCCGCCGCCGTGACCTATGCGCGCGACGTTGCGCCCATCCTGCAGAAGAACTGCATGTCCTGTCATCGTCCCGGAGATGTGGCTCCTTTTTCTCTCACCGGCTATGAGGATGCGCGGAAACGGGCGAAGCAGATCGCCGTCGTGACGAAGAGCCGCTTCATGCCCCCCTGGAAGGCCGAGTCCAACGGCGAGTTCCACGATGAGATGAAGCTGACCGAATCGGAGATTGCGACTCTGGCGGCATGGGCGGACAGCGGCGCGCCGATGGGCAACCCGAAAGAGCTTCCCCCCAACCCGAAATTTCCCGTCGGCTGGATGCTGGGAACGCCCGATGCGGTGCTGGAAATCGGCGCCGACTATGAGCTGCCCGCGGAAGGCAGCGATGTCTACCGTAACTTCGTGATCCCGACAGGCTTTCCGGAAGATCGGTGGGTCTCGGCGATGGAGGTGCGTCCCGGCAACCGCGCCGTGGTGCATCATGTGCTGGTGTTTACCGACACCTCCGGCACAGCGCGAAAGCTGGATGAGAAGGATCCCGGTCCCGGCTACAGCACCTTCGGGGGCGTAGGATTTCTGCCTGCGGGCGGTCTGGGAGGCTGGGCTCCCGGCAACCTTCCGCGTCCGCTTCCTGACGGGGTGGGCAGCCTGCTTCCAAAAGGCGCCGATCTGGTGCTGCAGGTTCACTACAATATGAGCGGCAAACCGGAGAGAGACCGAACGAAGATTGGACTCTTCTTCGCAAAGAAGCCCGTTGACAAGCATCTGCGAATCTTTCCGCTGATCGCGCCGTTCCTTCGCATTCCCCCGGGCGACAAGAACCATGTGGTCGAGGGGAGCTTCCCGGTTCCGATGGATGCGCGGGTGCTGCAGATAACGCCGCATATGCACCTGCTGGGGCGCGAGATGACGGTGACAGCGGCCCTTCCCGACAAAACGCAGCAGCGGATTGTCCATGTGCCGGACTGGGACTTCAACTGGCAGAACACCTACTCCTTCAAAGAGCCGCTCAACCTGCCCGCCGGCACGTGGCTGAAGCTGCGCGCCCGTTATGATAACTCGGAGGAGAACCCGCGCAATCCCAGCCGTCCGCCGAAGCTGGTCACCTGGGGCGAGAAGACGACCGACGAGATGTGCATTGCGTTCATCGCCTACACCGTCAATGCGGAGAGCCTGACGAAGGGCAGAAGCGTGAGCGGTCTGCGGCGGCAGGGGCGCGCCCGCCTGGAGCGCATTCGCGCCTTTCTGCAGCCGCCGGCGGGTCGTCGGGATCGGTAACGACGCAAGTTTCTCCTCTCTGAAATTCGGGATCGGTTTTGTCTCCGCTCTCGTATACACTAATGACTTTCGTTTTGGACATCAGAACTGCTGCAGGAGATGAGAATGAGGTGGAGAGACGGGCGGGCGGCGACGCTGCGCCCCTTCCTGATGATACTGGCGATGGGAATGGCGGGACTGCTGACGCTGGGACTGACCGGCAGCGCGCGCACGGCATCCCGTATCGCAGTCGGAAACAGTCCAGCGGACATCGCTTTTCGCGATCTCGCTGGAGAGCGACATATGCTGCATAATGCGGGCAGCCGCCCCGCCGTCTATCTGTTCCTTTCGACCCAGTGCCCGGCGGCAAAAGCCTATTCGCCCCGTATCGTCGCGCTGGAGAAGGCATATCGCGCAAAAGGGGTTCGGTTTTACGGGGTCTTTTCCAACGTCAACGAGGGAGCGGAGGAGATCAAGACACACGCGAAAGAGCGCAACTACGCTTTTCCCATCGTTCGGGACAACGGCGCGCTGGCGGAGCGTCTCGGCGCGTTGATGACGCCGGAGGCAGTGCTGCTCGATTCCAAGGGCGTGATCCGCTATCGAGGACGCATTGACGACAACAACGACGCGGCGCGTGTGCGCTCTCGTGACCTGCAGATCGCGCTGGATTCGGTGCTTGCCGGAAAGCCGGTGGCGAAACCGGAGACGAAGGTGGTCGGATGTACGATTCGCCCCGCCATGCCGACGGTCACCGCCAAGAACGCAAAGTTTACCTTTGCTCGCGATGTCGCCCCGATCCTGCAGAAGAACTGTCTGCCCTGCCACCGCTCCGGCGCGGTCGCTCCTTTCTCGCTGGAGACCTATCAGCAGGCGGCTGCCTGGGCTTCGCTCATCAAAGACACCACACAGGCGCGTCGCATGCCCCCCTGGAAAGCCGAGTCGAATGGCGAGTTCCATAACGAGATGCGTCTGACCGAATCGGAGATCGCGACTCTGGCGGCATGGGCGGACAGCGGCGCGCCGATGGGCAATCTGAAAGAGCTTCCCCCCAACCCGAAATTCTCCTCCGACTGGATGCTGGGAACGCCTGATGCGGTGCTGGAGCCTTCAGAGCCGTATCATCTGGCGGCAGAGGGCCGGGATGTCTATCAGTGCTTCGTCTTTCCGACCAACTTTGAGGCAGATCGCTTCGTCGCCGCGCTGGAGGCGAAACCGGGCAATAACGCGGTAGTGCATCATGTGATCGCCTGGCTGGACACTACCGGAGCGGCGCGCCGACTGGATGCGCGGGAACCCGGACCCGGCTACCGCTCCAACGGCGGCTTTCCCGGCTTTGTTCCGGCGGGATTTCTGGGCGGGTGGGCTCCCGGCAACCTGCCCTTCACCGCCCCGAAGGGAACCGGGGTGCTGATTCCGAAGGGCGCGGACATTGTTTTAGAGGTGCATTACCACTCTAACGGCAAGCCGCAGACAGACAAGACGAAGATCGGGCTGCACTTCACGGACGGTCCGGTACAGCGGTCGCTTCGCGCCGCATTTCTGGCGAACGCGATGTTTCAGATTCCTGCCGGGGCGAAGGACTATGAGGTTTTCGCCAGCATGAGCGTCCCGCAGGATATCACCGTTCTGGGGGTGATGCCGCATATGCACCTGCTGGGGCAGCAGATGACGGTGACTGCCATCTATCCGGACGGTCAGAAGCGGCGAATGGTGCATGTGCCGCGCTGGGATTTCAACTGGCAGACGACCTACAGCTATAAGGAGCCGTTGCTGCTGGCGAAGGGGTCGCGGGTGCGCGTGGACGCCCGCTACGACAACTCGGAAGATAACCCCAACAATCCCAATCGTCCGCCGAAATCGGTGGGATGGGGCGAGCAGACGACCGATGAGATGTGCCTGGCGATAGTCATGTATACGATCAACGGGGAGGATCTGACGCAGGGAGTGAAGGCTCCCCGCCTGAACTACTTTGAGATCGGACACGGACGATAGATTACAATAAAATAGAAACCGGGATGCCTTACTGGCATCCCGGCATTTTTCTGTTTTATGGTCGCGAGCAGGTTGTTAAGGCGGGGTCTATCGGGTGTGGAAGGGGACGCCCTTCCACGCCGGCGATCAGATTCTCCGCCGCCAGCATCGCCATCCGGGTGCGCGTGGCGATGGAGGCGGAGCCGATATGCGGCAGTAAAACCACGTTGTCCAGCTGCATGAGCGGATCGGTGAGGGGCAGCGGCTCCACCTCGAAGACATCCAGCCCTGCCGCCGCGATCTGCCTGCGTTTTAGGGCTTCGTAGAGCGCGCTCTGATCCACCACCGGACCGCGGGAGGTGTTGATAAAGACAGCGGAAGGCTTCATCCGCGCAAACTGCGACGCGCTCATCAGGTGACGGGTCTGCGGGGTGAGCGGGGTATGCACGGTGACGAAATCGCTCTGGCTCAACAGGGTTCCCATATCCACAAACTGCGCTCCGAAGCGCTGCTCCGCCGCCTCGTTGCGCTGTGCATCCGTGTAGAGAATGTTCATCTCGAATCCGTGAGCGCGGCGCGCCACCTCGAAACCGATACGCCCCATGCCGATGATCCCCAGGGTCGCATGATGGACATCAGGACCGGTCAGAAGCATGGGAGACCATGTCTGCCAGGCGCCTGAGCGGGTATAGCGGTCTGCCTCAACGATGTGTCGCGCCGTCGCCAGTATCAGGGCGAAGGTCAGGTCGGCGGTCGTTTCGGTCAGCACGCCGGGGGTGTTGCCGACCGGAATGCCCCTGGCAGAGCAGGCGGCCACATCAATATTATCAAAGCCCACCGCCATCTGACTCACGACTCGCAGGTTCGGCGCGTTATCCAGTAGTTCCACATCAATTCGATCCGTCAGCAGACAGAGCAGACCCTCCGCCTCGCGCACTTTTTCCAGCAGAACGGGACGCGGGGGAGGCATCTCTTCCTGCCAGACCTCCGCCGAAGCTGCGGAGTGAATGATCTCCATGACGGTATCGGGAAGACGACGGGTAACAAAGACAAATGGTCGGTTACTGGACATAGAGAATCTCCACCCCATCGGAATCAAAGGTATCTCGCAACTGCATGCATAACTGCTGTAGACCGGGGGAGAGCGAGGCGGCATAGCCGACATCTATGATAACGGTTGTACCGCTGTCCGCCAGCGCGAAGTCTTGCGGCGATGCGCTTCCGGTAATGAACGCGCCCGCGCCGGAGCGGCGCGCCTGCCAGAAAAGCCCGTCGCTGGCGCCGCTTGCCACCGCCAGCGAGGAGACGGGAAAATCGGAGTGGTGCGAACAGCGAATGGAGTCTGTCTCCAGCGCGTCCTGAACCTGCGCCAGCACCGTATCCATCGCCACCGGAAGGGGCAGTTCGCCCATACGCCCGCGTCCATAGACAACCCCGGGATTGCGAATCACATAGACATCGTAGGCGACCTCTTCATACGGATGGGCGTCCAGCACCGCCGCAATGACGCCCTGTAGTTCCCGCTGGGGAACCACCATCTCCATCCGTATCTCTTCGACCGACTCCATGCGTCCCACCGCGCCGATGGTTGGCTCGGCTCCTTCGCGGGGCAGGAAGGTTCCCCGTCCCTGCGTCTCGAAGGAGCAGTGGCTATAGTTGCCGATTATTCCTGCGCCTGCCTCCGCTGCCGCGTTTCGAACGCTCTCGACCGCATTCAGCGGCGAATAGACGGCGATCTTATACTGCGGCTCGAAGTTGGTGGGGCGCAACATGGAGGTTGCCGCCAGTCCCAGCTTCTCCGCCAGCGCATCGTCGAATCCGCCCGGCGCGGCGGTGAAGCTGTTGGGCAGAACATAGAAGCTGATCCGGTTTTCCAGCAGGTAGGAGAGTTTCGCGCCGACGGGGTCATCGAGACGAACCGCCATGATCGGCGTGGTCAGAAGGGGAGCGCAGGTCAACAGCAGTGTCTGTTTCCGGGAGGCGGCGGTCGAGAGCGCGCTCTGCGTGGGCATCGGGGAGACGACCACCGTCTTAACCTCTGCAGAGGAGGAGCCGGCTTGCAGTCCCCACGGCTCTTCCGGCACGGAGAGCCAGGGCGGCGCCAGATACTCCAGGAAATCGCTGATCTCGGCGACGCTGACCGAGCGGCGTCGGCGTCTTCGTGTCCGCTCTTCGGACATCTCGCCCGGTTTGCGATTCATCGCGCCGCTCCCGCGATGTGACCCTGTGGCGTGCGCGCAGTGTGACCGGATGAGAGAGGAAGAGCGAGGACGACTGATGTGGTGACGATGGTGTAGAGCATACCGCGTGAAATCTACCTCCTGACGCCCTGCGAGTATAGCAAAAAGTGAGCGGATTGTCAAAGCGCGATTCGCATCCGGGCGAACGGCGAGGTCGGAAAGGAAATCATGCGCGATTTATACGGGATTGTCCGGAAGGCAGGATAAAGCGGATTCGCTCTCGAAAAATAGAAAATGATTGGGGAGGTGGACACGTCATGAATCGGACTGAAGATTGGGACGTAATCTGGAAATGGCAGTGGTTCCGTCGTCCGTTGTGGCAGCCGTATTTTCGCGATCCATCGCACCCGGAAGGGCGCCCGGCGCGCTCTGCGCCGATCTGGGTCTGGGCGCTGCAGAATCTGGGCGCGCAGCGTATTCTGGACTGTAATGCCGGACTGGGGCTGAGGGCGATTATCCTGCGAGAAGCCGGTTTTGAGGTGGTCGGCACGGATGCCAGCGGCGTCGCTGTCACCCATGCTCGCGAACTGGCTGAATCCCGCGAAATGGAGATACCTTTCTATCATTGCGACTGGCAGAATTTGGGCGAGCAGTTCACCGCTGAGTTCGACGCCATCATCAACGACGCCTTTGCCTGGACGCTGACCCGCTCCGAACTGCGCTTTTCCACACATAACTTCTTTTCCATCCTGAAGCCGGGCGGGGCGCTTATCTTTACCGGCGCGGATCAATGGTCGCAGGCGGTGGATCGCGCCGAGATGATTAATCATGCCTGGGAAGCCGCGCCGCGTTTTCAGCTTCGCAGCGACTACGCCAGCGAGGAGACGCATCTGACGCTGCTGGTCGCCCGCGATAAGTCGGATATCGGCGTGGTGGAGAACTACCTGTTCGTGGTGCGCGATGAGGGCGGGCCGCGCCTGGAGACCGCCGCCATCTGTAACTCGGTGCAGTGGACATGGGAAGACTATCAGGCTGTCTGCCGGGAGGCGAACTTCACCTCTCTGGAGAGCCTGAAGGTTCCGGTCGGTCGTCGCGAACACATTCTGAATGTCGCCCGAAAGTAGGCGGCGAGGGAGCAAAGCTCTGGCTTCCCTCCCCTCGCCAACCCCTTTTCTATGACCGCTTTCACCCAACCTTCGGAGTCTGTCCCCGGTCCGGTTTCGTCCGCCGCCGCTGTTCCGGCGCGGCGCGTCACCTTTCGCGCGGTGTTGATCGGCTTGCTCTGCATCCCGCTCAACGCCGTCTGGGTGATTCTGATGGAGCGCGTGGACGGACGCGCCTTCAGCAGCACCATCTCGCTCTTTTTCACCGCTGTCTTCTTCCTCATGGTCGTCACCGCCTTCAACCGCCTGCTGATGACGAACCTGCCCCGTTACGCGCTGCATCAGGGCGAACTGCTGACCATCTTCAGCATGGTCTCGATTGCGACGGCGATGGCGGCGGTGGACTTCATGTCTCCGCTGATTACCATCATGGGGCATGGGGTCTGGTTCGCCACGCCGGAAAACAACTGGGATTCGTTTCTGAACGATCTGCCGCAGTGGTTGATCGTCACGGATCGGGAGGCGTTGAAGGGCTACTATCTGGGTAGTTCGACGCTCTATCGCTGGGAGGCGCTACGCGCCTGGCTGGTTCCCGCCTCCTGGTGGACGCTGTTCATCATGGCGCTGCTCTGGACGATGAGCTGCCTGAACACCATTCTCCGGGCGCAGTGGACGGAGAAAGAGCGTCTCACCTACCCGATGACCCAACTCCCCATCGCCATGACCCGCGAGGACGGCAGCCTCTATCGGAACCGGCTCTTCTGGATGGGGTTTGCACTGGCAGGCAGCTTGAGCCTCATCAATGGACTGCACAACCTCTACCCTTCGGTTCCTGCGCTGACCTTCAACGGATTCGACGCCGGACAGTGGTTCCCGCAGCGTCCCTGGAACGCGATCGGCTGGACTCCGCTGGCGATCTTTCCGTTTGTGGTGGGATTGGGCTATCTGTTGCCGGTGGACCTGCTCTTTAGCTGCTGGTTCTTCTTCCTCTTCTGGAGGCTGGAGAAGGTGGCGTCCAGCGCGATGGGGTTTATGGCGGAGCATCCGAAGTTCCCCTATATAGACGAACAGATGTTCGGCGGCTATATGGCGATCTGTCTCTTTGCGCTCTGGACGGCGCGTCCGCATCTACGCGAGGTATGGCAGAAGGCATTCGGCAAAGGCTCGCCTATCCCGGAAGCGAACGAGCCGATGCGTTTCCGCACCGCCATTCTGGGCGCGCTCTGCGGCTATCTCTTCCTGACGGGCTTCTCCTATTTTGCCGGACTTCCGCTCTGGCTGGCTGCCGTCTTCTTTCTGATCTACTTTGCCATCGCTATCAGCGTCACGCGAATGCGCGCCGAACTGGGTCCGCCCACCCATGACCTGCACTTTATCGGACCGGGGCAGACACTGCACACGGTTCTCGGCGCGCGCGACCTGAGCGGTCCCACGCTGGGCGTCTTTACCCTCTACTACTGGTTCAATCGCGCCTACCGCGCACATCCAATGCCGCATCAACTGGAAGCCTTCAAGATGGCGCAGGCGAGCGGAACCTCGCAGAAGGGCGTGATGTTCGCCATGCTGCTGGCAGCGCTGGCGGGCATCTTCTTCACCTTCTGGGTGACGCTGCACGTCTCGTATGAGATGGGGGCGGCGGGACGCATTCGCGGATGGGCTTCGCTGGGGTATGGCACGGAGGCTTACAATAACCTCGCCTCCTGGAACTCCTCGCCCGCTCGCCCCGACCCGCAGGCGACCTTCGCCATGTTCGTCGGCTTTGTGATCGCCTCCGTTCTGATGATCCTGAAGCTGAATATCTATGGCTGGCCCTTCCACGCGCTCGGATTCTCGATCTCCGGCGGCTGGTCTATGATGTGGGCATGGCTCAGTCTCTTTGTTGCCTGGGTGCTCAAAGCGCTCATCCTGCGCTACAGCGGTCTGCGCGGCTATCGCGCCGGACTGCCCTTCTTCTTCGGCGTGATTCTGGGCGACTTCCTCATTGGCGGAATATGGACTCTCCTCGGCTTGATCCTCGATATCCCCATCTACAGCCTCTGGAGCGGATAGATCGTCCTGCCTGCCCTGCAAATCGGGTATAACCGTAATCATCATCTCTGACATTCGGGGAAGGAGCAAGACAATGTCACGTCTGGTAATCAGCGACGAAGAGGCGCAGTTTTTCCACGATAACGGCTATCTGATCCTGCGCGGCGTGCTGCATGGGGAGGAGCTTCAGCGCGTTCAGGACGCCATGATGAAGCTGGTGGAGTATGGCTCGACACAGGTGCGTGATGATCCGGATTTTATGTACGGTAAGGGACATCAGTCCGGGGAGCGGAAGCTGGCGCGAGTGGAGTATGTCATTGACAAGAGCGACGTGATGAAGTCTCTTCTTGGACATCCCCTGATCCTGCGCTCGGTGGAGAAGCTGATGGGACCCGACCTGATCCCGACCTGGGACTCGATGGTTCTCAAATTTCCGGGCGAGGGCATTATCGTGCCCTGGCATCGCGACGCCGGAACCGATCAGGTCGGGGACAAGCCGATCTTCAATGTGGACTTCTACCTCGATGAGGCGACAGAGGAGAACTGCGTCTGGGTTATTCCCGGCAGCAACCACTGGAGCAAAGAGCAGACCCGCGCCTGGATCGAGGAGCGCAAAGGAGACGTATCGGCGGCAGACTTTCGCGCCTCTGGCGCGATTCCCGCGCTGATGCAGCCGGGAGACGTGCTGTTTCACAACATTCTCGTGATGCACGGCTCTCCCTCGACCGAAGCGCGCGCGCTGCGCCGGGTGGTCTATTACGAGTTCCGCACGGCGCATGTCGAGGAGGCAATCGGTCCGCATATTCCGGAGTATATCCCGCTCAAGCAGAAGGTGCTTCTTGCCTGCATCGAGCGGCGAAAAAAGGCGGACTATATCGCCTCAGACGAGATCCCCTTCGAGTATCGCCCGCATGCGCCCTACAATGCCGTGACGCTGGAGAAGGGCGAGGAGCTATCCACCTATCGCTATGCGCACGGCGACTACTGGCGCAAATAGAGGAGACACCTGTGATGGAAGCAGAGAAGGAAGCGGCTGTCTGGACGCCGGAGTTCACTTTCAAGCTGAAAACGGTGGATCAGGTGCGCGTCTCGCCGGACGGGAAGCGGGTTGTCTACTGCGTCACTGAGCCGGTTATGACCGAGGAGAAGAGCGAGTATCTCACGCAGATTCATCTGGCTCAGGCGGATGGAAGCGGGGGATTTCAACTCACCTTCGGAGAGAAGTCCTCCGGCAACCCGCAATGGTCGCCGGATGGGAGATATATCGCCTTCACCTCCCGGCGCACAGAGAAGAGTAATCTGTTTGTCCTGCGGGCAGAGGGAGGCGAGGCGGAGCCGTTGACCGATCTGAAGGCGGATGTGGGCGGATTTGTCTGGTCGCCCGACAGCAGGAGCATCGGCTTTCTGATGCCCGATCCGCCGACGGAGGAGGAGGAGAAGCGCCAGAAGGGGAAAGACGACTGGCTATGGGTGGACGAGGATGTGAAGCACAACCGGCTCTATGTAGTCTCGCTGGAAAAGGACGCCGACGGGAAGCGCGAACCGAAAAAGCTGACTCTCGAAGACTACAATGTCGGCGGTAGTTTCTGGGGCGCGCCGTTTGACTGGTCGCCCGACAGCCGCAAGATCGTCTTTGTCCACACAAAGTCGCCGAAAGCGGACGACTGGGTGACCGCGAGCGTCTCGGTGGTAGATGTGGAGAGCGGCGAGATTAGATCGCTGACAGACCTTTCCGCCGCCGTCATGCAGCCACTCTACGCTCCTGACGGCAAGACAATCGCCCTTACCGTGACAGACGATCCTCCCACCTGGGCGTTCTACTCCCGCGTGCATCTGATTCCGGCGGAGGGAGGCGAGTTAAAGCCGCTCTCGGAGACTTTCGACGGTCAGCCGGCACTGGTTGGTTGGTCGGCGGATGGGAAGCGGCTCTATCTCTATGAACAGTACAGGATCAATCCGCGCCTCTATGCGCTGGAGGTGGAGAGCGGCGAAATCCAGACTCTCAATGCGGAGAGCGCGGGCGGGCTGAACGTGCCTCATCTGAATGCGTCCCGCACGCGCTTCGGATTTACCTGGCAGGCGTTTGAAACCCCGGTGGAGGCTTTTGTCAGTCCCGCCGAATCGTTTCAGCCGACCAGAATCAGCCAGGTAAACGCAGAGATATCCCTTCCGGCAACAGGAAAATCCGAGGCGATCCGCTGGAAGAGCGAAGACGGCTGGGAGATCGAGGGAATCCTCACCTATCCGGCGAACTACACGCAGGGAGAGCGCGTACCGCTACTGCTGGTCATACACGGCGGACCGGCAGGGGTTTTCACGGAGACCTTTGTCGGCGCGCCGAACCTCTATCCGACGGGCGTCTTTTCGGCGAGGGGGTATGCTGTGCTGCGGGTGAATCCGCGCGGCTCCTCCGGCTATGGCGCGGAGTTCCGTCATGCCAACCGGCGCGACTGGGGCGGCATGGACTATCAAGACCTGATGACCGGGGTGGATCATGTGATAGAGATGGGGGTGGCGGATCCGGAGCGTCTGGGGGTGATGGGCTGGAGCTACGGCGGATTTATGACCTCCTGGATCATCACGCAGACTCATCGGTTCAAAGCGGCGTCGGTCGGCGCGGCGGTGACGGATCTGGTGAGTTTTAACGGAACCTGCGATATTCCGGGCTTTGTGCCGGACTACTTCGGGGCGCAGTCGTGGGACGATCTGGAAATCTACCGCGACCACTGCGCGATGTTTCAGGTGAAGGGGGTCCGCACGCCGTCGCTCATCCAGCATGGCGATCAGGATGTCCGCGTGCCGATTTCACAGGGATATGAGTTCTACAATGCGCTCAGGCAGCAAGGCGTTCCGGCGCGAATGCTGGTACTGCCGCGTCAGCCGCACGCACCCAGCGAGCCAAAGATGCTGCTCAAGGTGATGCAGACCAATGTCGAATGGTTCGACCGCTATCTGAAGGCATCGGAATAGGCGTCAGTTGTCGTGATGGTGGTAGATGGACGCGGCGTGTCCGTAGAGTTGTTCCAGGGTCTCCTCGTTGAGAATCTCGCGGGGAGGTCCCTGGCACATCAGACGCCGGTTGATGCAGATGACGCGAGAGGCGTAGCTGTAGACCACCGAGATGTCGTGCGAGACCATGATGACCGCCATTTTTCGGGTCTCGCGCAGCCGCTCCAGCACATCGTAGAACCGCTGTTCGCCCTCCTGATCAATGCCGGTCGCCGGTTCATCCAGAAACATCAGGCGCGGCTCGTGAATCAGGTTCGCCGCAATCAGCATTCGTTGAAGCTCTCCGCCGGATAGCTCGCCTACCTGACGATTCAGCAGTCTTTCGGCGTCCACTTCGCCCAGCGCGCGCTGCACCGAGTCGCGGGAATGAAAGCGCGGGGGCGTATTGATCTGCATGAACTCCCGTACCGTGATCGGGATCGTGCGATCCAGTTCCAGCCGTTGCGGCACATAGCCGATCCAGGCGCGCTCCTCCCCCAGTTTCACCAGCGGTTTACCGAACAGACGCACCGCCCCGGAGCGAATCGGCATCAGTCCCAGCACGGCGCGCAGCAGCGTGGTCTTTCCGGCTCCGTTCGGACCGATCAGCGCCACCATCTCCCCCTGCTCCATCGTCAGGGAGACATCCTCCACGATAACGCTTCTTCCATAAGCGACCGTCAGATTTTCCACTTCCAGAATAGCCATCGGGAGAAGTTACCTTCTGTAAAGGTTTCAGACCTTTGCGGTACTGACTCTTCGTGTATAGAAGGTCTTTATTCCTGCTTTTGTGATCAATACCCCGGATTATCCCTCCGCAACTGTTGCCTTCAGTTAGCCCTTCTGTAACCTGTCGTTAATCTTGCTTTGATAAGCTGGTATGCAGACGCCGGGAAGCGTTCCCTTCTTTCGGCGACAACCCATATCACCGCGAAATGGAGAACACTGGCATGTCTCTTCTGCGAAACAAGATGGCGCTGCTGGCGATAGGCGTGGCTCTGCTGCCCGCTCTGTTGTTCGTCGGCGCGCGCGGCTCCGACCATGCCGACACGCCGGAGATATACGACTCTCCGGGCGTAGACCTCTCGGACGTGTTTGTATTTCCCAGCCCGACAAACGCCAACAACGTGGTGCTGGCGATGTGCGCGCGACCCCTGATCCCGTCAGGGCAGTCGGCAAACTTCTCGTTTGACCCCAGCGTGCTGTATCAGTTCAAGATTGACAATACGGCGGATAACGTGGAGGATCTGGTGATCCAAGCCTCCTTCAGCGGGGTCGGCGCCAATCAAGATGCGAAGATCGTCGGACCCATTCGCCCGATCCGCACCGGAACGATCACCGAAATGGTTCCGGCGCAGGTGACCACCGGTAAAATCAACACCGTCTTCAATCCGGCTCCGGGCATCACGGCGTTTGCCGGGGCGCGGGAAGACCCCTTCTTCTTCGACCTGGATCGTTTCTATGCGATCTTCCCGGATCGCAAGACCCCGATCACCAAGACCCCGGTCTCCAATCCGAATCAGCCGCAGCTTCTCTCCTGGCGCAACCCTGCAGAGGCGGTGGACTTTCTCGCCGGTTTCAATGTACTTTCAATTGTGGTCGAGGTTCCCAAATCGCAGTTGATCGGGACAGGCGACGGTAAAATTCGTGTCTGGTGTACCACCAGCCGCTAGAAAAGGAGAAGATAAGGAATGAAACGCACACTACTTTTAAGCCTCTCTGCGATAGCGTTACTGGGAGTGACCGGGCTGTATGGATGCGGCGGCGGCGGCGGCGCGAGAACCTACCGGCAGGTGGATCGGCTGGCGCGCCCGGTGGTCAATGAGGCACTGGCGACGGTTGCCAACAATCGGCACAAGGTGAACAATGAGATCAATCCGACCGGAGATAACGGCGAACTGGCGAACGATATTCGCAGCTTTATGACGGGAACTGCCGGGCGCTCTACTCAAATTACCGATGTGCTGGTATCGGTGCTGGTTCCCGATGTGATGGTGGCCGATCTGAATCAGGCGGGCCCGGCGGCTTATCTGGGCGTCGAGACCAATGGAGCGACCGGCGGGCGGTTCGGGGGACGCATGTTAACGGATGATGTCGTGGATATCTCTCTGGGAGCGATCTTTGGCAATACCATCTCCGCGCTCGGACTGGCTCCGGATGACGGCAAGGCGATCCCTGCGCTGACCTCCGACAACGTCGGTCCCGGGGCGAAGCACTTCAAGACCACCTTCCCCTATCTGGGCGATCCCCGGTAGCAGCCTTGCTCTTCATGGAGGCGGATCGCCTCCATGAAGAGAGGAGCAGGAAGCGATGCAGCGATTATCTCTTCTTCTTGCGTGTATGACGGGACTCGGGTTGCTGATCTGGTGGTCTACACCCTACAATCCCGCCGTCGTCTTACAGCCTCCCGCCATGAATCGCGCTCTTTATGATCCTGCGCAGGCGCACAAGACCATTGTCTTTTATGAACGACGGATACGGCGCGATCCGCAGAGCGCGCTCGATCTGGCTTTTCTTTCTGGAGCATACCTTCAACACAGTCGCGAGACCGGCGATATTGCGGATGCGGTGCGCGCAGAACAAGCGGCGCGCCGTTCACTCGCAGTCCGTTCCTACAACAACGTAGCGGCCGCCAACCGCCTGACGATCAGCCTGCTGACTCAGCACCGGTTCTCAGACGCGCAGCGCGCGGCGGATCGCGCCCTCGCGCAGTATCCTGACGATCTGCAGGCGAAACGGCTTCGCGTGGAGATTCTGATCGAGCGGGGTGATTATCAGGCGGCGGAGAAGTCCCTGAATCGTCTTGTACGGGAGTCGGATCATGTGAGCGTGCTGGCGCTTCATGCGCGAATGCTGGAGATCAATGGCGAGCCGGAGCGGTCTCTGGCTATTTTTCAGCGCATTCAGAGCCGGATCGAACGCATCCCGGATATGAACCCGGTGGATGTCGCCTGGTACGCCGGGAAAGAGGGCGACCTGCTGGCGGGAATGGGGAGGAGCGAAGAGGCGGAACGCGCCTATCGGCGCGCGCTGGAGGCGTTCCCAAGGGACTTCAAGACGCTGACTTCGCTGGCGCGACTGGCTGCGGAACGCGGCGACTGGTTGCAGGCGATCCAGTGGGGTGAGCATTCCGCTGCGATTGTTCCCGCGCCCGAGACGCTCGCGCTGATCGCCGAGGCACGCATGGCGCGAGGAGAGACGGTAAAAGCCCAACAACAGTACCGACTTATCGAGGCGATAGCGAAGCTGTCACGCGCTCAGGGAACGGTCTATAACCGGCAGCGCGCGCAATATCTGGCAGATCGGAACATCCATCTGGATGAAGCCCTGATGCTGGCGCGCCGCGAACTGAAAGAGCGCCGGGATATCGTCTCCTGGGATACGCTGGCATGGGTCTGCTGTCGAAAAGCTATGCAGACGAAAGAGACGAAGCGTCGGCGCGCGCTTCTTTCCGAAGCGCAGGCTGCAATCCGAATCGCGCTCTCCCGTCATACACGCAGCGCCAGGATCCGCCGTCATGCTGATCTCATCGCACAGATCAACAATGATCGCGTCTCAGCGCGATGAAAGGAGGGAGGCGGAATGTCGAACTACCGTTTTCTAACTCACTGGCGGTTTGAGGCTTCGAGTCAGAGGGTGTGGGAGGTGCTGACCGATATGGAGAAGCTGCCTCTCTGGTGGGAGAGTTTTGAGAAAGCGATCCCCCGTAACCCTGATCGACAGGCGGAGCCGGGCGGCATAATGGACTGCGTGGTGCGCGGCAGTCGGTTCTATGCGCTGCGCTTCTCGCTGGAGATCGTTGAGTGGAACGCGCCAGTCTGCCTGAAGCTTCGGGCTAAGGGCGATCTGGAAGGGATCGGGGAGTGGAGATTGTCGGAACGGAACGGGGCGACAGAGGTGGACTACCTCTGGGAGGTGCGCCTGACCAGACCGCTGCTGGCATGGCTGGGGCGCTGGCGTCCGGTTCGCCGCTATCTGGAAAACAATCATGAGCGTGTGATGCGGCAGGGAGATGAACGCCTGAAGACGCTCATGAAATCTGCGAATCATCATCTGATCCCACATATCTGAACTGGAAAGGAGGATAAGAATGTCACGAATCACTTTGAGATATAGCCTGCTGGTCGCTGCCGCTCTTCTGACTGTGTGGAGCGGACAACCGGCGGCAGCGCATCCGATGGGCAATTTTTCGATCAGTCACTACACGCGGATAGAGGCGCACCCGGATACTGTCCAACTGCGCTATATCCTCGATATGGCGGAGATCCCGACTGTCACCGAAAAGATGGCTCTCGATGCAGACCGAGATGGCAGCGTTACGGAGGAGGAGAAACGCTCCTATCTGAGACGGCGCGAGCCGGAACTTCTGGCAGGACTGACCCTGACGATCAATCACGCGCCCGCTGCGCTGAATATTGTTCGAAGCGACCTCTCTCTGATCCCCGGAGCCGGGGGACTGGATACCCTAAAGATCACATTCGATATGCAGGCAGGCTATCCAGCCCGCGCCGAGAGTTATGCGGTCGCGTATCAGGATCGCAACTATTCGGAGCGGGTAGGATGGAAGGAGATTGTCACCATTGCGGGAAACGGTATGACGATCCGCGAGACGACCGCCGCCATCGCCGACCAGAGCCGGGAGTTAAGCCACTATCCTCTCGATGCTATTCCGGTTCAGATGACTCAGGCGACGTTCACGGCGGGAGTCGGGGGAAGCGGAACCGGTATCGCGAAAAGCCTTCTGCCTTCCGGTTCCGGCAAGGGCGGAACGACCCCGCGAGACGCCTTCACGCAGGCGATCACGGAGCGAAACCTGACTCCGGGACTGATGCTGGCGGGACTGGGGATCGCTTTTATGTTTGGCGCGTTCCATGCGCTCTCGCCGGGACATGGCAAGGCGATGGTCGCCGCCTATCTGGTCGGGGCGAGAGGAACGCTCAAACACGCGGCGGTTCTGGGACTGGTGGTCACCTTTACGCACACGATGGGAGTCTTTGCGCTGGGGCTGGTGACGCTCTTCGCCTCCCGCTATATCGTACCGGAGCGGCTCTACTCGATTCTGAGCGTGGTGAGCGGTTTGATGGTGGTCGGAGTGGGAGGTTGGCTGCTCTATGCGCGGTGGCGCGGTCTGGAGGTCGGGCATCACCACCGTCATCAATATCACGATCATCATCACGATCACGATCATCACCATCATGACCATGACCATCACGATCATGACCATGACCATCACGATCATCACCATCACCATCACCTGCCAGAGGGACCCATTACCGCGCGCGGATTGATAGCGCTCGGAGTATCGGGAGGAATTGTACCTTGCCCATCCGCGCTGGTGGTGCTGCTCTCCGCGATTGCGCTGAACCGCATCGGTTATGGCATGGCGTTAATCAGCGCGTTCAGCGCAGGGCTGGCGGCCGTGCTGGTAGGGATCGGGATACTGGTGGTGAGCGCGCAGGGACTTCTGAGTCGTCTGCCTTCGGGCGGAGGATGGATGCGAAAGCTGCCGGTCGCCAGCGCGCTGGTTATCACCATGATCGGGATGTTACTCGTGGCTCGCGCGCTGGCGCAAGTGGCGCCCTGAATGAAAGACGCCCCCGATCCTTTTCAGAATCGGGGGCGTCCACTGCGTAGCGCTATTTGATCTGCGCTGTCGGTTTGGCGAGGGAGGGCTGCGGAGGAGGAGTCGCGTTCTTCTGGGTCTTCTCCATTGCCGCCTGTTCCTTTGCGATACCTTCCTCGCCATCCATACGTCGCTTGTGCCAGTCCTCGGAGATATCCATGCCGCCGGGGGTAAGAGAGCCGCGCGGAGCCGTTCGGGACTCCTTTGCCTGCTTCTCCATCACCTTGCGCTGCTCTTCGGCTTTCTTGCGCTGCTCCATCATCTGGCGTCGCATCTGCACCTCCTGCTCCTGCATCTGCTTTTTCGCCTGCTCCTGCTGCGCTTTGTTTGCCGCGTCAATCTGCTCAGCCGTCGGCTTTTCCGGTGCACTGGCTTTCTTGACGACGTTGGTCACGATGCCAAGCAGCGCCACCAGGACGACCAGAACCATGATGGTAAAAACTCTGGACATAATTGCGAATCCCTTCTCCTTAATCTGTATGAACCGGACGATGCAAAGAATGGTCTGAATCAAGTACGCAATTATAACCATCCTTTGTTTCCTGTGTCAAGTTCGTAAAGCTGCGGGTTAAGCGAGCGACCATACTGTTCGGAAGATTGACAGAAGCAGGAAAGGGGTTGTATACTTATCGCGCTATGGCGACCCCTTCCGCTGCGCAGGAACGGCGAGCAGGCGCTCTGCCGCGACCATCTTCGAACTACCTGCGAGAGACGCTGATCTTCCTGGGCGAGACGTGGATGCTGGCTTTCCGCGCCTTCGGCTTTCTGTTGCGCGGACGGATCAGCCTGAAGGATACCCTCGCACAGATGGCGGCGATTGGAGTGGATTCGCTGCCTATTGTGCTGGCAACCACGCTCTCGACTGGAGCGGTCTTCGCCTACTATACCACTGGCATCTTTGTACGGTTCGGCGCGACCAACTTCGTCGGGGGAACCCTGACCCTCTCCTTTTTACTGGAGTTGGGACCGGTGCTGGCGGGAGTGGTCGTCGCCTCGCGCAGCGGCGCGGCGATTGCGGCGGAGATCGGTTCGATGGTGGTAACCGAACAGGTGGACGCGCTGCGCGCGATGGCGGTTTCGCCGGTGCGCTATCTGGTGGTTCCGCGCATGGTCGCCGCTATTCTGATGATGCCGCTGGTGGGCGCGTTCGCCGATCTGGGAGGCATTCTCGGCTCCTATATCACGGCGGGGCTTCAGGGCGTGCCGCACACCGCCTTTATCGAATCGGCGCGTACCTTTGCCAGTGAAACCGATATGTTCAAGGGGCTGATCAAGACCGCCTGGTTCGGCTTTACCATCGCCATCGTCGCCTGTCATCAGGGGATGAAGACTCGCGGCGGCGCTACCGGCGTGGGGCGCGCCACCACCAGTTCGGTGGTGCTGTGCGTGGTGCTGATTTTTCTGTCCGATCTGTTCCTGGCTCCGCTGCTTGCCGGAGCGACCGTGACCGTGCGCTGATCCGCCCATGAGTATTCTGACGATCCAGGCGCTCAACTATGTCGTGCCGGAAAAACATATTCTGCGCGATATAGACCTTGAGATCGCTAAAGGAGAGATATTCGCCATCATGGGAATGTCGGGCAGCGGCAAGACCTCGCTGCTCAAGTGCATGGCGGGATTGATAAAACCTTCCAGCGGGAGTATCTTTCTGGGCGAGACCGATATCGTGCCGCTTTCGGAGCAGGAACTGGATTCGGTGCGCCTGAAGATCGGGCTGGTCTTTCAGTATGCCGCCCTGTTTGATTCTCTGACGGTGTATGATAATGTCTCATTCGGGTTGGTGCACCATCGGAAGCTGTCCCGGAAAGAGATAGACCGGATCGTTCGGGAGCGGCTGGAGGATGTGGGGATGTCGGGAACCGAACGACTCTATCCATCGCAGTTATCGGGCGGAATGCAGAAGCGCGTCGGGCTGGCGCGCGCGCTGGCGACGGAGCCGATGGTGCTGCTCTACGATGAGCCGACCAGCGGACTCGATCCGGTCATCACGCGCAACATAGACGAGATGATCCTGCAGACGCGAGAGCGGCTGGGGATGACTTCGGTTATCGTATCGCACGACATCGGTTCCATCCTGCGAATCGCGGATCGCATCGCGATGCTGCACGAAGGAGGCGTGATCGCCTGCGGAACCGTCGCAGAGATCCGCGCATCGTCTGATCCGCGTGTGCAGGAGTTTGTACGGGAAGGGTGATGGTCGAGATGCAGCCCAACTCCGCAATCAAAGTAGGCGCGATGGTCGTGGCGGGAGTGACGCTGATCGTCGCGGCCTGGTGGTTATTCGCCAACTTCGAGTATAATCGCTATCGTGTCCGGGCTGTCTTCCGAGATATTAAAGGACTGATGGTGCAGACCCCGGTGCGGATGAACGGAGTGAAGGTCGGCGAGGTGCGCGAGATCACGTTGGGCGAAGACCTGCGTCCGGTGGTGACGCTCTCCATCTATCGCGACCGGAAGATACCGCGCAATGCAAAGATTCGGATCACCTCCGGTCTGCTGATCAGCAATCCGCAGGTGGAGGTGGACCCCACGCCGAGCCCGTCCACAGAGGTCTATCAGCACGGAGATACCTGGCTGGCGGCGAATGTGGAGGAGACCGCCAGCGCGCTGGCGCAGCTTTCGCCAGAAGCGGATTTAGCTCTGAAAGAACTGACACGAACGATGGGCGAACTGCGTCCCCGGCTGCTGGAGACGACAGACCGTCTCCAGACCATTCTGAAGCATACCGATGAGGTTTTGGTCAATGTTCGCGACACCACCGCCTCCGCCCGCGATCTGGTCGGCAATCCGAAGATCAAGAGCGCGATGAACAACATCCTCTCCGATCTGGAGGCGATGTCGAAGGAGACCCGGCTGACCGCCGGCACGCTCAGCCGCGAACTGCGCGCCCTGGTCAAGCGCAACGGGGGCAAGTTCGACGAACTGGCGAACGGCGCGATTGATCTTCTACAGAAGCTGGCGGATACGGTAGACGCGGCGCGCGCGGCGGTGACACGGCTGACCGAGCAGGTCAGCGATCCGCGTATTCAGCAGGCGCTTCTGGAGACGATTGAACTGGGGAAAACGACCATTGCGCGTTTCAATCAGATCGCGTCCGATCTGCACCAGTTAACGGGAGACGCCAATGTTCAGAACGACCTGAAGTCTACCGTCGCGTCGCTGAAAGAGGCTTCCGAACAGGGGCAGCAGATTGTGGAGCGGGTGAATACGCTGGTCAGTCGAATCAATCTGCCTTCCAGCCGCGCCAGCCTGCCGTTCAGTCAGCCGCGGGTGAATCTGGATTTTCTGGCGCGCTCCAACAATCCGCGCTTTCGTTCCGATCTGAATGTGCTGCTGCCGATGCGTGATAATGCGGGTATACTGCTGGGCGTTCACGATTTTCCCGACAGCAACAAGCTGACCGCACAGTATAAGACGGCGCTGGGAGATGGAGTAGACCTGCGTTACGGGCTGTATGCGTCCTCACTGGCGCTGGGGCTGGAACTGCAGCCGACGCGACAGACCCGCTTTGTGCTGGATGCCTTTAATCCGAACCGACCGCAGTTGGATGTCCGCGCCCTGTTCGATGTGAATAGCGATTTTGCGGTCTGGCTGGGTGCAGACAGCGTTTTCAGACGAACAACCCCGTTACTGGGGGTAAGATTAAAGAGATAAAATCACAGGAGCCTGAAATATGAAGGTCATTCTACAGCGCGATATTCCAAAAGTCGGCAGGGACGGCGAGATCGTCAACGTGGCGGACGGCTATGCGCGTAACTATCTTTTTCCGCGTCAGTTTGCGGTTCCCGCTACAGGCGGCGCCTTGAAAGAACATGCGGCGCGAATCGCCCGTGAGAAGGAACGGGAAGCCAAACAGGTGCATCTGGCGCAAGCCAGCGCGGACAACATCAAGGAGCGAACCGTTACCATCGTCGGCAAAGCCGGAGCGGGAACCAAGCTGTACGGTTCGATCACGGCGCAGGATGTGGCGGCAGCCATTGCGGAGCAGTTGAAGGTAACGGTGGATAAGCGCCGCGTGGGAATGACGGATCCGATCAAGAACCTCGGAACCTTTACGGTTCCGGTTCGCCTGCACAGCGATATCTCCGTCTCCGTCGTTGTAGAGGTGGTGACGGAGGAGGATCTGCAGCGTCGCCGAGCCGCTGCCGAAGCGGCGGAAGCGGCTGCGAAAGCTGCCGCCGAAGCTCCGGCGGCGGAGGCATCTGCTCCGGCGGCGGAGGCATCTGCTCCGGCGGCGGAGGCATCTGCTCCGGCAGAGGCGGCAGCCCCGTCGGAGACCGTCGCGGCAGAGGAATCTCCGGCGGCAGACGCGCCCGTTTCTGAAACCTCCGCCTCCGCAGTATAGTCTCCTGCAAACTCCGGGTGTTCAGGCGCATCGGTTGCGCCTGAACACCCGTTTTAAGGTGTAACCATGGCGCTGGATCGTCTGGTACCTTTTGACCGCATACCCCCACAGAGTCTGGAGAGCGAGCAGGCGACCCTGGGCGCGATGTTGATTGACCGCGCCGCCATCGAAAAGGCGGCCGAGATCCTGCGCGCCGAGGACTTCTACCGCGACGCCCACCGGGTCATCTTCGAGGCGATCCTTGCGCTTGTAGCGCGGGATGAGCCGGTAGACCTGCTGACCGTGCAGGAGCAGTTGAAACTGCAGGATATGCTGGAGAGCGTCGGAGGCGCACCCTATCTCATCGCCCTCACGGAAGCCGTTCCGACTGCCGCCAACGCCGAACACTACGCCAAAGTCGTCGAAGAGAAGGCGATTCTGCGCCGTCTGATTGATGCCTCGGTTCAGATACAGGGGCTGGCGCACAGCGAGTACGAAGATATCGGCGATGTGGTGGATCGCGCTGAAAAAGCGGTCTTCGGGGTCTCGCAGCGCCGCATCACCTCCTACTTTACGCCCATGGCCCCCCTGGTCGCCAGCGTCTTCGAGAAGATCGAACAGCGTTCCGATCAGAAAGAGGCGACCACCGGCTTGCCCACCCATTTTACCGACCTGGACTATATGACGGCGGGTCTTCAGCCTTCCGACCTGGTGATCGTGGCCGCGCGCCCTTCGATGGGAAAGACCAGTCTCGCGCTCGGTATCGGGCAGCAGGTCGCCTTCCGCGAAAAGAAGACGGTCGCCGTTTTCAGTCTGGAGATGTCCAAAGAACAGTTATGTCTGCGTATGATCTGCTCAGAGGCGCGTGTGGACGCGCACCGGTTGCGGACGGGCTACTTGCAGAACGACGACTGGCGCAAGATCGGGGAGACCTGCGCCATGCTCTCGGAAGCCCCCATTTTTATTGATGACAGCCCGGACTGCTCCGCGCTGGAGATGCGCGCCAAATGCCGGCGTCTGATGGCGGAACACGGTCTGTCGCTGGTGGTTGTAGACTATCTTCAGTTGATGCGGAGCCATAAACGCACCGACAACCGGACGCAGGAGATCGGGGAGATCGCCCGCGCGCTTAAGTCGCTGGCGAGAGAGTTGAAAGTCCCGGTCATCGCGCTGTCTCAGTTGTCACGCGCCGTAGAGCAGCGTCCGGATAAACGCCCCCTGCTCTCGGACCTGCGGGAATCGGGGTCTATCGAAGCCGAAGCCGACCTGGTCATCTTTATCTACCGCGAAGAGTACTACAAGATGAAAGAGGCGATCCATGCGGAAGAGGAAGAGGCGAAGAAGGAAGAGCGAAAGCAGCGCGGCGAAGACAAGGTGGAGAAGGCGACCCTGATCATCGCCAAACAGCGCAACGGCCCCACCGGCGCGATTGATGTCGCTTTTCACCCGCACTACGCCCGGTTTGACAATCTGGCGAAGCAGTTTCGGGAGTAGGCGCGCCGAAGATCGAAACGACGCATCCTCGATCAGTCCCCGAAAGTTCGGATTGATCGCGATGGTCCCCTGAACAGAGTACTGGAGGTATCGTCCATGCGGATACTGGTCATAGGCGGCGGCGGTCGAGAGCATGCGCTGGTCTGGAAACTTGCGCAGAGCAGCCGGGCACAGAAGATATACTGCGCGCCGGGGAATGCAGGCATCTCCCGGATGGCGGAGTGCATCAATCTGAAAACGAGCGATCTGGAAGGGTTGGCGAATTTTGCCGCCAACCAGAAGATAGACCTGACGATTGTCGGACCCGAAGCGCCCCTGATCGGCGGGATCGTGGACAGGTTCGAGGCGCGAGGACTTCAGATTCTTGGACCTGCCACCGATCCGGCGCTCATCGAAGGCAGCAAGAGCTTTGCCAAAGAGTTGATGGTGAAGTACAACATCCCGACGGCAAAGTACTGGCGCTGCGACTCGGCAGAGGACGCCCATGAGCGAACCCATGTCTATTTTGCCGTTCATCCCGGTTCGGAGACACGCCTGGTTGTCAAGGCGGATGGACTGGCGGCAGGCAAGGGGGTGGTGATCGCGCAGAACGAGGAGGAGGCGCATCAGGCGATTGATAGGATGATGCGTCAGCGTGTCTTCGGGGCCGCCGGAGACCGCGTGGTGCTGGAGGAGTTTCTCAGCGGGGAAGAGGTCAGCATCATGGCGTTTACCGACGGCGAGCACGTCGTGCCGATGCCTCCCGTACAGGATCACAAGCGCGTTTTTGATGAGGACGCCGGTCCGAATACAGGCGGCATGGGAGCCTACGGTCCGGTTCCGCATCTTCCTCCGAGTCTGATGAGCGAGGCGCTCGATACCATCTTAAAGCCGACCGTCGCCGCAATACGCGATCTTGGCATCCCGTACAAAGGCATTCTCTACGCCGGACTGATTCTCACGCCGCAGGGCTTGAAGACGCTGGAGTTCAACTGCCGATTCGGAGACCCCGAAACGCAGGTCGTTTTGCCTCTGCTGGAGACCGATCTCGTGGACATCGTGGACTCGATTGTCAACTGCTGCTTCGACGAGGTGCAGGTGCGCTGGAAGTCGGAATATGCCGCCTGCGTGGTGGCGGCTTCCGGCGGCTATCCCGGCGAATATGCGACCGGGAAGGTGATTGAGGGACTGGAGAGGGCGAGCCTGAGTGAGGGATGTCTGGTCTTTCATGCGGGCACGCGGCTGGAGAATGGTCTGTTTATGACGGATGGCGGGCGCGTGCTGGGCGTAACCGGAATGGGCGGCGATCTTTCGGAGGCGGTTTCACGCGCCTACGCCGGTATCAGCCAGATAGATTTCGACGGGATGCACTATCGCCGCGACATCGCCCGACGCGCCCTGCGCGCACCGTAGCAGAGAACGATCTGCGTTCAGCAGCAGTTCCATTCTTCGCCCTGCCGCGCTCTCTGCGGACGCTTCGCGATTCATGGGACGGGATAGATGCCGGTGAAGACAAACTCCGCCGGACCGGTCATCTGCATACTCTCTCCCGGCATCCAGCAGATTTCAAGCTCCCCTCCCCGGCTCTCAACCGTGACCTGTGAGCCGGTGTATCCCATGCGCTGTGCGGCGACGGCGGCGGCGCAGGCTCCGGTTCCGCATCCCCAGGTCTCGCCGACGCCGCGCTCCCATATCCGTATTCGAAGCCGATCCGGGGCGAGAACCTGTGTCCACATAATGCTGGTGCGCTCCGGGAAGAGCGGGTGGTTCTCAATCTGCGGGCTGAGGCGAAGAAAGCGGTCTTCCTTCGGAAGAGTATTCTCGAAAATGACGGTATGCGTGGAGCCGGTGAACAGAGGGAAGAGAGAGAGTATCTCGCCCTCCACCGTCAAAGGGATGGTCGGACCGGCCGGAGCAGGAAGACGAAGAGGTATCTCTTCCGGCGCGAAGAGAGGATCGCCCATCTCGACCGTGATACGACAGCGGCTCTGCGCGTCCCACGCGAGCGCGGCGCGGCGCATTCCAACCAGAGTCTCTATCGTTAAGGCGCGGGAGGAACCGGGAAGCGGCGCGTCCCGGCTCTCCGCGACGTATCGCGCCACGCACCGAAGACCATTTCCGCACATATCCTCCGTTCCGTCCGGGTTGAACATCCGCATACGCGCATCCGCAGACTCGGAGGGCGCAATTACCAGCAGTCCGTCCGCTCCCACCCCGAAACGGCGATCACAGACGGCGAGAGCCAGCGCAGACCAGTCGCGCTCTCCCTGTGTGCGCGAATCCACCAGCACAAAATCGTTGCCGACGCCCTGCATCTTTAAAAACGAAATCCCCATCCCTGTCTCTCTCAGATTCCCCCGTGCCGTGTCATAGTCCGCCGATCCCCGATTCGGGAGGCAGGTGCAGACCGAAGATCAGATCCAGAGCGGTACGCAGGAAACCGGCAGAGAACTCTCCCAGAATCAGCCCCAGGAAGAAGGGGAGCGCCTGCCGGTAGGCGCGCAGCCCGCCATAGCGCAGAATCAGCGACTTGATCAGCCAGCTTACGAAGATCGGAAGCCAGAGCCGGAAGAGACCAAAGCTGCCGGAGACCAGATATCCCGCTGGATGGAAGGGCCACCAGACAAACCGGGCGCGCATCGCCGCCAGAAAGATCGTGGTAAAAAAGCCGAAGAAGTAGGCTCCCACCGTGCCGTAGTCGGGTTTTTGCGGCGAACTGATCCATCCTTCCAGCTTTTGCCAGGGTTCCCGTCCAAACGCCCACAGCGCCGGCCCGCGATATTTCGCCGATTCGAATCCCACGCCGTAGATGGTGTGCAGATACGCCCAGAACGCCGCAATGGTTCCCAGCAGACTCGCGGCAAGGATGACGATGGTCAACGTGGGCAGGCGGACTCCGGTTCGCCTGCCCAGCCGGGCAGCGTCTACATGGGTCTGCATCGGGAACTGACGGTGCGTACGAACCAGCCAGAAAAAGAGGGTCATGACCGACAGATCGTTGCGCGTCCAGGCGTTCGTCCCGGCGATTCGCTGCAGCATCTGATCCGCCCCGACCTGATAGAGTTCATAGGTGGGAAGTCCCAGTTCCGCCCGAAGCCGCGCCACCACCACCACAATCACGAACAGAATGCCCATAAAGAGCGCCGCCGTCTGCCAGCGCATTCCGGCGGAGACCGCAAACAGAATCAGCCCTGCGGCTCCCAGGATGAGACCGAAGATGATTGTGCGGTCCGACATAAGCTCCGGCTCTTCCGGATATCCCCTGCCATCTGTCCTTCGGAGGCGGATCGCCGACTGCCACATCCGGGCGATATGGCTGCGCGCCGCATAGATCGTAAAGGCGAAGACCCCGAATATTGCGCCGACGCCCTGCTGCTGCACATAGGGAAAACGCCCCCATTCCGTATAACCCATCATCGCTGCGCCGACCAGTTCAATCCGGCTTATCAGAAAGAAAAACCAGCATGAAAAGCCAAGCTGCGTGGGCAGCAGGAAGGTCAGACCGAACGCGAACGGGAATGAGGAGACCGGCAGCGGTCCGGCGGCATTCCAGGGATAGCTGACGGCGGTGAAGTACTGCACCCCGATGGGAACGCCAGGAAAAGAGGGATAGAGAGCATGGATAAAGTTGATGATCTGCCCGGAAGCGCCGATGGCAAAGCCTCCCCAGAGCAGGCGGGAGCGAAAGAGAGTATCGGTCTGCGTGATGACCTGAATCGGAATCTCGGCGATGGGGTAGGTGAGACGCTCCGCGTCCCACTGTTTGCGAAAGAGCGCGGTCAGACAGAGCATCGTCCAGACCACCAGCATCACAAAGAGCGTCCACCAGGCGACGGGCGTGATCCAGGGCAGAACATGATCCCATCGGTAGAGCGTCGAGTTGCCGATGTAGAGGGAATCGACCGCCTCCTTATCCGTTACGATCAGATGATGCGGGACATACGGCAGGATCGTGGTCGCCCAGTTGTTCTGAGGCGTCTCAAAACGAACGACATACGTGATCGTGGTGAAGAGTATCTGCAGCATATCGTGACCGGCGAGATTGCTGGCGACGGCGATTATCAGGTAGAGCGAAACGAGTTCATGCGAGGAGAAACGCCAGGGAGGCGCAAATCGCCCGATGGCGCTGTTGAGGGTCAGCAGAGCCAGCAGAAGCGTGACGGCGTTGAAGAAGATCGCCTGTGTGGTCGCGTTGTCGGAGTAGCGAACATACTCGATTTCGGTCAGCCACCAGGCATTGAGCGGGATCAGAGGCAGCGCGAGCAGAATTACGCGCAGGGTCAGCAGTCCCCGAGGGCGGGGCGCACAGGCAGACGTCCCTTCCGATGGATGCGGGGAGGAATCGGGGTCCTCCGGGGCGGGAGAGGGAGATATATTTCGCTCAGGCGGGGGAGGCATAGGTGAATTCTGATCTCTTCAGAGCCGATATATATACCAGTATGCGTATGCATAGCCTACACGAATCCGGCGTCGTCGTCAAGTCGGTAGAATTTCCGGATTTTTACGCGGAATGTACGGATTCTTCTTTCCTGCGTCGAAAAGATATGTTAAAATGAGGGGGTAATCGCCGCTCGTTTGACCATACATCTATCGCACTCATTCCTTCGCTATCTGAAAGGAGTTCGGTTCATGAGCCTGTTTCGGCGGTTTTGTCAGTACCCGTTGTGCGCCCTGGGAATGCATGTAGCGCCGCCGCGCCGATTACCGCATGGCCCGATAGTCGCAGACTGTAGTTGTTGTGGGAAGACCTGTTACTTCTATGGCTTATCCGCCTTCGGACTGGATGGGCCCCCGATGCTCATGCCAATCGCCGTTTCGCCGGTTAACGCGCTTCCGCGTTAACCGGCGGTGACCGCAATGCACGGGCGCTGCATATCACGCAGCGCCTCGTTTTTTCTCGACCTCTATGCAACCCTTATTTGATGAAACCGCCAATCCGATGGAGAGCGGGAACGCCTCCGCGCTGGTTCCTCTCGCTCCCATTCGTCTGGGGATCGTGGGATGCAGCGGGTCGCGCCAGAACTACGGTCCCGCGCTGCCTTACGTGCCCGATATTCAGGTGACCGCGCTGATGGATGTGGATATGGTGGCAGCGAGGGTCTGGGCGCGCGCGCTGCGTCATACAGCGGTCTTCACCGATTACGAGGTCTTTCTGCAGGAGGCTCCCGTAGATGCCGTGCTGATCTCTTCGCCCCTGCCGGTGCGCGTGGAACAGGTCATTGCAGCGGCAAAAGCGGGCAAACATATCCTCTGCGAGAAGCCGATGGCGCGGACGCTGGAGGAGTGCGAGCGGATGACGGAGGCGGCGGGAGAGAGCGGGGTTCTTCTTCTGCCCGCATATGTTAAGCGATTTGACCGCACCTTCCTCTACGCGCAGCAGTGTCTCCAGGAGGGAACGCTGGGAGAGCTTCAGCAGATACGCTGCGACTGGAGTTTCTATGCCGGCTGGGGAGACCGGCGCGAGATTCTCAAACGGTGGGCAGGGGTCTTCGAGGAGCACGCGCACCATACGATTGATCTGTGCCGCTGGTGGATGGGCGAGGTCGAATCGGTGAGCGCGGATATTGACATCGGCAGATCGCCGGATGGAAAGACCGATCAGTTCGCCAATCTGATTCTGACCCATACGCGCGGAGTCTCGATCCACCACATCGCGCGGGTCTTCCATAAACGCCCCGTCGAGCAGTATCTACTGACCGGAACGCAGGGAACGCTGCATATCACGCATGGCGTGGAGTGGAATCAGGTTGTCTCCGAGCCGTTTTCCGTCACGCTGCATCTTCAGGGGCTTCCCGCGCAGGAGATTCCACAGACTGAATATACGCGCATCGAGGAGGAGATTCGTGCGCATCACCCCGGAAAACGCCTCCTGGCCCACTTTGCCGACTGCATCCGCTCCGGGCAGACGCCGCAGATATCTGGCGAAGATGGCTGCCGGGTGGTGGAGATACTGAACGCAGGCTATCTCTCCACCTATGAACACGCCAAGATCACGCTGCCGTTGACACGCTCCATGGTGCTGGAGCAGATTCTTCAAAAGGTCGCCGAGAACTGGCAGAGCGCGACCGTTCGTTAGCCGGGTCACGGGCGGGCATCCCGCAGACCATTGAAGAGATCCCGCAGGGTGACGAGTACGGCCGCCAGACTCCTGCCCAGTCTCGTCGCCGCCTCCGGATTACGGGCAGGATCACGCTCCTGACGGAATCGGTTGAAAGCAGCTCGCGCTGCCGCGATCTGTCCGGTCAACAGGCGATGACTCTTCTCGATCCGTTTCCATATGGCGAGATTGGAGGCATCGGCATCACGCGGCTCTGTTCCCCACTTGATCGGCTCCAGAGTCTTCTCCAAACGCAACAGGGCATCGAAGTAGCCTCGCAATCGCTGCTGATAGGCGGATTCGGACTCTCCCTCCCGGCGTCGGGCGGTCAATCCTCGCATCGCCTTTTCGGCGGCAAGACAGCCAGCCGCCAGATGATTGATACGATCCTGGCTAAACGACGCGGGCGGCTGGACGCGGTTTTGCGTCTGTGCCGGGACGCCGACTGCATGACAGATCAGCAGGGCGAAAATCATGCTGCGGAACACTATCCGCTCTCCATTCTCCCCAGAATCGCATAGATACGACTATCTATTGTATCGCAACAGACATCAGAACAATTTAGCATGACAAAGGAATATTGCGGTCTGGTATCGAATCGGGGTATAGTCTCGTATAGAGTAATGTGAAATATATCACGGAGTAAGGAATGTCGGCTGAAAGTATGCGGCGCGTTTCGCGAATCGTCGGTTCGGAGCTTCTGCCTGTCTATGAGAAGGTTATCTCGGGCGAGAGGCTGAGCTTTCAGGAGGGGCTGCATCTCTACCAGACCCCCAACCTGTCGGCGGTCGGCTATCTGGCGAATATTGCGCGCGAACGTCTGCATGGCGACCGCGCCTACTACATCCGTAATCAGCACATCAACTATACCAACGTCTGCAACAAGCACTGCCAGTTCTGCTACTTCGCTAAAAATCCCAAAGACGGCGGGCCCATTCCCTACACCTTCACGCTGGATGATCTGCGCGAATCGCTGCGCCGTTATCGCCATGTGCCCATTACCGAAGTGCATATGGTCGGAGGGATCAACCCGAAACTGCCCTATGCCTACTATCTGGACTTAATTCGCGTCATCAAAGAGATACGCCCGGAAGTGCATGTGAAGGCGTTTACGGCGGTGGAACTGGTGGAGATCGCCCGCGTGGCGAAGAAGCCGCTGGAGGCGTGTCTGGAAGACCTGAAGGCGGTCGGGCTGACCTCCATTCCCGGCGGTGGCGCAGAGGTGATGTCGGCGCGGCTGCACGCCCTGCTGCATCCGAAGAAGATCGGGGCGGAGGGCTGGACGGAGGTGGCTCGCGCCGTCGCGAAAGCCGGTCTGCCGCAGTACGCCACCATGCTCTACGGGCATGTCGAGACGCTAGAGGAGCGCGTAGAGCATCTGATGCGGCTGCGCGAGATACAGGACGAGACGGGGCACTTCCTCGCCTTTACGCCGCTCTCGTTCCATCCCGAAGGAACCTATCTCGATCACCTGCCTGGACCGACCGGCGTGGACGATCTGCGGAATCTGGCGGTCAGCCGCCTGATGCTGGACAACTTCCCGCACATCAAATCGTTCTGGATCATGAATACGGCGCAGATTACCCAGATTGCGCTCTGGTACGGAGCCGACGATATAGACGGAACCATCCACGAGTACGAGATCACCTATCCCGAAGGACATCTGGGCGAGAAGAAGCAGGTGTTGACCCGCAAACAGCTTTTGATGAATATTCGCGAGGCGGGACGCGCTCCGGTGGAGAGGGACAGCCTCTATCGCGAGGTGCAGTCGGAGCCGGAGCGCGAGCCTGTGCTGCTGCCGCTGGTTTCGCGGTGAATGGATACTTTGAGTGATAAGATCATCGGGGGCGAAATGACCATCCTTGAGCAGGCGCATTCGGCGCACATAGACGACATCGCCGAGAAGGTCTATTCCGGGGAGCGATTGACATGGGACGACGGGCGTCGGCTGTTCCAGTATCACAATCTGCCCGAACTGGCGGCGCTGGCAGATCATGTGCGCCAGCGGCTCAATCCCGGCAGAACGGTCACCTATATTGTCGGACGCAATGTGAACTATACCAACGTCTGCTGGGTGCGGTGCAAATTTTGCGCCTTCTACCGGGTTCCGGGACATGAGGAGGGCTACACGCTGACCTACGATCAGATCTATGCGAAGATTCAGCAGATGGTGGATCTGGGCGGGATCGAGATCCTGATGCAGGGAGGGCTGAACCCGAAACTTAAAATCGAGTGGTACGAAGATCTGCTGCGGGGAATTAAAGAGCGTTTCGGAGCCTATGGAGTGATACTGCACGCATTTTCCCCGGCGGAACTGATCTATATTCAGAAGATCAGTCGGCTCACGATGGAGGAGACGCTGACGCGCCTGAAGCAGGCGGGACTGGACAGCATTCCCGGAGGCGGCGCGGAGATTCTTACAGACCGCGTGCGGGAGTATATTGCTCCCTATAAGGATACGGCGGCGGAGTGGCTCGACTGTATGCGCGTGGCGCATCAGGTGGGGCTGCGTTCCACCGTGACGATGATGTACGGCTCGGTGGATACCTGGGAGGATCGTCTGGAGCATCTGTTGAAGACACGCGCCCTGCAGGATGAGACCGGCGGCTTCACCGCCTTTATTCCCTGGTCTTTCCAGCCGGATGGGACGGAACTTGCGGGAGAGCGCGCCAGCGCATTTGACTATCTGCGGACGGTGGCGGTCTCCCGGCTGGTTCTGGATAACATTCCACATATGCAGGCGTCCTGGGTCACGCAGGGACCGAAGGTGGCGCAGGTGGCGCTGGGCTATGGACTGGACGATTTCGGCTCCACGATGATGGAGGAGAATGTCGTCTCATCGGCTGGCTGCGCTTTCACGATGCCCATCGAGGAGTTGGAGCGGCTGATCCGCGAGGCAGGATATGAGCCGATGCGCCGCACCACGCAGTATCGCCATCTTCCGCTGGGAGTGCCCGAAGGCTCGCCGTTGTTGAGAGAGACTGCCGTAAATTAGTGTCGAGACAGCGAGGGCAAGTATGCGAGACTGGGCGGCGCGCGGCTTCGCGCTGCTAGCGCTTCTGACTCTGGGCTGGATCGGCGGCAGAGCGTTCAGCACGCGTCATACCCCCTCCTGGACAGACACGCCCGGCAAGCTTCGCGTTCTGACCACCATCCTGCCGGTATATGACTTTGCGCGTAAGATCGGCGGGTCGGATGTGGAGGTTCACAATCTTCTTCCGCCGGGTGTGGATCCGCATGAGTTTGCGCTCCGACCGCAGGATGTGACGCTGGTGGCGCAGGCGGATATTATCCTCAGCAACGGCAGTGGGCTGGATGAGTTTCTGACAGAGGCGCTGCGAACCGGACAGGTGACCGGCAAACCGATCATCGCGGTTTCCGAGGGGCTTCCAAAGCTCGATCTGACCGGGCTGGAGGGCGCGGAAAGTCATGAAGATCATGACCACGCCGAGGGGCATGGACCGGGCGACCCGCATCTGTGGCTCGATCCCGTCCATGCCAGAGCCTATGTACAGAAGATTGCCGGAGCGCTGATCGAAGCCGCCCGTCAGCAACCCGATTCCGCGCGTGTGATCGGCGGTATACAGGAACGTTCAGAGCGTTTGAAACGTGAACTGGATCAGCTTGACGCCGACTTCCGCCGGACGCTGACCCCGCTGCAAAACGAGTCGTTCCTTGCCTTTCACAGCGCCTTTGCCTATCTCTCGGCGCGGTATCGCCTGCAAATGGCGGGCATCTGGCAGACGACCGCCGGAAAAGACCCCTCCCCGCGTGAGGTGGGCGCACTGCTGGAGTCGGTAAAAACGCGGCGTGTACGCGCCTTCTTCGCGGAGCCGCAGTTCTCCTCACGCGCCATTGAGATGATCGCGGCAGATGCGCGCGTTCCCGTCTATATCCTCGACCCGATGGAGACGGCGTCAGATTTTGACCGCGCAGACTATCTCGCGATCATGCGCGCCAACCTCGCCACGCTGGAGAGAGCCTTGCAGCCCCGGAGGTAGACTCAGGCGGCTTTCCGCGCCGCTTCAGTCGGGAAAAGACCAGGGGAGACGCTCTGCGGCGGATTGGCGGGATGCGCGAAGAGAAACCCCTGCATATAGTCTACGCCTGCCTGCTGGCAAGCCTGCATCTGCGCTTTCGTTTCGATCCCTTTGGCGATCACCTTCATATTCAGACGCTTCGCCAGTTCGACAATCGCCTGCAACGCATGATGCGCCGAGGTTCGCTTCGTCGCATCATAGACCAGTTCGCTGTCAATCTTCACATAGTCCGGCATCAGTTCCGCAAGATACGACAATGTGTCGGAACTGCTTCCCATGTCGTCCAGGGCGACCCCGACGCCTCTCTGACGATACTGCTGGAGGATGGCGCTGAGCAGGGCGCGGTCTTCAATCCTCTCGGTTTCCACCACCTCGAATACAAGCTGTGAGGCGGATATATGCGACTCCTGCGCCATATCCAGAGTTGTCTGCAGGCTGATGGCGGGATCGTAGAGGCTGCAAGGATGAAAGTTGATGAAGAAGCGTGCGCCGGTGCGAGGCAGCGCGACGGCATCGCGCAATGCCTGTATACGCGCCGCCTGATCGAACTGATGCTGCAGGTTGATCTTTTCGCAGGCGTAGAGAAGCTGTCGGGGAGGAATGATCTCTTGCGTCTGCGGGTTTCGGGCGCGGATCAACGCTTCATATCCGAATACCTGACCGGCGGCATCTATCACCGGATGAAAGACGCTGTAGAGCCATCCGTCCGATACCGCTTTTTCCGCCCAGTGCAGGTCGTTACGTTCAAAGAAGACCGGCAGCGGCTCCGCCTGAATCAGCGCGGGCAACAGCGACTCCGGCGTCATTGAGTTATCGGCAAAGACCCCTTTGACGCGATTCTGAAGTACGACCGATAAGCGGCGCGCAAGCTGCTGTCGCAGCGCGTCAAAATGATGGCGGGTATTCGGCAGTACATAGAAGAGACTGTGTCGGGTAAAGGCGAGGTTTTCCAACGATAAGGCTTTATGCAGGGCGGTATCGGCATCGGCGTCTAGCGGAACCAGCAGCAGCGAGTCGCTGCCTGTGCCGGGGATATCGTGGTCGCGCCTGCTCCACTCCGTCGCTGCGCACACCTCCTGTGTGTTCATGCGTCCGTCCTCTTCAAAAACGCCCGAATTCCAGATTCCGTTCCGTGTCCCATCCATGGGGGAGCGGCAGAGGCGTTCTCTTCTCATATTATCGGTCTTCGAGCGGCTTGCGTTTAGTCTCTCTCCTTTGACTCGCTTACGCCAATTCGGATACAATGAGACCAGGATACGATTACGGAGAGTGAAATGTCCAACGACGCAAGGCTGCAGGAGTTTATTGACGCGCATCTGGCGGTGGTTCGACCGCTGCATAAGGAGAGTGCTCTCGCATGGTGGGAGCACTCGCTGACGGGTTCGGAGGAGGCGGCTGAACGCGCTGCCGATCTGACCAGCCGGACGATGAAGGTCTATGCCAATCCCGAAGAGTACGCACAGCTTCAGACGCTTCAAGGAGACTATCGCGACCCCCTGTTAAAGCGTCAGCACGATATGCTTTTGCGCGGTTATCAGGGCGCGCAGATGCCGCCAGAGTATATTGACCGACTGGTGAAGCTGGAGGTGCAGGTCGAGCAGGAGTTCAACACCTATCGCGCCGTGGTGCGCGGGGAGACCCTGACCGAAAACGATGTGCGCGAGACTCTGCGCGAATCCGCCGACTCCGATTATCGCCGGGAGGTCTGGGAAGCCAGCAAAGCAATCGGGGCGCGTGTGGTGGAGCCGGTTCGGGAGATGGTGCGGCTGCGAAATGAGGTAGCGCGCTCGCAGGGATTTCCCAACTACTACACCAAAGAGCTAACGCTCGACGAACTGGACGAAGAGCGCGTGTTCGCGCTCTTTGAAGAGCTTGCCGCGCTGACCGATCCGCTCTGGAAGGAGTGGAAGGCGCCGTTTGACGCGCGTCAGGCGGCGCGTTATGGCATTGCTCCCGATCAACTGCGTCCCTGGCACTATACCGATCAGTTCTTCCAGGAGCCGCCTCCCGGCGACTTTAACATGGATCGCTACTTTGCCGATAAAGACCTGGAGGCATTGACGAAGCAGTTCTTTCAGAAAATCGGGCTGCCGGTGGACACCATCCTGGCAAGCAGCGATCTATATGAAAAGCCCAATAAGAATCAGCACGCCTTCTGCACCGATATAGACCGGGAAGGGGATGTGCGTGTGCTTTGCAACAACAAACCCAATGAGTACTGGATGGGCACAATGTTGCATGAGTTCGGGCATGCGGTCTACGACTACTATACCGATTATTCGCTGCCCTATCTTCTTCGCGGTCCGGCGCATACCCTCTCAACCGAGGCGATTGCGGAACTGATGGGCAGGCTGAGCAAGGACGGCGAGTGGCTGCGAATCTATGTGGGTATTCCGGCAGAAGAGGCGGCGAAGGTGGACGCCGCTTCCAGAGAGGAGACCCGCGCCAAGTTCCTCATCTTTACGCGCTGGGTGCTGGTGATGTGCAACTTCGAGCGCGCGCTCTATCGCGACCCGGAACAGGATTTGAACCGTCTCTGGTGGGATATGGTGGAGCGATACCAGGGCATCCATCGCCCGGATGATCGCAACGCGCCTGACTGGGCTTCCAAGATTCATCTGGCGCTGGCTCCCGCCTACTATCAGAACTATCTGCTGGGCGAGATGGAGGCGGCGCAGATTCTCAACCATCTGCGAACGGTGGTGCTGTCCGGCGAGCCGTCGGATGCGCTCTACACCAGTCCGAAGATAGGGCAGTGGTTGCGCGAGAAGATATTTCTTCCGGGAGCAATTCGCCCCTGGGAGGAGGCTCTGGAGTATGCGACCGGGGAGAAGTTAAACCCGGAATATTTCGTGGCGCAGTTGAAGTAGAGGCGTGATTGTGAATTCGGAGCAGGAGCGTCGCGGCCGCGCCCGCCACCGCGCGCTCCTCGCTCTTTTCTACTATGGTCCGTTGGTCCTCTGGGCACTGGTGATCGGAACCCTCTCCACCAGCGCGGGCAGTCGCGAAACTTCCTTCGGTATCCTCGTTCGCACGCTGCAGCAGTTTGCTCCCGACCTGATAAGCTCATTCTCTGCGGAGAATCTGGGGCAGCTTGACTATGCGTTCCGTAAATTCGCCCACTTCGCTCAGTATCTCGTCCTGACGCTGCTGGCGGTGCGCGCGCTTCAATTCGGACGTTCCCGTCTGCGGTGGCAGTCGGTGATAGCGGGGCTGGCGGGCAGCGTTCTCTTTGCAGCAGGGGATGAGGCGAATCAGATGCTGCATCCTTCCCGTTCTCCCTCGGTCTACGACGTGCTGCTGGATGCGGCAGGCTCTACGACCGCCGCATCTCTGGTCGTTCTCTGGGCAGGCATCAAGGCGCTGGAGCGACGCCTGCGGGAGAAGACGGAGATCCCCTGACCGGTTCACTCTCTCCTGAGCGCGATTCAGGCGCGGCGTTCTTCCTGCGAGCCTTTCGGGGAAGGGGAGGGAGCATAGGCGCGGGTTGTGCGGCGCGCGGAGGCGCACTGCTTCAACTGCGCGGAGACGCTCTTCATCCGGGCGGTCAGAAATGCTTCCGCTTCTGCATGCGCCGCCTGAATCTCGGCAATAGTCGCTTTCTGCGCCGGAGAGAAGAGGATCGGGCGATTCAAGAGCGGCTGCATGGTGGACGGGAGCAGTTCCGCGATTCGGCACAACGCCTCCACATCTTCCAGGGCGACGGCGGCGCGCTCTTCACGCGCAAGCTGCTCCAGACGAAGCAGGGCGCGTTCCGGGGTTAAAAGAGGAGCGTTCATGCGGCAGCGCTCGTGACAGCGCGAGCCTGCGACTGATCCAGTTCAGACCAGCTTGCGCGTAGTTCGCGCAGCATTCCAATCACCTCGTCCAGCGGCTCCAGGCGGTCATGGACATTCGCCTCCAGTGTGCGATTGAGCATATAGGTATAGAGCCGCTGCAGGTTAGCCGCCACCTCGCCTCCATTTTCGGTATCCAGCGACCCGATCAGTTCAGAGAGGATTCTCTGCGCTTTGAGTATGTGAATATGACGGAGTTCCAGTTCGCGGGAGTGCATCTTCTCCTTCGCGATAGTCAGGAAGCGGATCGCTCCATCATAGAGCATAATTACCAGTTGCGTCGGGCGCGCCGATTCAACCTGTGTGCGTAGATACTGCTGCGCCAGTTTCTGCGAGGATGCCTGAGTCATATTATCTATAACCTTCACATGGGGATCGGACTGCTTTACTGTGCGCTTGCCAATCCGGCAAGACCGGCTCCGGCGGCGCGGATACGACTGACGGCTCTCTCCATCTCCGCGAACTGCGTTCGCAGGCGGACCTCCTCCGACTTCAACCGCTCCTGAAGCCGTTGAATCTGCTCGCCAATCTCCTTCACCTGCTCTCCGAGAGAGTTGGACACCTGCGTAAGCGTGCCCGAAAGAAAGTCCGTCGCCTCTTTCGAGTATGTTTTCACCCGGTTGGCGACGCCTTTCGTAAAGGTGATCGTGCCAAGATCGCCGGTAACGGTGGAGGTGATGCGAAGCTGAAGCCCATCTGTGTTGGCGTTACCGGAGTTTCCGGTGAGAAACTGTCCGTTTCCGGTGGCGGCTTCTCCGTTGATGGTTCCGGCGACATTCTGCGCGGTGGCGTTGAGCAGGACATTGCCGAGACCGCTGTTGTTGGCGGCGGCTGCCTGACTGGAGACGACATTGAAGTCGAAATTCGATCCATACTGTCTGGCGGTGAGAGTCAGACGATTACCGAGTTTCGATGCGACAATAAACTGAGAGACGGAACTGTCGGCGTTGATCTGGGAGATGATGTCGTCCAGCGTGCTGTTCGCGCTCAAGAAGACGGTGCGTCCGCTCGCGCCGAACTGCCCGCCGGTGAATGTCAGAGTCTCCACGTTCGGGTTGTCGTTCTCCGTTTTCTCGGTTCCGGCGGTCAACGCCGCCTGAGTCGCCAGTTGCGTGATGTTGATGGCGTATCCGGTGGAAGCGCTGGCTTTTGTCTTTTCGCTGGAAGCGATATAGGAGACCGCGCTGCTGGTGGCGGAGCCGACCGCCTGAAACAGCTTCGCAACCTCGCCCAGTTTACTGTTGAGCGCGTTGTCCAGCGTGGCGCTGTTGATGGAGAGCCGGTTGTCGGTCTCCAGCGTGATGCCGACCTGCGCCAGAACGCTCGCGCTTCCGCTCAGACCGCTGACCTGATCCGTGACGATCTGTGTGAGGGTATCCATCAGATTGATCACGGAGCTTTCGCCCAGCAGGGGACCTCCCTGAAGGGTCTGCGTATCGAAGAAGGTCAGGTCTTTCACCGTGCGTACCAGATCGTTGAACTTGGTGACGAAGTTTTCAATATTGGATTTAATCGTCTCGGTATCGCTGTTGATACTGATCGTTGTCGTCGGCGATCCGGTATCCTTCAGAAGATTGATTGTGACGCCAGGCACGACATCCGAGAGGGTGTTGCTGCTGCGGGTTGCGGTCAGTCCGTTGATGAGAAAACTGGAGTCGCGCCCGGCTGTCAGCGTGCTGCTGATACTGTTCTGCAGGATTCCCAGGTTAGTCAGGATATTATTGCTGTCCGTAAAGGTGGGCGTGGAAGATGCGCCAGCGATCTGCAACTGCTGGCGATTCGCGCCGCTCACCGGGTCTTTCGTGGTGACGATGCTGGCGGTGACGTCGGTGATTCCCGCGCTGTTGATCTTCCCCGCGATGGCGGTCAGCGAGTCGGTAGCGAAGTCAATCGCGACGTTCATCCCATTGATCTGTATTGTGCCAGCCTGCGGCGCGGTGAGTCCGATCAGTGTGCCGATAGAGGTGGCGCTGTCGTTGAACAGAAGCGATGCCGCCCCATTGGTGATTGGACTGCGAATGGAGGTCGCTGCGCCTGTCAGTCCAAGAGACTGAAGGATCGTGCCGCCGGATGTGTCGGAAAGATTAATGGTATTGGAGGCGCCGGTGTTTGCGCTGGTCAGGGTAAGTGTATAGCTGTCGGCAGCGGTAGAGATTACGGCGGCATTGATTCCGACCTTCGCGCTGTTGATATTGGCGGCGATAATCTGAAGCGAATCGGTGGAAGCGATGTTAATCGCCTTGCCGTTCAGGACAATCTGCCCGCTCAGTCCCATGGCGTTGGTCTGACTCGTCTGCGCGGAGGCGGCGATGCGGTGCGCCTGCGCCAGTTGATTGACCTGCAGGGAGTAGGAGCCTGCGGGCGCGCCTGGCTGTACGGTGGCGGTGGCGACCGCCTCCGAGATCCTCCTGGAGGCTGCCGCCCTGG
>CAYSDM010000019.1:47148-70529 GCA_964429855.1 uncultured Chthonomonadaceae bacterium
CCAGCGCGGAGGCTGCTGAGAGCAGTCCCGATGCAAGCGCGGAAATCTGATTGATGGATGCCTGACGCTGCTGTATCTGTTGCTGCTGCTTTTGAAGGGCGGCGATAGGGCGCTGGCTGAGTTTCGTAAGCTGTTGTATGATACTCTCGGTATCAATGCCTGTGCCCAGTCCTGAAAAGTTAATTCCGCTTAGACTCATTGCATCCTCTGCACAAAAGATAGGGATCAGGGAATGGATTCCCTGATCCCTATTCCCTATCTACGATTTGTTGACTGCCGGTATTTATCCGGTTTATCGCAGGAGCGACAGAACCTGCGACGGCTGCTGGTTCGCCTGCGCCAGAACGGAGGTTCCCGCCTGTTGGAGGATCTGGTTCTTGGTGAGACTGACCACCTCCTGCGCCACATTCGCATCGCGAATCTGCGACTCGGAAGCGGACAGGTTCTCCACGCCGACGCCCAGATACCGAATGGTGCTGTCCAGGGTGTTGCGCTGGAAGGCTCCAAGCTGCGCCCGCAGTACCGAAATCTGCGAGATCGCCTCATCGAGAATCTTGATGGCGTTTGACGCTCCCGTCGCTGTCGTCACGTCCACCGTTCGCAGGGAAGATCCGGCTACAACCGTGTTCCCCAGCGAGTTGGTCTGGGTGTTGCCAAGAGCGGACAGGACGAACTGCCCGGAGTTGGCACCGATCTGGAACTGCAATGCTCCGGCCGTCACAGTCGCCACATTGCTGCCGGCGGTCGTCGTGCTGTTGCCCGCCTCAGTCAACAGAATGCTGTTGCCATAGGTGTCGGTCAGACGAAGACCCGAATCACCGCTGGCGCGTCCACCGGTGAAGGTGGCGGTGGTGCTGCCGATCTGCACAGAGGCGACAGCATTGATCCCGCTGACGCTGGTGCTGGTGGTTCCGTTGATGATGGTCGCGCTCTCCGACAGAGAGACCTGGAAGTTGGCTCCGAAGTTCTGCTGTGTCAGCACGATGCTCTCGCTGCCGAAGTTGGCTCCGACGCCGGTGATGCTGGCGAGATTGTTGATCTTGTCCACGACCGTCTGCACGGTATCGCTGGCCGCCACCGAGATGGACTGACCGTTGATGACGATATTGCCCGCATTGGCGACCGTCGCATTGACGGAGGCGTAGGTGGCGGCTCCGGTGACGGAGGCGCGTGTGGCGGTGGTGGAGACAGTGACGCTGACATTGCCGGACGAAGTAGAGGCTCCGGCGAAGGTGCTGCTGACATAGATGCCGGACAGTCGGGTGGTATCCACAACCGCCGCGGCGATACCGGACGTTCCATCCAGAAGCTTCTTGGTGCCGAACTGAGTCTGAGTCGCTATACGATCAATACTCGACAACGCCGAATCGATCTGTGTCTGATCTGCCTTGACAGCGGTCAGGTCATTGACGCCGGTGTTGGCTGCGTGTACCGCCAGCGTGCGAACGGAGCGCAGAAGCGAGTTGATTTCAGAGAGCGCTCCCTCCGCGGTCTTGATCAGGTTGTTGGCGTCCTGGGCGTTGGAGATCGCCTGATTCAATCCCTCGACCTGAGCGCGCAATCCTTCCGAGATAATCAGTCCCGCCGGGTCGTCTGCAGCTCGGTTGATGCGAAGACCGGAAGACAGTCGCTCAATGGAGAGGGAGACGGACTGGCTGGTCTGCTGAAGGTTGCGCAGAGCATTTATGGCGGTGACATTGGTGTTAATGCGTAGGCTCATTACGACTTTCCTCCTTGAATGAAGCGAGGGGAGAGAACTATCCGCGCTCTCTCTTTATCTCCTCGCGATGGTTCCGGCATCCGGCCGAAACCGTACTACACAGGGCGATTGTGAAGCAGTATTCGACGAATTCCATACCTGTTAAGAATTCCATCTCTTCACACGCCGATTATCGGCAGGCGTGCAAGGGAACTTTAGAGAGAAGAGAAGGCGAACCGGCAGTTAAAAAAGAGCCGGAGATCGGTTACCGATCTCCGGCTCTCAGGAGCGTGTTGAAAGACTAGCAGATCGTCATGGTAGTTTGGAGGGCTGTCATTCTGAGCGAAGCGAAGAATCTTTAAGATGTCTCGCTGCGCTCGACATGACAGCCAGGCGATGCAGCCGTTCTACCTTGACGGTGTACTAGCGCAGAAGCGCAAGCACAAGCTGCGGGTTCTGGTTCGCCTGCGCCAGAACGGAGGTTCCCGCCTGCTGGAGGATCTGGTTCTTGGTGAGACTGACCACCTCCTGCGCCACATTCGTATCGCGAATCTGCGACTCGGAAGCGGACAGGTTCTCCACGCCGACGCCCAGGAAGCGGATGGTGCTGTCCAGGGTGTTGCGCTGGAAGGCTCCAAGCTGCGCCCGCAATCCAGATATCTGCGAGATCGCCTCATCCACAATCTTGATGGCGTTTGACGCTCCCGTCGCTGTCGTCACATTGATGGAAGAGAGATTACTTCCGGAGACAACGGTATTGCCCAGGGCGGATATCTGCGCGCTTGTGATCGAAGTGTTCACGGTCTGCCCGGAGTTGGCACCGATCTGGAACTGCAATGCTCCGGCCGTCACAGTCGCCACATTGCTGCCGGCGGTCGTCGTGCTGTTGCCCGCCTCAGTCAACAGAATGCTGTTGCCATAGGTGTCGGTCAGACGAAGACCCGAATCACCGCTGGCGCGTCCACCGGTGAAGGTGGCGGTGGTGCTGCCGATCTGCACAGAGGCGACAGCATTGATCCCGCTGACGCTGGTGCTGGTGGTTCCGTTGATGATGGTCGCGCTCTCCGACAGAGAGACCTGGAAGTTGGCTCCGAAGTTCTGCTGTGTCAGCACGATGCTCTCGCTGCCGAAGTTGGCTCCGACGCCGGTGATGCTGGCGAGATTGTTGATCTTGTCCACGACCGTCTGCACGGTATCGCTGGCCGCCACCGAGATGGACTGACCGTTGATGACGATATTGCCCGCATTGGCGACCGTCGCATTGACGGAGGCGTAGGTGGCGGCTCCGGTGACGGAGGCGCGTGTGGCGGTGGTGGAGACAGTGACGCTGACATTGCCGGACGAAGTAGAGGCTCCGGCGAAGGTGCTGCTGACATAGATGCCGGACAGTCGGGTGGAGTCCACGAGCGCCGCGGCGATACCGGACGTTCCATCCAGCAGTTTTTTCGCTCCGAACTGAGTCTGTGTGGCAATGCGTTGAATGCTTGCCAGCGCGGAATCGATCTGCGTCTGGTTTGCCTGCACGGCATTGACATCGTTCGCGCCGGTGTTGGATGCGCTGACTGCCAGCGTGCGAACGGAGCGCAGAAGCGAGTTGATCTCTGCCAGCGAACCTTCCGCGGTCTTGATCAGGTTGTTGGCGTCCTGGGCATTGGAGACGGCTTGATTCATGCCGTCAATCTGAGCGCGCAATCCTTCCGAGATAATCAGTCCCGCCGGGTCGTCGGCGGAGCGGTTGATACGAAGACCGGAAGACAGTCGCTCAATCGAAGTCGAAACCGCCTGGCTGGTCTGCTGAAGGTTGCGCAGTGCCCCGATAGCCGTTACGTTCGTGTTTATTCTCAAACTCATTGTGAATGATCTCCTCCGTGAACCTGCAGGGGCGGATCTCGTGTTGTCTACCTCCCTGCGGGTGTTTCGGCGTCCTGCCGAAACGGCGCGTCATAATTCGCGTTTTCTGTTTCAGGGGACAATATGTCCGAGTGTCCCAAAGCCAATGTTTGGCAATTTCGAAATAAGACATCCCGCAGAAGATTACCGGGTTTCAGAAAAAAACCTGTGGATTCTGCTATCTGTCTTCACAGGATACTCGTCTCGTCAGAGAGGAATGCCGGAGAGCCGAGGCGAATGTGCGCCCGTAAGGAGGAAGAATGCCAATGCACTACCTGCGCGAAGAGATTTTTCCGGCAGGATACCCCTGCCCGGAGTGTCATGCGGCGACCCTCTGCGAACTGCCGGGAGGAGTCCTGATGGCGGCATGGTATGCCGGAGAGTATGAGACCGCGCTGGATGTCGCCATCTACGCATCCTGTAAAGCGCCGGGCGAACAGTGGACAGATCCGCAGATGCTTGTCAACACGCCCGGTTTTTCGGAAGGTAATCCGACGCTCTATGTCGATTCGGAAGGCGCGCTCTGGCTCTTCTATGCGACGATTCGCGGTAAAGGGTGGCACACCTGCGAGTTAAAATATACTCGTTCGCGCGATGGAGGGCGCGTCTGGGAGCCTTCTGTCATGCTCCGGGAGGAGTGGGGTTGGATGACCAGCAACAAGCCGATTACGCTTGAAGGAGGCGCGATTCTGCTGCCGTTGTATGAGGAGCGCGGCACGGCGTTCACGCTCCGCTCCGACGATGGCGGGAAGAACTGGAGTTCATCCAATCTGGTGGAGACACCGGGGGGAGTCATTCAGCCGGCGCTGGCTCCGCGACCGGATGGAACGATTCAGATGTATCTTCGCACCTACGAACCTGAATCGGATGAGCGAACCATCTGGCGGTCTGTTTCAGAGGACGGCGGAAGAAGCTGGCTGCCGCCGAAACGAGTCTCTCTGCCGAACCCCAATGCGCGGGTGGATGTGCAGTCGCTGCGCTCCGGGGCGATAGCGCTGGCTTTCAATGATACCCCGCGCCTGCGCTCCCCGCTGACCGTCGCCTTATCGGACGATGAGGGAGAAACCTGGGGCTGCCGTGTGGACGTGGAGACCGATCATGCGGAGTTCTCCTATCCGGCTCTGATCCAGTCTGCGGATGGTCTCTGCCATCTGGTCTACACGCATCGCCGGGTGAATATCGCGCATGTCGCGTTCGATGAAGAGTGGCTGCGCGCCTCGTCGAAATAGGGCGTGCAACTTTTCCGCCGCGAGATTCGTCTAATCAGCAGGAACGCAAAACGCGCGCGACGAAAAAACAGGCCAAAAAAGCGGCTGACGGGTGTCACGCGAGAAATAGCGTTTCGTATAAGATCATCAGGAAGAAGTGCAGGGCAGGCGTTCTTGTCGCCGAGTGGAAGACGCCATGTTTTTCGGAGGAGGGCCCGTCGGGCCATGATCTATACGGACAGCCGCCAGAAACGGAATACGCAGATCGTCTCTCCTGCTGACAGCGATCCTGTCGGCGCGGCAGAGATGATCTTGCGCCGCTATGGGGCACGGGCTATCTCCCTGTTGACCTCCGCCCGACAGATCGAAGAGGGCAGGCTGCTTCCGGCGCGTCTGAGCGCTAACGACTGTTATGTCGCGCTGGAAGAGGCGTGCCGGAAGATGGCGCGAGTCGCCGTCCGCAAGTTTCGACAGCAGGCGGCGGAGGGAGGATCGCTGGCGGAGCGGCTCGATACGCTCTTTCCCGATCCCGTCGCCTATCTGGCGCGCGCCATAAAGTCGGTCATCAGCGACCATGGGCGCGTGGAGAGGCGGGAGATTCCAACGGTTCCGCTGGAGCAGCCCATCGGTCCCTCCGACAGCAGCAGTCCGCTGCATCTGATGGACACGCTGGCGGAGACCCGCACCTGGAAACTGCCGGATCAGGCGCTGATGGAACGCGATGAGCGCGCGCAGTTTCGTCTTGCGCTGAAAAAGGCGCTGAAAACCATCCCGCAGAACTATCTTCAGGCGTTGTTGCGGGACCTGGACCGGGAACGTCAGCGACAGCAGGGAGTGAAGATTGCGCCGGAGACCGATCGCGAACGGCAGACTCTCTGCCGCGCACGTGCCGCGCTGACCCAGATTATCCGACGCGAGTGCGATGAAGATAATCCCTTCGTGCGTCTGCTGGCGCAGCAGAGGAGCAGCCGCGTGCCGAAGAAGACCCGACCTTCCTCCGAATGGAGCGGAGAGCGTCAGGACGCTCTATTCCGCAGGCTGATGCAGACGAGTTGGACGGAGCGCGCCGCGGAGCGTTCGGACGACTCGGTTGAAGAGGCGGTCGTCAACTATATTCACACGACGAGCAACGTTGCGCCGCCATCGCCGGAGTTTCGGCAGGCGATGCGCGTGCTCGATCTCTATAAGATGGAGTTCCCGACTCCGCAGACCCCGGCGGCACAGGAACTCTATGCCCGCGCTCGTTCGCTTCGACAGGCAGGCAAGATCGAGGAGTCGCTTCGCTGTTATAAAGCCTGCTATGACGCGGAGCCGACCTTTTTCGAGGCGTTGAATGAGGTGGGAGTGCTCTACAGCCAGTTGGGCAATCTGCGCGATGCGCTGAAGGTCTACCTGAGCATCATCGAGCGAGACCCGCCCGGCGGTCATAAGTATCGCGCCGCGACCAATGCGGCGGACATCTACCTGACCTGGTTCGATACGGGGCGGAACCGGGAGCGTAACATCGAACGGGCCACCTTCTATGCGAAACTGGCCATGGAGCGCCCGACCCCGATGCGCGCCTGCAACCTGATACTGGCGTATGTCAAAGACCGTTACTATGAAGATGCGCGCAAGGTGATGGAGACGGCGCTTCGTGAAAACTCTTCCGAGTGTCCCGCAGAGAAGTTCCTGCAGACACTCTTTCAGATACGCGATGCAGACCTGATCGGCTGGTGGGACTGGCTTGACAGAGAACTGGCAAAGGAGTAAACTGGAGCCATGAAGATAATGAAATGGTTGAAAACGGCGGTTCTGGTGTGTCTGTGGGTCGCGCCTCTGGGCGTGCTCTCCCTGCCTCGCGCGCAGGCGGACGCTTCGCAGGGGGCAGCTCTTCGCAGCGAACAGAGCCACGAATTCGGCAACAAGGGCAAAGACGGACAGGAGACTGGCGGCTAGTTCGATAGCGCCCACGTATCCCTTCATACCATACTTCTGAGGCGGCTCCCGTTGTGCGGGAGCCGCCCTGTTTTTTTCGCTCCCCTATCTTAACCCGAACTATTCCTGCTTGCTTCGTTCAGGAATTAGTGGTACAATATGTGTGTTATGAAAAAAAAAATCGTGTCATGAATGGTGATGCAAATCGAATTGAGTACGAAATCCTTCCTGTCTTAAAGGAGAGAATCATGCCGGAAGCTACTTCCCGGGGCGAAGTCGGATCCTCTCAGGGGGCGTCCCGTGCTGGATTTACGTTGATAGAGCTTCTCGTAGTAATCGCTATCATCGCGATACTTGCCGCCATCCTCTTCCCCGTCTTCGCGCAGGCGCGGGCAAAAGCCCGGGCAGTAGCCTGTCTGTCCAACTGTCGGCAGATCGGCACGGCGGTAGCCATGTATATCACCGATTACGACGAGATGTTCCCTCTGGTCAGCTTCCCGACTCCCGCCAATACATGGACAGCAACCGTTCAGCCCTATATCAAGAATCAGGCAATCCTGCGCTGCCCGGACGATCGCAGCGCCAACTGGACAGCGGGACGCCTCTCCTCCTACGGGGTCAACGCCTGGTTTACCCCGAACGCTCCCGTGCGCTACACCTCTCTGGCGCAGATTGCCTCGCCGGCTTCCGTGATCTATCTGTCGGAGAGCGCGGATAACCGGCGTCCGGATCACTTCCCTCCCTACTGCTGGAACCCGCGAGACCCGATCACGCCTCCTTTTTGTCCCATGCTCGGTCCATTCTTCGATGCCGACAACCATCCCGTTATGCTGGCGTCTCGGCGTCATCAGGGAGGGTTCAACAACATCTATCTGGACGGACATGCCAAATGGAATCAATGGTTACAGATATGGTTCGAGAGGCTGGATCAGGGCGTCTATCACGGTAATTTTGACCCGCGTCAGCCCTGATATCTCTATCACGCCAGGAGGTTCGCTTCAAAGTGCATCCGGGAGAGGGAATGGAAAGAAAAGGCATGCAGTCGTTTTATCGCGCGCCGAATCTGGAACTGGACTGGGAGGAGGCGCGCCGCTTTCACGGTCATCTAGGTCCCTGGCTGGCTCTGGGAATGAAGATGGGAGCGGAAGGGATGCGTATCCTGGGAGCGCGACCACATTTCGGTGTGCAGGTCGTGGCGGGATGCCGACCAGAGCCGCCGGTCTCGTGTCTGATTGACGGGTTGCAGTGGATGACCGGAGCCACCTACGGGAAGCGCAATATCGTCTTACAGGAGCAGGAGGAGGTTGTCGTTTCGGTGCGTAACACGGAGACCGGCGCGGAGGTCACCATGACGCTTCTTCCCGGCCTCCACGGTCAGATCTCCCAGTGGTTCGAAGAGCATGGAGATGAAGTCTCCGCGCGGAAACTGTGGGAGATGCCGGCGGAGAGACTGTTCCGTCTGCAGAGCGGCGGGCTGCCCCACAGCGAGGGGAGCGGCGGCGATGCAGCCTGACACCGCCAACGAGGGGGCTTCCCGGGAAAACCTCCCTGTTGCGTGTGAGATGGCGCTGGGCGGTCTCTTCTGCGCGCTGGGGATTGTAGTGCCCATTCTGTTTCATGCGGTTGGACTGGGACGTGTCTTCCTGCCTATGCATCTGCCCGTTCTGGCGGCAGGAATGCTGCTCCGCCCGCGTATCGCCCTGGCAGTCGGCATCCTGACTCCTTGGAGTTCGATGCTGCTGACCGGAATGCCTCCGTTCCCTCTGGTGATCCTGTTGAGTCTGGAGCTGGCCGCGCTAGCGGGAACTGCCGCCGTTCTACTGTCGCTGCGGCTGCCCTGGTTGGTTGCGCTGCCGGCTGCCATCTGTGTCCGATGCCTTCTTACGTGGCTTCTGACCTCACTGTTCGGCGGCGCGCTGGGGCTGCCTCCGCAGGCGGCGGGGTGGGCGGCGGTCCTATCCGGACTGCCCGGTATCCTTCTGCAGATTGTCTGCGTTCCTCCGATCTTCCTCGCGATACAGGCGCGCCGCAGGGCGTTTTGATAGCAGGGATGTGGAGCCAACCCTATCTAGAGACCTCCAGCCCCCTCCACCGCTGCGATCCGCGCTTGAAAACCATCGGAACCTTTCTGTTTGTGGTCGCTGTGGCCGCTGCGCGCTCCGGCTCTCCGGTTGTGTGGCCGCTGCTGTCGGCGATACTGCTGAGCCTCACTCTCTTTGCCAACCTCTCCATCACTCTCCTGCTGCGTCGGATCGCTCCCGTCCTGTGGATAATCGTGCTGGCAGTTGTCACCGGCTTTTTCAGCGGGACATGGGAGAGGGGACTCACTCTGTCAATGCGCTGCCTCCTGTGCGCCTACTGTGTGGCTCTGCTTTCGGCGACTACGCGCTTTCTGGACCTGATCGCCTCGCTGCAGTGGATGCGGACGCCCTCCCTGTTTTTATCGCTGCTGCTGCTGACATACCGCTACCTGTCCGTTCTGTCGGAGGAAGCGGTGCGCATGCGGCGCGCCTGGCAATCGCGGGGGGGCGCAATCGATTCATTTCGCGCACTGCTCGCTTTCAGTGGTCTGGTCCACGCCCTTCTATGGCGTTCGGTCGAGCGGTCAGAGCGGATCGCCAATGCCATGGTCTCGCGTGGATTTGAAGAGAGGCTGCCCGCGCGCCCGCTAGCCCCTCTGCGGCTGTCGGCGCTCCTGTGGCTGGCGGCTGTCGGAGGCGCGTTTGTCCTGATTCTCGTGGGAACTGCCCGATGAGCATCGTCCATGTCAACGATCTATCCTACTGCTATCCGAACGAGCGATCTGCATTGAAGTCGGTTTCATTCTCTATGGAGGCGGGCGAAAAGGTCGCCCTGATCGGACCAAACGGAGCGGGGAAGTCCACCCTGCTGCTGCATCTCAACGGTCTGCTAACCGGGGACGGGGAGATTCAGATAGACGGCATCACGTTGGGAAGGAAGACCCTCCGCGAAGTTCGCAGGCGGGTCGGACTGGTTTTTCAGGACCCGGATGATCAGCTATTTATGCCAACGGTGCTGGATGATGTCGCTTTCGGACTGCTCAATCAGGGGTTGGGTTGGGAAGAGGCGGCGCGGCGCGCTCTGCATACGCTGGAGGAGGTGGGCATGGCGGAAGCTGCCGAGTATGCGCCGCAGCACCTCAGCCTCGGGCAGAAGAAGCGGGTCGCGCTGGCGGGTGTGCTGGCAATGCAGCCGCCGGTGCTTGTGTTGGATGAGCCGACCGCCGGGCTGGACCCTCGCGCTCGCCGGCAGTTAATCCGGCTGCTTGAGCGGCTTCCACAGACTCTACTGGCGGCAACCCACGATCTTGAGATGGCGCTGGAACTATGTCCCCGTGCGCTGATTATGGATGAAGGAACGATTGTGGCGCAGGGAGACACGAAGATTCTATTCGAGGACACCGCGCAGCTGGAACGGCACGGGTTAGAGCAGCCCTGCAGCCTGCGCACTGAGCATCGCGGGACCCCTCTATAAAAAGGCTCTACCACCCGACCCCTTCGCACGAGCAGCCGTGACAAGGAGACCGCGAGCAGGGGAGTAGATGGCAACGACAGCGATAGAGTTTACTCCTATGCGTTGCACATCCGTGGCAGTTAGGGTATACTAACCCGGTTTTTCGGCAATCACACACCGGCGCCGCCGAGACGACTGGTCTTCTGCAGAAGCGGGATAAAGGGGGGATCCACCTTCTCCCGTTCTAGTTCTCCTTCAAGGTAGAATGGCTGCATCGCCTGGCTGTCATGTTGAGCGCAGCGAGAAACGCTGTCCTGTCGAGCGCAGCGAAACATCTTAAGATTTTTCGCTTCGTTCAGAATGACAACCGGTTTGCGTTCAGAATGACAGCCATACAAACTATCTTGAAGACGTACTAGTACGTCTGCGGAAGCAACGCGCCGGGAGGAAATCAACCAGGAGCATACACATGTCCGCTTTGACCATGAAGGAACTCCTCGAAGCGGGAGTTCACTTCGGACACCAGACGCGCCGCTGGAATCCGAAGATGAAGACCTACATCTACGGCGCGCGCAACGGCATCTACATTATTGACCTGCACCAGACCCTCAAACTCTTTGACGAGGCGCAGCAGTTTATCCAGGATGTGGTTCAGAACAACGGCTATGTGCTGTTTATCGGCACCAAGAAGCAGGCGCAGGACGCCGTGCAGGAAGCCGCCAATCGCTGCCGCCAGTACTACGTGAACCAACGCTGGCTGGGCGGGATGCTGACCAACTACGCCACCATCCAGAGCCGCATCAAGCGGCTGGAAGAGCTTGAACATATGGAGGCGAGCGGCGTTCTGGAGAAGCTGACCAAGAAGGAGGCCAGCGGGCTGATGGAGGAGCGCGCCAAACTGGAGCGCTATCTGGGCGGGATCAAGAAGATGCCCAAACTCCCGGATGCCGTCTTTGTGGTGGATCTGAAGAAGGAGCATATCGCGGTCGCCGAAGCCAGAAAGCTGGAGATACCGGTGGTCGCGATTGTGGATACCAACTGTGACCCGGACCTCGTAGACTATGTGATCCCTGGCAACGATGACGCCATTCGCTCCATCAAGCTGATCTCCAATAAGATCGCGGATGCGATCATCGAGGTAAAACAGGATATCTGGGATCGCGAAGTCGAGGCGGAGGCTCCGGCGGTGGAAGTGGACGAGGAGACCCCGGAACCGGCTCTGGTGGAGACCGATCCCGATGCCGCCCTGGACAGCCTGTTCCTGGGCAACGAGGACGACGAGTATTCGCGCATGGCGCGCCGGGCAGAAGAAGGCTCGGTTACTCTGAACGAAGAGGAAGAGATAGACGCGGAAGCCTGATGTGTTGGGATCGCGCCAGTGTGCGGGAAGGAATCCTCCTTCCCCGCTGTGCGCGGATCGAAACCTTTTTACAAGAAGCAGGAGTAAATCGTTATGGAAATTACGGCGAAGATGGTCAGCGAACTGCGTGAGCAGACGGGCGCCGGGATGATGGAGTGCAAGAAGGCGCTGATCGAAGCCGGGGGAGATGTGGAGAAGGCTCGCGACCTGCTGCGCACCAAAGGCAAAGCCGGCGCGGAGAAGCGCTCCGGGCGCTCGGCGGCGGATGGCGTGGTGGGGGCGGCTCTCACCGAGAACGGCGCGGCGCTGGTGGAGCTAAACTGCGAGACCGACTTCGTGGCGCGCAATGAGGAGTTCCTCGCGCTGGCGCGCGCCCTGACGGAGGCGGCGCTGCACACGCAGGTCAACACGCCGGAAGAGCTGTTGCAGCAGAATGAGGCGGTTCGCCATCAACTGGAAGATGCGCTCGCCAAGCTGCGCGAAAACATCGTATTCCGCCGCTTCATTCGCTATGAGGCGGGTCCGGACAGCGTACTGGCGACCTATGTGCACACGGTGTCGAATAAGATTGGCGTGCTGGTGGAACTACTCGGTTCCCCGATGCGCGAGGAGCATAAGGCGTTAGCGCGAAATATCGCCATGCACATCGCCGCCAATAAGCCGGAGTATCTGCGCCGTGAAGAGGTTCCGGCAGAATCTGTCGAGCGCGAGCGCGAGGTTCTGGCGGAGTTGACCCGCAACGAGGGCAAGCCGGAGGCGGCTATCCCAAAAATCGTGGAGGGTCGCCTGGGCAAATACTTCGAGCGCGTCTGCTTGCTGGAGCAGCCCTATGTGCGCGATCCGAGCAAGAAGATCAGTCAGTTGCTCGAGGAGACCGGGGTGGAGGCGCGTCGGTTCGTCCTGTTTGTGGTCGGGCAGTAACCGATGAGCGCTCGACGCTGGAATCGCGTTCTCCTGAAGCTCTCCGGCGAGGCGTTTGCCGGTCAGCAGGACTTCGGTCTCGAACCGGCGGCGACCAACGCCATCGCGTCAAAAGTCGCCTCCGCGCACAGCACCGGAGCCGACATCTGTGTGGTGGTCGGCGGGGGGAACATCATGCGCGGCGCGATTGCCGCCGATGCCGGTCTGGATCGGGTGACGGCGGACAATATCGGAATGCTGGCGACCGTTCAGAATGCGCTGGCGTTGCAGGAGGCGCTGGAGTCGCTGGGGGTCGTGACTCGCGTGCAGACCGCAATTGCGATGGCGCAGGTGGCAGAGCCGTTTATTCGCCGCCGCGCCATCCGTCATCTGGAGAAGGGACGGGTGGTCATCTTCGCGGCGGGCACTGGCAACCCCTACTTCTCCACCGATACGGCGGCGGTCCTGCGCGCGCTGGAGATTCGCGCCGAGGCGGTGCTGAAAGCCACCAACGTGGACGGCGTCTATGATAAAGATCCCCGGAAGAACCCGGATGCGCGCCGATTCAGTTATCTGGATTACGACTACTGCCTTGAGAACCGGCTGGGCGTGATGGACATGACCGCCTTTGCGCTCTGCGCCGAGAATCGTCTGCCTATCGTCGTCTTCAGTCTGGCGGGCGAAGATAATATCCGTCGCGTGATCTCCGGGGAGGAGATCGGAACCGTTGTAGGGAGAAAACAATGACGATTCCTGACCTGCTCAAAGAAGCCGAAGATAAGATGAAGAAGAGTCTGGAAGCGACCCGACACGAATTTACGCTGATTCGCACCGGGCGCGCCAGTCCGGTCATTCTCGAACATGTCACGGTCAACTATTACGGCTCAGACCTGCCGATCAATCAGGTTGCGACCATCACGGTTCCCGAACCGCGCCAACTGCTGATCGTTCCCTTCGATCGCAACGCGCTCGGAGCCATCGAAAAGGCGATCCAGAAATCAGACCTGAATCTGACCCCCAACAACGATGGAACCGGCGTTCGGTTGAACATCCCTGCCCTGACCGAAGAGCGTCGCAAGGAGTTCATCAAGACCCTGCATAAGAAGGCGGAACTCGGTCATGCCGCCATCCGCAATATCCGCCACGACTGCAACAACCATCTCAAAGCCCTTACCAAGAATAAGGAGTGCAGCGAGGACGATGAGAAGCGGGCGACCGAGAAGGTGCAGAAGCTGACCGATCAGTATATCGCCGAGATTGACAAAGCTGCCAAACAGAAGGAGCAGGAGCTTCTCGAAGTGTAGTAAGGGGTTAACCGGAGATGGAGCGGGCAGGAGAGGGCGGTCGCCGTCTTTTCTCCCGCCGCTTCCTTTCCCGATCACCCGATCTCGCTCACCCGATTATCCTATGAGTTCGCCGGACTTCCCCGCAAGCCTCGATCCCACCCGCATACCTGCGCACGTCGCTATCATTATGGACGGAAACGGACGCTGGGCGCGCGCGCAGGGACAGGATCGCCTTTACGGTCACTGGCAGGGCTATCGCACCCTCAAGCAGATCGTCTACGCCGCCGATGAGATCGGAATTCGCTATCTTACCGTCTATGGATTCTCCTCGGAGAACTGGCGTCGTCCTGCCGGGGAGGTCGAAGGGTTGATGCGTCTGATGCTGGAGGCGATGCGGGCAGAGATCGAAGAGTTGATGCAGAACGGCATTCGTGTGCGCGTTCTCGGACGGCTATCGCAACTTCCTCCCGATCTGCGGAAAGAGTTTACCGATGCGATGGAGCGCACCTGCGAGAACACGCGCCTGACCTTTAATCTGGCGATAAACTACGGAGGGCGGGCGGAGATCGTGGATGCTGTGCGCCATCTGGCGGGCGACCTGCTTCAGGGACGCCTGACCCCGGAATCCATTGAAGAGGAGACTCTCTCCTCCCGTCTCTACGCTCCTGACATCCCCGACCCCGACCTGTTAATCCGCACCGCCGGAGAGATGCGACTCTCCAACTTTCTCCTCTGGGAGACCGCCTATGCCGAAATCTGGGTGACTCCCACTCCCTGGCCCGCCTTCACCCGCGACCACCTGCTGACCGCCATCGCCGACTATCAAAAACGCACCCGCAAATTCGGCGCGGTTGTTGAAGACAACGACATCGCCTAACGCACCTTCAGATCGCTCAACAGATTATCCGGCACGCCCAGACCCCGCAGCAGCGTATACGCCATCAGTTTGTTGCCAACGGGGTTCATGTGCACCCCGTCTGTCGTCAGGTAGTTTTCGGTGGAGTTGGCCTGCTTGCGGCGCGCGGCAATAATCCGGTGAAACGGGGCATTCATATCCACATACAGGCAGAGATACTTTGCCGCCAGTTCCCGCATCACCGCAATATAGCCGGTCAGGCTCTTGTTTTCAGCGCTGCTCAGGTCTTCATAGATGATCGTTGGAGCCAGCAGTACTACGCGCACATTCGCCTTCTGCGCCGCCTCGATCATCTCCGAGAGCTTCTGCCGGTAGAGCGGAATCGGGACGCCGTTGGGACCGCTGCCGTCGGGAATCCGCTTTCCGGCGGCAAAGTCGAAAAAGCCGTGCCACACGTCATTCACGCCGACGCTGATCGTCACCATATCCGGCTTTTTGTCCAGCACATCGCGCTGAAAACGCGCCTGCATGTCGGTCGCCTTATGCCCGGAGATGCCCGCATTGACAATCTCGAACTTCTGATCGGGATAGAGCCTGGCGAGCGTCTGTCCCAGCAGCCAGACATAGCCGCCCGGCTGACCTCCGCCCTCCGTGATGCTGTCGCCCAGCGTGACAATCCGATGCACTCCCTGAAGGGCTTTGGGGGTATCGGAGGTTGTCGGCAGAGCCATCAACGCGACCAGTCCGGCAATTCCCGCAGTCATCTGCATGGTTTTCTCTCTCCTTTGAAGGGTGAACAATTCTTTATCGCTTTCCTCTGCATCCGAAGCCTACTCCTCTTCTCTGGGCTTCTGCTGCTCTTGCGCGCGGCGTTTGGCAGCCATCAGGCGACCCATGCCCCCTTCCGTCGCTGGTTCAGCGGGAGAGGGAGCCTCCGGGGCAGTCGGTCGCGGGGGAGTCGCGCTGACGTTTGAGGAAGGGGTAACTACGGACGATCCGGCGGAAGGGAAGGACGCAGGCGACGCGCCATCAAGCGCACTCGTCGGCATGTCGGCGTTTTGCAGTTTCTCGGCGGCTGCGCGCGTTTCGGCGGAGGCGCGCGTTTTCACGTTGATCAGGCGCGCCATCTCCGGAGTGGAAACGGCGGAATCTTCGCGCCGCGCCCGCTTGGGAAGCCTGCCGCGCGCCCACCCCAGAGCGCGCCGAAAATCCTCCTTCTGCAGCGCCAGACGCCGCGCCGCGACATCCAGCGGAAACAGAAGCATCGCCATAAGCAGCAGCGACTCGACCAGCGAGATCGGCGAGTAGATGGAGGGACGCTTATCGGTGAAGACGCGCCGGGGATCGGTCTGCGCCGTGCCGCCCCCGGTCTGCGCCAGTTGAGACATCAGGTAGGCGTTGGTGGTCAGGTCATGGTATTCGGGCGAGTAGGGAACCACCAGTCCGGTTATGGAACTCTCGATGGTCTTATCCGGCAGTTCGCGAACCACATTGACCAGATAGGTTCCGATCTTCGCCGCATCGAACCAGCCCTCGTAGGTTCCCGGCGCGCTCTGACGTAAAGGGATTTCGAACGGCTCACCCTCCGGACCGGCGATCTTCGCGGTGAAGTTCAGGCGATTAAGGAATTTTCCCTCCCGATCCAGCGCCTCCACCATAATATGCCCTCGCGTCCCCTCCATCGTTACCTGTGTCTGGAAATCGGAGGGCGAGAAGGTGCGCATCGTCCAGCGAATCGCCTGCGCCCAGAAGGGACCGTATCCGCTCCAGGGCAGCCACTGCACCGCCCACTTGTTCTTGTCGTCGGAGGTGAACGCCATGGCGCGCCCCAGCCCGTAACGCCAGGTGGCATAGACCGGGTCGTTATGGTGCGAGGTCAGGATCACATCGGCGGTCGGCTTGGCGATGGTGACGTTATAACCGAGCAGGGGCGGCATCGAGGCGGCGCCGATACCGGAGAGGCGGTCTTCCAGTCCGGGGGTGACGATCGGGCGAAACGGTTCTTCGATGATCGGACGGCTGGAGATGCGCTCGATCTCCTGAAGGTAGATGCCGGGAATATCTTTCGGATCCCTCACCTGATAGAATCGTCCGCCCGTATCGCCTGCCAGCGCGCCCAGAAGCTGCGCGTTGATGTCGCCCGCGTTCTCTCCAATGCCGACGGCGGAGAGCGTGATCTTGCGCTTCTTCATCTCATCCAGCAGGGGACGCCAGTCGGGATCGGAGGATTGTCCATCGGTCAGCAGAATGATATGCTTGATCGGCGTATCGTCGTTTTTGATGAGTTCGAACGCCTCCTGCACCCCGCTGTAGACGCTCGTGCCGCCTCCCACGCGTATCTGCTGAATCGCGCCGATGATCTGCGGAGCCTGCTCCGCCGAGGTGAGTGGAACCTGTACCTGCGCGCTGGAATCGAAGATCGCCACCGCTGCCTTGTCGGTCGGTTTCAATGCCTGCACCGCGCGCGAAGCCGCCTCGATCGCCATCTGCAGCTTTCTGCCGGACATACTGCCGGAGCGGTCTATCGCAAACGCCACGCAGACCGGCGGAAAACGCTGCATCTTGCGAATATCGAGGTTGACCGGCAATGCCTCCTCAATGGCGGTACGGCGATAGCCGCCCAGTCCGAAACTGTTTTCGCCGCCGATCATCCCGAACCCGACGCCGAAGTCGCGGACGCTGACCTGGATCGCCTGCATCTGCGCGGTCGAGAGCATGGTGGAGGGGACATCCGACAGAATGATGCTGTCGAACTGCTGCAGCGCGGCGGCGGTTGTCGGCATGGCGGCCGGCGGGGCGTAGAGGACATCTATATTCTGTCCGCGAAGCTGCCGCTGAAGGTACTGCATCAGGCGCGGCGTGGAAGCTACATAGAGCACCTGCGGACGCCCGCGCACCGAGACAAAGCTCAGTCCCCGGTTATTCTCTGAGAGCGAATCTTCTTGGGGATTGGTCTCCAGCGAGGCTTCCAGACGGAAAAAACCGGGACTGTTGATCTGGACCGGAAACTCGTGCACGCGCCTGCCTGCCGGAATCTCCACCACCCGGGCAGGACTCGTCGGCTGCCCCTTGCGCATAACGGTGAGGCGTCCGCGCTGCGCGTTCAGCGCGTTTGTGACGACTTTGACCGAAAACGGCTCTCCGATCTTGACGCGGGACGGTACCACCATCTTCTCGATCAGAGCCTCCGTTTTGAGCGTGGAGGGCAGCAAAACGGTGTCCACCTTCACCTGCGCGGCAGCCAGGGAGGGAACCTCCGCCAGCGCGTTGCCGATATTCTCGTTGCCGTCGGAGAGAACCACGATCTTTCCGGCGGTTTCGCGTGAAATGAGCGGAAGCGCGGTTCGCAGCGCGTCCGAGAGATTGGTGGCGTTGGTAGCGCCGGGGTGTCTGATCTCGCCGGGAGTGAAGGCGCTGCTCGGAAGGTTGTGAATGGATGGATCGGAGCCGAAGGTGACAACGCCTACCTGATCGTTGGGGCGTTTACGGCTGGCAGCCTCCCGAATGAACTGGAGCGCTGCCTGTTTCTGATCATCGCGAAGAGAGCGGGAGGAGTCCAGTAGAAAGATAACGGTCAGGTCGTCATTGCGCTGAATCCAGCGTGTGCCTGCCAGAGCGAGGAAGAGGAGAGTGACAATCAACAGTCGCAGCGAAAGCGCAAACCGCTTTCGCGAGCGACTCATATCGGTCAGGGTCTGTCGGTGCCACCACCAGAAGAAGAGATACGCGGCGACAAGCCCCACTCCCAGAACAACGAGCATCATCGAGCTGGCTGAGAACTGAATGGGCACGCGGTCGCCTCCAGCGAAGGTACGATGTCACCGTTCGGATGTCATCAGGACTGCTGCCCGACGGCGCTTTCCACTTCCATACGAATCTTTTCCGCCGCTCCGACAGGATCCTCGGCGGCGGTGATGGCGCGACCGACCACCAGATAGTCTGCGCCGCGTGAAATCGCTTCGCCGGGGGTCATGGTGCGCCGCTGATCTCCCGCATCCACACCCGCCGGTCGCACGCCGGGAGTCACGATCAGAAAATCGGAGCCGCAGGCGGCGCGCACCGCCTCTATCTCCTGTGGAGATGCGACCACTCCCTGACCACCCGCAGCCTGCGTCATTCGCGCCATCGCCACAACATAGTTTTCGGGAGCCAGCCGCGAATGCAGTTCGTTTTCCAGTTCAACGGCGGAGAGAGAGGTCAGCAGCGTAACGCCCAGCAGAATCGGGGGAGCGATTCCGAACTGATCAGAGGTCTCCATGAGGGCGTCTGCGGCGGCGCGGATCATGCGCGAACCGCCTGCCGCGTGAACATTGGTCATCCAGACGCCCTGTCGGGCGATCGCGCGCATTGCGCCCGCCGCCGTATTGGGGATGTCGTGAATCTTGGCATCATAGAAGAGGCGCGACGCTCCGGCGTCCTGCAGCTTCTCGAAGATGCTGACTCCGGTCGCGTTAACCAGTTCCAGACCGACCTTGAACGCCCCCACATGGTCTTTGAGGTGTCTTACCAACTGCAATGCCTGGAAGGCGTTATCCACATCCAGCGCAAGAATCAGACGATCTATCGGCTTCACAGACCCCTCCTTTTCAGGTAGATTATACAACAAATCCTGGAGAAGATACGTATAATTGTCACGGATGGTCGAACAGGGGTTGAAATCCATACGGAAACAACGTATAATTTATCTAGGCTAAACAACCGTTCGAAAGATTCCGCAACAGGCGCAGCGGCTCCCGCGCGCTGCGAGCGATAAGGAGCAAAGGTAATCATGAGCTTAACAGTCGGTGAGCAGACGGCCATCGTTCTTTCGGAGCGAGCCGGAGAAGAGATCAAGAGCCTTTTCGAGAGCCAGGGCTGCGTCGGTGCGATGCTGCGAGTCTTCGTGCATGGCGGCGGATGCTCGGGGCTTCAGTACGGCATGATGATCGCCGAAGAGATGGAAGAGGGCGACATCAAGTTCGAGCAGCATGGAGTCTCCGTACTGGTGGATGAGGACAGCATTCAGTATCTCAAGGGTTCGACCATTGACTGGGTTGAGGACGAGGTGATGGGAAGCGGCTTTAAGATTGACAATCCGAACGCCGTACGCGGCTGCGGCTGCGGCTCCTCCTTCTCGACCGAAGAGGGCGAATCGGGAGGAGGCTGCGGCTCCGGCGGCTGCTGCAGCCGATAATAGTATCTGTTTTTGATAAACAAGCCTGTTCCGGTATTCGGGACAGGCTTGTTTTTCGTCTGATATCTCTCCGTTTCACCCTTTGAATCGCTTCGTTTCCCTCCATCACGTTTTCCCCCTACAATTTACCTAAAAAACACCCGGTCTGTGAGGAATAAACCTCCCGAATAAGTCTGTCTGGGAGCAGTTACGGGCGCAGGACTGGATGTCTGCCTATTTTCTTAAGGATCGAGTATGAAAAACGCAATCCTATCCTCTGCGACTTTTATGGGACAGGTCGGTCAGCGGTTGCTGACCGATGGACATCTCACGGAGGCTCAGCTTGAGGCGGCTCTGGAGCGAAAGCGCCAGACCGGTGAGTTCCTCGGCGAGGTTCTGGTGGAGATGGGATTTGTCTCGTCTAAAGTCGTGGGCAAGACGCTGGAGGAGCTTATCAGCGTCCCCTATGTGGATCTGACCGAAACTGCTCTCGATCCGCAGGTTCTATCGCTGGTATCGGAACACTATCAGCGACGCCAGCGCGTGATACCGCTCAAAATAGAGGGACGGCATCTCTATGTGGCGATGGCGGACCCGCTGAACGTGATGGTGGTGGATGACCTGCACCTGATGACGGGCATGAAGATTCTGCCCATGCTCGCGCTCTCCCACGATATCAGTGACGCCTTCAATCGCGCCTACACCGCCAAGAACAAGGCGGAGAGCGTACTCAAGGAGATCGAAGACGCGGAGCAGGGCGGGGCGGAGCAGGAGCTTTCGGTAGATCAACTGGTGGATCTGGCGGAAGATGCGCCTATCATCCGTCTGGTGAACTCCATTATCGCCGGAGGAGTCAGTTCGGGAGCCAGCGACATTCATATCGAGCCGCAGGAGAAGACGGTGCGGGTGCGCTACCGCATGGATGGCTTGCTCTATGAGCAGATGAGCATTCCTCCGCATCACTATCCCGCGGTCGTCTCTCGCATCAAGATCATGTCTCATCTCAATATCGCGGAACGCCGCCGCCCGCAGGACGGTCGCATTGTGTTCAGTTCGGACGGGATGAGCTTCGATCTGCGCGTCTCCACCATGCCGACGATCTACGGCGAAAAGGTAGTTATGCGCGTTCTGGATAAGTCGGGGATTATGGTTCCGCTGGAGAACCTGGGATTCCATCCGGAACAGCGCGATCTCTTCGAAGGCTTCATTCGCCGTCCACACGGGATCATACTTGTAACCGGACCGACCGGATCCGGGAAGTCCACCACGCTCTATGCCGCTCTGAATAAGATCAATGATGTCAACATCAATATTATTACGGTGGAAGACCCGGTGGAGTACAACCTGCCCGGCATCAGCCAGATGCAGGCGAACCCCAAGATCGGTCTGACATTTGCCGCCGGTCTGCGTACCATTGTGCGCCAGGACCCGGATGTCATCATGGTGGGAGAGATTCGCGACAGCGAGACGGCGGAGATCTCCATTCAGGCGGCGCTGACCGGACACCTGGTCTTCAGCACGCTGCATACGAATGACGCGCCGGGCGCGGTAGTGCGGCTTCAGAATATGGGCGTGGAAGGGTTCTTGATTACCTCCGCGCTGCTGGGCGTTATCGGGCAGCGTCTGCTCCGGAAGGTCTGTAACGGCTGCGCAGAGCCTGCGGAGCCGGACCCGGCGCTGGTAAGAACGCTGGGAATCTCTGCCGAAAGACTGGAAGGCGCAAACTATCGCAAAGGGAGGGGATGTCCCAAATGCGCCGGACGCGGCTATCGGGGACGCACTGCCGCCTATGAGGTGATGCGTGTTTCCGACCGGCTGCGGGAAGGCGTGATGCAGAACGTCGGTGGAGCCGCGCTGAAGGAGATTGCCCTGGCGGATGGCATGATTCCCATGCGCGAGGCGGGAATCCGCAAAGCCATGGATGGCGAGACGACTCTGGATGAGGTTTGTCGTGTCCTCCTGACGGAGGAGGAGGCGGATTTCGTCTCTTCTACCCGGAAGGCGGCTTGAGACTGGGAGTGAAATAATATGCCTACTTATGAATATGTCGCCCGGGATCGAGCGGGTAAATCGGTCAAGGGAACGCTCTCGGCCGTGGATGAGCGGGCGGTGCGAGAGCAGCTTCGGCGTAAAGACCTCTATGTGACCCGCATGATAACGAAAAAAGAGACGGCTACGCAGGGGAACAGTTTCCTGCAGAAGAAGAAGAAGGTCGCCCTCAACGATATGGTGATTATGAGCCGCCAGTTGGCGACTCTGGTGAAGGCGGGTCTGCCGCTGGTGGAGTGTCTGTTTACGCTGGCTTCTCAGACACAGAACCCGACGCTGAAACAGGCGCTGGTCGAGATACGCAACGATGTGCTGGCAGGCAGCACCTTCAGCGATGCGCTGGCAAAGCATCCGAAGATATTCTCCGAACTGTACCAGTCGCTGTCTCGCGCCGGTGAGGTCTCCGGCGCGCTGGATGAGACGCTGCATGTCGCCGCCGAGCAGCTGGATAAAGAGCAGGAGTTGAAAGAGAAGGTCAAAGCCGCTTTCGTCTATCCGGCGGCGGTGGTCTTTACGGCGGTCGGCGTGGTCTTTTTCCTGCTGACGTTCGTCGTGCCGGTCTTTGCGGATGTGTACAAGCAGTTTAACGCCGAGCTTCCCGGTCCGACGCGCATGTTGATCCTGTTCAGTACCCTGATCCGGGGCTACTGGTATGTTGTTGCCGGAGCCGTCTTTGTGGGATTGAAGCTCTACAAACGATGGTCTAAAACGAACAAAGGCAGACGCATCTGCGACACGATCAAGCTGAAGATGCCGCTGCTGGGAGGCTTGAACCGCAAGATCGCCATCTCCCGTCTGACTCGCACCTTTGGCGCCATGGTCTCTGCCGGCGTGCCGATCATCTCCGGTCTGCAGACCTCAGCGCGGGTGACCGGAAACGTGATCTATATTGACATCGTGAATGATGCGGCGCAGAAGGTTAACGAGGGCGTGCGGCTCTCGCTCCCGCTGGAGCAGAGCGGATACTTCCCCTCCATGGTGACGCGAATGATTGCGGCGGGAGAAGAGTCCGGTAATATGGACGAGATGCTCAAACAGGTCACCTCCTTTTTCGACAGAGACATCGAATATGCCGTGCAGAGGCTGACCCGTATGCTGGAACCGCTGCTGACAATCGTCCTCGGCTTGATCGTTGGCGTCGTCCTGCTGGCGCTCTATATGCCGATCTTCAATCTGACGAAGGTCATCCACAAGTAGAGACGTGTTTTTCTGACAACCACCGAACGCACCCGGAACGGAGCCGCCTGTTATTCTATTGGACAGGCGGCTTCGCTTTACCGGAACTGATCTCTCCGCCTTCCGTAAGGCATGATTGTTCGTCTGCTATTGGAAAAAACCGGTTTCAAACAAAAGAAATGTATCAGGGTTGGGGGGGATACATGGAACAAATAGCTGCGAGAGTTCAGGCAACTAGCAAGCAACCTTTTCGGTCATACTTTCGGTTGCCTTTCCGTTCTGAAGTTGCTGTTTTTTACAGCAGGGGGAATTAACCGATGAAACTTATGAAGAGAAACAATAAGCGCAAGGGCTTTACGTTGATCGAACTGCTGGTGGTCATTCTGGTGCTGGCGATCCTGATGGCGGTGGCTC
>CAYSDM010000020.1:0-68753 GCA_964429855.1 uncultured Chthonomonadaceae bacterium
GCCGCTGATTCGCGAGAACCTGAAGGTCGTTCGCTGTTTTGTGGACGAGGGACCGCGCATGAAGCGCATTCGCCCGCGCGCCCAGGGAAGGGTCTTCCGAATCCTCAAGCGCATGTGCCATATCACGGTGGTGGTGGAGGATGTCGCGCCGAAGCCGCGCCCGACCCGTCGGGCGGCTTCCGGACGCCGTTCGCAGCCGGAAGCCGGAGCGCGTCAGGCGCGCGCCGCCGTTGCCGGAGCCGCTGCTGTCGTCACGGCGGAGGCGACGAAAGCCGAAACCGCCGTCGAAGAGACGACCCTGACCGAAGCGGATGTGCAGGCGACCGCCGCCGACCTGACGGCGAAGCTGGAGCAAGAGGACGCGGTGGAGGCGGCAGAGACCGGCACGCCGGAGACCACAGAGAAGACCACCGCTTCGGATACCGAACGCGCAACCGAGAAGTAGAGGGGGAGAGAGCCTTGGGACAGAAAATCAATCCAATCGGATTTCGGATCGGCGTCATTCGCGACTGGGAGAGCAAGTGGTACCTGGATAAAGGGTATGCGGAGGCGCTGCACGAGGACTACCGAATCCGCCAGTGGGTCAAAAAGCACCATGGCAATGCGGCGATCTCGCGGGTCGAGATCGAGCGTCCCGGCGGTCAGGTCAAGGTGACGATCCATACGGCGAAGCCGGGCATCATCATCGGGCGCGGCGGCAAGGGCGTGGATGATGTGCGCGACCAGTTGAAAAAGCTGACGAACCGCTCTGTGCATGTGAACATTCAGGAGATTCGCCATCCCGACATTGACGCGCAACTCGTGGCGGAATCGATCGCGCAGCAGATCGAAAAGCGTATCGCCTACAAGCGCGCGATGCGTCAGGCGGTGATGCGCTCGATGAAGCTGGGAGTGCGCGGCATTCGCGTGATGTGCGCCGGTCGCCTGGCAGGCGCGGAGATGGCGCGTCGCGAAGGCACGCGCGAAGGCAAGATTCCGCTGCAGACCCTGCGCGCCGACATAGACTACGGCTTCGCCGAGGCGGCGACCACCTACGGAAACATCGGAATCAAGGTGTGGATCTATAAGGGCGACGTTCTGCCCGGACAGACCCGACCGACCGAGTCCGAGATCGTCCCCCGCCGGGAAGCGATGCGCGCCGAGCGCGGAGAGCGGGGGGGACGCGGGGGACGCGGCGGCAGCGGCGGCGGTGATCGCGGCGGTCGTGGTCGCGGCGGTCGTGGTCGCGGTGGACGCGGCGGCAGCGGTGGCGGCGACCGCAGCGGTGGCGGCGACCGCAGCAAAGGAGAGTAATCGCCATGTTGATGCCAAAGAGAGTAAAGTACCGCAAGCAGCACCGGGGCCACCGGCGCGGCAAGGCGCAAGCCGGCAACACGTTCAATTTCGGCGAATACGCTCTGCAGGCGCTGGAATCGTGCTGGATGACCTCCAACCAGATCGAGGCGGCTCGTATTGCGATGACCCGCCACATTCGGCGTGGAGGAAAGATCTGGATCCGCATCTTCCCGGATAAGCCCTTCACCAAGAAGCCTGCCGAGACCCGCATGGGATCGGGCAAGGGGGCGCCGGAGGGCTGGGTCGCGGTGGTCAAGCCGGGACGGATTCTGTTTGAGATGTCGGGCGTCAATGAGGAGCTAGCGCGGGAAGCGATGCGTCGCGCCGCGCACAAGCTGCCGATTGACGTGAAGTTCGTGACGCGAAAGCAGTTAGAAGCAGAGGCGCTGGACGCCGTTGAGAACGAGCAGGAGGAGAGCAATGCCGGAGGAGAAGCGGAAGCAGACACTGGAGCGGCTTAGAGGGTTGAGCGATGCGGAGCTGGCGACAGAGTTGAAAAATCTCCGCGCACGGCTCTACAACCTGCGGCGAGATCATGTCTCGCGGCAGTTGGAAAATACCGCGACCATTCCGCATACCAAGAAGGAGATCGCCCGGGTGTTGACCATCATCACAGAGCGGGAGATCGTTGCAAAGAGTGCGGCGGAAGAGGCGGCGAAAGGAGCACAGTAACGGATGGCGGAGACGAATACAGACCTGCCGAGGGGCCGCCGAAAAACCCGGATAGGACGGGTGGTAAGCGATAAGATGGAGATGACGGTCGTGGTGGCGGTGGAGACGATGTTCCGACATCCTCTCTATGGCAAGACCATGCGTCGCACCAAGAAGTTCAAGGCGCATGACGCCAACAACGAGTGCGGTATCGGCGATACCGTTGAGATCATGGAGACACGCCCGATCTCGAAAGAGAAGCGGTGGCGCGTGGTTCAGATCGTAGAAAAAGCGAAATAGAATACATGCGATGGAGTTCGGGAGGCGCGCAGCGGGCGTTTCATCCCCTCGCCTTCTGAATTCGCTGGGCTGTATTCTGGAGAGATAGCCATGATTCGACCCTATACCCGCCTGCGCGTCGCGGACAACAGCGGCGCGCGCGAAATTCTTTGTGTGCGGGTCATGAAAGGTTCCAACGCGAAAGATGCGCGTGTGGGCGATGTGATCGTGGGAGTCGTCAAGTCGGCGACCCCCGGTCAGCAGGTCAAGAAGAGCGAAGTGGTGAAGGCGGTGATCGTGCGCACCAAGCAGCCGATTCGCCGCGCGGACGGCTCTGCGCTTCGCTTCGATGATAACGCCTGCGTGGTGATAACCAATGCGCTGGAGCCGCGCGGAACCCGCGTGTTCGGCCCGGTGGCGCGTGAACTGCGCGACCGCAACTTTATGAGAATTATCTCGCTGGCGCCGGAGGTGCTGTAATGGCAGATAAGTTAAAACCGGCGGAGTACCCGGTCAAACTACGCATCCGGAAGGGCGACACGGTCATGGTCATCTCCGGCAAAGATGGTCCCCAGGGACAGCAGCCGGGGAAGACAGGCAAGGTCCTGCGCGCCTTCCCGCAGATCAACAAGCTCCTGGTTGAGGGCGTGAATATCATCATCAAGCATCAGAAGGCGCGTCAGACCGGTCGTCCGGGACGCGGCGGCGTGCGGCAGATGCAGGAGGGCGGGCGCATCTCCAAGCCAGCCCCGCTCCATGCCTCCAAAGTCATGCTGGTCTGCCCCAACTGTAACAAGCCGACGCGCGTGGGCTACGCCTTTCGTGAAGGAGAGGAGAAGCTCTCCGCGCGCAAATATCGCGTCTGCAAGCGGCGCGACTGCGGAAAACCGATTGACTAGAGGGGGAGTCGCGCACTCCGAGAAGCCGGTGGCGGTTTCTGATGGAGATCGTGATCTTTGACGGGAGAGAGAGCATGGCTCGACTGAAGGAAGCATATAAGACGAAAATCGTGCCCGGTCTGCTGAAGCAGTTCGAATACGGCAACATCATGCAGGTTCCCAGGCTGGAGAAGATCGTGTTGAACATGGGCGTGGGGCAAGCCGGCCAGACCGGCGGCGACTCCAAGCTGCTGGACAACGCGATGCGCGACATGGCAATCGTGTCCGGTCAGAAGCCGTCCGTGAGCCGCGCCAGGAAGTCGGTATCGAACTTCAAGATTCGGGCCGGCGCGCGGGTCGGGTGCAAGGTGACCCTGCGGGGCGAACGCATGTACGAGTTTCTGGATCGCCTGATCTCCATCGCGCTGCCGCGCGTGCGAGACTTTCAGGGCATCAATCCGAACTCGTTCGATGGACGCGGCAATTTCGCGATGGGAGTGAAAGAGCAACTGATCTTCCCGGAGATTGACTACGATAAGATTGACAAGGTGCGCGGAATGGACATCATCATCTGCACCACCGCGAGGACGGATGAAGAGGCGCGCGCATTGCTCAAAGCGTTTGGGATGCCGTTCAGAGAGAAGTAGGGGCGTGACGCGCGAGGATGAGAGGGGGTACGGAAGACGATTCTGAACAGAGCCTCTCTCCAATCAATCACCTATTCAAGGACGGGGAGCGATGAAAAAGTATGGCGTAGATGCCATTCGCAATATCGGGCTTTTTGGTCATCAGGGGGCTGGCAAGACCTCGCTGGCTGAGGCGATGCTGTTTGTTTCCGGAGGGATAGACCGACAGGGACGCACGGACGACGGAACCGCGACGACGGACTTCGACCCGGAGGAGATCCGACGCAGGATAAGCATCAATATCGGACTGGCTCCCTGTGAGTGGCAGGACCGAAAGGTCAATGTGCTGGATGTTCCGGGCTACCTGGATTTTCAGGGAGAAGTGCGAAGCGCCCTGCGAGTGGTGGATGCGGCGGTGCTGGTGACCCCGGCGCAGTCCGATCTGGAGGTGGGCTTTGAGATCGCCTGGGAGCAGGCGTCGGTACTCAATCGCCCCCGCGCCGTGTTTGTCAACCGAATGGATCGCGAGAACGCCGACTTTTTCCAGGTTGTGGAGCGGCTTCGCGCTCTCTACGGAAATGCGATCGCTCCCGTTCAGATTCCCATCGGGCAGGCGGAGAGCTTCACCGGTATCGTGGACCTGATCCACATGAAAGCCTACACGGGCGTCGGACGCGAGTTCACCGAGATCCCGATCCCGAATGACCTGTCGGAGGTGGTGCAGAAGTATCGCGAAATGCTTGTGGAATCGGCGGCGGAAGGCGATGACACGCTGATCGAGAAGTATTTTGAAGAGGGAACCCTCAGCGACGAAGAGGTGATTCACGGGCTGCATGAGGGGATTGACGCTGCGAAGGTGGTTCCGGTGATGTGCGGCTCCGCGACCCGCAATATGGGCGCGGCGGCGCTGCTGAACCTGATCGTGGAGGCGTTCCCGAATCCAACCGAGGCGCACGCGGCGCACGGTAAGACGCCTGACGGGAAAGAGGCGACGCGCAAGGCATCGGAGTCCGAGCCGTTCAGCGCCCTGGTTTTCAAGACCCTTGCCGACCCGTTCGTGGGTCAGTTGACCTACTTCCGGGTCTTCTCCGGCTCGGTGAAGTCCGATTCGCGGATATGGAATGCCAACTCCGGCAACGAGGAGCGCGTCGGTCAGCTATACACCGTCAAGGGCAAGACGCAGGAGGCGGCCAGCGAGATCGGAACGGGAGACATCGGGGCGGTCGCCAAACTGACTCATACCCATACCGGCGAGACGCTGTGCGATCCGGCGAAGCCGATTGTGATTGATCCGGTGCAGTTCCCGAAACCGATCTATGAGGTCGCCATCGTTCCAAAGACGAAGGTGGATGAGGATAAGCTGGGGCCCGCGCTGCAGAGGGTGACGGGCGAAGACCCCAGTTTTACCTTCCGCCGAGACCCGGAGACAGGGCAGACCGTCATGAGCGGCATGGGCGAGACCCACCTGAATATCGTGGTGGAGAAGCTCAAGAAGTTCGGCGCGAACGTGGAGAGCGTGCCGTTGCGCGTTCCCTATCGCGAGACCATTCAGAGCAAGGCGGAGGGGCAGGGCAAACACAAGAAACAGACGGGAGGGCGCGGACAGTACGGCGACTGCCATATTCGCCTGGAGCCGCTGCCGCGCGGAACCGGTTTTGAATTTGTGGATGCCATCGTGGGAGGAGCGATTCCTCGCCAGTATATTCCGGCGGTCGAAAAGGGCGTGATAGAGGCGATGTCCACCGGAGTTCTGTCCGGGCATCCGGTGGTGGATGTGCGCTGCACCTGTTACGACGGCTCCTATCACGATGTGGACTCCTCGGAAGCCGCCTTCAAAATGGCGGGTATCCTGGCGTTCAACTCCGTTGCCATGAAGGCGTCGCCGGTGATTCTGGAGCCGGTGGTCACCGTCTCGGTGGTGGTTCCGGAAGATATGATGGGCGATGTGATGAGCGACCTGTCCGGCAAGCGGGGACGCATCGCGGGAACGGAATCGCTCGGACACGGACGGATGCGGATCAAGGCGATGGTTCCGCAGGGCGAGATGCTGCGCTACGCGATTGACCTGCGCTCCATCTCGCGGGGGCGCGGCACGTTCGAAGTCGAGCCGTCGCACTATGAAGAGGTTCCGGCGCATATCGCGCAGCAGATTATCGCCGAGTATCAGAAGAGTCGGGAAGAACACTAGTTCGCCTTCACGGTAGAAGGAGCGCTTATTCGATCACCATCGAAGACGCGCCGACGTATCTCTATGATCCTCTTCCTCTTCGGGAGAGGGCACATCCAGCGTTACCAGCCACGCGAGTACCGTGGCTCCGACGGGAGGAAACACCTTTGGCAAAGCAATGCCTGATTGAGAAGGTCAAACGAAAACCGAAGTTCGCCGTCCGCGCCTATACGCGCTGCAATGTCTGCGGGAGAGCGCGCGGCGTGTTCCGCAAATTTGGTCTGTGTCGAATCTGCTTCCGCGAGATGGCGCATAAGGGACTGATCCCCGGCGTCACCAAGTCGAGCTGGTAGGAGGAGAGGAAATGGCTTATACGACCGATCCGATTGCCGACCTGTTGACGCGAATCCGCAATGCCAACAGCGCCAGCCACGATTCCCTGGAGATCAGCGGCAGCAAGATAAAACTGGAGATCGTGAAGATTCTGCAGGCAGAGGGGTTCATCAAAGGGCATGAGGTGATTAAAGACCCCAAGCAAGACCGCATCAAGATATACCTGCGCTACGGTCCCAAGCGCGAGCGCGTGATTACCAACCTGAAGCGAGTCAGCAAGCCAGGACTGCGGGTCTACGCTGGCAAGGACAACCTGCCGCGCGTTCTGCGAGGGCTGGGCATCGCTATCATCTCCACATCGCAGGGCGTCATGACCGACAAAGCAGCGCGCCGTAAAGGGATTGGCGGCGAAGTCCTCTGCTTTGTCTACTGATCGAGGCACAAGGAGCTAGCTATGTCACGTATAGGCAAACGCCCTATCCCGCTGCCGAAAGGCGTGGAGATAAAGGTCGGGACGGGAGAGATCACAGTGAAGGGCCCCAAAGGAACCCTGACCAAGCCGATCCACCCGGAGATGATCGTGGAGCAGACCGCCGACACTCTGGAGATCAAGCGACCGTCCGACAGCAAAGAGCATCGCTCGCTGCATGGACTGACCCGCACCCTCATCGCCAACATGGTGGAGGGAGTCACCAACGGATATGCGCGCACGCTGGAGGTCTACGGCGTCGGCTACCGAACCGCGCTGAACGGCAAAAATCTGGCGCTGACGGTCGGCTTCTCGCACGGCATCGAACTGGCTCCCCCGCCCGGAATCGAGTTTGAGGCGGGAACCGAACAGCAGTCCCGCACCCCCTTCCTGATCGTCAAGGGGATAGACAAGCAGTTGGTCGGTCAGATAGCCGCACAGATTCGCCGCCTGCGAAAGCCGGAACCCTACAAGGGCAAAGGCATCCGCTATCGCGGTGAGCAGATCCGCCGCAAAGCCGGAAAAGCCGGAAAAGCGGGCGGCAAGGGCGGCAAAGGCGGCAAGAAGTAGCAGAACTGGCGCTCTGCGCCGGTTCCTGCACCTTGCAATTGCCTTTTACCACAGGTATACTATACATTCGCGCCTCCTGAAGGCGAGCGTGCCGACAGGTCGGAAATCTGTCGGCGAGGGGTTGAATATGGATAAGAAGCATGAGCTGCGCCTGAAGCGGCATCGCCGCGTGCGCGCAAAAGTCTTCGGGACGGCGGAGAGGCCGCGCCTGAATGTGTTTCGCAGCCTGAAACACATCTACGTGCAGTTGATTGATGATGATGCCGGGCATACGCTGGCGTCGGCTTCCACGGTAGAGGAGAGCTTCCGCACAACGGGGACGACCGGCGGCAACATTGAGGCAGCCAGAGCGGTCGGAGCGAAGATTGCCGAGCGCGCAAAGGACAAAGGGATCACGCAGGTCGTGTTCGACCGGGGCGGTTTTCGCTATCACGGGCGTATTAAAAACCTTGCCGACGCCGCGCGCGAGGGCGGTCTGGAGTTTTAAGATTCGGGCAGACCGCGCCGCCATCCGGACCGGTTCCCGATCAAGGAGATATTCATGCCGAGAATTAACGCGGATACGCTGAACCTCGAAGAGCGGGTAGTCCGCACAAATAAGGTGCAAAAGACCCATAAGGGCGGACGCACCATGAGTTGGAATGCGCTCGTGGTGGTGGGCGACCGGAAGGGTTTCGTGGGCGCGGGGATTGGCAAGGCGCGCGCGATCCCCGACGCCATTCGCAAAGGGGTTGAGGCTGCCAAGAAGAACATGATCGAGGTTCCGATTGTGGGAACGACGATCCCCCATGAGATCCTTGCCGCGCACGGCGCGGCGGAGGTGCTGCTCAAGCCCGCCTCTCCCGGTACGGGCATCGTCGCCGGAAGTTCCGTGCGCACGATCCTGGAACTGGCGGGGATCAGTGACGTGCTGGGCAAGTCGCTGGGATCGGCGAATGCGATCAATATCGCGTGGGCAACCCTGACGGCGCTGAAGCGGCTGAAGCGCGCCGAGACGGTCGCCAGCCTGCGCGGCAAAGAGGTCGGGGAACTGGTTCCCTGGCTGGTGAAACTTGAGGCGGCGGAAGGAGCGAGCTAGAGATGCGATCGCTGAAAATCACCCTGACTCGCAGCCCCATCGGGTTCAATGAGAAACAGAAACGCACCGCCGCCGCGCTGGGACTCTCCCGTATGTATAAGACGGTGCTGCGCCCGGATAATGACCAGGTGCGGGGCATGGTGCGCGCCATCGAGCACCTGGTAAAGGTGGAGACGGTCGAGACGGAGGCGGCAGCTTAACGGCGCTTCGCCGCGCTCCGCGTGTCGAGCCGTTCAAAGAGTGAGCGGACGCCGAAAGGCGGCGCATTGCGAGAGGATAAGAGGCATATTTTCGATGCAGATACATGATCTACAACCGGCACCCGGTTCCAATAAGCGGCGCAAAGTCCTCGGGCGCGGACCTGGGTCGGGACATGGCAAGACCAGCGGGCGCGGGCATAAGGGAAATAAGGCGCGCGGGCAGGTCAACCCGAACTTCGAGGGCGGGCAGACTCCGCTCCATCGCCGCCTGCCGCAGCTTCGCGGCTTTAAGCCGGTCAATAAGACGTTTTACGCGATTGTAAACGTCGGCGCGCTGCAGGGATTCGAGGACGGAACCGAAGTGACCGCTGCGCTGCTTGCGGAGCGGGGGCTTCTTCGCAACGCGGAAGAGGCGTTGAAGATCCTGGGCGACGGCGTCCTCACCAAAAAGCTGTCGGTGGTCGCTCATAAGTTCAGCAAAAGCGCCCTGGAGAAGATTCAGGCCGTCGGCGGCACCGCCGAAACCGTGAAGACGGCGCGGAGGTAGCTGAAATGTTGGAGTCGCTGGCGAAGGCGTTTCAAATCCCGGAGTTGAAGCGTCGCATCTTTTTCAACCTGGCGATGTTCGCCGTGTTTGTACTCGGTGTGCATATTCCGGTGCCGGGAGTGGATCACGACAAACTGGCCGCCATCTTCCAGCAGGGAGGCTTTCTGAACCTGGTGGATGTCTTTTCCGGCGGCGCCTTGCGCAAAATGACGCTCTTCGCCATGGGGATCACTCCCTATATCAACGCCTCCATCATCATGCAGATGCTGACCCTGGCGGTTCCGAAACTGGAGCAGCTCAGCAAAGAGGGCGAAGCCGGACGCAAACAGATCGCCCGAATCACGCGCCGCCTGACCATCGTGCTGGCGACGTTCCAGGCCGTCGGTTTCTCGTTCACCTTCCGCGAGGCGGCAGCCGGGGCTTCCTCCCTCTCACAGACGGTTGCCATCCTGCAGATGGTGATTATGATGGTGGCGGGAACGATGTTCCTGCTGTGGATGGGCGAACAGATCACGGAGCGTGGAATCGGCAACGGTGTCTCGCTGATTATCTTCGCGGGAATTATGGCGAGCTTCCCGTTCCAGGTCGGGCAGGTGGCGGTGCAGGTGCGCGAAGGACTGGTAAGCGTGTTCGGCATCATTCTGTTCCTGGCGCTGTTCGTGGGAACCATCTATCTCATCGTGATGATCACGCAGGCGGAGCGCAGGATACCGATCCAGCATGTGAAGAAACAGGTCGGGATGCGACAGACCGGAGGAAGCAACTTCCTGCCGATCAAGGTGAACACGGCGGGCGTTATTCCGATCATCTTCGCCATCTCGATGCTGCTCTTCCCCTCGCAGATTCTGGCGGCGGTTCCGGGCAATGACGGATTCATCGGCGAGCTAAAGCGATGGGCGAACTATCTGACGCCGAGTACGCAGCACTGGTGGTCCTTGCTGATCTACGCGCTGATGATTGTCGCCTTCACCTACTTCTACACGGCGGTCGTCATGAATGTGAACGAGATGGCGGACAACCTGAAGAAGTATGGCAACTTTATTCCGGGCATCCGCCCGGGCCGCCCGACGTTTGAGTATCTGGATCGCGTCGTCTCTCGCGTAACGCTGGCGGGAGCGGTGTTTCTGGCGGGCGTGGCGCTGGTGCAGTATATCGCGCCGGGCTTGACCGGAGTCTCGCTCTCCTCGTTTGCCCTGATCGGAGGCACCTCGCTGCTGATTGTCGTGGGAGTCGCCATTGAGGTGATGCAGGCGATCGAAGCGCAGTTGATCATGCGCAACTATGAAGGCTTTATCAAGCAGTCGTCCAAGTCGCCCGCCGGATACTATGCCTGACAGGCTGCGCCTCAGAAAGGGGCGAGGATGATACTCGTACTGTTCGGTCCTCCCGGCGCGGGCAAAGGGACACAGGGGGCGCGAATCGTTCAGCAGCACGGCATTCCAAAGATCTCGACGGGGGAAATATTCCGCGATCTGGCCGCCGCCCATTCGGAACTGGGGCTGCGAGCGAAGGCGTACTGGTCGCAGGGCAAGCTGGTTCCCGACGAGATTGTGGTCGGTCTGGTGCACGAGCGGGTTTCGGAGCCGGACTGCCGGAAGGGGTTCATTCTGGACGGTTTCCCCCGCACCATCTCGCAGGCGGATACCCTGCAAACGATGCTGGAGGAGACGGGGAAGCATCTGGATGGGGTGTTGAACCTGCACGTGCAGGAGCCGGAACTGATCCGGCGTCTCTCCGGGAGGCGCACCTGTACCAACTGCGGCGCGACCTATCACACGACGGCCATGCCGTCGCGTGTGGACGATATCTGCGATCACTGCGGCAACCGGCTCATCCAGCGCGCCGACGATACGCCAGAGTCGATCCACCGGCGGCTGCTGGAGTATGAGGAGAAGACCGCTCCGCTGATTCACTACTATGAAGCGCGGGGCGTGCTCTATCATATAGATGCCAATGAGGAACCGAACGCGGTTTTTGCCAAGGTGGAGGCTGTCCTGCGGAAGATCGCCTGCCAGGTTTTCAGGGCAGGCAGTACAGACGGAGAAGGCGCATAGACGATGGTCATTCTGAAGACCGCCAGTGAAATAGAGAAGATGAAGGTTGCCGGGCGCGTGGTCTATCAGGCGCTGCAGGCGATGAAAGACGCCATCGTGCCTGGGCAGACAACCACCTATGATCTGGAGAAGACTGCCATCGAGGTGCTGAACTCGCACGGAGCTACCTCTCCCTTTCTGGGATATGCGCCGCACAGTCACCCGCCCTACCCCGCCTGGACATGCATCTCGGTGAATGAAGAGGTGGTGCATGGGATACCGGGACGGCGCGTGCTGCAGGAGGGCGACATAGTTAGCTGCGATGTGGGAGTCCAACTGAACGGCTACTATGCCGACAGCGCGTGGACCTTTCCCGTCGGTCAGATTTCAGAGGAGGCGCAGCGTCTTCTGAAGGTTACCCGGGAGGCGCTCTATAAGGGGATCGCTCAGGCGAAAGCCGGAAACCGCGTCGGGGATATCGGTCATGCGATTGAACGGTATGTGGCGCAGCACGGCTACTCGATTGTGCGTGACCTGGTGGGGCATGGCGTCGGGCGTTCTCTGCATGAGGACCCGCAGATACCAAACTATGGCAGACCCGGAACCGGGGTTCCGCTGGAGCCGGGCATGACGATCGCCATCGAGCCGATGGTAAACATAGGCCGGCGCGACATCCAGGCGCTTGCCGATGAGTGGACCATTGTGACCAGCGACCGCACGTTGTCCGCTCATTTTGAGCATACGGTCGCCATCACCAGAAACGGCGCGTTAATCATCACGCAGGGAGAATGAATGCCACCGAAAAAGACCACCCGCGGCGGCAGCGGCGGCGGTAGTCACCGACCGAAAGGCGGTGGCGGCGGCGGACGGGGTTCACGTCCCCAGGGAAGCGGCGGACGCGGTCACAGCCATCCGCCGGAGGACGATACCAAAGAGAAGGGTATCGAAGTGGAGGGCGTTGTGAGCGAGAATCTGCCCAATGCCATGTTTCGCGTGAAGCTTCAGACCGATCATGAGGTGCTGGCTCATGTCTCCGGCAAGATACGGATGAACTTCATCAAAATCCTGCCGGGTGACCGCGTTCTGGTGGAGTTGTCTCCGTATGACCTGACGCGGGGCCGCATTCTGTATCGCTATAAATAGAGGGCGTCGGCTGTACCGGACGCGAAAAACACGGGCCGCAGAGCGGTATCGCTGTGTGGTGCCGTCTTTTTGCGCGTTTTGATGCCTGCCCGGAAGTGAGGGACGAATGAAAGTAAGAGCCTCTGTCAAAAAGATTTGCGACAAGTGCAAAATTATCCGGCGCGAAGGCGTCTTGCGCGTTATCTGCAAAAATCCAAAGCATAAGCAGAGACAGGGATAGACAGGGTCGGGAGGAGGGGAGCGCGCCGCGCTCTGAGCGCCTCCGACCCACACGGGAGGAAAAGCCTTGGCACGTATTGCAGGAGTAGACCTGCCGCGCGATAAGCGCATCGAATACGCGCTGCCCTACATCTACGGGATCGGGCTGTCTGCCGCCAGGAAGATCGTGCGGCAGGCGAACATCAATCCCGATACGCGGGTGCGCGACCTGACCGAGGCGGAGACGAGCCGCCTGCGTGAGATCATTGAGCGCGACTACCGGGTCGAGGGAGACCTTCGCCGCGAGGTGTCGCTCAACATCCGCCGTCTGGTGGAGATCGGCTGCTATCGGGGACTGCGCCATCGGCGCGGCTTGCCGGTGCGCGGTCAGCGCACCAAGACCAATGCGCGTATCCGCAAAGGCCCCAAGCGCACCGTCGCCGGCAAGAAGAAGGCGAAGAAGTAGGAATCCGGTGACCGGAGAGGCGCAGCGATGAGGCTATTCGGCGGCACGGTCTGACCTGTAGGAGCAAGGAAACAACGGTATGGCAAATAAGCGAACGACGACCACCTCGCGCAATAAGCCCAAAGAGAAGAAGAATATTGCGCAGGGCGTGGTTCATATTCAGTGCACTTTTAATAACACGATTGTCACCATCACGGATGTGAAGGGGGCGGCGATCTCCTGGTCGAGCGCGGGAGCCATCGGCTTCAAAGGCACGAAGAAGGGAACGCCGTTTGCCGCACAACTGGCGTCGGAGAATGCGGCGCGCAAAGCGCGCGAACATGGTCTGCAACGGGTGGATGTGTTCGTCAAAGGACCGGGAGCCGGTCGAGAGACGGCGATTCGCTCGCTTCAGGCGGTGGGGCTGGAGGTTACGCTGATTAAAGACGTGACCCCGATTCCGCACAACGGCTGCCGACCGCCGAAACGACGGCGCGTGTAGGAACGCAACCGTTCCGACACACGCCTGCATAATGCGCGGGAGGAGGAAGCGTCCGAACACCGACGTGTAAACTCCCAGGAGCGCGGATACGCGCTCTCGCGAAATGGTTAGAATACCACAAGGAGCATTAGAGACCGCTTATGGCAACGAATTCGGACCCCCGTTGTCGGCAGTGCCGCCGGGAGGGCGTCAAGCTCTTCCTCAAGGGGGAAAAGTGTATTCGGCACTGCACCCTGGATAAAGAGAAACGGAAAAAGCCGCCGGGAATGCACGGCAGCACCGTCGTTCAGAAGAAGCTGACGGAATACGGCGTTCAGCTTCGCGAGAAGCAGAAGCTGCGACGCATCTACCGGGTGCTGGAGACGCAGTTCCGCAACTATCTGGCGGAGGCCGAGCGCCGCCGCGGCGTTACCGGCGAGAACCTGCTGCAACTGCTGGAGTTCCGGCTGGACAACGTGGTCTATCGTCTGGGGCTTGCTGGTTCCCGCGCTCAGGCGCGCCAGATGGTCAGTCATCGGTTTTTCACAGTAAACGGTCGTCGCGTCAACATCCCCTCGTATCAGGTGCGGGTGGGTGACGCGATCGGCATTCATGAGTCGAAGTCGCAGACCGGGATTGTTAAAGAGGCGCGAGAGAAGTGGCATACCCGGCCCCTGCCGGACTGGCTGGAGTTCAACGGAACCGACATGGTCGGCAAAGTGCTCGCCGTGCCCTCGCGCGATCAGATTGATACTGATATTCAGGAACAACTGATCGTCGAGTTCTATTCGCGCTAATCGTCGGGCGCTCCAGGTGAGGCGTGGGCAGGCGCTGCTCGCGGCTCACCTTTGTGTGCGCGCCCTGAAAAGAGGTTTGCTATGGAACTGACATTGCCACGCATTGAGACGCTGGAAGAGTCGGGGACGTATGGCAAGTACATCGTCGAACCGCTCGAGCGCGGCTATGGCGTAACGCTGGGGAACTCCCTGCGGCGCGTGATGCTCTCTTCGATTGAGGGAGCGGCGATCACCTATGTCAAGATTGACAAGGTGCTGCACGAGTTCTCTACGATCCCCGGTCTCAAAGAGGATACCACCGAACTGCTGCTGAACCTCAAAGACCTGTATGTGAAGGTCGAGCGCAACGGCAGCGGCAAGGTCGAGCCGAAGACCATCCGCATTGCGCGACGCGGCGAGGGCCGCATCACCGGAGCGGATGTGGAGTGCCCGGAGGGGGTGGAGGTGGTTAACCCGGAGGCCTATATCGCCACGATCTCCGATGAAGACGCCACCCTCAATATGGAGATGACGGTCGAGATCGGCAAGGGGTATGTGCTTCCGGACAAGCAGGAGCGCAAAGCCAGCCAGCCGATTGGCGTCATCCCGGTCGGCGCGGCGTTTACGCCGGTCCGCAAGGTGAACTATATCGTCGAGGCGACTCGCGTCGGCTTCAAGACCGACTATGAGCGGCTGGTGCTCGAAGTGACGACCAACGGAACGGTCGGTCCCAGCGAGGCGATCAGTCAGGCATCGGCGGTGCTGGTCCGCTACTTCCAGCACTTTATGGAGTTTGCCGGACCGAGCGCGTTGATCGCGCATACCGAGCGCACTCTGCCGGACAGCGCCGGAGGTCCTCAGGCTCCCGATGCCCGTATCGAAGAGCTGGACTTTTCGGTGCGAACCTACAACTGTCTGAAGAAAGCCAATATTCTCACCATCGGCGAACTGGTGCAGACAACCGAGGCTGATCTGATGCAGATTCGTAACTTTGGAAAGAAGTCTCTCCTGGAAGTGCGCGAGAAGCTCGCGCAGTGGGGTCTCTCGCTCAAGGGAGGCAGCACGATCTCGACCGATGACGAAGACGGTTCCGACAACGACATCGAAGAGTAGACCGGGAGAGGATGACGCGATAGAGAAAGGAAACGACGATGCGACACCGCGTGGGAGGGCGCAAGTTCAGTCTGCCGAGTGATCAGCGCCGCGCACTGCTTAAAGGGCTGGTGCGCGCGCTGTTCGCCAGCGAAAGCGGGCGAATCATCACCACGGAGACGCGCGCCAAGGAGGTGAAGCCCATCGCCGAGAAGCTCATCACGATTGCCAGGCGCAACGATATCCATGCCCGCCGCCGCGTGCGCGAGTATGTGGACTCCAACGTGTCGGAGTTCGGTATCAACGCGGAGAACGGCAAACTGGCGCGCAACCCGGACTATGTGGTGCACGATCTGTTCGAGAAGATCGCGCCCCGCTACCGGAACCGCTCCGGAGGCTATCTGCGAATCGTGCGGATCGGCGCGCGCCGGGGCGACGGCGCGCCGATGGTGGCGTTGCAGCTGGTAGAGGGCGAAGAGATCGAGACGCCGCAGGTCGAGACCCCGGTGGAGGTCACTCCGAAGCGGCGCGGGCTGTTCGGACGCCGCAAGTAGAAGATATGCCGGGGCGTGGACGCGCTCCGGCAGGTCTGACCGAATGATGCGCCGCTTCAAGGTTACGGTCGAGTATGATGGCACGGATTTTGCCGGGTTTCAGTATCAGGCTGGACAGCGCAGCGTGCAGGCGGAGTTGGAGCGGGCGCTGGAGACGTTGACCGGACAGACGACGCGGGTGCATGGAGCGGGACGCACGGATGCGGGCGTTCATGCCCTGGGGCAGGTAATCAGTTTCGAGACGGAGACGCGGATCCCGATTGAAAAACTGCCCTGCGCCCTCAACAGCGCGCTGCCGACGGATGTGCGCGCTGTGGCGGCTGCGGAGGCGGAGGCGCGGTTTCACGCGCGATTCAGCGCGCTCTCACGCGCTTATGTCTATGTGATCTTGCATCGCGCGCTGCCGTCCGCCCTGTTCGGGCGTTACACCTGTCACTATCCGCATCCGCTCGATCTGGAGGCGATGCAGACCGGAGCGCGGCTGCTGGTCGGGACGCAGGACTTTGCCGCCTGGGCCAATGAGTCGCGGGAGGTGAACAGCACGGTTCGGGAGGTGTATCGCTGTGCGGTGCGCCGGCGCGGTCCGTTCGTGCTGGTGTATGTGGAGGCGAACGCCTTTCTGCGCGGGATGGTGCGTAGTATCGCGGGAACGCTGCTGCAGGTCGGCAGCGGGAAGCGCGCCCCGGACGAGATGGCGGAGATTACACGGTCTCTGCAACGCTCGCAAGCCGGTCCGTCCGCTCCCGCAAAAGGGCTGTGTCTGGTAAAAGTGCGTTATGCAGAGGAGCCGCGTCCGGCGGCTCGCGGTGAAATAGAAGAGCCAACCTCGACCCGTTGGGAGACGACGGGTTTCGAGACGGAGTGAGACAAGGAGTCATCATGAAGACCTATTCGGCAAAACCTGAGGAGGTAAAACTCCAGCGCCGATGGCTGTTGATAGATGCGGCGGGCAAGCCGATGGGGCGTCTGGCAACCGATATTGCCAAGGTCCTGCGCGGCAAGCACCGCCCGATCTATACGCCCCATGTGGATACCGGCGAGTTTGTGATCGTGATAAACGCCGCCCAGGTCGTGCTGACCGGGCGCAAAGCCAGCGAACCGATCTACCGCCACTCCGGGTGGCCCGGCGCGCTCAAGAGCGTTACGCGAGGCGCGGAACTGGCCCGCAAGCCGCAGGAGGCGCTGCGCCGGGTGGTGCGGGGCATGCTGCCGCACAACCGCCTGGGTGACGCCATGATAAAGAAGCTGAAAGTGTACGCCGGTCCCGATCATCCTCATGCGGCGCAGAAGCCGGAGGTCTATTCGGTGCTGGAAGGAAAAGGAGAGTAAAACGTGCCGCCTGCGATTCGCTACTATGGAACCGGCAAGCGGAAGGACGCGGTTGCCCGTGTCTGGATCGTGCCCGGCTCCGGCAACGTTACCATCAATGACCGCGCCGCCGATAAGTATCTGGGACGCCTGACGCTGGTTCGCCTGATTCAGCAGCCGTTCGACATTACGGAGACGAACGGACGCTTCGATGTGATCGCCCGATGCAAGGGCGGCGGCATCAGCGGGCAGGCGGGAGCGGTTCGGCACGGGATCAGCAAGGCGCTGGTGGAAGCCGATCCAGAACTGCGCCCGACTCTGCGTCGTCTGGGCTACCTGACCCGCGATCCGCGCGTGAAAGAGCGCAAGAAGTTCGGTCGCAAGCGCGCCCGGCGCGGATTCCAGTTCAGCAAGCGCTAAGCCTGTTTTTCACAATCCGGATGTCGCTCATTTCGGGCAGGCGCGTTCGCGCCTGCCCTCTCTGTTTTGGAAGGGGAAGGGAACCGTATGCAGTATCGCCGATTTGGACGCACAGAACTTTCGATGCCGGTCTTCTCCTGCGGCGGGATGCGCTATCAGTATAAGTGGCAGGATGTGCCTGCACACGAGATTCCGGCGGATAATCAGGCGAATCTGGAGGCGACCATCCATCGTTCTCTGGAACTGGGAATCAACCATATCGAGACGGCGCGCGGATATGGATCGAGCGAGAGACAGCTTGGATGGGTTCTGCCGAAACTGCCGCGCGAAACGCTGATCGTGCAGACCAAAGTCGCCCCTTTTCCCACCGCCGCGCAGTTTCTGGAGACCTTCCAGACCTCGATGGAGCGCCTGCAGTTGGAGTATGTAGACCTGCTGGCGTTTCACGGCGTGAACACCCGCGAACTGCTGGAGATGGTCCTGCGAAAAGACGGCTGCATGGAGGTCGCCCGGCAGTTGCAGCGAGAGGGGCGCGTTCGGTTTGTAGGCTTCTCCACGCATGCGCCCTGCAGGGTGATTGTGGATGCTATCGAGAGCGGCGAGTTCGACTATGTGAATCTGCACTGGTACTTTGTCAACGGCCTGAACCGGGCGGCGGTGGAAGCCGCGCACCGGCAGGATATGGGCGTCTTCATCATCTCGCCGAGCGATAAGGGCGGCAAGCTGTACGAACCGCCCGCAAAGCTGATCGAGTTGTGCCGACCGCTCTCTCCGATGCAGTTCAACGACCTCTACTGTCTGGCGAACCCGCAGGCGCATACGCTCAGTCTGGGAGCGGCGCGCCCGTCGGACTTTGAGGAGCATATCGGGGCGCTGGACTACTACGACCGGATCGCGGAGGTTGTGCCGCCCATCGAGGCGCGCCTGCGGGCAGAGATGGAGCGGATTTTGGGGGCGGACTGGGTAGAGAACTGGGCCGCCGGGCTGCCGGAGTATCTGGAGGTTCCGGGCGAGATCAACCTGCTAGAGATTCTGCGGCTGTGGACTTATGCCAAGTCGCTCGATCTGGTGGAGTGGGGACGGATGCGCTATAACCTGCTGGGCAAGGCCGATCACTGGTTTCCGGGACAGAATGCGGCGACGGTGGACGAGGAGATTCTCGCGCCTGCACTGGCGAACAGCCCGTTTCGGGAGCGTATTCCGTCCATTCTGCGCGAGGCGCACGCCATGCTTTTCGGGGAGGCGCAGCATCGCTTGAGCGAGAGTTAGCGCCGGGGCAGGCATCGAGCGTCAGGATCCGGCAGACCCGATGCCCGCCGGCAGAACGCGGAACCTATCGTATCTCGAGGCGCTGGATCTGGATCCGGACTCCCGGACGAGAGCAGGGATCGAACCGCAGGGAGGTTACGATGCCCCGCCAGCGCGGATTGTCGGCAAGGCGTACAGCGTAGTCGCGCCACTGTCCGTCCATGCGCACCGGAATCTTTACGCTGGCGGCTTCGCTGGTCGCCCCGCCCCGCACCGTCCAGAAAAGCTGCGCCATATCGTCGGAGCGATTGTTATCGGATGGCTGATAGCGAAGACGGATATGCAGCGTGGTGTAGCGGTGCGCGGGAAGGAAGACCTGCGGCGACGAGTAAGCCGGGTCGTCGCCGGTGGTGTCGGCGGTCAGCGCGCCGTCCTCGATCTTCGCAGGCGTCAGGTTCATCATGCTGTCCCATCCCTGCAAGCCCTCTCGGAAGCTCCATCGAGCGCGTGTGGGTGCGGGAAAGACCACCTGCGCCGCCGCGCGCCCGATGTCGGCGGGAGTGAGGTCGGTATGGGGCGTCTCAGCGTCCGTAAAGACTCGGCGGATGGCATCCAGATAACCGAACCCAAACTCGCGGTGCGGTTCGATGTAGGAGCCCTCCCCCCATTCGTTCCACGCCTCGACCAGTAGCATCGGCAGGGTCTGCTGCGGATTGGCGTCGAGAAACTGCTCTGCGTCTTGAAGATGTCGTTGAAACTTTTCCGGCGCGCGTCCAAAACGCACCAGCGCGGTGTTGCCGTGCCAGGGACGCGAGTCCCATCCGCCGCTGAGGGGCGGCATCAGGGGCAGCAGCCTCCGGTCCACGATCTGCTGCCATTCCCGGCGGTATCCTTCGATGAGCGTATCGTAGGGAGCGCGCCGCTCCCCTCCCTGAACGCCCAACCCCGCCCAGTTGTAACAGGTCACGGCGTCGTATCCCTCGTCGTAAGCCAGCTTGACGCCGCTCGCTCCCGGCACGCAGGCGATCAGGTAGAGGCCCCCCAGCCCCTGTGCGCGGCACATCTCGCGCATCTCCTCGAACGACTCGCGCACCGCAACGCTGCCCATGTCCTCCCGCAGCCGTTCCGGAGTGAAGATGATCATGACCGGCTTGCCGTCTATCTGCAGGTGTTCCGGTTGACGGAAGTAGTTTTCGATCCAGTGCTGCGTGACGTTGCGCAGGTCTTCGCGGGAGGAGGTCTTCGGCGCGTTGTGATTTGCCCAGAGAAGGCAGAACTGGAGATATCTACGGTAGCGGCTGCGAAGATAGGCTTGCAGGCCATGCTCCAGTTGTCGCGCCCCCTGAGACCAGTACCAGTCGTAGACGAAGAAGCTGATGCCGTGCTCCACTGCCCACTTGATCTGCCAGTCAATAATCTCCGTATCGCCTTCCTGATACCATCCCAGCACAGGGCGGCGCTCCGGGTAGTAGGTGATCGGAGTCCACTGTCCCGGGCTGCGCCATCCGGGGAAGTAGTAGACTCCGACCGGATAGCGTCCCCTCACCGGTTTCGGCTCCGGCACATAGGACGCTGTCTCGCGGGACGCTCTGGGGGTGATTCGTTCTATGCAGGTCAGCGTTTGCGGGGGGATGTTGGAACCGGCGATGCGGAGCGACAGGCGGGCGGCAGTCGGTCGGGAGAAGACCACGCGCCATACCAGATCGGTCTCCTGCCCCAACTCCAGCGTCGGTTGCGCCGTCCGTTCCGTTTTGATCAGCCGCGCCCCGGCAGGAAGGCGCAGAGTCGCCCGCAGTCCGCGAATCGGCTCCCCGCCTGCGTTGGTCAGACGGGCGCGCACACTCACCGGAACGCCTGCGCGCGGGAGCGCCTCCTCCACGCTGAACCAGAGCGGTCTTAACTCCGCCGCGCCCTGGGGGCTGTCTGACAGACGCAGCCACTCCAGACGCAGGGTATCGCCGACCGATTCGCCGGGGCGCAGACCGATGGCGACGATATTTCCCTGCCAGTCAGGCGCGTTGAGCATATCCAGATTATAGGTGTGCGGGTTGCCGTCGGGAACCAGCGGGAAGGAGAGGGTATGCAGTCCGGGCGTTCCGTCGGTCGCAAAGAGGATCGCCGCGTTTTTCGCGGTTGAGGCGAGACGCAGGGAGACAAGGGAGGAGCGAAGGGCGTCCGCCTGAATCGGAGGACTGAGCGCAAAGCCATCCCCCGACTTCAGCGTCATTCGCATCGCTCCGGCTTCCGGGTGAAGCGCGACGTTGTGCATCCCTGCCCAGCCGTCCAGTTGACGGCGAAAGGTGAAGGAGGGCGTGTGCAGCCGGTCGCCGGTCGCCGTATCCACAATTCGAACGGAGGCGATCCGAAACGAGGCTCCGTCGTAGGGATCGAGCCGCATCCGCACGATTTTGCCCTCTTTCTGCCAGAATGGAAAGAGGCGGTAGGTGCGAACCTGCCCGTCTCCGCGCACGGTGAAAGGCGTTCGCTTCTCTCCTGAGAATCCGCCATACTTCCCTTCGGTGGTACCACTCCAGAAGACCTCAAACGGACCATCGCGATCCGCCTGCATCCGAATCTCAAGAACCTGCCTCGCGCCTGCCGGGACGTTCAGGGGCAGAGCAAAGACCAGAATAGGATCGGGACCCCGGCAGCTGAAAGCCAGCGCGCCGTTCTCGATTCGACGCTCGGTGACATCCTGATTGACCTGCCAGTCCTGCAGCGCCCGCTCGCTGTCGAAGCGATACTCAAATCGCGTATTCTGAGCGCGAACCGGCGCGGCTGTCAGCAGTATCAGCGCACAGACAATCAGACAGCCTCTTCGCATCACACATCTCCCTCTCTACACGGCGCGCGGCACCTCTCCGGCGGCATCCAGACGCCGCTTTGCCTCCGCATAGACCTCTGGAGCCAGCGGACCGCGCTCCGCGATGGCGATGTTTTCCTTCAGATGCTCCGGGTTGAGCGTGCCGACGATGGTGGTGCTGATATGGGGATGGGAGAGCAGGAAGCGCAGCAGGAAGGCGGTTCGCGATTCGTGCTGGTCGCGCAGATCGTCCAGATTCGCCGCCTCGAAGGTCTTCCAGCGATCCGTATTTCCCATTCCCGCGCCCGGTTCGCCGCGCGCGACGCCGCCCCGGTCAATCACGCCTGCGCCGGACTGCGCCGCCTTCGTGATCACCTCCTCATGGACTCGCTCCAGCGCGGAGTAGGGAACCTGGTACACGTCGAACAGCCCCCGTTCGATGAAAGTGACGATATGGGGCAGCGTGGAGGAGCAGCCGATCCAGCGCACTTTGCCCTGCTGCTTCATCTCCTGCAGCACGGCGACCAGATCGCCACGATCACACTGCTCTACCGTCGGATTATGCAGCTGCATCAGGTCCACGTAGTCGGTCTTCATCCGCTCCAGGCTCTCATGCAATCCCCGGAACAGATTCTCGCGTGTCCATTCGTGGGGCGTGTCATCCGTGTGCTCATCGCGATAGGTCACCTTGCAGCCGCACTTGGTCGCCAGATAGAACTCCGATCGCCGATGCGAGAGAAAGCGTCCGATGAACTCTTCGCTGCGCCCGTAGTCGTTGGCGGTATCTATGAAGTTGATACCGGAGTCCAGAACGGCATTGAGAATGGTCTCCGCCTGCGCCTCCGTGACCGGGCGTCCCCCCCAGATTCGCGAGCCGCGCACCTCCATCGCGCCATATCCGAGCGCGGTAACCGACAGCCCGGTGCGTCCCAAGGTACGTCTTTCCAGTGTCATGTTGCTTCTCCCGGTGATATGATGGTGATGATTTAGAATTCTCTTTCGACGATATAACGCGCAATGGCGCGCAGAGGCTCCGCCGATTCCCCGAAACCCTCCAGACTGGCGACCGCATTGGCGACTTCGGCATGGGCGCGGCAGCGCGATTCCTCCAGACCGTAGAGCTTGGGATAGGTCGCCTTATCTTTGCCCTCGTCGCTGCCGACCGGCTTACCGATCTTCTCCTGATCTCCCACGATATCGAGGATGTCGTCTGCGATCTGGAACGCCAGCCCGATGCTCTTGCCGTAGCGTTCCAGCGCCTCCTGCTGCCCGGCATTGGCTCCGCAGAGAACCGCGCCGACCAGCACCGAGGCGGTCAGCAGCGCGCCGGTCTTATGCGCGTGAATATACTCCAGCGTTTCCGCGGGGATGTCTTTGCCTTCCGATTCGATGTCCACCACCTGCCCGCCCACCATTCCCCAGGTGCCGGAGGCATTGGCGATTCGCTTGATGACAGCAACCACCCGATCCGGGGCGACGGCGGCGGCGTTATCGGCGATCAACTCAAAAGCGAGCGCCTGCAGCGCGTCCCCGGCGAGCATTGCCATCGCCTCGCCAAACACCTTATGGTTAGTCAGGCGTCCCCGGCGATAGTCATCGTCATCCATGCAGGGCAGGTCGTCGTGGATCAGAGAGAAGACATGAATGCACTCCAGGGCGCAGGCGGTCGGCATCACCGTCTCCGGCTTACCGCCCACCGCCTCCGCCGACGCCAGCACGAGAATCGGGCGCAGGCGTTTGCCGGGAGCCAGGACGCTGTAGCGAATGGCTTCATGCAGCCGTTGCGGCACGGCGTCGAGCGGAGGCAGAAAGCGGTCGAGCGCTAAGTCCACCTGTTCGCTTCGTTCTTTTAAATATTTATGCAGGTTCATAGCAACTCCAGACAGAACAGAGTATACAAACCGCTTGAGTGGTCGGTTCAGGAGGCAGGACGCTGCATACCTGCCCGAATGCAGAGTTCGACGCCGCCATGACGGGAACCTGCGTAGGATGGAGAGGTGATTTATCGTATTCCTGGAGAATATCTGCCGGATGGAGCGCGGCGCAATGTCTCTGTTCTGTCGGCGGAAAATCCGGTATAGTATGGTATCAGGCTTCGCGAAAGCAAAGGGGTTCCATCGTGACACCATCCGCAGGGAGAGAAGGCGAGGAGGCGGAAGGGATCGGGAATACGCAGACGGAGCGGTATTTTCAGGCGATTCTCGACACGCTTCCGCAACATATCGCGATTCTGGATGAGACCGGAGCGATCCTTACGATCAACCGCGCCTGGCGTCTGTTCGCACAGGAGAACGGCTGCGCGACGGGAAACTACGCGCTTGGAACTAACTATCTGGAGACCTGCGACCGCGCCCATGGAGACTGTTCGGAAGAGGCGCGAATCGTCGCCGACGGGATTCGCGCGGTGATTGGAGGAGAGCGGGAGGCGTTTTCGATAGACTATCCCTGCCATAGCCCGCAGCAGCATCGCTGGTTTCGAGTCTATGTATCCCGGATCGAGGAGGGGCAGCCGACTCGCGTGGTGGTGTCGCACCATAACATCACGCGCGAGAAGCAGGACGCCGAGGCGCTGCGGGAAGCCCGGGCGGAACTGGAACAGCGGGTGAGAGAGCGGACGGCAGAACTGGAAGCCCTGAATCAGACGCTGCAGACGGAGAGCGAGGGACACCGGCGCGCCAGAGAAACGCTGGTGCGGCAGGCGCAGGAACTGGTGCGCTCCAACCGGGAACTGGAGCAGTTTGCCTATGTCGCCTCGCACGATCTGCAGGAGCCGCTGCGCATGATTACCAGTTATCTGCAGTTGATCGAACGGCGGTACAGCGACCATCTGGACACGGACGGGCGGGAGTTCATCGGGTATGCGGTAGACGGGGCGTCGCGCATGAAGCTGCTGATCGAAGACCTGCTTGCCTACTCGCGGGTCGGGACGCGCAATAGCCCCTTTGCGCCGGTAGAGTGTGAGGCGATATTGAAAACGGCGCTATCCGACCTGATGTTTTCCGTCTCGGAGGAGCAGGTTCTTCTGACGCACGACCCTCTCCCGGTGGTTCACGGAGATGAGAGACAGCTTATCACCCTGTTTTCCAATCTGATTGGCAACGCGATGAAGTTTCGGCGAGAGCTTCCCTGCCGGATACATGTCTCGGCGCGACCGGAGCGAGAGGAGTGGGTCTTCACGGTGGAAGACAACGGAATAGGGATCGCGGCGGAGTATTTTGATCGTATATTTATCATCTTTCAGCGTCTGCATCACCGCGAAGAGTATGCGGGGACGGGCATCGGGCTTGCAATCTGCAAGAAGATCGTGGAGCGGCACGGCGGTCATATCTGGGTGGAATCGAAGCCGGGGATCGGCTCCCGCTTCTCTTTTACCCTTCCGATTCGCGCCGGTTCAGACCGGTAAGGAAGCCGCAGACGGCTTTTCGGCGCCTGCCCCCGGCCTGCGCTGACAGAAGAGAGGAGCGCGAGGATGGGATGGCGAAGATCGCCGGGCAGACCCATAGATATTCTTCTGATCGAAGACAGTCCGGGAGATGTGCGGCTGACGCAGGAGATTCTGGCGGAAGGCAAAGTGGAAAACAACCTGCATGTTGTGAGCGATGGCGTGGAAGCGCTGATGTTTCTACGACGGCAGGGTGCATTCGAGCAGGCGGTTCGCCCGGACATCATCCTGTTGGACCTCAACCTGCCCCGGAAAGATGGCCGGGAAGTCCTGGCGGAGATCAAGACGGATGAGGATTTGAAACGGATACCGGTGGTGGTGCTGACCACTTCGGAGACCGAGCAGGACATCCTGCGAAGTTACGATCTGCACGCTAACTGCTATATCACCAAGCCCGTAGAACTGGATCAGTTTATTCGTGTGGTGCAGACCATCGAAAGTTTCTGGCTGACCACCGTTAAGCTGCCTTCTGCTTGATCGAGAGGCAGGCGTTCCGAAGGAGGCAAACGGCTTTCGGAGGGAGTCCTTCTGTTGGGAGTTCTGGAATGAGTGTAAATCCCATACAGATTCTGCTGGTGGAGGATAATCCCGGAGATGTGCGCCTGATTCAGGAGCAGTTGTCGCGTCCGCGCCGGGATGAGTTTTCTCTCCAGGTGGCGACGCGCCTGAGCGTGGCGCATCTGATGCTGCAGCAGAACCACTATGATATCATTCTGCTCGATCTGGAACTGCCGGACAGCAGCGGTCTGGAGACGCTTCAACGCATGCAGGGATATGCGCCGGATATTCCTGTGATCGTTTTCACCGGAAATGAGGATGAGCCGTTCAGCGTTCGCGTGGTGCAGGCGGGCGCGCAGGACTATCTGGTGAAAGGAATGCTGAGCGACATCCTCCTGTCGCGTTCCATTCACTACGCCATTGAGCGTCATCAGCTTCGGCAGGAGCTTCAGCGGGCGCGCATGAAAGAACAGCATGATCGCGAAATCGCCGAACTGCAGCGACTCTCCATGCCCATCTCCAGCGCTATCACCGCGCAGTTTTATGGAAATCTGCCTCTGCGGGAGAGCGCGCCGGGATCGTATCAGACCTTTGTGGAGCGTTACGGGGAGATTCTCGATCTGGCGCTGGAGCAGAGAGCCTATAAGGTGGATCATCAACTGACAGACCATCTGCGGGCGCTGGCGGAAGACCTGGGATTCTTGCGCGCCGGACCGCGCGACGCCATCGAGATACACACCGCCGCATTGCAGCGCCGACTGCGAGGAGTGACGATGCAGAAGGCGCAGGTCTATGCCGAGGAGGGACGTATGCTGGTCCTGGAGTTAATGGGGCATCTGGTGACATTCTATCGAAACTACTTCCTCGGAACCCGACGCCGCGAGACATAGCGAGCCGTTCCGCTTTCGCGGCTAACCGAGCGGGCAAGATGCCTGCTCGGTTTTGCCTGTATGAGGCAAATCCGGTAATATTCCCAACTTTTCAACGTCCGAAAAGAGTGTCTATATTCTGTTGATCGCGCTTCAAGTCACTTTCATCCTGAGAAGATCAAACCGCCATGCCTGCCACTCGCAACCGTTATCACGCTGTAGACCGAGTCGTTGAGCAGTCGGAGGAGATGCTGCGCCGAATGCGCGCCGCGACCTCCCGGATGCCCAACGTTCGCCTGACCCCGCGCGCGGCTGCGTCGGGGACTTCCACGGAAGCGCCGCCGGCTCCCCGCCCTCGTTCCGGATTCGGCAGACTGGCGCGCGTCGCGTTCTGGACTCTGGCGCTGTTTGCGATCTTGCGTGGCGCGCTCTACTTCGTCAACATCCCGGCGGAAACGGAGAAGGAGCGCACGCATACGCCTCCCGCCGCCTACCGGTTCACCGACTGCCGGGCAACCGCTTCGCGCAGCCTGTCCTCCGGCAGCGGGGTCTCCTATCAGCCGGGGATGGCGCTGGACGGCAGGCGCAGCACCGGCTGGGCGGTGGAGAACGATCGGCATGGGGTCGGGGAGTGGCTGGAGATACGCTGGCCCGAAGAGCGCACCGTGACCCGGGTCGGGATCGTGGTCGGTTACGATAAGTATAACCCCTCGCGGCGCGATCACCCGGATATGTGGACGCGCAATAATCGCCTCAAGGCTGCCACGCTCGTTTTTTCGGACGGTTCGAGGCTGCGCGCGCGATTTTCCGATATTCGCGCCATGCAGTATGTGGAGGTTCCCGCCCGCCGCGCCCGATGGGTTCGTATACGGGTGGAGGAGGTCTATCTGGATATCTACGGCGGGAAAAACCGGAACTGGGACGACCTGACGCTGAGCGAGGTGGAAGTCCGGGGGTATCACTAGTTGCGCCGGTGGCTGCCGCTTGCGGCGGTCGTCCTGCTCCCGGCTCCGGGCGGGGTTCGGAGCGCGACCGCCTTCCCGCAGGCTCCGCCGCAAACCGCGCCGCAGATGCGCCTGCCTTCGCTGGAGGAGGCGCTTCGGGGCTGCGACGTTCCAAATGCGGTGCGGCGCGATCTGGCGGTGGCGGCGGTGGAGTATCGCTCCTCTTCGGGGCGGCAGGAGACCGGCTATCTGATTGTGCATCGGGAACTCAAGGAGGAGATAGCCGCGATCTTTCGGGAGATCGCGCAGGCAGGTTTCCCGGTAGAGAAGATGGTTCCCATGACTCAGTACGGCTGGTCCGATGAGAAGGCGATGGCGGACAATAACACCTCCGCCTTCAACTATCGCCGCGTTCCGGGCAATCCGAAACTCTCGCTCCATGCCTGCGGGCGCGCAGTGGACATCAACCCGCGCCTCAATCCCTACATCACGCCGAAGGGCGTCTATCCGCCCGGCGCGACCTACAACCCGTCCCGTCCAGGCACGATCACCGCCGACAGCGCGGTGACGCGGGCTTTTGAGAAGCGCGGCTGGCGCTGGGGAGGACGCTGGCGCGCGCGCAAAGACTGGCAGCATTTTGAGAAGCCTGCCCGCGCTCGACGCCGCGCTCCGGGACGGTATTCGGGCGCGCGGGCGAAACAGGCAGACGACGCACGGATCCCAGGCAGGTTTGCAGATGGCGATCCCGGATATTGAGCGCTATCTTGATAGGCTGAAATCCCCTTCCGAGCAACACCGCCAGAAGGCGGCTTCGAGGCTGGTGAAGATGGGCGCTACCGCCGTGCCCGCCCTGATCGAAGCGATCCAGGACAGAGATGAGAATGTCCGCCGTCATGCCATGAGCGCGCTGGGAAAAATCGGCGATGCCTCCGCCGTTCCCGCGCTCATCGCCTCGCTGCTGGATCGGGGCAGCTCTGTCCGCAGGTATGCCGCCCTTGCGCTGGGTGAGATCGGCGATGCCTCCGCCGTTCCCGCCCTGATCGAAGCGATCCAGGACAGTCACTGGGATGTCCGCCGATTTGCCGTCGAAGCGCTGGGCAGGTTCGGGGATGCCCCGGCGGTCTCCGCTCTCCTCGGCGCGCTCTACGACAGCGAATGGTTTGTCCGCAGCCATGCCGCCGAAGCGTTGAACAGGCTCGGCGATGCCCGCGCGCTGCCCCGAAAGGCGCTCGCCGATCCGCGACTCTCTCCCCCGGAGAAGATCGCCCTTCTGGAGGCGATGCGCAACGTTCGCTATTCGGAAGCTGGAGTCACCCTGCGCTACCCGATCCCGGACCTCTATCGCTTCTGCCAGTCCGTTGTGAATGAGGGAGACGAGGAGGAACGCGCCGGGGCGCAGGCGGTTCTGGACTACCTCAACCATGTGCGTCCGGCGGAGCGCGATCCCTCGCGGGAGGCGCAGACCCTGCTGCGCCCGGCGCAGGGCGGGCAGGATTTCGAACACGGAGAGCCTGCTTCGCCCTTCGGAGGAGCCGGAGACGCCCGCCGAACGGGTTCCGTTGTGGAGGCGGCTGTTCGGGGGGCAGTGAGATCGTTTCCCTTCCCTTCACCGCCCCCTTCTCTCCTGCCGCCCGCTCATGGATCGAAGCCTGCAAGACCGGAATCCTCTGTTGGCGCGACCCGCTTCCGTACTCGAAACCAGCGCTCTATCTCCGCGATTTCGCGGGCGGCGCGCCGCTGAGGATCCTGCCCTCTCTCCCATGCCCTCCGATGTCTCCGGTAGATCGGGTCGCCTATCAGCGAAAAAACATCCTCTTTCCGAAAATACCACCACTTCCCTGCCTCCCCGCGTGCCAGTGGCATGGGAGAAAGCCATCGGCGTTCGCGGCGTAGCTGGTATCCCTGCAGCCGGCCGCTGAGGCGCATCTGAAGGACGGTCTTGGGAGAGACCCCCAGCATCAGCGCAACCTGACGGGTCGTAAAAAACTCTCCGTAATCGCGATCCGTCAGAACGCTCGGCGCGCGCGGATCATACTCCTCAAGACCTCTCTCTTCCCATGCCTCCTCAAACCGCTTCGGAAACTTCACGCGCTTGTGGTGTATCGCGCGGTAACGCCTCCACTCGGGAGATGCCATCATCCGCATCACCGCGCTGTGCTTCACATACAGACGCGAACCGCTCACCCCGGGCTTCTGCTGATAGCAGCGCAGACGCCCCCGTTTCACCAGCCACGATATATGGCGCGGATGACAGCCCAGCATATCGGCCGCCTCCCGCGTCGTCAGCCAGCCGTCAAACGGCTCCAGCGTCTCCCGCCGTGACCGATCCCCCCACCAGTCCGCCCGGTCGCGCGGGTCATCTCGCGCGCGACGGCGCGCGCTGCGCTGCGCCGACAACTCCGCCACCTCTTGCACACGAAACCAGCGCGGTGATCCCGCCCGCTTCTGTTGATACGTGATGACTCCCTGCTCCGCCAGATGCCGCATCTGCGTGATACTCACCCCCAGATACCCCGCCGCCTCCCGGGTGCTGATCCACTCCTCGCCCGGCCGCTTTATCATAGCCTTTGCCTCCACGTCCTGTTGAGCGCCACGAAACACCGTTTCACGGTCCTGTTGAGCACAGCCCGACGCCCTGCCGTGGCCCCTCACCTATTGTCCTCCCCGGAGCTGATTTTACGCCCTCTTTTTCCGCAGGGAGCTTCTCGAAAAGCGCTTTTTTCAGGCAAACGGTTTCGAAAGCTTGACCTTTTCCTTCGCTTCATGATATAGTGTAGGTTCCCTTTTCACACGGTACCGAAGACGCCCGTGTTCACCCGCGCACCCCTTCCCGCCCCGTCGCCGGGAAGCGATGCACCTATGAACGCGGGATTTTTGATTCTCTTGACCATCAACGACCTTGATGACCTGCCAGGAATGAGCATATGAACCTTCACGGACTGCCGGAAAAAGACGGACTCTACGATCCCCAACACGAACACGATGCCTGCGGCGTCGGGTTCGTCGTCAACATCAAAGGGGTCAAATCGCACGCCATCGTCGAACAGGGGCTGCAGGTGCTGGTCAATCTGGAGCACCGCGGAGCCTGCGGCTGCGACCCGGAGACCGGCGACGGCGCAGGACTCACCCTCCAGGTGCCTCATCGTTTCTTGCAGGAGGAGATGCAGGGACGCCTGCCACAACCCGGCGACTACGGCGTTGGCATGGTCTTCCTGCCGCCGAATCGCGCCGAACGCGCCATCTGCGAAGCCGCCATCGAGCATGTCGTCCGCTCCGAAGGACAGCAGTTCCTTGGATGGAGAGAAGTCCCCACCGACAATACCCGCATCGGCTGGGCTTCGCGCGCCGTCGAGCCGGTCATCCGGCAGTTCTTCGTCCAGCGCGGCGCGAACGCCCCGGACGAAGCCGCCTTTCAACGCAAGCTCTATATCATCCGCAAAACCATCTTCCGTGTCCTGGAATCCCGGAAACTTTCGCAGTGGTCCTACTTCTATATCTGCAGCCTCTCCACCCAGACCATCGTCTACAAGGGGCTGCTGCTGGCGCGACAGATCAGCGGCTACTACCGCGACCTGGCCGATCCCCGCGTCGAGACCGCCCTGGCTCTCGTGCATCAGCGGTTCAGCACCAACACCTTCCCGACCTGGCCCCTCGCCCATCCCTATCGCATCATCGCCCATAACGGCGAGATCAACACCCTGCGCGGTAACCGCAACTGGATGCGCGCACGCGAAGCCAGACTCTCCTCCGAGCTTTTTGGCGAGGACGTGAAGCGAATCACGCCGCTGGTCACCGAGACCGGAAGCGACTCCGCTACCCTCGATAACGCCCTCGAACTGCTCGTGATGGGAGGACGAAGCCTCGCCCACTCCATCCTCATGCTGATCCCCGAAGCCTGGGACAACAATGAGTTTATGGACAGCGACCGGCGCGCCTTCTACGAGTACCATGCCTGCATCATGGAACCCTGGGACGGACCCGCCGCCGTCGCCTTTACCGACGGGCGCACCATCGGCGCCGTGCTGGATCGCAACGGGCTGCGACCCGCACGCTACCTCGTCACCAAAGATGATCTCGTCGTCATGGCGTCCGAAACCGGCGTGCTCGACATCCCCAACGACAATATCCGCCACAAAGGACGGCTTCAGCCCGGTAAAATCTTCCTCGTGGATACCGTCGAGGGCAGAATCATTGACGATGAGGAGTTGAAGAACCGCCTCGTCCGCCGACGCCCCTACCGCCAGTGGCTCTCCGAAAACAAAGTGGACCTGCGCGAACTGCCCGACCCGACCGAAGTCTATACCCCCGATCACGGTACCATTCTCGACCGCCAGCAGGCCTTCGGCTATACCCTCGAAGACCTGAAATTCATTCTGGGACCGATGGCGCTGCAGGCAGAGCAGCCGCTCGGTTCGATGGGCAACGACACGCCGCTCGCCGTCCTTTCGCGCCGACCGCAGCTTCTCTACAACTACTTCAAGCAGCTTTTCGCGCAGGTCACCAACCCGCCCATTGACCCGATCCGCGAAGAACTCGTCACCTCGATGGTCCACTACATCGGCTCCAACGGCAGCCTCTTCGATGAGACGCCCGACAACTGTCGGCAGGTGCGCCTGGAATCGGCGATCCTCTCCAATATCGAACTGGAGAAGCTGCGCAGCATCTCGCGCCCCGGCTTCCAGTCGCGCACCCTCTCGATCCTGTTCGACCCGACCACCGGCGCCCCCGGCATGGAGACCGCCATCAACGCCCTCTGCAAAGAGGCCAGTCGCGCCCTCGATACCGGAGTCAATATCATCATCCTGTCGGATCGCGGCGTGGATCGCGAACACGCGCCTATCCCCGCGCTGCTCGCCGTCTCCGCCGTCCACCATCACCTCATCCGCGAAGGAACCCGCACCAGCGTCGCGCTCGTCCTCGAATCCGGCGAACCCCGCGAGGTGATGCACTTCGCCCTCCTCGTCGGCTATGGAGCCTCCGCCATCAACCCCTATCTCGCCTACGAAACCCTGGCCGATATGCTTCGCGAAGGGATGCTCCCGGCGGAACTCACTTTCGAGAAAGCCTGCTACAACTTCACCAAAGCCGTCAACAAAGGACTCATCAAGACGATGGCGAAGATGGGAATCTCCACCCTTCAGTCCTATCGCGGCGCGCAGATTTTTGAAGCCATCGGGCTGCATGAGTCGGTCATTGACCGCTACTTTACCCATACCCCCTCGCGCATCAGCGGCGCGAAACTGGACGTGATCGCGCAAGAGACGCTCGCCCGGCATCGCTTCGCCTATCCGCCCGTCCACGTCCCCGAAAACCTCGACCTCGATCCGGGCGGACAGTACCAGTGGCGGCGCGGAGGCGAGTTCCATCAACTCAACCCCGACACCATCGCCCTGCTGCAGCACTCCGTCCAGAACGCCGATCTCCAATACGCCGAAGACGGCGAAGAGAAGCGCCTGCCGCGAAATATCCGCGAATCGCGCGCCTTTCAGACCTACAGGCAGTTTTCCGCCGCCGTCAACCGCCAGAGCGAAGAGCTGGCCACCCTGCGCGGACTGTTCCGTTTCCGGTTCGCCCCCGAACCGATCCCCCTCGAAGAAGTCGAACCCGCCGCGGAAATCGTCAAACGCTTCGCCACCGGAGCCATGTCGCTCGGCTCCATCAGCCGCGAAGCCCACGAAACCCTCGCCATCGCCATGAACCGCCTCGGCGGCAAGTCCAACACCGGCGAAGGCGGCGAAGACCCCGTGCGCTATCAGCGCGAACACAACGGCGACAGCCGCCGCAGCGCCATCAAACAGGTCGCCTCCGCCCGCTTCGGCGTCACCACCCACTACCTCGTCAACGCCGACGAACTGCAGATCAAGATGGCCCAGGGCGCAAAGCCCGGCGAGGGCGGCGAACTGCCCGGTCACAAGGTGGACAAATACATCGCCAAAGTCCGCCACACCACCCCCGGCGTCATGCTGATAAGTCCGCCTCCCCACCACGATATATATAGCATTGAGGACCTTGCACAACTTATTTTTGATCTGAAAAATGTTAATCCCTACGCGCGCATTTCGGTGAAGCTGGTCTCGGAAGTGGGGGTCGGGACAGTGGCTGCCGGGGTCGCGAAGGCGCACGCCGATCATGTGCTCATCAGCGGTTATGAGGGAGGAACCGGCGCGTCGCCCCTCTCCTCCATCAAGCACGCGGGCATCCCCTGGGAACTCGGTCTGGCGGAGACGCAGCAGGTGCTGGTCAAAAACAACCTGCGCGGGCGAATCCGGGTGCAGACCGATGGGCAGTTGAAGACCGGGCGCGATGTCGTGATCGCGGCGCTGCTGGGCGCTGAGGAGTTCGGCTTCTCCAGCGCGCCGCTGGTGGCGATGGGCTGCATCATGATGCGGGTCTGCCATCTGAACACCTGCCCGGTCGGCATTGCGACCCAGGATCAGGAGTTGCGAAAGCGGTTCGCCGGTCAACCGGAGCATGTCATCAACTACTTCTTCTTCGTGGCGGAAGAGGTGCGCGAGTGGATGGCGCAGTTGGGTTTCCGCACCTTTGATGAGATGGTCGGGCGCGTGGATCGGCTGGAGACGACCGGCGCGGTGGATCACTGGAAGGCGCAGGGAGTGGATGTGAGCGTCCTGCTGAAGCAGCCTGATGCGCCGGAAGGAACCCCTATTCGCTGCGTCGAGGCGCAGGATCACGGGCTGGAAAAGACGATGGATGTTCAGCTTATCCGGGAGTGCGCCGACGCGCTGGAAGGTCGCGGCAGGGTGTCGCTGCATAAGCCCATTCATAACTATAACCGCACGGTGGGAACGATGCTCTCCGGAGAGGTCGCCCGGCGTTTCGGCGAAGAGGGGCTGCCGGAGGAGACGATTCAACTCTCCTTCGTCGGCTCGGCGGGACAGTCGTTCGGAGCCTTCCTGCACAAAGGCATTGTGATGACTCTGGAGGGAGACGCCAACGACTATCTGGGCAAGGGCATCTCTGGCGGACGCATCGTCGCCTATCCTCCCCGCGACAGCGACTTTCCGGCGCATGAGAACATTATCGCCGGCAACACCCTACTCTATGGGGCGACCGGCGGCGAGGTGTTCCTGCGCGGCATGGTCGGCGAACGGTTTGCCGTTCGCAACAGCGGCGCGAAGGCGGTGGTGGAGGGAACCGGCGATCATGGCTGTGAATACATGACCGGCGGCGTCGCAGTCATTCTGGGCAAGACCGGACGCAACTTCGCGGCAGGCATGAGCGGCGGCGTGGCTTATGTCTGGGATGTGGACGGTCTGTTTGAGAAGCGCGTAAACAAAGGCGGCGGATCCATTCTGCTGGAACCGGTGATTGATCCGGAGGACATCTCCCTGCTGCGCGATCTGATGGACCGACATCATCGCTATACCGGCAGCGAACGCGCCGCCGAAGCGCTGAAACACTGGAACGAAGTCCTGCCGCAATTTGTCAAAGTGATCTCCATCGAATACAAAACCATGCTGGCACAGCTTGCAAGCGAGGCGGAAGGCATGGTGATGGATTGATACGCCCCGAACACAACGGGCACGCCGCATTCGGCATGGCAACTCAACGAGGGATAGGGATAGAGAAGAGATGGCGGATCCGAAAGGCTTCCTGAAATATGGACGCGAGACGCAATCGAGAAGACCGATTGATGAGCGCGTACACGACTGGAAAGAGGTGTATATCAACCTGGAGCCGAGACACCTCCAGACTCAGGCGGCGCGCTGTATGGACTGCGGAGTGCCTTTCTGTCATCAGGGCTGTCCGCTGGGAAACATCATACCGGACTGGAACGATCTGGTCTATCGCAACCGATGGCGCGAGGCGATGGATCGCCTGCATGCCACCAACAACTTCCCGGAGTTCACCGGCCGCCTCTGTCCCGCTCCCTGCGAAGCCGCCTGCGTTCTCGGCATCAATCAGCCTGCCGTTACCATCAAACAGATCGAACAGCAGATCATTGACTATGCTTTCGAGCAGGGATGGGTTGTCCCGGAGCCGCCTGCGGCGCGTACCGGTATGCGGGTGGCGGTGGTCGGATCGGGACCGGCAGGGCTGGCAGCCGCGCAGCAGTTGAACCGCGCCGGACACTGGGTTACCGTCTTCGAGCGCGCCGATCGGATCGGCGGGCTGCTGCGTTACGGCATTCCCGATTTCAAAATGGAGAAGTGGGTTCTGGACCGGCGGCTGCGATTGATGGAGGAGGAGGGCGTCGCTTTCCGAACGGGCGTCCATGTCGGAGTGGACATCACCGCTGAAGAGATGCGCGCCGAATTTGACGCGATCTGCCTGTGCGGCGGATCCACGATCCCGCGCGACCTGCCGGTTCCCGGACGCGAACTGAAGGGCATTCACTTTGCGATGGACTACCTGACACAGCAGAACCGCGTGAATGCTGGAGAGGCGATCCCGGAGAAGGAGCGTATCCTCGCCACCGGCAAGCGAGTTGTGATCCTGGGCGGCGGCGACACGGGAGCCGACTGTCTGGGAACGGTACACCGGCAGGGAGCCGCCGAAGTCTATCAGATCGAACTGCTGCCGAAGCCGCCGAATGACCGCACGCCCTCTATGCCCTGGCCCAACTGGCCCATGATCCTCCGCGCCTCCTCCGCGCATGAAGAGGGCGGCATCCGCGAATGGAGCGTCAGCACGAAATCGTTCAGCGGAGATGAGAACGGACATGTAAAGGCACTGCACGGCGTGCGTCTGGAGTTCGGACAGCCCGGCGCGGACGGACGCCGCGCCATGCAGGAGGTTCCCGGCTCCGAGTTCACTCTGGAAACGGAACTGGTGCTGCTGGCGATGGGCTTTCTCTATCCGCAAAAGCCCGGTCTGCTGGAGGGGCTGGGCGTGGAACTGGATGCGCGCGGCAACGTTCGCACAGAAAACTATGCGACCAGCGTTCCGGGAGTCTTTGCCGCCGGAGATATGCGGCGCGGTCAGTCGCTCATCGTCTGGGCGATTGCCGAGGGGCGGGAGGCGGCGCGGGCGATCGACGCCTACCTGATGGGCGTCTCGCAGCTTCCGCTGGCGGGCGCGAATCTGCCGGGCTAGGAACGAACGATCTCACAAAAGACGGGGCAGACCTCGGAAGGTCTGCCCTTCGCTTTCAGGCTCGCCTGAAAAGGGGATGCGCGCGGGCATCCCCGATCTTCCCCGACGCCCAGGCGGCATACCAGCGGACCCTCTCATCGCTTTCTTTGAGCGCCTTAATATGGCGCTCTACCTCTGGACGGCTCATCAGCGGTTCTCCTTTCTACTCTCTTCTACTGCCCTTTTCTCACATCCCTGTTTCGAAGGCGGCATCCACTGGTTCTGATAATGAAGGAGATTGCAGTTGTTGAATCAGGCTCTCGATCTGCGGGTGATGCATGGGCTTTCTCTCCTTCCAGCCTCTTATCGCTTCGTACTTACATTTCCTGCGCTTTTTTCTACGATATCTGTTTTCTGCGTGCGAATCGCAAACTATTCCACGTAATATTGTATATACTTCGCGCGTCTATTACGTATAGCCTTGCATAGAAAGGCATACGATATGCAATAGAGACTCTTGTCGCTTCCGCGCGGCAAGAGGAGCATCATCATTCAGCACTCTTCCTGGTTTATTACACGAAAGGACAGGACTATGAGTCGTCGTTATTCCCGCCTGGCGGAGAGCCGCTCACAGGACAGCGCGCCGGCAGGGGGAGGCAGCTTCTCCTGGCCTGCCGCGCTGGGACTGGCGCTGCTGCTGCTGGCGATAATCGGCGGGATTGTCTGGGCGATGAGCCGTTCCAGACCGGTGGAGTTAACCGTACTTGCGGCGATGGATGTCAGTGGAAGTCATACGCGGGAGGAGCGAAAAAAGGCGTTTGGCGTGATGCATGCCGCGTATGAGGTGGTTTTCCCGTCACAGACCCCCACCGTTTTATGGGAGTTTGACCAGAAGGCGCGCAAGGTCTATGAGGGGCAGCCCGTCAAGGCGCGCGATCTGTGGCCCGCGCAGGATGCCATCGTGCAGACCGACCCCAAAGCGCCCGGAACCTACCCGGAGGCGGCGCTGCAGGAGATGCAGCATGCGGCGCGTCTGGCGGAAGAGCGCGGAGTCAATCAGATCGTTTTGATCCTGATGTGGGATGGAGAGACGCACGATGCCGGGATGCTGCGCAACCTTGCCAGCCAGTTGGCTTCCGACAAGAAGATTAAAGCGGTCTGGGTGATCGGCGCGAAATCGGTTGAAGGTATCCGCTCGTATGCCGAGAAACTGCTGGAACCGCTGAATGATCGCCTGATCGTCACAGGCTCCTTTGATGCGCGTGACGGTCTGGAGAGGCTTCGCGTCATTCTGGAAAAAGGTGAATAACGATGGACTCGCAGGATCTGACGAACCCCAACGGCATGGTTGCCGTCGTCTCCGGTCCCCCTGTCGGCGCTTCCGCCGTCTCCCCGGTCTCTTCTGAGCCGTTACCGCATGTTCCGCTGCCGCTGGGTCTGGAGATGCCGGAAGGCGCGCAGGGAGAGATGATCTGGTATGCCCCGGCTCTGCGTAACGAACTGCATACCCGCGTCCTCGGTCTGCTGGAGGAGCTTCAGCGTCTGGCGTCTCAGTATCCGACCGAGGTCTGGAAGATTCGGTTTGACTATGAGACCCGCGCGCGCGCAGCCGCGCTGGAACTGGAGCAGATTGAGCAGGCGAGCATTCGACAGTATCAACAGCGTCTGCCGGAGGTCGCGCAGCGCGTGCAGGAGCTGGAGATCGAGATCGCGCGCGTGCGTGAAATGGATGTCAAGGCGCAGCAGCGTCTCTCGGAGGAGGAGGAGGCGTTCGCGCACTCGATGGCGGCGGCCGGACTGCCCTGGGAGGTGAAGGATAAGGTGACCGCGCTTGCGGTGGAGGAGGCGCTGCACCATGCGGTTCCGACGGTGGAGATGCTTGCCGGAGAGCATGGCATCGAGCCGCCGCCCTCCCGTCCACAGGCGAGTCTGCTGAATCAGATCAAGGACTTTCTCTTTGCCATCGGCGCGCCCGCCGTCTTCGGATTTCTGGTCGCCCTCTGTCTCAGCACCGTGACCGGACTGGTCTCCATCAGCGACCTTCAGCGCAGCGATCGGATCGGTCTGCTGGCGATGGTCTGGATTCTGGGAACCATTCTGGTGCTGGTACTCGGCGAAGCGGTGGTCAACGCGGCGAAAGCCCTTGCCCGTCAACTGGAGTCGGGACGTTTCGACCAGGCGGGTAATCCGGTCGTTCCGCGAATGCGCGGCAAGTGGGTCGCCTTCGCCATCCTCTTCCTGATCGCGATGGTCGCGGCGGCGGAACTGACCATCGAAGCCATCGGTCTGCATGAGATGTATCTGATGCGCCGTATAGAACAGGCGCGTTTCTCGACCGGGCAGATGATCGCACCGATGAATGAAGAGCTTCCTCTCTCCATCTTCTTTTTGATGGGCATGGTCATCACGGGCGTCTATCTGGTCTACAAATTCCCCTCGGCCTGGAACGAGAGCGAGAATCGCCTTCGCCGCGCCTGGCTGGAGTGGATGCAGGAAGACTACCTGAATCGCCGTCGCGAGAATGAGAACGTGCAGGAGGCGTTTCGTCAGGCGGAGCGGGTCGCGCAGGCGGCTGCGCGAAAAGCCGAGATCGGCGAGCGGCTGACGCTGCTGGAGGGGCGACGGGTCTCCGCGGCTGCCGTCCAACTGGATCCGGACACGCTGGCGCGTCTGAAATATACGTTCGCGGCTGCCGTCGGCGAGGCGCAGCGCCTGCATGACGCCATCGAGCAGTTGATGAACAAGATCAGGGAGGCGGAAGGCGCCAGCCGACCGACACAATCCCATGTCTGAACCGTCGCGTAATCCTCCGTTAAAACAGACCGGAGAGCGAGTCATCATCCTGAAGCGCCCGCGCTGGGTCTTCGCTCTGCTCGGAATGGCTGCCTGCCTGACGGCTTTTCTGCTGGTAGAGGCGATGTATGCGGGCGTGCGCGCACATCGGCATATGAAGCAGCCGGGTACGCCCTCGATGCTGTTTGCGAAACGCCCGGAACCCCCGCCTGCGCAGAAAGAGACGACTCCCCCGCCGCCGCAGAACCCGGTGCAGGTTCCCGCAGAGCCTGCGCCGAACATTCAGGAGCGGGTTCAGCGCGAAGGCGGACAGACGGGGCGCGTGCAGATTTCGCTGGCATGGAACGGCTTGAACGATGTAGACCTGAGCGTAATCACGCCGACCGGCGAACGCATTGACGCCAACAATCGCCGCGACAGCCGGGGCGGAACGATGGACGTGGACATGAACTACACGCCCCTGAACTTCGAGGGAGATCGGCGTTTTCGAGCGGGAGAGATCGTCGGGGCGGAGAATGTCGAGCCGTATCAGGAGGATAACCCCTCCTACGGCGGCGGCTTCTCCCGCAAACCGGTAGAGAACATCTACTGGTCGGAAGATCAGGCTCCAGAAGGAACCTATCGGGTTTTCGTTCATCACTTCTGGAATCGTGAGCGGCTCGCCTCTGTTCCCTACTGGGTGGAAGTGCGGATCGGCAATGCGGTACAGCAGTACGCGGGAGTTCTGTCGAAGCGAAACTTCATCGAGGACCAGGAGAAGGAGCAGATGGTCTGCACCTTTACGGTCACGCCGACACAAGAACAGGCTCCCGTCGCTCAGAACCCGACCGCTCCGCAGATCGCGCCGCAGGCGGCTGCCCCGGTCAGACCGCAGGCGCAGGCTCCTCCGCGTCCGAGCGATTTCCTCTACACGCTGCTTCTGGCGATGGTCTGGGGCGGCATGATCGGTCTGCTGCTGCCGACGCTTCTCACCCTGAGCGTCAACCAGTTCTTAGAGAAGCCCCTCTTTCCGCGCCAGGAAGGCTTTGAACTGGCGGTCAAGGGGCTGCTGCTGGGCGTGACGCTCGGCGGAGGCGCGCAGATACTCTTTGTGGTTCTCAACAGTCTCTTCCCGGCGTGGAATCCGGGTATCGTCCGCGTGATCGCCTTCAGCGCGATGGGCGCGATGTTCGGCTATGGCTTGAGCAAGTTTGTGCCGAACATGGCGCGCTGGTCTCCGCTTGCGGGAGCGGCGGGCGGACTTCTGGCAAGTCTTCTCTTCTGGCTTGTGACGGCTTTCGCCTGGGATATGTGGGCGCGTCTTCTGACCGCGCTGGCGCTGGGAGCCGCGATAGGAGTCTGCATCTACCTGACGAAAGAGATTCTGGAGCGTATTGAAAAGGCGGTGATTATCGTCGGCGCGCTGCCCGTGCAGAAGGCTTCTCCGCTGAGATGCCTGCCGGTGAACGGGGTTCTTCCTGAAAACGGCTCCGCGTCCGGCGCGGAGACCGCCGATGCCGCCGATACGCGCAAACGCAGACCGCGCCGACAGCCCGCCAATCGGCAGCGAGTCTGAAAGTCGCTGTCTGTTTCAAAAAAGATGCGGATACGAACTGAATGAAAAAACGTCTTGCCTGTGCGCTGGCGCTGCTCGGAGCGCCTCTGCTGGTAATGGCATCACTGCTGCCCTTCTGGGCGTTGATGCGCACAGTCTCTGGTAGTCCGTTCGATGATAAGCCCTTCAATCCGGAGGTCTGGGCGGCTTCCACCGGCAACCGGCACAGTTTTCGCGCTCCGATGGTGCAGGATCTGATAGACAAACACCTGAAGAAAGGCATGACCCGCGAACAGGTGACTCAGTTGATCGGCGAGCCGGATTCCCGGTCAGGCCGGGATCGCCTCGGAGCCGACTACGCGAGCAGACATCCGCGCCTGACGGAATGTTACTCCTATCATCTGGGCAAGATCAGCGACTATGGAACCGGAGAGGACTATCTGATCCTTGCCTTCGAATCCAGCGGTCATCTGCTGGAAGCGGTCATCCGTCACGAATAGCGACTGTTGCGGGAGGCGGTCAGCCTGATGGCGATCACCTCCCTTTTTCGTCTGCAGCCTGCTTTCTCCCGACTTTCGTCCATTCTCGCAAGGCGCGCAGGAGATAGCCCCTCGCATGAAGAAGTGTCCACAATCTTCCTTCTCATAAGGATATCCGCCTCCATGACCGCGCCCGGAATCAAAATCGGCAGCCGCATGAGTCCCCGCCCGACGGAGAAAGAGCTATCCTTCTTTCAGCAGATGGGCATCGAAGCCGCCACCATCTGGACGACCATCGAGAACGCCAACTACGCATACATGGTCGAGACGCGACGCCTGCTGGAGAGACACGGCATTCAACTGTGGAATATCGGCATCCTGGACCTTCACTGCGATCCGACGCTGGTGCTGGGACTGCCGGGATTTGAAGAGAAGGTCGCGCAGTACAAAGCCTATCTGAAAAACCTGGGGCGAGCAGGAATAGGCTATACAACGTATGCCCATATGGCGAATATAAAGATGCGCCCCTACTACATGACCGCTGTCGGCGTCACGCGGGGCAGCATCCCGACCCGCGAGTTCAATCAGGATCTCGCCCTGCAGGAGCCGCTTTCGCATGATCGCGTCTATACAGAAGAAGAGGTCTGGGCGACCTTCACGACGTTCATCCGCGCGGTGATGCCGGTCGCGGAGAAGGCAGGGGTGCGTATAGGCTTGCATCCCGACGATCCTCCGCTGCCGTCACTGGGCGGCGTCGCTCGCGTCATTCGCAACTTTGAAGGCTATCAGCGCGCGATGGAGATCGCTGACAGCGAGAATTTCGGACTCTGCTTCTGCGTCGGGACATGGGCAGAGGGCGGCTCGGAGATGGGCAAGAGCATTACGGAGATGATTGACCACTTCGGGAATCAGGGAAGGCTGTTCAAGATACACTTCCGTAACGTGGATGCGCCGATGCCGACGTTTCGCGAAACCCTGGTGGACGACGGATATGTGGATATGTACGCCGCGATGAAATCCTTACAGCGCGCGGGATTTGACGGCGTTCTGATCCACGACCATGTTCCGGGAGACGGCGCAGAGCAGCATACCGTCGCCTATACCATCGGCTATATGCGCGCCATCCGCAGCCGGGTCTACGCGGAAGCAGGCTAAAGCCCGATCCCTCTATGCGTGAAACTCGAGTCAGGAGCACGCCGTTGAGAGCCGGTCAGATGCATATCCCGGAACCGACTCCGCAGGAGACGCCGCACACCGCTCCCCTCCCTTATGCGCGGGGTATTACGCGCCGGTCTATCGTCCTCGGCTTCACGCTGTCGGTCATTCACACCTGCTGGATGGTCTATCAGGAACTGGCGTTGTTGAACGTCGGAGAACCCACCATACTGACCATCGTTCCGACGGTGATCGGCATCGTCTTCACGCTTGTAGTGGTAAACTCCCTGTTCAAAAAGATTCGCCCGCAGTGGGTCTTCACTCCGCCTGAACTGATGATCGTGTTTACCATGACCACCTTCGGGGTCATCATCGCCGCCAGCAAGTTCCTCCACTACCTCTTCCCGATCATTCTCCTGCCCTACCATCAGGCGGCGCAGAGCGGCGACGCCTCGCGGCTGGATTCGCTGCCTCGCTTTTTCGCCCCGCAGGATGCCTCGGTTGTTCGCCCGTTCTTCCTTGGCACGCAGGACTTCTGGGCGTTCTTTCGTCCCGAAATCTTCAAAGCCTGGCTGCTCCCCCTGGCGTTCTGGGGTCTCTTCGTCTTTCTGCTGATGTGGACGATGATCTGCCTCAGTTCGCTCTTCCGCAGGCAGTGGGTGGACCGGGAGCGGATTCCCTTCCCGATTCTGGGGTTGCCGATCATGCTGGCAAAGGAGAACGACGCGGGGTCTCTCTTCTCTAACCGGCTTCTTCTGACGGGCTTCAGCCTGACCAGCGGAGTCATCTCGTTGAACTATGTCTCCTCCCTGTATCCCTCGCTGCCCCGTGTCGGAATGGCGATGCAGGATATCGGTTCCGGCTTTTTCGTCTCTCCTCCCTGGTCCACGATCAGCCCGCTGATGACGGTCTGGTGGCCCTTCGCCATCGGACTGTGCTATATGATTCCGCTCGAAGTCTCCTTTAGCTGCTGGTTCTTCTTCCTGCTGATCCGTCTGCTGGCGGCGCTCGCTACGGCGCTGGGGTGGCGCGATGTCGGCTCTGTCCACGACCTGAACCAGTTTCCCTATTTCGGCAATCTGGCGGAAGGGGCGTGGCTGGGGATGTTCGCGGTGGTGATGTGGAACTCGCGCGCGTTGCTCCAGCAGATATGGAGAATGATTCGATTCCGGGAGAAGATACCCGGCGAAGAGACGGAAGCGATCTCCTACCGGACCGCCCTCCTCGGCGCAGGGGGAGGCTTCCTTCTGCTGGTTACCATCGGCATTCTGGCAGGCATGCGTCCCTCCATCGCCCTGCTGGCTTTCTCGCTCTACTTCATCGCCATCATCGTCATGGCGCGCATGTACGCGCAGGTCGCGCTGCCGCTCTTCTGCATGGCCTTTTTCAGCTTCTCCGCCTGGACCACGACCTTTACCGGCACGCGGGGGCTTCTAGCGACGGAGAAAGCGACCCTGACCACCTTCTACTGGTTTGACCGCACCTACGAGCAGATACAGATGGGACACCAGATAGAGGCGATGGTCTTCGCGGATCGCCTGCGGCAGAGCCGCCGCACCATGTTTCGGGTGATGCTGCTCTCTATGGCGACCGGAATCGTGGTCGGCAGCCTGACTCTGCTGCAGATATACTATGATCGCGGGGCGTCTTCGGCACGGGTCAGCGGCGACTCGGTCTGGCTGGCCAACCTCGCCTGGTCGCGAATGGACACCTGGACCGCCAGCCCCCGCGCAGTGGAGCTGACAACGACGCTGCGAATGGCGATCTCCGCAGGGATCGTCATCCTGCTGGCCCACGCCCGCTCGCTCTGGTTCGGCTTTCCGCTGCATCCTATCGGCTATCTGTTCGCCAGCAGCTTCGCGCTGGAGTGGGGGATGTGGAACGTCGTCTTTGTCACCTGGCTCATCAAAGCGCTGGTTGTGCGCTATGGCGGGCTGAACCTCTACCGCCGAACCATTCCGTTCTTCCTGGGCATGGCGCTGGGCGACTGCGTGACTCAGTTTGCGTGGGGCGTCGGCTTAAGCCTGACGGGAGTGCGGGGAGCCTCTTCCTACTGATCGGGGCGTTGACGCCGGCATGTAACCGCCCTAGTTCTTATTCAAGGTAGAGGGGGTGCATCGCCGGGCTGTCCTGTTGAGCGCAGCGAGACATCTTAAGATTCTTCGCTTTCGCTCAGAATGACATCTATCCAGACTATCTCGACGATGTACCAGGCTATCTATAGCAAAGGAGTTCAGTCATGGCTTTTCACTATTGCGAACGACATCGGGATGAGTATGTGACCGACGGCTTCACCGTGCTTCGCGGCGTCATTCCCGCCTCCCTGCTGACCGATCTCCGGCGCGAGGCGGAGAAGGCGCGGGAGATTGCGCGCGGCAAGCAGGGACCGCAGACTCAACGGCTTCAGCCGGTCTACGCCTATGATGAGTTGAACCATCAGCCTTTCCGCGACTTTCTAACCCTTCCCGGAATGGCGGCGACCGTCGAGGGCATTCTGGGAAAGGGGCATGGTCCGACTCAGATCATGGGCATCCTGCTGGAGCCTGAGCATGAGGCGTGGTGCACGCACTGGCATCGCGACTGGGGGTACAACGTCCCCGATCTCGATATGAACGCCTTCTTCGAGGCGGCGCGCAACCTGACGATGTTCAATCAGTTGAACGGCGCGCTGTATGACGATCACTCGCTCTGGGTGGTTCCGGGCAGCCATAATCGCGAAGATACGGCGGAGGAGCGCGCCGTCTTTCCCGTAGTTCCGCCGCCGGGGCCGACTCTGACTGCCGGCATGTCGGCGGAGGAGCGGGAGCGCGCCTGCCTGGAGTACGCCCGGAGCATGCCCGGAGCGACGCAGGTGGTTCTGTGCGCCGGGGATGTGGCATTCTATCGCGCCTGCTGCTGGCATATCGGCAACTATGTCCCCTATGCCCGCCGCGCGACCCTGCATGACGGCTACTACGGACCGGAGGACTATGCCTGGCGCGAGAACGTTCCGAAGATGCAGGCGGCAGTTCGGGCGGCGCGGGAGGCGCAGTCAGCCTCTTCGCCCTGATCGGCAGGAAGGAGCCGTCCGGGCTGCTTCGCTCAGAGCAGTCCCTCCATGAGCGCCCAGAGGAAGGTGGGCGGAACCCAGGGCGAGAGCGGCATCCCCAGTCCGCGCCCGTCCTCGCCATGAAAATACTCGCAGAATTCGCCCGGTTTCGTGCCCTGCCAGGGATGCTCCTCCGTCGCCAGTACCGGCGCGGCGACAGTGCGCAGCGCATACAGGCACGCCTCCCGGCGTCCCCGCTGCCCGCAGGCGGCCGCATACCAGAGCGTCGGGTTGGGCCAGGAGCCTCCCAGCAGCCCAACTCCCGCCGCCGGATCATACACGGGATCGGAGGCGGGAACGGTGCGTATCCCTGCCAGGCTCCAGAAGTCTGGCTCAGACAGACGATCCAGAATAACGGCGCTGTCCTGCTCGGAGGCGATCTCGAACAGTACGGGGAAGATCATATCGGCGGTTACCTGCGCGTCGCGCGTGCCGTCCAGGTCTATCTTCAGCAGGTAGAGACCGTCGTCTCGGCGCAGTTCCCGGCGAATGTTATCAGCAAGCCGCTGACCGGCGTCCGAATAGCGCGCATCGCCGGTAAACTCCCCGATCTTCTGCAAGGCAAACGCCGACAGGCTGTTAATCTCGGTCACCGCGCCCGCCTGAATGCGCCCCTCGATGATGTTGCGCCATCCGGCGATTCCGAAGACGTTGCCATCGCCCGATGGAATCGTTCGCAGCAGTCCGTCTCCCCGCTCCATCTCCGCCGTCATGTGATCTCCCGCCATCCGCATGGCGGGCGTGAAGGCGGCGCGAAAGTCGGGGAAATAGCGGTCGCCGTGCCATGACCAGTGATGCCAGACGCCCCATGCCCAGAGCGGCGTGTTATCGGCGGCGTTCAGGTCGTAGTCGTAGGCATGACCGGTCGTTCCGACCACCACCTCCGGGATGCGCCCGTTGGCAAACTGCTTGCGCCGGAAGGTGTCGAGCGAGGCGGCGGCAAACGCCGGGGCGACATAGTCCAGTCCAGCCGCCATCCATCCGGTATCGCGTCCGACCAGGATGTCGCTCGGGGGATTATTGGTCATGCCGCAGCCCGCCTCATAGCGTTTCATGGTGCGGCGAAGATTCTCTACGGCGAAAGCGGCGGCGCGGTCCAGATCCGGGTCGCCGAATGAGGGCAGTTCCGCAGTGATCTGCAGGATCGGATCGAGATCGTCGGCGGTCATCGCGTTGACTCCTTTGGGGTGGAAAAGTAGGTTGCAGCGCATGGTGCAGACGCAGGGCGTAGTCCTCCGGGTCGGCGCGCGCATGGTGATAGAGAAACGTTCGCGCCGGTCGCGCCCACTTTCCTGCCAGCGCCTCAATCGGGTGTCGCCGGTAGTCATAGTAGCGTATCGCGCCGGAGTTGTAAAGAGCGCGCACCCGTTTCGCCACCGGGCGATGACGCACTGGCACGCCGTAGGCGATCAGCATATTGGAGATGTCGAGAGCGGTAAAGCTCTCTCGCGCCTCCATACGCTCTTGAACCGCCCGATCCACCGCCGATTCCCACCATCGCCGCCGAGTCATTTCGTCCTCCCGATCCGGTTTCTGTGGAATTACTCGGCTCATTGCGCCTGTGCCGGAAACCGAAAAGCCCTTCTACCGGGAACTGCATCCCGTCTATTCGCGTTATAACTCGGTGTGAGAATACGCTCTCGACGGGTTCGGGAGCGAGAGAGAGGTTGTATATGCGTTTACGCTGGTTATGGATCGTTCCGATCGCGTTTGCCGCCGGCTGTGCGCGTCCTTCGCAGCCGGAACCGACAGAGGCAGCCGGGATACCGGCATCTCAGATGTCGCAGGCGACGAAATCGAGCGATCCGCAAGTAAACAATTCGACTCCGAAGGAGAAAAACATGGGCGAAGAGAAGGTTGTTAAGAGCGAAGCCGAGTGGAAAGAGACCCTGACCCCGGAGCAGTATCATGTGCTGCGCCAGAAGGGAACGGAGCGCGCCTTCACCGGCAAGTACTGGAACCACCACGAAGACGGCAGCTACTCCTGCGCCGGATGCGGTCAGGTGTTGTTCTCCTCGGAGACCAAGTTCGATTCCGGATGCGGCTGGCCCAGCTTCTGGCAGGCTCTTGACAAAAGCAAGGTCGAGTATAAGGACGACTTCAGTCACGGAATGCACCGTATCGAGGTGCTGTGCAGACGTTGCGGGGGTCATCTGGGACATGTCTTCGACGACGGCCCCAATCCGACCGGCAAGCGTTACTGCATCAACTCGGTCGCCATTCAGTTTCAGAAGAAAGAGCAAGAGAAGCCGCGTTAACCTCCTGCAGCGGCGCGTTCGCGTGCGGCGGCCTGCGCGTGCTGCGGCGTCGGCGCGTTGACCTCGCCGACGCCTCTCCTCCTCCCTCGTTCCGCTCTCTCCCTGCGTACAACGAAAGCGTCACCGAAAAGTTATGAACACAGATCGCATTCTTGCCACCTACCTGCTGGAGACCTCTCATCCGGTGGAACAAGCCGCCGCCGTGATCGCCGGAGAGCAGTCCTCCGGGACCTTCATCGCGGTTCCGGGCGAAACCCCGGAACTGAAGGCGCGATTCGGTGCACAGATCGAATCGATCGAGATTCTGGATAGCGTCGAGACTCCCTCCCTTCCCGGAAGCCGACTGCCAAAAGGAACCGACGCTCCGCCGCGCTATCAGCGCGCAAAGATGATCCTCTCCTTTCCCTTCGAGAATATGGGAGCCAACCTGCCGACCCTCTCCACGACGGTCTGCGGCAACCTCTATGAACTGAGCGATCACTCCGGCTTGAAGCTGCTCGATCTGCAACTGCCGGAAGCATTCGCGCAGCGCTATCCCGGACCGCAGTTCGGGATCGAAGGCACGCGCCGCCTGTCTGGCGTCTACGACCGCCCGATCATCGGCACGATCGTCAAGCCGAGCGTGGGGCTGTCCCCGCAGCAGACCGCCGACCTCGCGCGTGAACTGGCAGAGGCGGACATAGACTTCATCAAAGACGATGAACTGATAGCGAACCCGCCGCACTCCCCCCTGCCGGAACGGGTCGCCGCCGTGATGCGGGTGATTAACGATCACGCAGACCGCACCGGCAAAAAAATTATGTATGCCTTCAACATCTCCGACGATCTGGACAACATGAAACGCCATCACGACACGGTGATGAACGCGGGCGGAACCTGCATCATGCTCAGTCTGAATCATGTGGGATTCGCCGCCGCAGCGCATATCCGTCAGCACAGCCAGCTTCCCATTCACGGACACCGCAACGGCTGGGGCATGCTGACCCGCTGCCCCTCTCTGGGCATCGCCTTTTCCGCCTACCAGAAACTCTGGCGTCTTGCCGGGGCGGATCACCTGCATGTCAACGGGCTGCAGAACAAGTTCTGGGAGCCGGACGATTCGGTGCTGACCTCCATCCGCGCCTGTCTGACTCCGATGTTCGGCGGTTATCTCGCCATGCCGGTGGTCTCCTCCGGACAGTGGGCGGGACAGGCTCCCGAAACCTACCGGCTCACAGGAACCGTTGATCTGATGTTTCTGGCGGGAGGCGGCATCATGGCGCATCCAGGCGGGCCGGGAGCCGGAGTCGCCTCTATCCGGCAGGCATGGGAGGCGGCGGTGCAGAATGTTTCGCTGGAGGAGTATGCGCGCACGCATCGCCAACTGCGCGAGGCGCTGGAGAAGTTCGGAAAACTTCGCGCCTGACCACCTGCTAAGGAAGGAACCCTATGACCGCCGCCATACCGCAATGGGACGTTTTCGAAGCCTCGTTCCGCGCCGCATTTTCGGGCAACCCGTTCACCGATGTTTCATTCGGCGCGACCTTCCGCCTCGGCCATCGCGCCGTTCCGGTGCGGGGCTTTTTTGACGGAGACGACACCTTCCGCGTGCGCTTCATGCCGGATACGCCCGGAGAGTGGCGCTATGAAACCTACAGCAACCTGGATGCGCTAAATGGTACGGGAGGCTCTTTTTTCTGCGCGCCCCCGCTTCCGAATACGCACGGACCGGTGCAAACGGCGAACACATTTCACTTCGCCTATGCGGATGGAACGCCCTTTCATCCTATCGGAACGACCTGCTACGCCTGGACACATCAGGGAGAGGGACTGGAGGAGCAGACTCTTCACACGCTGGAAAACGCCCCCTTTAACAAGCTGCGGATGTGCGTCTTCCCCAAAGATTACGACTTCAACCGTAACGAGCCGCCTCTCTACCCGTTTGAAAAAGGCGACTCGGGCGAATGGGACTTCGCGCGGTTCAATCCCGCCTTCTTCCGTCACTTCGAGACTCGCGTCCGCCAATTGCGCGACATCGGCATCGAAGCCGACATCATCCTCTTTCACCCCTACGACCGCTGGGGCTTCGCGCGTATGCCCGCCGAGGCGAATGACCGCTACCTGCGCTACCTGATCGCGCGTCTGGCGGCGTTTCGCAATGTCTGGTGGTCGCTGGCAAACGAGTTTGACTTCATGGACTCCAGGTCCGACGCCGACTGGGAGCGGTTTTTCCGGATTATCCAGCAGGAAGATCCCTGTCAGCATCTGCGCTCCATTCATAACGGCGTTCGCTGGTACGATCACGGTAAGCCCTGGGTCACCCACGCCAGCATCCAGAACAGCGACCTCTACGCCGTCCCCCGATGGCGCGAACAGTACCGCAGGCCGATTGTGGTGGACGAGTGCTGCTACGAGGGCGACATTCACTGGCTCTGGGGCAATCTGACCGCTGAACAGATGGTCAACCGCTTCTGGATCGGAACCGTCGGCGGAGGCTATGTAGGGCATGGCGAGACCTATCTGCATCCGGAGGAGATTCTCTGGTGGTCGAAGGGGGGAGTTCTGCATGGCGGCAGTCCTCCCCGAATCGCTTTCCTCAAACAGGTTCTCGAAGCCGCCCCGTGCGGCTGCCTCGAGCCGCTGAACGATCGGTGGGATCATCGCGGCGCGCATATCGGCGAGGAGTACTACCTCTACTACTACGCTCGCCGGCAGCCAGCACAGGACCTCTATCATCTGCCGGAGGCGCACGCCTATCAGGCGGACATCCTCGATGCCTGGAATATGACCATGACGCCCGTGGAGGGGCGGTTTCGCGGCAATTTTCTCCTGAAGCTGCCCGGAAAGCCCTTCACCGCCGTTCGGTTTCAGAGGGTCGCGCCATGAGCCGCGAAGAGGGGCTGCTGCTGACCTTCTACGGGGACGACTTCACCGGCTCCACCGACGGCATGGAGGCGCTGGCAAAGGCGGGGCTGCGCACCGTCCTGTTTCTGGAGCCGCCCGCCCCGGAACAGTTGGAACGCTTTCCGGGCGTGCGCGCCGTCGGGGTGGCGGGGGTGAGCCGCAGCCTGACGCCGGAAGAGATGGATGTCGAACTACCCCCGATCTTTTCGCGGATGCGCGCCCTGCCCGCGCCGCTGTTTCATGTAAAAGTCTGCTCTACCTTCGACTCCTCGCCGCAGGTCGGCAGCATCGGGCATACGCTGGAGTTGGGGCAGCGAATCTTCCATTCGCCGTTTGTGCCGCTGCTGGTCGGCGCGCCGATTCTCAACCGTTTCTGTCTGTTCGGCAACCTTTTTGCCCGCTCCGGCCCTGAGAGCGAGGTCTTCCGCCTAGACAGACACCCGACCATGTCGCGCCACCCGGTTACCCCGATGGACGAGAGCGACCTGTGCCTGCATCTGGGGAAACAGACGGCGCGTAAAATCGGTCTGGTGGATGTGCTGCAGATCGAGGCGGGGGATTCGGCGGTCGAGGCGCGGTTAGCCGGACTGCAGGAGGAGGGCGCGGAGGCGGTTCTATTTGACATTCTGCGGGACGCGCACCTGCCGGTCATCGGGCGCGCCCTGCAGCAGCGTGCCAGCCGCGAAAACCCGCTGTTTATCATCGGCTCTTCGGGGGTGGAGTATGCGCTGGCAGCCTGCTGGCGCGAAGAGGGATGGCTGGCTCCGACCCCGGTCTTTCACGCTGCTCCGGTGGAGCAGATCGTCGTCGTTTCGGGAAGCTGCTCGCCGGTCACGGCGCGGCAGATCGAGTGGGCGGTCGCCAGCGGCTTCGCCGAGATTCCGCTCGATACGGCGCAGATCGCCGATCCAGACCAGAGGGAATCTCTGCTGCGCACTATCTCGGTAGCGGCAATTGCGGCGGCGCGCAACGGGCGCAGCGTGATCGTTCACACCTGCAAAGGTCCGGACGACCCGCGTCTGCATCAGAGCAGAACCGCGCCGGGAGCCGCGCAGATGAGCGGCAGATCGCTGGGTTCGGCGCTGGGGCGGATTCTACAGGAGATACTCAGGGAGACGAGCATCACGCGCGCGGCGGTGGCGGGAGGAGATACCTCCAGTTATGTCGCCAGAGAACTGGGTATCGAGGCGCTGGAAGTCATTACCCCGATGGCTCCCGGCTCTCCGCTCTGTCGAATCTATGCCGTCGGGCAGCCTGCTGATGGAAGGGAGATTCTCTTCAAGGGCGGGCAGGTCGGCAGGACGGATCTGCTCGGGAGCATTCTTCGGGGCGCGGTGTAGGGCACAGAGGAGACGAGCATGGCACAGATAGTGCGAGATGAGCGATACTGGGATATGGCCCGAGCGTTCGTTCGGGTCTGGATGGTGGAGATGAACGATGCGCTCAAGGAGTGCGGGGTGGAGGACACGGAACTACGCAAGGAGATATGCGGACGCGCCGTCTTCGAAATGGGCAACTTCCTCGATCAGTACTGGTTCGATGTCAACGGGGATAAGTACTATCCGCTGCTCTGCTTCACCCGTCAGTTCCTCGATTTCGACACCGATCTGGAGGAGGTCGGCGAGATATTCGCGCCCTTCGAGGTGGAGTATCACTCCTTTGCCTACGACATCGCGGACTGGTACTTCGACGAACAGCAGGAGAACGACGAATCGGCGCGGATGGGATACCTGGACGAGGAGTAGCGGCGCACGGAGCGACGCGCCGCCCACCTCTCACGGCTTCTTCTCTTTGGGCAGCACTCCCAGCATCCACCGCGAGGCCTGCCCCCGTCTCTGCTCCACCACCAGCCATATCTCATAGACCTGGCCGGGGTTATTCGGATCGGGGTCTACCCGCTGCAGGTAGGCATTCTCGTAGTGAGAACACAGTATACCGATTCGCTCCCAAATCCCGCGAGGCGGACCGTATATCCGGGCGTAGATCGCCTGCTCGAACAGACGACGCTGCGCAGGCGTCAGATCGGCTGCCGAGAGACGAACTCCCTGGTGAAGCGCCTGAATCTGCGGCGCGGTCAGCGTGCGCGCCAGTGAGAGGAGCGACTCTCCCCAGCGTTGATGCTCCAGGTCTGGCGCTGTATCGGGCAGTATGGTCAACTGATCCTTCGCGACCTGCCGATACTCCTGCAGGAGCATTGGAGGTATGTCATCCGGGTTTGTGAACCGCTTGTTCATCAGGATCACGCCGGCGCGGGAAGCCCGCCACTGATAATCAAAGCGTTCAGACAGCCGATTCAGAGCCTCCCGCAGGGTTCCCTGAAAAGAGAAATCCGCTTTCTCGCGTAGAGGCGTTCCTTCAACGGCGGCTCTCACACCGTACTTCTCTGCCATCTCCTTCAAAATATCGGCGAGGGAGGAGTGTTTATGATCCAGGACAACCTCTTTCTCCAGCATCTGTTTCATTCGGTCTGTCGGTTGTGCCTCTGCCAACGGCGAATCCGCCGGAACCATCGCGCTAACTGCGCACAACAGGAGGATAGGTCCATTCCATTTCCACATACGTTTCTCCAGTCATCAGAAACAAAACGCCTTGAGATCAGCCAATAGATCTAACGCTCCCGCCATGCGCCAGAGACATTCCCGCCAAAACTGACAAGATGCTGATCTCCCTGATAGATGCCTATCAACATCACATTTGCCGATTCAAACCATAGAGAGGCTGCCGCAGGACGAATGCTTTGCACCCCGAATTCATTATGCAACAGCCCCTGCAGGGAACTGTAGTTCTGAAGCAGCAGCCATAGCAGAAGGCGCGTATGATGTTCCGACTGCAACTCCGAGACAGCAATCGTCTCTCGCTTCCGAAGCAGAGGCTCCAGTTCTGCCAACAGTTGATTCGTCTGATTCCGGGCGATACTCATGATCGGACCATACCGGGGGATGGACGTGATTTCTGAGGGGTCGTCCTTGGGCAGAGCGGGAAGATGCAGCCAGGTTCGAAGGTCCCTCGGCAAGCCTGTCTGCATTGCTATCGGAATGTCCTCCAGCCGACCAGGGCGACGCGCCACCTTGCGTTTCAGCAGGTAACGCCCCGGCTCGACGCGGCTCCATGTCCAGTCATGCAGTTCCGCCAGCGCATCCAGCGCTTCACGGGCGGTCAGTCCTTCCATCTGTACGATCAGCCGTCGCTGGCGCAGATAGTCGGCTGCCTGAAGGGTCAGTCCGGTCTGGGAGGAGAGCTGCGTCATAACCCTGCCCAGGGTCGTCTCTCCCAGAGTGAGCGTTACCGGGGCATCCAGCCGGGCGTCATCCGTGTCGGGAGGCTGGGGTTGCCCGAAGGAGGGCAGGGATATCCCGACCCACACCACAGCCATCGCATACAGTGTCGCATGACGTTTCCAGTTATCCATCGTTTTACTCCCGAAGCTCCACTGCCGGAATGGATCGGAGTCCCGATCCACTCCGGCGCCTATGCAGCGGTTCCGAGACTGTTATTCGCCTACGGCTTGTACTGGAACTCGCAGAATGCCTGTGCGCTGGTTGTCGGATAGTTCCTGTTATTCCTCGCATAGGCATAGAGTGTGACCGTGCGAGTTGCCTGAGGACTGAACGTAGTCGTCGGGGTGGTGTCAGTCTTGTCATATGGATTCAGGGAGTCCGTATTGTAACCCATTGAGCCAGTATAACAGTAGAATGAGGTACTGGCATAGGCAGGACTGCCTGTCTTTGTTCCAGTTTGGTGCCCGGTCGGCGTGGTATTGACGGAAGGAAACCCGGGAGGCGCGTAGTAGGTTCGCTTGAAGCGAACCTCTATGACTGAGTAGTATGTTGAGCCAGATGAAAAGACCGCGATAGCCTCGACGCTGCATCCGTTCGGTCCTCCGGTATACACTGTGTTACCCACGCGTTGAATAATCCCGTTTGGGCCATCAACCTCATAGTCACTCCAGGACTGTGCATACGCTGATGTCGCGATCATCAGGCAGAGCATCGCCAAAATTCCCATGAACAGGGTTTGTATGCGATTCTTCACAATCTCCTTTCTGAGCATAAAGGGCAAAAAGGGCAAGCGACCGGGCGAGAGGCAGCAACAGGCGCAGCGGGGGCGCACGTGTGCGAGGGAAAGGCGAGAGGGCAAAAACGGGTCGCCTGAATAGAGACAGAGGTTGGACGATGAGACAGAATGCGTTGGCGGACAACCCGATTCTGCAACCTGGACCAGTTCTTCATCACACTACTCCAGTTCACAACCACGCGAATCGCGTTAGAGGAAGAGTATAACACTCTGTTTTCAGCAACACAAGGTTTTTTTATCACGTAATATGCTTATGCTGTGACAGGATCGCAGATACGGTTCTTACGGATGCGAAGTCCGTACCGCAAAAAAACATCCCCGTGTGGAAGAGGACTCCCACGCGGGGATTTGAGAAGGGCGCGTTCGCCGTCAGTGAAGCGAGCGTCCCGCGAGTATGCGGCTGATATCGTTGAACATGACGAAGATAATCAGCAGCGCGAGGAGGCCCAGCCCGATCATCTGAGCGCGATAGACCTCGCGGGGCGACAGCTTTCGCCGCCGCAGCTTCTCCCATCCCAGCAGCATCAGGTGACCGCCGTCCAGAATCGGAATGGGGAGCAGGTTCATAATTCCCAGGCTGAGACTGAGCGAACCCATCATCATCACCAGATGCTCGATCCCGAGCCGCTGGAACGCCGTCGCCATCTGCCCCATCGCGATCGGTCCGCCGACTGCCTCCTTGACCTGCCGGTTGCGCACCACATTATACAGCCCCACCACATACCCGGCGGTCATCAGCGTACCCGCCTGAATGGACTCGACCGGACCGCTTCGCGCGAACTGCGGGTTGGGAACCACCTCCAGACGCCCGCGCTTCTCCATCAGCGGCTTGCCGTCGGGGCCGTTGACGACCTTTCCGTCACGGATCATCGGCACATCTTTGGCGCGCGGGGTGGCAAACAGGGTTATGTCGCTGCCGTCGCGGCGCACCGTCAACTGAAGGCGGACTCCCGCGCTCTCATTGATCTTCTTGATCATCGCTTCGCCGTCGTTGATCGGCACGCCGTTGATGGCGACGATCCGGTCGCCGGTGCGCAGTCCGGCTTCCGCCCCCGCTCCTCCCGGCATCACCTGCACGATCTGCGTGGTCAGTTTATTGGTGGGCAGCCCGATGGTGATTCCCATCAGGCAGAAGACGAGAAATCCAAAGACGAGACTGGCGAGCGGTCCGGCGAAGATGACCAGCGCGCGCTGATAGATCGGTTTCTGGCTGTAGAGTCCGGTGTCATTGGCGCGGGTATCAGCGGCGAGGACCATCTCCACCAGCTTCTGTTCGTCGGCGGTCATACGCGGCGAATGGCGCAGCGCCTCCAGGTCCTGCCGCCCCGTTTCGGTGAGTCTGCCATCGGTTCCGATGGCGGAGCGAACGGTCTGGCGCGTCTCGGCGGAGATATTCTCCGCGTTGATGCCCGCCATCGTATCGGCATCCAACTGCGCGAACATCCGATCCATGTCGGCGTCTTCCTTGAGGTTTGGATGCCGGATCGCCTCCAGAATGGGACGGCCACCGGAGATGTCATCCGGCTCCATGCCAGCGATCTTGACAAAGCCGCCCAGCGGGATAGAGCGCACGTTATAGACGGTCTCTCCACGCTGACCAATACGCCAGATCACCGGTCCGAAGAACAGAGAGAAGTCCTCCACACGCATCTTGAACCACTTTGCCATCGCATAGTGGCCCCACTCATGCACCACCACCAGGATGCTCAGAATAATCAGCAGCCAGAAAATCCCTTTAATTACTTCAGGCATACGCAGCAACTCCGTCCGATCGCAGTTTTAGATATAGCTATGCAGCGCCGTCTCCCGCGCCCAGGCATCGGCTTCCAGCACATTCTGATAGGTGGACTCGACCGGTTCATGACGCTCCATCACATATTCCACCGTCTTCATGATACCCAGAAACGGGATTTTACCCTCTAAGAAGAGAGAGACGGCCGTTTCGTTGGCGGCATTCATCACCGCAGGCATCGTACCCCCGATGTCCGCCGCCCTCCGCGCCAGATCGAGCGCGGGAAACTTCTGCGGATCGGGGGCTTCAAAGGTCAGCGCGCCGCAGGCTGTCAGGTCCATCCGGGGCAGATGGGTGTTGAGCCGCTCCGGGTAGACCAGCGCGTACTGGATCGGCAGGCGCATATCCGGCAGACCGAGCTGCGCCAGCACGGAGCCGTCGCGAAAACGCACCAGCGAATGGACGATGCTCTGCGGATGAACGATCACCTCCACGTCTTCTACCGGGACATCAAAGAGCCAGTGCGCCTCGATGATCTCCAGCCCCTTGTTCATCAGCGTGGCGGAGTTAATGGTCACCAGCCCGCCCATATTCCATGTCGGGTGTTTGAGCGCCTGTTGCGGGGTAACCGTCTCCAACTGCTCCCGCGGCGTGGAGCGGAACGGTCCGCCGGAGGCGGTCAAAAAAAGCTTCTCGATGCTATTATCGGGCGCGCCCTGCAAACACTGGAACAGCGCGGAGTGTTCGCTGTCTATCGGCAGGATCGCCACGCCCTTATTTCGCGCCAGACGCATCGTATGCTCGCCTGCCGCGACCAGCACCTCTTTGCTTGCCAGCGCAATCGTCTTGCCTTCGGCAAGCGCGGCATGGGTCGGCATAATGCCGATGGCTCCCGCCACCGCCACCACCACCAGATCGGCTTCGGGAAGCGTCGCCAGCGCGCACATTCCTTCGACGCCCTGAAAAACGCCCGGGTTCCGCGCATTGAGACGGGAAGCGATCTCCTGCGTCCGCCCGGCGGTTACTCCAATACATACGTTGGAAACATCGAACTGGTTCGCCTGATGGACGATTTGCTCCACGTTGTTATTGGCAGCCAGTCCGATCACCCGAAACTTCTCCGGCAGCCGGGCCACAATATCGAGAACCTGCGTGCCGATGGAGCCGGTAGAACCCAGAATAACAATATTTTTCATGATCTCGGAAGCTCAGAAGGTTCGGGCATTCAGAGCGGAAATAGTGCCCGGAATGCCCGAACGGTTAACGGGTCGTGATTTCGATCTTCGGGCTGCCCTCCACGCGCAGGATCAGGCGTCCCGTCTCGGCAAGATACTGATGCGGCGCGGCCAGCGGCGTCTCTCTGCCGTTGATCCGCACGCGCGGAGCCTGTTTGAAGCCGACAATCAGCAGATAACAGGGGCGATCCAGCCACCCTTGCACCGAGAAGGTCAGGCGACCGGCGGACTCCGAGGTTTCGCGGATCGTTCCCGGCGCATGAACCATCAGACCAACCCGGCGAAACGCCATAAAGTCGTACATGTCCGGCTTCCCGTAGAGGCGCGCGGCGTTCGCCTGCACCGTGCCGGGATTGATGGCGACGGCGTTGCGGGTCTGTGAACGCATACTGAACGAGTCGGGCAGGAGCGCCTGCAGGTCGGGATCAGAGCGGTCGAACGACTGTTGAATGCCCGACGCGGTGATTCCATCCGCTAGCTGCTTCCAGGGACCGGCGGGGTCGTGGCGGATCAGACGATAGAGCGCGTCTGAATAGACCAGACCGCACCACTGCACCGGCAGACCCATCCAGTTCGGAGCCACCCACTGAGTCGCGCCGAAGACCGGAGTGGTTGCGTAGAGACCGACCGGATTCGGGGTCGGATTGACCAGATAGGTAAATGGCACGCCCGTCCATGCCCAGTATTTCGCCTTCTCCAGAAACGCCCGCTCGCCGGTCATCTCATATCCCAGCGTGTAGGCGCGCACCAGATGGGCGCAGGCAAGGATGTCCGGAGTGTGCAGCGGAACCTCCCATGTCTGCGCGCCGCGCGGAACGGTGTTCATAAACCGATCCAGCGCGCGCAGCACCCGAATGCCTTCCTTCAGCAGTTCCGCGTCGCCGCTCAGGCTCGCCGCCTCCAGGATGCGATCCACCACCTGCGCGGTCAAGCCGTTGGCGTCCGGCTCAAAATGGGTGCGCCCGTAGTCCAGACCGCCCGGCGACGGACGATAGAGAATACGTCCATCCGGCTCAAACCGCTTCAGAAGCTCGCGCGCGCCGTGGAGCGCGTTCTGCACGTTTTCCGCCACATGCCCATAGAGCAGCGATTCGACCGGATACTGCACGTGCGACACTCCCGAACCGTTCCAGTTTCCCGGCTCCACGTGCGCCAGCGCCTGTTTCGCCTGCTCGCGCAGCCGCTTTGCCTGCGCCGGGTCGCGTGTGTGGATCGCCGACCAGTCCATATAGGTGGCGGCATCCGCCGCCGGACCGGGCGCAAAGCCGGAGAAGCCGGGCCAGTAGGCGTGCCGGAACAGGTCGCCGCTGCGGATTTTGGAATCGAGCCATCCGCCGCCTGCCCAGGCTGCGTAGGCCTGAACATCCATGCCGGTTTCGGGAACCGGCGGCAGACCGCGCAGGGCGACATACTGCTGAACCGCCGGAATGATGCTCTGCCCTTTGCCCCCGATGAGCGTGGCGCGCAGGGTCAGAGGCTTGCCGGAGGCGAGAGTCTCGCCGTCATAGGGAAGCAGGCTGCCCTCCACGCGGTTCGTTCCGTCCGAATGGGGGAAGATCACCCCCATCACATGCCCGCCCGATTTGAACAGGCGGTCCGGCGAGTCGAACACCGCGCTGAAGGCGGGAGTCATCTCCCATATCAGCCCGATATAGCGGTCATTCTGCTGAATCGCCATGAGCGGGAAGGCGATTCGCAGCGTATCGGGAACCTGGCGTTTGGAGCCGGGACCGATGATATCCGCCTCGCTGCTGCTCGGCTCGTTTTTGTCCAGGTACTCCAGTCCCGCGAAAACCGCCTGATTTTTCGACCCCCCGAACGCGCCCGCGCCGGCCAGCACCAGCAGCATCGGCAGGTAGATGACTTTCCGGTCCTGATTAACGGTGACCTGCGTCTCGACATCAAATGCGCCGGGAGCGGCGGCGCTCTTGACGCCGGGAGCAGCGGCGCTCTTGACGCCGGGAGCGGCGGCGCTCTTGAAACGCTGCGCAATCACCCACTCTCCGCCGTCGCGGTCACGGAAGGAGACGCGGACTTCCGCGCCGTTATCTTGCGTGCGCGTGACCTGCGCTTTCGTGGGTATCTCCATCCAGCGCGGCTCGCCGTTCATCAGGTAGCCAAGCATCGGCTTTGTATGCCCGAATCCCATGCGCTGGTTATCCACCCATAGCTCAAATCCGCCCAGTTCACCCGCGGAATGCGCCAGACGCAGCGCACCGGAGTTGAGGGTCACCGCGCCTCCTCCGATGGTCGGGGCGACCGGTTTCACCCATTCCGGCTCTTTGAGGAGCGAACGCGCCTCGAAGCTGATCGAGGCGATAATGCAGACGCCTTTGGTGCCAGGAGGGTCGAAGCGCAGCATCTGCCCCGTTCCGAAGGCAGGAACGGGAACCTTCGCCTCATGCCAGACTCCGGCAGGCACGTTGAACCGCACGGAATCGGGTTCGTTGGTTCCCTTCCTTGCATTGAAGTAGAATATCTGCGCGGCTCCTGCCTGATCGGATTTCAGACGGACGCGCATCCAGAGCATCTGACCGGCGGGAAAGTCCCGCGCCGGACCGTGAATATAGGGGTCGCCGCCATTGATGGCGATCACCATGCCTTCCGGCGTGTGGCGCAGAGACGCCACGTCATGGGTTGGCTGCCACTCCCGCACTGCCGCCTCCTGGCTGAAATCGAAGCGGGGCAGGTTCTGGGCGCATGCGCCCGTCATACTGGTAACCATGAGCATCACTCCCGACAGCCGCGCCGCATATCGTCGGATCTGCGTGATCAACATAGTCTAAACTCCCGGATGTTTTTGTGCAGAGGGAGAGGAGTCTGTCGCCCTCCCCCGGATAAGTACGTGATGCGTCTCCGCTTCTCCTGTTTGCGTTTCTCCTGCGATGTCTCCCGGGAATCCTCCGCCGATAGAAACGGCGAAAAGCCTGCGAAGCCGCGCTCCGCAGGCTGTCTGCACAAGAGCGGACCGGTTAGCGGTCCTGCAGTTTTTTCGCGGTGGCGATGGAGCCGATACGCCGATCGAGTCCCATCTCATACTGAAGGATCGGATCGGGCTTGCCGGTTTCGCTCAGCCGCTTCTCCACCCAGGCGGTCATACGGTCTTTGAGCGCCTGCACAATCTTCGGCTCCTGATCGGCGAGGTTGTGATTCTCTTCGGGATCGGCGACCAGGTTATACAGTTCCACCGGAGGCTTGCCGTGAAAGTCCGGCTCCAGCGCGTCAATCAGCTTCCATTCGGGCGTGCGCCAGCCGCGTTTACGCATCCAGGTGCACTCGGTCAGATAGAACTCGGTGTAGTTGGTAACGCGCTCTCCGGTCAGCATCGGAACCCACGACTTCCCGTCCATCGCCTCGCGCTCGATCAGGCTGCCGCACCCGACCAGTTCCAGCAGCGACGGGGTGAGGTCCTGATGCTGCGTAAACCCTTTGACTCGCTTGCCCGCCATGCGACCGTCCGGGAAGCGGATAATCAGCGGGACGTGGAGGGTCGGCTCATAGAGTCCGTGATGGTCGAAATAGCATCCATGATCATAGAGTGTCTCGCCATGATCGGCGGTATAGACGATCAGGGTGTTTTCGCGCTGTCCGAGTTCGTCCAGCCGGGTCAGGAGCCGCTGAATGCAGGCATCCATATAGGTTACGGCGCTGTCGTACATCGCGATGGGATGCTCGGCGTCCTCAATACCGGGCGGCATCCAGGAGAGATGGAAGTCGCGGAAGTTGGGGAAATCGCGGATCGGCGACATATCCAGACCGGGCTGCGTCGGGTCTTTGGAGTAGAAGAGCGTGTCATAGGGAGGCGGCGGTAGATAGGGCGCGTGCGGGTCCATATGGCGCATGAAGAGCATCCAGGGCTGGTCATTCCTGACAAGCTCCTCCAGAGCCGGGAGGGTGACATCGTTCAGGTTTTCGGCTTTTCGCGCCGGACGGTCTTCCCAGGCGTACCATCCCTCATCGTAGCCGAACGTTCGATCAAATCCCCGGAAGAAGTCGCCTCCGAACCCGACGCGATAGGAGACATAGCCCGCCTCGCGCAGCAGTTCCGGCAGCAGCTTGATCTGTGGGGCGATCGGTCCCTTCGGGCTGAGCGCGACCATCTCATGCGTCATCACGTCCATGCCGGTGAAGATGGTGGTATAGGCGGGGGTGGTCGGGATATAGGCGCTGTAGAGATTCTCAAAAAGCACGCCCTCGGAAGCCAGTCGGTCGGCGTAGGGCGTGGTCAGCCGCGAGTAGCCATAGCACGACATATGGTCGGCGCGCAGGCTGTCAATCCCGAACAGCAGGATATTCATCGGTCGTGAAGACATCTTTGAGTGCTCCTTGGAGACTATATTCTAGGGTCGTGAGGCGATCTGGCTGCGATCCCTCTGCAATATACGTCAGTCGCTTGCACCTCTCCTATCCGACTTCTTGCCTGCGCGTGAAATTCCTGCTGCGTCCGCAGAAAAGGGGCGACATCTCCCCGCTCTCGCACATCAGTTCATTGGCATTACACTAATACAGAAAATATTTCTCTGAAATTTCAAACAACTCGTTACTTTACGGTTTTTTGGCATATAATATGCAGTGTTTACTATATGATTTTAAAACTTAGAGGAGAAAAACCTATGATCTTTTTAAACTCTTTCCGCCTCTCACCTGTCTACACGCGCTCCAGCGGCCTGCAGTGCCGGCGGCATCCCACACAGCGCCGCCTGTCGCCAGGCTGGCGAAAAAGCGGGCGCGTGTCGCTGTTGATCCTCGCGGCTCTATCACTCTCTCTTCATCTGGCGCAGGCGCAAACGCTCTACCGCTTCCAAACAGTCTACAGCGTCACCGGTACCTACAATCGGCTGCTCTCTACCGGAATCAACAACGGCGGACATGTGCTGTGGAGCGGTCCGACGCAGGAGGGTCCGCAGATCTATCTCGACAGTCCCTTCCATAACATCTCCGCTCTCGACCCGCTCGCCGCAACGATCATTGACAACCGGCTCCCCCGTTTTGGCATGCAGACCAAAAACGCGGTCTGGGTCGCCAGCACCGGTCAGATAGATAGGGATACCGGGCAGGCGTCGCCAGGCTCCCGCTATCAGGAGGATCGCATCTACCGCTACGCGCCCGGCTCCTCTGCAACCCCGACCATCATCGGCTCCACGATCTTCGTGGAGAATGGACGGGCGGTCAGCGCACTCACCAATCCCGATGTGAATGACCGGGGGCAGGCGGTCTTTCGCCGCCTCGACTACCAGACTGGACGCTGGTCGCTTCTCTACCACAACGGCTCGGGCGACCTGAGCGGAACTCGCGAACTGCTCACTGACTACGCGCTGGTCACCGCGCCCTTTATCAGCAACTCCGGCAAGGCGGTTTTCACGGCGCGGCAGAGCGCTGCCGACCCGATTCAGATGTACCTGTACGACTCACAGACCGACATGCTGTCGCCACTCTCTACCAGCCTCAACTGGACAAACGCCTCCATCCGCGACTTTGGCGATGACGATGTCGCCCTCGTCTTTGCCGGAAGCAGCGCGACCGGCTCTTTCTACACCGTGGATACACTGGGCAACGCCGCGCTCATTCTGACCGCCGGCACCAGCGGCGTCACCAGCATCGAGCTAGGACAGCGCAACAACCGGGGACAGATCGTCTTTGCCGATCGCACGGTCTCAGGGACAGGAGGGGGTGCGCCGTCATTTGGTCTCTCCAACCTCGTTCTCTACGACGATGGGCAGCTCATCCGCCTGACGGACAACCCGCTTGGCGTCAGCATCCGCGCTGCCGCCATCAACGACCGGGGAGACGTCGCCTTCATCACCCAGCAGTACCTGTACGAGAACGGCCTCTACACCGGGCAGCGCAGGCTGGAGCTGGTGGTCGGCACCGCCGTCCCCGAGCCGGGCAACGCGTTGATGCTGATCGGGCTGACCGTATGCGGCTTTGGCATGGCCCTGCGCCGTGTAAGACGCTGATCCTCCGCCTCTTCAAACAGCGTCTGGATGGCGTGAGGGGTTAACGCGCCAGCCAGACGCTCTCTGTGTGAATTCTGTAGACTGAGGAGTTGGACTTTCGTGCGTATTTGTGTACCCTTTTTCCTGATCACTATTCCCACCCTGCTGTTGACTGTCTCCTCTCTCGCATGGACCGACGACCCTCCGATTGGCGAACAGCCGGTCATCCAGCGCCATCTCGACCACCGGGCCATCCTGGATGGGAGCGTGTCGGTACAGGAGGCTGTGGAGGCGGGAAGGCTCCTGTTTGCCGCCGACTTCAACCGACTGGATGGCGCAGGACGCCCGCAGACCGACGGAACCGGCGCGCCCCGCCTGCGGCGCGAGGGCGTCGAGGCGTTCAACCGCGTCTCCGGTCCCGATGCCAACGCCTGCTCCGGCTGCCACAACAAGCCCCGAACCGGCGGCGGAGGCGATAACGTCGCCAACGTCTTTGTGCTCGCCCAGCGGTTTGGGTTCGTGGACGACTTCACACAGGCAGACCCCATGACCGGCGAGATTCCCGGTACCCTGAGCACGGTCGGCAACGAGCGCAATACGCCGGGAATGTGGGGAGCCGGCGCCATCGAGATGCTCGCCCGCGAGATGACCGCCGACCTGCACGCGATCCGCAGCCGCGCCCTCGCCCTGGCCCGCCAGAACCGCCGTAAAACCACGCTACCCCTCCAGACAAAGGGCGTCCACTTCGGAAGCATCAGCGCCTACCCTGACGCAACCGTGGATACCTCTGCGGTCGAGGGAGTGGACCCGGACCTGATCATCAAGCCGTTTCACCAAAAAGGGGTCGTCGTCTCGCTGCGACAGTTCACCAACACGGCGTTCAATCACCATCACGGCATACAGTCGGTGGAGCGGTTCGGTCGGGACACCGACCCGGATCAGGACGGCGTGCGTAACGAGTTAACGGAGGGCGATATCACTACCGCCACCCTGTTTCAGGCCTCCCTCGCCTTTCCAGGACAGGTGATCCCGCGTCATCCAAAGCGCGCGCTGGCGGTCCACCGCGGCGAGCAACTGTTTGAAAAGATTGGCTGCGCGCACTGCCACCGCCCGGTGCTCGAGCTGAAATCCCGCTACTACACGGAGCCGAACCCCTACAACCCGCCGGGCAATCTGCGTCCACAGGACGATGCGGGGACGATCCGGCTCGACCTGACGCGCGACGGCGAACACCCCCGCCCCCGTCTCACCTCTCGGGGAACGATACTGGTGCGCGCCTACACCGATCTGAAACGGCACGATCTGGGCGATGACCCGCGGATCAACAACGAGCGGCTTGTCCAGGCTGGCGTGCCGACGCGCGTCTTCTTGACAAAGCGGCTGTGGGGGGGCGCCTCTGAACCGCCCTTCCTGCACAACGGACGCGCCACTCTCCTCACCGACGCGATTGACGCGCATGGCGGAGAGGCGGCGAACGCGCGCCGCGCCTTCTGGAGCCTGTCGGAGTATGAGCGCGCCTGTGTGATCGAGTTTCTTAAGTCGCTGCAGGTGCTGCCTCCCAACACGCGGCAGCTGGTCATCCGAGAGTAGTCGCTCAAAAAAAAGCCTCTCTCCGATCCCGTCGGAGAGAGGCTTTCGCTCTGAAAGCGGGTCAGACGGCCCGGTGCGCCAGCTCCTCCAGTGCGATCCGGGTCTCCTCGAACACCTCGTCAATCTGGCGCGGACTTTCGAAGCCGATGATCATCATGTCGAGGGCGCTGGAAGCCAGCGCGAACTTGATCGATTCGCGCGCGCGCGCCAGACGATCCTCACCGCGCACCGCATCGCCGTTCGCCAGTATCTTCATGCCGATCACGCCCTTTCCGGCGCGCCGCATTCGCAGCAGCGTCTCCCGCACCTGCTCCGGGGTTTTCGAGGGCGGATCGCCGGGCTTCTGATCCATGTGCGCGCCCCAGGGATTGAATCGCGCCAGATCCACATCTACCCAGGGATCGGCGGCGGCGGTCTGAAGCGCGGCGAAGCTGTGGCAGGAGCAGCCGTGCGCCCGGATGATCTTCTTCTGTTTCGCCTCCTCCAGCGCCTCCCGCACGCCGCGATAGCGCACATTCCAGTCCGCCTCGGTCACCACATGCATCAGAACGATGTCTATGTAGTCCACGCCCAGTTCGCGGCGAAAGCGATCCAGATCGGCGCGCGCCTCCTCCGCTGTGCGGTGGATGATTTTGGACTGGAGGACATACTTTTCACGCGGAACGCCTTTGAGCGCCTCCCGCAGGAAGGTATGAGATCCGTACATGTCGGCGGCGTCGAAGAAGGTGATTCCCCGATCCAGCGCGTGGCGGATCATTGCGGTGAACCTCTCCTGGCCGAGCCGGGTCTGATTCGACTGATGATTCCAGCCGGTAGACCCCGTGCCGATACCGAGCAGCGAGGCGGTGATGCCGGTTTTACCGAGCTTCACCCGTTCGGTCGGCGCGCGCGACGGTTTTTGCGGATCCGGCTCTTCTTGCGCCGCGACGGCCGCGCCGGTGATCGCCAGCGCGCCGGAAACGGCCGTTGCCTGCTTCATAAAGTCTCTGCGGTTTATATCGGGCATGGTTATCCTCCGGGAACAGGCGCTACTGATGAATCGCTTTGGCGACCGCATCGCGGGTCGCAAAGAGGCAGCGATCAATATCGGCGATGGGGTTCTGCTCGTTCTCCTCGTACTCCAGCGCGAGGCAGAGTTCAAATTTCAGCCGCTTCAGTTCACGCAGCAGATCCACCGTTCGCAGATCGCCTTTGCCGACCTCCGTGAAGTGAACCCGGTCTTTTACGTCTTTGAGATGGATGCCGTAGACCCGCCTGCCAAAGAACTTCACCCACTCGACCGGGTCTTCTCCGGAGCGCAGGGCGTGGCCGGTGTCAATGCAGACGCCGATATGCGGGTGATGATCCTTCAGAGCAGCCTGCACGCTGCTCATCCTGTCATAGCGGGAGCCGGGACCGTGATTATGGATGGCGATTCTGATCTTATACTCCGCCACCAGTTTGTCGAGAATTGGAAGCGATTCACGGGAGGGATCGGCGGTAATGACCGGAATCTTCAGCGCCTTCGCGAACTCGAAGATTTTTCTCGAGGCGTCGGCGTTGCCGTCGAATCCCTGCACGCCCCACGCCATCAGGCGGATTTTCTGCGCCTTCAGCTTTGCCAGGGTCGCTTCGATCTGGCTTTTGTTGTCGGTCAGGGGAATGTGCGCCTGAAACGCCTCCCAGTAGTAGAGTCCCAGCCGGGCCGTTTTATCGAGGGCAGTCTCAAAGTTGTAGCCGCGCAGGGAGTAGCTCTGTATCCCCATGCGGAAGGGCCAGTAGGGGCTTTCGCGGCTAACCTGCTGCGCGGCGGCTTCCAGAAGCGAGGAGGCGCTGACGGCGGTCAGCGCGGCGGCTCCCAGCGCGCCTGCGCGCAGCAGATCGCGGCGGCTGAGGGTCGGCGGAAGTGGATCGGATTCGTTCATAGTCTGCTCTCCGGTTTGCCCCTGGCAGTTCGGCGCGGAACGGCTCCGCCGACGCCAGCGGGCTGTCTTTGCCCTTCATTCACCATGCTGACGGCAGTTCCCTTCTTCCCGAGACCGATCATGATTCTGAAAGGAAACTACTTTACAGGATGAGAAACATGGCGTGTATAGAAATGGATGTAACGCATATCTGCGTCGGCACAGATTATCCGCCGTAAACAGTTAACTCACTAAGAGACTATCATCCGGCGAATGCGGGTGAACCAGACCCGTTTTGTCCGACCTCTTCGCATCCGTTACATTCGTGTTCTCTCCGGCGATCCGTTTTCCGATTACGTTCGGGTGGAGTACATTCTGGAATCTCAGATCACGGAAGAGAGAGCCGCCTACCTGCGAAGCGTCGGATACCTGGATACAAGGGCGGGCAGGCGTGTCTCGGTTACCACCCGTACCTTTGTACGGGATGGCGGTGTCTGGAAGATGCTGGTACTACCAAATTAACCAGATTGAATGGAGGTGTTTCAACCGAACAACGTTTTGGCAGAATAGCCAGTACTACGCGAACGCTCTGTAAAGCGCCAATGTTGTGATCAACGCCAGTCAGACGGTGGTCGGAACGATCGCGTATGAGGGTTTCGGTCAGAGTGTGGGGACGACAGGCAGCAGCAGCAGTCCCTATCTGTTCGCGGCAACGAGCGGTTACCGCAACGATGGCGATGCAGGTCTGGTGCATGTGGGAGCGCGTTACTACGATGCGCAGGCGGGTCTGTTCCTCACTCGCGACACCTACCTGGAGCAGAAACCGTACCTGTATTGTGAACACGATCCCGTCAACAGGGTGGACCCGACCGGGCATGAAGCAGAAGATTGGTGGGCACGCAGGAGAACTGACGGAGGGATTATCGGAGGGATTGGCACGATAGTCACTTTACTGCCATCTCTCGCCTGCCCACCAGCAACCGTGGCTTTTACCTTCATCGCATTGCCAGCCCTGATGGAGACGGTTTACAACCACTGGGGCATCCCCATTGCGAATAGGTACTTTGGTCCGGATACTTTCCCAAACTATCCGAAGCCAACTCCAGGCCACCTTCAGTCCCCAAACGAGTATCCAGAGGAGCCTCGGATAAGTTTTGGGTGCCGCAGGTGTAAACAGTAGAATCTTTTTCTCGGTGTAAAGTGGTTCGTCTATCTCTTCCCCCTGCGTTATCCGCGGTTGGCACAATGGCGGACGAACCACTTTTGAAATAAGGATGCAAGCTCATGCATACAGTTTTTCGCATGGTATCCAGTGCCGTTTTCTATCTTCTGATCCCCCTTCTCAGACGCCACATCCGTGACACTGTTCTCAGGATCATTGTGGTATCAACCTGTTTATGTCTGGGGACAAGTACACTTTTGCGGATGTTGGGAGAGTATCAGGGCAATAACTCCTGGATGGGCTGGAGCGCTCATCTATGGATAATTGGTTGGCTACTGCTCCTGCTGGGACTAGCTGCGAGCGTTCGTCGGCGTAGTGTTGGATGAGACTTCCTGACCCTTCTGACGGTGACGACGGGGGGACAGACGACCAACCGCTTCCAGTACAACGATCTGGTGATCTATCTGGCGCGTCTGAGCGATCTGCATCTCTACGACGTGCCTCCTTCCGGAGCCGGAAAGTGGGTCG
>CAYSDM010000021.1:0-31980 GCA_964429855.1 uncultured Chthonomonadaceae bacterium
TGGTTCTGGCGCGGCGCAAGCGATCCTGACCCTCTTTGCTACTCTCGCTTCCCTGTGGGCTGGCACCGGACGGCTCACAGGGAAACCTCTTTCAACCCCTGTCTCAATCGGTTGCCAGTACACAGAGGGCTTCGGTCGCTCACGCTCCCTCGCAATCTCGCTTCCGCCCCCTCGTCATCGCTTCTGGAGAGCGCCGTTCTGCGTCTCATGCCGTCATGTGGGAGAGTCATAAAAAGAGCGATAGGGGACCCTATCGCTGTGAAAGAGGAGTATGGATCGTGTAGGACTCGAACCTACGACCCGCTGATTAAGAGTCAGCTGCTCTACCGACTGAGCTAACGATCCATCTGCGGAAAGATAGTATACCTTCATTCCGGCAAATTGACAAGGTCTTGCTCGCGGGTTTTCGGCGCAAGCGCCCTATCTGGGGATAAAGTAGAAGGCGAAGGCGAGGATCAGGTAGACCGCCAGAAGCTGCGCGCCCTCCAGCCAGTTGCACTGCCCATCGCGGGCGATAAAGGCGGCGATCAGCGCAGAGAAACCGACCGCGATCAGCTCGAAGTCGTTGAAGACGAAACCCATCGGGTGACCGAGCGGAATGCTCAGAAAGACCAGCAGCGGGGCAACAAACAGCGCGATCTGCGTGGAGGAGCTGACGCAGATGTTCAGCGAGATGTCCATCTTATTTTTGATGGCGAAGACTACCGCCGAAGCGTGTTCTGCCGCGTTGCCGATGATCGGCAGGACGATCACCCCCACGAACAGTTCGCTCATTCCCAGCGTCGCCACCGCCGGTTCGATACTGTGAACCAGTATTTCGCTCTCCCAGGCGACAAACGCCGTCGCCACCCCCAGCACCAGATAGGCGGTCGCCCGGCTCCAGTGCGGGGGCTGATGATCCTCCTCCGCGCTTTTGAACATATCCTGATGCGTTTTCAGCGAGAACCAGAGGCTTGCCATGTAGAGGAGAATCAGCAGACCGGAGACCCACAGGCTGAGGTTTAAGACATCGCCCCCGTTGGATGGGCGCGGCATCAGATGCACGAAGAGAGAGGGCGTATACATGGCGATCACCGCCAGGATCATCATGACGGTGTGCATCCCGGCGACATCCTCGTTGAACTTCTGAATCTTGAACTTCAATCCGCCCAGAAAGACCGACAGCCCCAGCACCAGCAGGATATTGCCGATAATCGAGCCGGTGAGGGAGGCGAGCACCAGTTCCAGTTTTCCGGCGCGTACCGCGATCAGGGTGATAATCAACTCCGCCGCATTGCCGAAGGTGGCGTTGAGCAGTCCGCCGACGGCGGAACCGAACCGTTTAGCCAGCTCCTCGGTCGCTATCCCCATAAATCCGGCGAGCGGGACGATGGCGAGGGCGGAGGTGATAAAGACCCAGACCGGGTTCATATGCAGAAGACTGAGAACAATGCTCAGGGGTACAAACGCCAGCAGGGGGACAAGCCATTTCATCGGCGCCTCAACCGTTCTATTGGCAGGAAAGAGAACAAGCCCCCGGAAGTCCCGGGGGCTTTTACAGGCTTGAGGGCATGGCGCGGCATCTCTACCGGTCCGCGACAGCTCAGAAGGATTGATCGTCTACTCTCGGATATCCAGCCTTTTGCGCCGTCCTATCCTTAGTTCCGGTTCAGCGCGGTCGGGCTGGCAGTTGCCCGGACTACAGGCGATAACCGAAGTAGAGACGCATTCCTTCCGGCGTGCCGATGACGCTTCCGTGCTTGCCAAACCACTCGTATCGGCCCTCGAGGTACATCTTCTCGTTCAGGTTCACGCCCAGGATAAGACCCGCGCCGATCCGGGTGATCGTCGGCTGCTTCACCGCCGTTCCGGTTGTGCCGAAGGTCGCTGCGGTGATGCAGAATCCGGCGAACGGTCGAACGCCATTCGCCTGATCGAAGGTGTAGACCTGATTGATGGCGACCGGGATATTGCGGAATACGCCGGTCTTGCGCTCGGAGTAGTGGAAGTCCACGGAGAGGCTGGTGCTCCAGTTCTCGCCCGTGAACGCCTTCGGAATGAAGGGCACTTCGTACTGAAGTCCGCCGCCGAACGCAGCGTAGTCGGTAATGTCGCGGATACCGTCGCGCTGCGGGCGGAAGAACCCGAGGCGCAGGCTCAAACCCTTCAGCGGGTCCGCCTGAACGCTGCTCGGCATTCCGAACAGCGCCACCGCAACCAATACGAGCGCGGCTCGCCAGAGGCTTGCCTTGAGCACGCTCATTGTTGTTGCTCCTTTCTCAGAGTTGACTCTCAATGGTGCGTCTCGCTCTGTGTCTGACGATTTGACGACAAAAGATCGCACACGGGCTGCCGGTAATCGCTGAACAGGGACAGCAAACCCCTTGACAGCCAGAAACGTAAAAGATGGACTGAGGAGCAGATTACCACCTCTTACATAACTATTCTTGCACATTCAGCGGTTTTCCTGTACCCTCCCGGAAAAAATGCCGGGATTTTACCGCGCAGGACAGGAATGAGAGCCTGAAATGAGGTTTGCCGGAGCTTCATTGCTCCGATCCGCCCAGATCATCGTCGGACTGGCATACTTGCGCGCTCTGACCGCCATCCACCACGCCTCCTCTCGCAGTATCTCCTCCACCACATACGCCAGTAGTTCGGGATGGGTCATCGTCCAGCGCGCTGTCTCCTGTCCTGACGATAGCACGATCATCTCTTCGCTCTCCTCACGGGAATGCTTCCCTCGATGAAGAACGGGCGCGACGATCTTCCGTGACAGATTCTCCGTCGCTTCTCACGCCTGCGGCGTCGCCCCGGTCTCTTCCTGCGGTGCGGGAGGATGAAGGCGCAGCGAGGCAAGCAGCCCCAGCAGCAGCGCAAAGCCCGCCGTCCAGAAAGGAGCGCGCAGACCGAACTGCGTTAGCGCAGAGCCGGACAATGGTCCCAGAAACCAGGATATCTGCTGCGGTAGCAGGCTGAGAGTCAGGATCGTGGAACGACGGTCACGCGGCGCATACAGCGCCAGCAGCACCATCGCCAGCGCTCCGATGCCTCCCATACACATCCCCTGCGCGGCGCGCCAGACTCCCACCTGCCAGACCTCGACGGAGAGCGCCAGTCCGAACATGGTGATCGCGACCGCCAGCGCGCACAGGCGCAGCGTCGGCAGATGCCCGAAACGGTCTCCGATACGCCCCCAGAACGGCGTGGAGACCGCCATCGTGATCCCCGCTGCCGTCAGTACCATCCCGATGGTTGGCGCAAGCCCCGACGCCGGCCCAGCGTAGAGCGTCTCCACCAGAATCGGCGTGTAGGGCATCGTCATGCTGATCCCAAACGCCAAAAGGAATAGCACGGTGAACAGAGACAGCACCGCGGGCGTCCCGATGATCGCCCGCAACGATTCGCGCACGCCTGCCAGCGCGCTCTGCTCCCGAACCGGCGGACGCGCCTCCTCGCGCAGAAAGAGCGCCAGCGCCAGGGCGATCAACGCCGTCAGAAGCGCGTCTACCAGCAGCAGCGTCCGAATCCCGGCTATCTCCACCATTAAGCCGCCCAGATAGGGACCCACGGCCATTCCGACCGGCGATCCCGCGCTGATGATCGCGACCGCCAGCCCCAGCTTCTCGCGGGGCGTGATCTCCGCCTGCACCGCCATCATTACGCCGGTATTGCCCAGCACCAGCCCGCTGAGAAACCGCGCAAACGCCAGCATCCAGACGCTGGGACTGACTGCCGCCAGCCCGAACATCAGCGCGCCAAACACGCTGCTGCGAATGATGATTAACTTGCGTCCATAGCGATCCGACCAGACGCCCCAGAACGGCAGCAATGGCAGGCCGATGATAAAGCCCAGCGAGGAGAGAATGCCCGTCCACGCAGGAATAGCGTCGGGCGCAACTCTCAGTTCTTTCAGAAAGAGCGGGGTAAAGGCGGACAGATGACCGAAAGCGAGCGACTCGACCAGCCCGGTCAACGCAAAGAGCAGAATCGTGGTCCGCCAGTGATTGCGGTGCAGTGTCATCTTACCGGCAGTATACCCGCTCTGCGGAAAATCCGCCGGAAGCTCCGGGGAGGAGGCTTCCGGCGGCGGACGGGTTAATCGTCGTCCTGAACCGGGCGCAGGCGCAGGCTGTAGCGCAGGGCGGGCTTGGGTGTACTGCGTCCCTTGATCGCGTGCCAGAGGATGTCGTTGAGCACCTCATCGGGAACAGCGTCCGGCTCCCGGAAATTCAGTCGCGCGCTATCCTGTGCGCGATAGGCGTTCGGTTTGTTGATCTCGGCGATGATCCGCCGCTCCGGCAGAATGGCGGTATAGGGCGCATTGTTGGACGGTTTACCGGAGAAGAAGGCGAAGGGCGGCGCAACCGCGTCGTACTGGTTCATCGGCGGCAGTCCGAGCAGCAGTTCCATCGTGCGCAGCATGCTGTCGGTGTTGTAGAAGCGGCTGTCTATGGTTCCCTTCTCCACGAAGGGGCTGATGACCAGCGCGGGGGAGCGGTGCGCGTCCACATGATCGAATCCGTTCTGCGCGTCGTCCTCCAGAATGAAGATCGCGGTCTTCTTCCAGTAGGGGCTTTTGCTGACCGCCTCCACTAACTGCCCGACCGCATAGTCGTTATCGGCGACCATCGCGCGGGGCGAAGGAGCGTTGGGGCTGGTTCCGCTGGTGTGGTTGCGCGGCAGGCGCACCATCATAAAGCGGGGCAGATTCTTATTCTTGACAAACTGATCGAACTCTCGCTTCCACGCCGCAAAGCGGCTTGGCGCTTGAAACGCGCCGAACGTTCGCAGTTGGTTGGGAGTGGGGCAGTTATAGATCACCCAGGCGTCGCTGTCGGCGTAGTTCATGTCGTAGAGGCGAAAGTTGAGGTCGGTGCGTCCCAGGAGCGCCTTCTTGGTCGGCGAGTTGCCGACGGCGATTGGTTTGCCGTCCAGTCCTTTCAGTTCGTCAGCGTAGAAGCTGAGGAAGAAGCCGTAGTTGCGAAACGAGACATTGCGCTTCAGGCATAGGTCCCAGATGTAGCCTCCTGCCGAGCGGGCGACATCCGGCAGTCCCAATAGGTCTACCGGCGTGCCGTTGTTCTGTCCTTCAAAGTCGTAGTTGCGTCCTCTGCGGCTGTAGTTGTAGGTGGTATTGCGCGAGGTGTACTCGTTGACCATGCCGGAGGTAGACCAGTTCCAGCCGTCCGCCGAGACCTCCGCGCAGACATAGAAGTTGTCCATCAGCACAAAGCGCTCCGCCAGCGCGTGCTGGTTAGGCGTCACCTCGCGGGGGAAGAGGCAGAGCGACGGATCGCCGTTTCCCTGCGGCAGATCGCCAAAGACCTGATCGTAGGTGCGGTTCTCCTTGATGATGTAGATGACATGTTCGATGCCGGGGTTGCGGAAGTTCGTGCGCCGGTCGGCAATGCGGTTGTTTTCGATGACCTGCGAGGTCTGCAGCTTCAAGCCGTCCCCGACAGGCGGCTCGATCAGGGAGACGGTTCCCTCAATGATGTTCTGAATATACTGTCCCCAGGCTCCCCCCGGACCGGCTGGCTTGTTGTTGGGGTTGCGGACGTTGATGCCTTTGGCGCTGGCGACAAACAGCCGTTTCTCCTCCGGGCAGACCGCCGACGTGGGATACCATCCGGTCGGAATGTAGCCCTCCAGCTTCTCCTCCTCCATGTCCACCACCGCAACGGCGTTCATATCGCCCATCGTTACAAAGAGCGTGCGCTCATCGGGAGAGAGCGCGAGTCCGGTCGGGGTGGCTCCCGGAACGCCCCGCAGGTCGTCCGGGCGCATCAGGATGGTACGCTCCACGCGGTCGGTGCGGGTATTGAGGATGCTGACGGTGTCGCTGCCCGCGTTGGCGACATAGAGCCGCTCCTGCGCTCGATCCAGCAGCAGCGCCATCGGGTTTTCGCCGGTGCGAACGTTGCGGATCACCTTCGCCGCGACGGGATCTATCACGGCGACCACGCCATCGCGTTCGCTGGTGACATAGACCTTTCTATCGGCGTTGGGGCCGGCGGTCAGCGCGGCGACGGCGAGCGGAAAGCCGCCCATCTCCACCTTTGCGACGACCCGGTTCTGCGCGGTGTCAAGGATGCTGACCGTGCCGCGATGTCGGGTATGAACGCTGGAGTCGTTATTGGCGGCGTAGAGACGGGAGCCGTCCCGACTGAGCGCGATTCCCGCCACACAGTTTTTCAGGGCGGCGTTGGGTGCGCCGGAGGGGCTGTCCAGCCGTCGTCCGGTGTCGGTCAGCTTGCCATCGGCGTCCAGCGTGTAGAGCGCGACCTTCTCTTCCGATCCCCGCGAGGCGTACAGCAGCGTCTTGCCGTCGGCGGTCGGTCCGAATGCCAGCCCGTAGTAGAGACCTTCTCGGCTGCCGGAGCGGCTGGCTCCAACCTCTATCTGCGAGACCAGCGTGCCGTCGCGCGCGCTGAGGACAGAGAGAAACTGTCGAAAGCCCGCGTTGGTTACCACGATGAACTGGCGGTCGGGGCTGAGGAGCATATTGCAGGGGTAGCTCCCGACGGCGGTATGGGTGCCGCGCGGCGTGATCGCCTTGCCGGTCACAAGCGGGAGGGGGTCCTGGGCTAAGAGGAGAGAGAAGGCGCAGAGGGTCAGCGCCGTCATCATGGCGCAAGTTCTGCGTATCATGCGGATATCCTTTCCTGGGTCGCCGCTGCGGGGCGCCGGCGTCCGTCGTCCTCCGCGCAGCGGAGTGGAATTTCAGTTCATCAGGGGGGAGGCTTCAGAAACGCAGTTCTATCCACGAATCTTCTATTTTTGCGGAGGCATTCGGAGCCTTCTGCCGTCGTATCTCTTCTACAACGCGCTCCAGAATCTCCTGCCGGCGCCCTTTCAGCCAGCTTTTTCGCGGTTGGTCGGACAACGCCTCCCACTGCTCCACAGTAGGAATGAAGATGTCCACGCCGGCGGTCGAAAACTCCCAGTCGAACACCAGGCGCTTCCCTCTGCCCTCGCGGTAGGAGATCGTTCCTCCTCGGCCCGCCTGCTCAATCTCTACCTGGAAATCCAGCATCTTCTATCCCCATCCCGATCAGCAGCAGCAGGATCGCCTTCTGCGCGTGCAGGCGGTTCTCCGCCTGATCGAAGACGACCGACTGCGGTCCGTCCACGACCTCATCGGTAACCTCATCGCCCCGATGCGCGGGCAGGCAGTGCATGAAGATCGCGTCGGGGGCGGCGCGGGACATCCGCTCGGCGTTGACCTGGTAGGCGCGAAACGCCTGAATGCGGGCAAGCTGCTCATGCTCATGCCCCATACTCGTCCAGACATCGGTATAGATGACATCGGCTCCGGTAGCCGCCTCGTTATAGTCTGTCATAATCTTGAGCGAGGAGGCGTTCGGGTCGGCGTCGGGGTTCTCGCCTGCCAGTTGACGCGCCTGTCGAACGATCTCCTCCAGAGGCCAGTAGCCCTTCGGGCAGGCGACGGAGACGGAGATGCCGACCAGCGCGCAGCCGAGAAGCAGCGAGTGCAGCACATTGTTGCCGTCGCCGATCCATGCCAGTTTCAGCCCTTCCAGTCTGCCCTTTTTCTGCTGGATCGTCAGCAGGTCCGCCAGAATCTGGCAAGGATGCTCGCGGTCGCTCAGACCGTTGATAACCGGGATACGGCAGTTATCGCGCAGTTCCACCAGCGTGCTGTGGGCATTCACCCGCGCCATGATCGCATCCACCCAGCGTTCGAGGTTGCGCGCCACATCCGGAACCGACTCCCGCGTTCCCAGACCGATCTCCGCCGGTCCAAGCGCCACCGCCGCGCCCCCAAGCTGCCGCATCCCCAGTTCAAAGGTGACCCGCGTGCGCAGGCTCGGTTTCTCAAAGATCATCGCCAGCGACCGGGGATAGGCGTAGCGCAGAGGGGTTTCCCGCTGCCTGTGCCAATCGCACATCCACTGCGCGACCTTCAGAATTCCCAGAATCTGTTCGCGGTTCAGGTCCGTCATCGAAAGCAGGCTTTTCCCGCGAAGTTTCAGAGCGTCCTGCTGCACCAGGGTCTCTACCGCTCTACTCTGCAGCTGCATAACTGAACTCTCCTCCCCCCTCAAACGGTGTCTACTGCGCCTGAGAGGAGCTATTCTCTTCGCACTGGAGACGCGATTCTCCTCCCCGTCTTCCGATACCGGGTACTGACAACGGTCTGCGGGGAGGCAGGAGCAGGAGTTTGCACCCGGAAGTATCAAACTTTACAGGTGGAGAAACTCGCGGAAAGGAGAGACGCTTTGAAATGGCGCAGGCAACACTGACGGTTCTGCCAGAGATTCTGGGAACCATATCGCCCCTGCTGCATGGACACTTTGCTGAACATCTGGGACGCTGCTGTTATGATGGACTCTGGGTCGGGCCCGACTCGTCGATTCCTAACCGGGACGGATTTCGCGCCGATATTCTAACGGCGCTGCGCGAGGTCGGCATTCCGATTCTGCGCTGGCCCGGCGGCTGTTTTGCGGATACCTATCACTGGCGCGACGGCATCGGGCCGCGCGCGTCGCGTCCTCGCTCCCTCGGCGAAAGCTGCGGACTGCGCGTGATCGAAGACAATCACCTGGGGACGCATGAGTTTATCCATCTCTGTCGAGAGATCGGCGCGGAACCCTATCTCGCCGGCAACGTCGGCTCCGGCTCGCCGCAGGAGTTGATGGACTGGATTCACTACTGCAACGGCAGGATGGACACAACGCTGGCGCGAGAGCGCGCCGCCAACGGACACCCGGAGCCGATGAACGTGCGCTACTGGGGCGTCGGTAACGAAAACTGGGGATGCGGCGGCAACTACGAGGCGGCGGACTACGCGAAAGAGTTCCGGCGATACGCCACCTTTCTGAAGATGGCGGATCCGTCCGTCGAACTGATTGCCTGCGGGCACAGCGACCGGACATGGAATCTGCGGGTTGTGGAGACGCTGCGCCATCATCTGGGCTATCTGGATCACCTGTCGGTGCACCGCTACTACTCGGCGGGGCGCGCCACCACCTTTATAGACGACGAGTACTATCAGCTTATGCGCGCCGGGGAGCTTGTCGAAGAGGATATCCGCTACACCGACGAGATTCTGCGATTCTTTACGGCGGGGCATCGGCAGGTCGGGATCGCGTTTGACGAGTGGGGAGTCTGGCATCCGGAGGCGCGCGGCGAGGCGAACTATGAGGAGCCGAGCACCCAGCGCGATGCGGTCTCGGCGGCGGGGGTGCTGGATACGTTTCAGAAGTGGTGCGCCCGGGTCAGTATGGCAAACATGGCGCAGATCGTCAATGTTCTGCAGTGTCTGGTGCAGACGGACGGAGAGAAGATGTGGGTGACGCCGACCTATCACGTCTTCCGGCTCTATCGGGCGCATCGTGGCGCGCAGGCGCTGCGCGTGGAGGTGGAATCGCCGACGATAGACGCGCAGCCACTCTCCGGCTATCGCGCCGGTCTGCTGCCGCTGATCGCCGCTTCCGCCTCGCGCAAAGAGGGAAGACTGGCGGTCACTCTGACCAACCGCCACCGCGCGGAGGCGATGGAGGTGCAGATCGTCCTGCGCGACGGCAGACTCGGCGCGGGCACACTGGAGACGGTCGCCGCCCCGGCGGAAGCCGTTAACTCCGCCGATCAGCCCGACAACGTAACGCTGAAGGCGCAGAGCCTTGCGGCGGCGGGCGATACGCTCAGCCTTGCGCTGCCTCCCTGTTCCGTACAGACCCTTGTCGTGCAGGCGTAAGCCGAAAGCGGCGATAACACAGCGGAGTGTCCGCCGAAAGGACACTCCGCTCAAAGGCGCATAAAGCGAAGAAGAAGACGCTATTCCGGGGACGGATAGCGCGCCCGTTGCTCAAAGAGGAGCGCAAGCTGCGGCTCGCAGCGCGCGGCGATATCGTAGTTGGCGATGAACAACTCTTTACCCGGTTTCGCTCCGGGCTGTTTGTAGTTGTTCATGCCGTACTGCAGTTGCCACTCCACCATACAGGCATCCCCAAACAGTCTCTTCACTGCCGGGCAGTCGTCATAGGTGATGAGCCAGCGATGCGGGCAGGACTGTATGACCCGCGCAAAGCGTTCATGGTCAAACTGAAGGTGCAGATCGCCGCGCCGCCCGTAAAGACGCGACCGCGTCGCGGAGAAGTAGGGCGGGTCCAGGAAGACGAACACCTCCTCGCCGGGCGCGTTCACCAACCCGGCATAGTCCGCATGCGTGATCCGAACGCCCTGAAGCGCCCTGGAAGCCCCTTCGAGAGCGCGAATGGACGACAGGGTGAACCGTCCATGAAAAGCCTGCTCGGAGTAACCGCCTGAATCGACGGTTCCCGAGAAGGTGATGCGATTGAGCACGAAGAAGCGCGCGGCGCGTTCAAACTCGCTGCCCTCGCCATACCGCTCCACCAGTTCATAGAAGAGCCTGCGCCCATCTGTGGCGGTCTCTTTGATCTGTTTGACCGCCTCCGTCAGCGTGTTGACATCGGACTGCACTGTCTTCCAGAAGCAGTACAGTTCATAGTTCAGATCGTTGATCCAGAAGGAGCCATCCGGGAATAGCTGCCGTATGTGGAAGAAGACGGAGCCGCCGCCAACCATCGGTTCCCGGTATTCGCGGAACGGCGGAATGAGCGCGGCAATGCGTTCCAGAGCGCGCGACTTTCCGCCTGGAAACCGCAGCGGGCTTTTGATGAAACGGTTATGCGCCAATTTGCATACCTTCCAGGATCGCCGGCGTACCCGGTCGTTGCGCTTCCTCTTCCCGCCACTTCGCCTCGCCGGGACACAGACAGATGGGTCGCTCCCGCAGGAGCGACCCTGTCCATACAGAGCGGAGCCGATCTGCCTACAAGCGGATCACCGAGCGAATGACGTTGCCGGTCTCCATGGTGTGGAAGGCGTCCTCCACCTCCTCCAGCGCGATCTCGCCGGTCACCATGCTGTCCAGATCGAGCTTGCCCTGCAGATAGAACTGCGCCATCAGCGGGAAGTCGTGCGAAGGCAGGGTATCGCCCGCATGGCAGACGCGCAGGTTCACCTTGTTCCAGTAGACTCCCGTATCAATGTTACCCACATTGAGCGTCACGCTGTCGTCGGGACCGGGGAATCCGATGGTGGTGGCGATGCCGTTGTAGTTGACCATACGCACCGCCTGCTCGATGCACTCCATGCGCCCGGTCGCCTCGTAGGAGAAGTCCACGCCGCCCTCATAGCCAGGCCAGGGGTCTTTCACAAGACTGCGCACCGCCGCTACCGGATCGCCCTCGCGGGCGTTCACCACATCGGTTGCGCCGAACTTCTTCGCCCACTCCAGTTTAACCGGGTTCACATCTACCGCGATGATCTGCTTTGCATGGCACAGCCTCGCGCCCTGAATCACGCTCAACCCCACGCCGCCGCAGCCGACCACCGCCACGCTTGCGCCCGGAAAGACCGAGGTCGTATTCATGGTAGCGCCGACGCCGGTGATGACGCCGCAGGCGATCAGGCAGGCTTTCTCCAGCGGCATATTGTCCGGCATCTTCACCGCCGCTTTGCTGTGGACGATCGTGCGCGTGGCAAAGGTTCCGCAGCGCAGCACCTGCGCGCACAGATCGCCCGTCGCTTTGCGGCGAAGGCGCTGTTTCGGACGCAGCGCCATGTAGCAGTGGCGCGGATCGCCCCGACGACAGGCGGGACACTGCTCGCAGGGGGCGCGATAGGCGATCACCACCGGATCGCCCTCCTGCAGATGGGTCACCCCTTCGCCCACCGCTTCCACATATCCGGCTCCCTCGTGTCCCAGCACGATGGGAAACTTCATTCCGGCTCCGTTTTGCATCTTCACCGTCAGGTCGGTGTGGCAGACGCCGCTGGCGACCACTTTCACCTGTACCTCTCCGGGACCGGGCGGATCAAGGAGAATATCCTCCACGACCACCGGCTTCCCCGGCTCAATCAGCATGGCTGCTCGCCCCTCAGTTGCCATCTGGCTCCCTCTCCTTCATTGGATTCTCACGCTTATTCATGTCGCGTTCGCATCATAACGGCATATAGATTCCACGCTGCGCCCCGTTTTCCTGCCCCAGTCACGCCGCGCCGCTCTCTACTCCGCCTCCTCCGTACGGTCCACGAAGTAGAAGGGATTCTCCCGCATCTTCTCCAGCGCCTTATCCAGCAGCGCCTCGCCCAGAGTCTCCTGCAGAGCGCGCAGGATCGTCTCCGGATCCCGGATTCCCAGCGCACGGAAGGAGGAGTGAACCATCACCGTATCGCCTGCGCGCAGTCCGAGCGCGCGGAGTTGTTCGGTCAGTTGATCGGATAAGCGTGTCAAAACATCCCCTTCATCTTACATCTGAGGCTCTTGCCTCTGCTTCGTTAAGCCGGATAGTAGAATACTGCCTGTATACGGCAACGCGACTGCCCATAACAGACAGGCAAGCGGATAGAAGACCTTCAGGCCGATCTCGAGTTCCAACACCTGTCCGATAGGAAAAAAGATACCTGACAGGATCAGCGCGACGCATACCCATCGGGGCAGCAGGCGGCTGCGCAGAAAGCCGATCCCCAGCAGAAGGGAGGTGAGAGGAAAAAGCGGTCCCAGCAGCGCAAACATCAGCATTTCGCCGCCGGGATCGAGGTAGAACGCCGACCAGACCGTATCACTCGCCCCATGTCGGCGAAGCGTAAACTCCAATACACGAGTATACTCCATCGCCACCCCCGCCACGGAGCCGCACAACCCTGTGATACTGGTGATCGCTCCCAGCGTCGGACTCTGCAGACTCAATCTTCCTGAGAGATGCAGATAGACCGGCACCAGGCACATAATTCCATAACAGCCAAGCAAGCCCTCAACATAGCTGGTTTTACCCGGCGGGATCAGCCCTATCCCTAGTCGGAAGGTGATCGCGGAAGCCAGCAGGAGAAGCGGCCCCGTCCAGTAAGCCAGCATCAGAAGTTTTCTACGAATTGGCGCCTCAATCTCCATTTCCTGTACCTCACACAGAAGGGTATGCCGTCCAGCGCAGACGCGCGCTAGGAACGGCGCATGGCCAGCGTCAAGCCGTCGCCGATGGGAACCATGCTCAGATGGATGCGCTCATCCTGATGGAGTTTGGCGTTCAGGGCGCGCATCGCCTGCGTGTCGTGATCCTGCACGCTCTCATCCGCGACCTTTCCCGCCCACAGGGTGTTGTCAATGGCGATCAAGCCGCCGGCGTGTATCAGCTTCAGCGCGCGCTCATAGTAGGCGTCATAGTTGGACTTGTCGGCATCAATAAAGGCGAAATCGAAGGTGTCCGCATGTCCGTCCGCCAGCAGCGCGTCCAGCGTCTGTGTGGCGGGAGCCAGACGCAGGTCAATCTTATGCGCGACTCCCGCCTCCTCCCAGTGACGACGCGCTATCGAAGTATACTCATCGCTCACGTCGCAGGCGATGATTTTGCCGTCCTCCGGCAGCGCCTGCGCCACCACCAGCGAACTGTATCCGGTGAAGACCCCGACCTCCAGCGTCTTGCGCGCTTTCAGCAGACGCACCAGCAGCGCCATGAACTGCCCCTGTTCAAACGAAATCTGCATACCGGAGTTGGGCATCTTCTCGGTCTCTTCGCGGAGGCGGCGCTGCGCCTCGTTCTGCGATCCGGAAACGGAGACCAGATAGGCATGTATCTGGTCGGTCAGCGAGAGGGTTCGTGTTGCCATACGATAGGCTCCTTCGATGTCTGAGATGATATACAATATTGGACGGAAAGCCTTTGATTCCTTCGCAGACCTGCGCCATGTCAGAAAGGGATTGCGACGAGAAATAGCGAATTGTCCGGTATGGAGTTCCTGGGAAAAGGACTGTTGAACCTGTTACCGGTGATCGGGCTGGTGCTGCTCAACGGCTTTTTCGTGGCGGCGGAGTTCGCGCTGGTCAGCGTGCGCCGCTCCCGGATGGAGGAGTTAGCGGGGGCGGGGGACCGGCGGGCAAAGACGGTGCAGAGAGCGCTCGGACACCTCGACACCTATATTGCCGCCACCCAGCTTGGCATCACGATGGCTTCGCTCGGACTGGGGTTCATCGGGGAGCCGGCGATCGCTCATCTGATCGAGCCGATTTTCGACCGCTTTCTGCCGGAGAAAGGCGCCCTGATCACCTCACACGGGGTCGCCATCGGCGTCGCCTTCGCCATCGCCACCGCCCTGCATATCGTCTTCGGGGAGCTTGCCCCTAAAAGCATCGCCCTGCAGAGACCGGAATCCACCTCCCTGTGGGTTACCAGCCCGCTGAACCTCTTTCTGACGCTTTTCCGCCCCTTTATCGTCCTGTTGAACGGTCTGGGCAATGCCGTCGTGCGCCTGATCGGGCTGCGCCCCGCCGCGGAACATGCCGCCGTACACTCTGTGCAGGAACTGGAGATTCTGGTTCAGTCCACCCGCGAGGCGGGGCTGCTGCAGGAAGAGCAGGAGGAGATGGTCTCGCGTGTCTTCCACTTCGAGGATACGATTGCGCGCAAGGTGATGACTCCGCGTCTGGATGTGACCGCCGTTGAAGCCGATGCCACGCTGGAGGAGTTGATCGAGATCATCATGCAGTCGGGACACTCCCGCCTGCCGGTCTATGATGACGACCTGGATAACATCGTCGGCATCATTCATGCCAAGGATGTGCTGCAGGAAGCGGTTCGCAATCCCTCCGGCTTCGCCATTCGCGAACACCTGCGCCCACCGATCTTCATCCCGGAGACCAAACGCATGGACGACCTGCTTGCCGATATGCGCCGCCATCACAGCCAGATCGTCATTGTGCGCGATGAGTTCGGGACGGTAACGGGCGTGGTGACCATCGAGGATCTGGTGGAGGAGGTCTTCGGAGAGATTCAGGACGAGTATGATCGCGAAGAGCCGCCCCTGGAACAGATGGATGAGCAGACATTTCGCGTGGATGCCCGGATGCCGTTAGCGGCTTTTAATGAAGCCCTGGTAGCCGACATCGCGTTGGAGGAGACCGACACCATCGGCGGATTTGTCTTCGGTCTGTTCGGGCATCAGCCACAGCAGGGCGATGAGACTCGCTGGAGGCAGTTCACCTTTCAGGTAGAGGCGACGGACGGACGGCGCATTCAAAAGCTGCGGGTGACCCGTCATCCCGCTCCGCTTTCGGGGGATGGGCTGGATACGGAGGAAGAGACCTGAGATCGGGCGTAACAGCGCTCTCATCCGATGTGACTTTTGTTACACCGCGAAGATTGAACAACGAGGTCTTCTCTGCGTCTGATAGGAACAGTGACCTGCTTCCACAGGCAAAACCATTCCGACAACGAGAAAGGTATCCAGATGAGACGATTGACCACCCTTGCCGCTCTGTGCGCGCTGACCTTCAGCCTGACCGCTCTGTTCGCTCCGATAGCGGAAGCCCAGCGCGGCGAATCGCGTCCGCGACAGGGACAACGAGACGGATTCCGCAGACCGCCGGAGACGGGCAACAGCATTATCGCGATTCTGATCGGGCTGCTGAACACCCCGAAGGTTCAGACGCAGCTTAAAATGACCCCGGATCAGATCAAACAGGCGGAGGGGCTGAAACCCTATGTCGCAAAGATGAAAGATATCCGGCAGGATAAAACGCTGACCCCGGAGCAGAAGCGCGAGAAGCTGCGAGCAATCTCGACGGAGGCGCGGGAGAAGATCAAGGCGATCCTGACCCCGGAGCAGCAGAAGCAGCTTATGCAGATCGTCCGGGAGATGCGCCAGCGGGGCAAGCCCGGAAAGTAAGATGCGCCTTTTGGACGACCCTCGCCCCATAAATCCCTTCCGAATCGCGTGAGAGCGATTCGGAAGGGATTTTTATAAGGCGGTAAGACGAGACTGCTTCGCTTCGCTCGCAATGACAGACCCGGGCGGCTCTGCGTTTTTTTATGATGGTTTTTCATCCCTGACGGAAACCTGCGCACTGCGAGTCCGTAAGTTCATTCATATGATGCAGTTTACGCATTCATCTATCGCTGATCGCAGCGGGAGGATATCATGAGAACTATCCGACGCACATGCATTGCTTTGCTGGCTCTGGCGCTGCCGCTGATCGCGCAGGGACAGGCAGAGAAGGCGGAGAAGTCCCGCCTCGCCGGGATCGCGCTCCCCGCCAACGCGCTGCTGCTGACCGATGCCGACTCGGTCAATCAGGTGGAGAAGCTGTTGAACCAGGTCGTGGAGGCGGCGAAGCTGAAAGCCTCTTCCGGCAAGCCGGAGGTGCTGCTGTGGGCTGGCGACACCTATAAGCGCGGCAGTGCCGCCGCCATCCGCAAACAGGTTACCGAAGCGCTCAAGCGGGCGGGCTATGCCTGCGAGGAGCAGAGGGACGACTCCGATAAGAGCGCGGAGACCTATCTGATCACCGCCGTGAAAGGGGAGCAGCTTCTGATCGGATTCTGGTCGGTGCAGGACAGCCTGCTGATGCTTGCCTGGACAGGTACCGGAGCCGCGCCCGACGGGAAGAGCGATACGCAGAGCGCAGAGACGGAGAGCGCAGAGACGGCAGACCTTTTCGGGGGCGATCCGGAGGAGGTGCTGGAGAAGGGCGAGCCTCCTCTGACCCGCAAGATGGTCAACCAGGTGCGCGAGTTTCTGGAGTGGGGCTTTCAGGCGCCGCTGACTCGCGAGCAGCGCGCCCGCATCCAGAGCCTGATGGTGGCGGACTGGAAAAAGGGAGACAAAGAGGCGATTGAAGGGACGCTGGAGATTGTGAAACTGGCGGACCAGATCGCCGAAATAAAACCGGAGGAGCGAGCCGTCATCCGGGTCAAGGTACAGGAAGAGCTGGTCAAGGCGCTGCGGGCGCAGAAAAACGATCCGGACGCGCAATGGCTGTTGAGTATCTACGAGAAGGCGCACAAGCCGCTCGCGCCCGGCAATCCGCCGCTGACCCGCCAGATGACCGATGCGCAGGTGGAGATGTTCACCTTTATTCTGGGCGAGGCGCTGGAGCAGCCGATCACCCCGGAGCCGTCGGTGAAAGAGGACTGGGCGAAACAGGCCGCCGCGCAGTATGCCAAGCTGACCCCGGCGCAGCAGAAAGAGATGGCCGGTCTGCCGATGCAGTGGGCTTCGCTGCAGTTCGCCTGGTCACGGGCGACCCCGCAGGAGAAGGCGGAGGTGCGGGAGGCGTGGAAGAAGTCGCTGGCGGCGCTGCTGCCCCCTGCCAACGGATTCAAAGCGACCGAGCGCGCGCTGAAACAGATTCAGAAGATGCTGCCGCCAGGGAAGACCATCGAGGCGCTGGACCCGGCGCAGCGAAAACGCGCCGCCGCGCTGCTCGATGAGGCGGTAGCGGCGCTAAAAAAAGACGGAGGAGAGCAGAACCTGAAGACGGCGAGCCAATTGACCGAACTGGCGGCTTCGCTGCGGCGACCTCCCGCAGCCTCCACCTCCTCGGGTTCCTCCGGCTCCTCCGGTTCAAGCAGTCGGAATATGCCTCTGTCGGAGTTGATGGCGCGTTCACAGGCAAGCCATCAGCATTTTATGAATATGATGAACCATCTGCAGCAGCAGCACTATTCGAACATCAACATCATTAACACCGGCTTCGGCAACCCGTACCGCTACGTCAACTCCTACGGCGTTCCCTACTGAGAGGCAGAATCGGGAAGAGCGGCGTATTCCGCTCTTCCCATCCGGTCTATCTTTTTGAGGCGAACCGGTAGCTGCCGGAACCGACCTCCAGAACAACCGCCCCCTTCTCGCTTCGCAGAACCTTCACGCCAGCAGCCTCCAGGATCGGCTTGCCGCTCTCGGTTACGGAAGCGGGGTTTTCCGTTGGGACATAGACCGTCGCCATCGTACCAGGGGGAATCGTGACACTCAGGGTCCGCGTATCGCCTTCCTGCTTCCATGCGCAGGCGATCCTGCCGCGAATCGAACCGTACTCCAACCGCGCATGGGTCAAGCCGCCACCGGGCTGCGGCTTGAGGGTAAACCGCTTATAGCCCGGAGACTCCTCCTCCGGGTGGATACCGCCGATCACTCGCGCCATCCACTCGCCGACTGCCCCCAGCGCCCAGTGATTGAAGGAGTTCATGCCGGGATCCTGAAAGCCGCGCCCTTTCACATAGCCGTCCCATCGCTCCCAGATGGTGGTCGCCCCGTTGTCGATCGAGTAGCCCCAGGAGGGAAAGGTGCGGTTGTTGAGCAGTCTGTAGGCGATATCGGTATGTCCGCTCGCGGTCAGTTCCAGCATCATCCGGTGGGTGGTCTGAATACCGGTGGAGATATGCCCCTGATAGGACTCGATGCCTGCCAGCAGATGCTTGACCGCCTCAGGACGAAGCGAGTCGGGCAGAAGATGAAAGTGCAGCGCGAGCGCGTATCCCGCCTGCGTATCGCCCAGAACGCGCCCATCCGGCGAGACGTAGGCGCGTTGAAAAGCCGCTTTTATCTCCTCAAATAGCTGTCGGTAGGTCTTCGCCTCCGGCTCGCGTCCGAGCGCCTCCGCCATCTTTGCGACCAGTTCGGTAGAATGGGCGAAGAAGGCGGTGGCAAGAACCTCTTTCGGAACCTCTCCGCCTCTACGGGGCCAGCCCTCCTGAATGAGCGTGTCTCCGTTCAGCCAGTCGCCGTAGTCGTTTCCGCGTCCCTCGCGCCAGAGAAGGTCGGGATTGCGGCGGCGAATCGACTCGATCCAGCGGCAGGCGGCATCAAAATGCGCCGTCAGAATGCGCCGGTCGCCGTAGTTCACATAGGCGCGCCACGGAACCACTGTTCCGGCGTCCCCCCAGGCTGGCGCGCCGGTGAAATGACGATTCCTGCCGTAGGGATGCGGCGCAAAGTCAGGAAAACTGCCCTCGTCGGACTGCGCGTCCCGCACATCCTGCAGCCACTTGGTGAAGAAGCCCGCCATATCCATCTGAAAAATCGCCGTCTGCGCGAACGCCTGAATATCGCCCATCCAGCCCAGCCGCTCATCGCGCTGCGGGCAGTCGGTGGGCGCACTCATCAGGTTGGCGCGCTGCGTCCAGAGAATGTTCTGCCACAGCCGGTTCAGCATCGGGGAGGAGCATTCGAATGTCCCGACCTCCGGTGAGGAGGAGTTGAAGACGATCCCGGTCAGCGCGCTCTTCGCCGGGCGTTTCGGCAAGCCGGTCACCTCCACATAACGGAAGCCGTGATAGGTGAAACGCGGTTCGAAGACCTCCTCCCCCTCTCCCCGCATAATATACCGATCTACCTGCGCCGCGCCGCGCAGATTCGCCGTATAGAGCGTCCCGTCGTCATTGAGCATCTCGGCATGGCGCAGGGTGACGACGGTTCCCGCCGGTCCGCGCATCTTCAGGCGGCACCAGCCGACCATGTTCTGCCCCAGGTCATAGATATAGACTCCCGGCTTCGGCTCCGTCAGCGCAACCGGTTTCAGGGTCTGAATCACGCGCATTGGCTCGTTGGGCTGCGCGACCAGCGCGATGGAAGGAACCGGCTGCGTCTCGACAGGCTTCCAGTCGGTCGCCTCAAAGCCGGGCGCATCCCATCCGGGCATCTCCCGCCGGGCGTCATAGACCTCCCCATCGAGAATGTCCGCGCTGCGAATCGGTCCCTCCAGCGTGCTGGCCCAAGTGCCGTCCGTGCCGATGACCTGCGTCTGCCCGTCGGCATGCTCGATCTCAAGCTGCGCCAGAAGCTGCGGTTTGCGCCCGTAGACGGCGCGCAGTCTGCCAAAGAGCGCGTCCGACATGCCGATTCGCCCTGCGTACCAGCCATCTCCAACCAGCGCTCCGATCACATTCTCGCCGGAGCGCACCTGCTTCGTCACGTCATAGGTCTGGTACTGAACGCGGGTGTGGTAGTCCGTCCACTCGGGAGCCAGCAGCCGGTCGCCGATTCGCTGTCCGTTCAACCGCAGTTCATAGAGTCCGAGCGCCGTCACATAGACGGTGGCGCGAACGACAGACGACTGCACCGAGAAGGATTTCCGAAACATCGGCGCCGGAAGCGGGTCAAATCCGGTGGAGGGATGCGATTCGGTATCGCCGTCGGTCAGGTTCACCGCCGCCCAGGCAGAGGTCTCTATACTGTCGAGCGCGGAGACCGGAGCCTTCAGCGCGAGGTTGCGCGTCCCGGAGAGAACCTGCAGCTCCGCCAGCGCGAAGGCGTGATTATTGCCGTCCCGCGCGCGCAGACGGGTTACCGTCAGGCGCACATAACGCGCCGTCACCGGGGCGAAGCGATAGATCGGGACTTCGGTTCCGGGATCAGGCGTATCCTGCTCGGTCTGATCCGCCAGCAGGCGCGCACCGGCAAAATCCGGCGTATCGGCAGCCTCCACCTTAAAGCGCAAGGGAAAGAGAAATCCGGGCGTATCGGGCTGCCAGTCGTAGGGACGCGCCGGAAAGAGCCGCACCGCCTCAAAGGTCTGCGATCTTCCCAGATCGAGCGTCACCCATTTCACAGCGTCGGGCGAGGGAACGATCTGAGAATGGTATCCGTTGTGCGCCGGTTTCGGAGGCTGCGCGGGCTGCGCGTCGGCAATCCACTGCGCCGTCCAGTCCTCCGGGCGCAGCAGCCCTATTGAAAAGTGCGCCGGACGGCTCCAGGGAGAGGGTTGACCGTCACGATCCCACACGCGCACCTTCCACCAGACCTGCATCCGGGAGCGCAGGGGACGCCCCCGATAGACGATATGAGCCGTCTCGTCCGAAGCCGTTTTGCCGGTATCCCACAGATCTCCGCGATTCTCCGCCAGAATTTGAGGACTCTCCGCCGCCAGAATCTGACAGGCGGTCTGCTGCTGGGAGCGTTCCGTCGGTCGGCTGTGTTCCAGCGTCCAACTGAATCGGGGAGCCGATGTCTGAATGCCCGACGGATTGACAAGATATTCACAACGCAGCGCGGCAGGGCGTATTCCAGCCATCGCGCGTGTCTCCTTTCCGAAAGAGTGAGAGGGAGTGAGGGATAAGATCAGACACAGGACGGGCAGGATGGCGAGAGGAGTGACCGCTCTTCGAAGATACTGCTTCCCTGGCGATGTCCAGTCTCTATATCGCACCGCCGCCATTTTCGCACACCTCTCTTGCATGTGTGTTGACGCTCTTCCTGGCAGCCTGTCTGGTACGTCATCAAGGTCGTTTGGATGGCTATCATTCTGAGCGCAGCGAAGAATCTTAAGATGTCTCGCTGCGCTCGACAGGACAGCCAGGCGATGCAGCCGTTCTACCTTGACGATCTACGAGCCAGTTCGCATGAATCAGTTAGAAGGTTCGTCCGCGCCCCGGCTATTCCTGCCCGGCATCACAAAATAGCGAGGCAGAGCCTGTGTAGATTTAATATGAAGTTAAAAATAGACTCTCTTTACAGGGGCGTTTTGATGTGATATAGTAGGAGTGCAGCCTGCCCCACGTGCAACGCAGAAGAGTTTCTTGCGAAAAGGTTATCTGCTTCCCCTCTGTACCCTCTCGCACACGTCAGCCCGTGACAAGGAGACAACACCATGCAGTGTAAGAGAGCCTTTACCCTCATCGAGCTTCTCGTCGTGATCGCTATCATCGCGATCCTCGCAGCCATTCTCTTCCCCGTCTTCGCGCAGGCGCGTGAGTCGGCGCGAAAAACCTCTTGCCTTTCCAACGTCAAGCAGATCACGATGGCTTCCATGATGTACATTCAGGACTATGATGAGACCCTGTTGAGTCCCGCTCTGCGTCGTCGCGGCAATCCCGATCCCACCCAGTACTCCAACTTCTACTGGGGACGACGCTGGATGTGCTGGCCCGAACTGATTATCCCCTACAACAAGAGTCTCGACATCTACACCTGCCCCAATCGGCGCGACTTCCCCTACTATACCTACTGCATCAACGTGAACTCCTCCAATGACGACTTCCCCGGCGCGCCTACGCCGCCCGGAAACTGGAATGACGGCTTTGGAGGCTCCAATCTCGCGCCCAAACCGGGGCAGTACAGTCCTTCCCAGGCGGCTCTGGTCGCGCCTGCCACCACCATCTGGTTCTATGACGCCAACTCGACCCTCTATCAGGCAGGCTTAACGAAATGGAACGACATGGAGGATCTGGCGGCGCAGTATCCCGACGAGGCGCAGAGTCTGGAGATTGATGGATCGGAGACCATCGCCCAGCTATTTCTGGACGGCGGGGCGCGCGTGGAAAACAGTCGCCTGATTCGCGAACCGCATCGCCACGCGCTGGGATTCAATATCGGCTGGTGCGATGGTCATGCCAAGTGGATGAAACCCTCTGCGATCAAAGGCGAGTGGTGGAGCATCGAGCAGGTTCCGCAGCCGAGCGAGTAGTTAACAGGAGAAGCTCTTCCCTCCGTGACAGAGGGGATAGAGGGAAGAGCTACCGGCAGGACAGGAGCAGATAATGATCCAGCGATTACGGGAAACACAGATCAATCCGGCGATAGTGGGCGGTATCTGCCTCGCAGTGGTTGTCCTTATCGCCTATTTCGCCTGGATTCGCCCCATGCAGGCGGCGGAGCAGGCAAAACGGAACTGGGCGACGGCGGAGGCGGCGGAGAAGCGCGGACCAGGACGCCAGGTTGACCCATCTTTTCAGGCAAAGGTGCAGGAGAAACTTGCGAAAGAGGGGCACAATCGCGGCAACCGAACACCGCGTCGAAAAGACGAAACGGAGTAGGCGCGCGGGAGGAGATTTCTCCTCCCGTTTCTATTCCAGCCAGACCGACTGTTTTCCCAGAAGGCGCTCCAGCGTGCCGATCAGAGTATCGTGGGGGTCTACGGTGAGACTGCGGCAGATGACTTTCTTCAACTCCTCCCCGAAGGAGATGTGAAGATAGACGTGGGAGTCTCCCCTGTTTTGCTCCAGAGCGCGCCGCAGATGGCTCAGGCTGTTCTGCTTCTCCGGCGCCAGCCGCAGATGCAGCGACTTATGCACCCCGTTTCCATTGCCGTTGACCCCGTTCCCGACGACCCGAATGGTGTCCGCCAGGATTTCGATGTTGCGTTCTCCCTCCTCTTCCTCGCGGAATCGATCCCGACTAGAGACGCGCCCCTCGATCAGCACGATTCGATCCTTCTCCACATTCTTCCCGAAGTCCCGATAGACGGAGGGAAAGACGGTCGCGGCGATGGTTCCGGTCCAGTCCTCCAGGGTAAAGTAAGCCATCGGCTCTTTGGTCTTCTTGGACAGCATTATCTTCACCTGCGTGATGATACCGCCCAGTTTGACCCGCTCATTGTCGGCGACCTCCTGCAGCAGCGCGACCTGCGTGCTGACGCTGCGCTCCAGTTGCGAACGATACTTTTCGAGCGGATGCCCGGAGATATAGAGTCCCAGAAGCTCCTTCTCATAGGTTTGACGCTGTGCGAGGGAGTAGTCGGGGATATCGGGCAGTATCAGGGGATGCTCTTCCTCCGGCAAGGAACTCTCCTCGCCGCCCCCGAACAGGCTCTCCTGTCCTGCCTGCCGGTCACGCTGTACGCGGGACGATAACTGCATCGCGGTATCGAGCGCCTCCATCAGCGCATGACGGTTGGGGTGCAGCGAGTCCAGCGCGCCGCAGAGGATCAGCGCCTCGATGGTGGCGCGGGTGATCGTGCCCTGCGCCTGTGTGCGGGCGCAGAAGTCCTGCAGGGAGGTAAACGACCCTCCCTCCTGTCTCGCGTGCAGAATCAGATCCACCGCCGCGCGTCCCACGTTCTTGATTCCCGCCAGCCCGAATCGGATCGCATTGCCCTCCGCCGTAAAGTCCACCTCCGACAGATTGACATCCGGCGGAAGCACCGGAATTTTGAGGCGTCGGCACTCCTCCTTACAGGTCGCCAGCTTGTCGGGCTTTTCGATATAGCAAGCCATCAGCGCCGCCATATACTCCACGGGATAGTTCGCCTTCAGGTAGGCGGTCTGATAGGCGACCATCGCGTAGCAGACGGCGTGCGCCTTGTTGAAAGCGTAGCCCGCGAAAGGCTCGATCAGGTCGAAGATTTCGCCCGCCTTCTTCGCGCTGACGCCGTTCTTCTCCGCGCCGGCGATGAAGTTTTCGCGCTGCTTCGCCATCTCCTCTTTCTTCTTTTTACCCATCGCGCGCCGGAGGATGTCCGCCTGACCCAGGCTGTAGCCTGCAATTGCCTGCGCGATCCGCATCACCTGATCCTGATAGACAATAACGCCGTAGGTCTCCTCCAGAATCGGTTTCAGACGCTCATGCGGATAGCGGATCGGGATCACACCGTGCTTGGACTTGATAAACTCCGGAATGTGCGCCATCGGACCGGGACGATAAAGAGCGACCATTGCCGCCAGATCGCGCACAGAGGTCGGCTTCAACTCGGTGATATAGCGGCGCATCCCCGCGCTCTCCAACTGGAAGATGCCGGTTGTGTCGCCATGTCCCAGCAGTTCAAAAGCGCGGGAATCGTCCAGAGGAATATCGGCGACTTTAATCTCGAAGCCTCGCGACTTCTGGATATTCTCGACGGTGCGTCCCAAAATGGAGAGGTTGATCAGGCCCAGAAAGTCCATTTTCAGCAAGCCGATCTTCTCCAGCGTCCCTGCCGGATACTGCGTGACCAGACCGCCGTTCGCCGACTTCTGAAGCGGGGTATATTCGACCAGGGGCGCGTCCGAAATCACCACGCCCGCCGCATGCACCGAGGCGTTGCGAGACAGCCCTTCCAGACGCATCGCCGTATCGAGCAGCCGACGCGCCTCCGGGTCGCGCACATAGACCTGCTTGAGTTCCGGATTATCCTCCATGGCGCGCTGAATGGTGATGCCGACCGGCAGCGTGGGGATCATGTTGACGATGCGGTTCACGTCCGGGATGGGAATGGCGAGGGCGCGACCGGCGTCTTTGATCGCGGCGCGCGCCGCCAGCGTGCCGAAGGTGATGATCTGCGCGACGTGATCCGCGCCGTACTTATGGGTCACATACTCGATCACCTCGTTGCGCCGCGCATCCTCAAAGTCCATGTCAATGTCCGGCATCTGGATGCGCTCCGGGTTGAGGAACCGCTCGAAAGTCAGTTCATACTCCACCGGGTCAATATCGGTGATGTCCACACAGAAGGAGGTGAGAGAACCGGCGGCGGAGCCGCGCACACCGAAGATGATTCCCTTCTGACGGGCAAACAGGGCGAAGTCGCGCACGATCAGAAAGTACTGCGCGAATCCGGTCTGTTCGACGATGCCCAGTTCATAGTCCAGACGCTGACGATAGCCTTCCGAAACCGTCCCGATCTTGCGCTGCATCCCCTCCAGCGCCAGTTCTCGCAGATACTCCTGCGCTGTCATGCCCTCCGGTATTCCCGGCGAAGGCAGCGTGGCGCGCCCGAACTCCAGATCGAGGCTGCACTTCTCGGCGATCTCCAGCGTCTGCTCCAGCGCCTGCGGGTATTCACGGAAGATGTTCCACATCTCCTCCGAAGACTTCATGAAGAACTCGTTGGCGTCATACTTCAGGCGTTTGGGATCGTTGACGGTGGAGCCGGTTCCGATGCAGAGCAGCACGTCGTGGGCGTAGGCGTCTTCGCGAGTGATATAGTGGACATCGTTGGTACAGATGATCTTGAGATTCAACTCCTTCGCGATCTTGAGCAGACCCTCGTTGCAGTGACGCTGTTCGGGAAGGGTGTGATCCTGAATCTCGATATAGTAGTGGTCCGCCCCCAGCAGATCGCGATAGTAGGCGGCGGTATCGCGCGCGGATTTATAGTCGCCCTGCATCAGCGCGGAGCAGACCTCGCCGCTCAGACAGGCGCTCGTGGCGATCACGCCCTCGCGGTACTGCTCCAGAAGCGCATGATCTATGCGGGGTTTCTTATAGTAGCCCTCGATGGCGGCGATCGTGGTCAGCTTCAGCAGGTTTTTATAGCCTTGCAGATTGCGGGCAAGCAGCAGAAGGTGATAGGCGGACTTCCCGGCGCGGGAGGTGTGGTCTTTATGGCTTCCGGGGGCGACGTAGGCTTCGACCCCCACAATCGGCTTGATACCGGCGTCCTTACACTTCAGATAGAAGTCCACCGCCCCGTACATCACCCCGTGATCGGTCAGCGCGAGCGCAGGCATCTCCAGCGCAGTCGCCTGCTTAACCAGCCCATCCAGACGCGCCGCGCCGTCGAGCAGCGAGAACTCCGAATGTGTGTGCAGATGGACAAAACCGGGTTTCGGCATGGCGTGTGACGCACTCCTCGAATGAGATACAGCCTGTCGTGGAAGCGATTGCACAGACTCAATATATAGTGAAAGCAATTAAGGAGAGGACTATATCTTGTATATCCTCGGTCATTTTAGGCGCGTTGGAGGGTACAAGTCAAGTACTTTTTACGAGGGCTTTGAAGGTTTTTTTGAGGGAATCGAAAGGCTGCACGAGGCGTTATGATCTACTGCCAGTCGCTCATGCTTGACGGCGTTAATGCGTCTTTTGCGAGGTCTTGGAGGATGTCATCACTCAATGTCAACTATACGCGAGAGACAGGAGCGAAACCATCGTCTCGCCCCTGCCAGACGCCGAATCATCCCAGTTCGCGAGTCAGCGACAGCGCGCTGTCGGCGATGAGGTCGCCCGCTTCAGGAGCCAGTCGGCTGCTGCCTGCGAAGGTCGTTTCGTAGCCGCCCCGCAGGAACGCCTCTCGGTGCGGTACGTAGCCGACCATGCCGTTGGCATGGGTGACCATTAAAATACGGCGGGGATATCCCTGCTCCTTCAGGCGCAGCCCGAACTCGACAAAGTATTCCGCCGGAACCGCCACGAACGTCACTTCATCCAGCGCAAGCGTCTGAACCTGCGCCCTCTCCTGTCCGCGCGCCTGAATACGCTCCAGAACGCGGGGAATCTCCCGGTCATAGATCGCGGAGTCTACAAACCGCTGCGCTCCCCGCACCGTTCCGCGAATCTCCTCCTGGGTCGGATTGCGAAACGGCAGGGAGATCGTCCGCGAGAGAGACGCCGCGCGCGCAGAACGGCGAAACGACATCTTCCCCATCACCCTGGCGACATCCGCCGCCAGCCGCGCCCCCACCTCCTCTTTGGTGTGCCCCCTGAGATTGTGGGTCACATCAAAGAAGATGATATTTCCCGCTGCGCCATTCAGAAAGAGCGTGATCGGGCAGCCGCGCGCCTTCATCTCCTGCGCCAGCACGCCGGGAAATCCGGCAGAGAGCGAGCCGTCGCTGCCATGATGGGTCGGATGACAGGCGAAGTTCGTCAGGCAGCCCAGCCATTCGCCGTCAGGGCGACGCGCCGCCAGCGCCGCCACCTCCGGGTCAATCGTTCCCTCCATGCAAAGGGCGTTCGGATCATCGAACGAGTGCTGGCACTTCACGGTTCCATCTCGCATAATCACGCGGCGGTTATAGGAGATGTCGAACTCGTTGAGGCTGCCGAAACCGATCTCCGCTTCCTGACGGCTCTCCAGCGCCCGCCCGAATGCCCCCACAACCTTCTCGGTCAGAGTCTCCAGGTAGGCATCGTCGCGCCGGGCGTCGCCACAGTTCATTATCGCCGGTCCCGCGTGATTGTGGGTCGCCGCAATCATGACGTTCTCGCCCGGAAACCCGAACTGCGCGGATATTCGTTCCCGGATCGTCTGCACCTGTTTCCAGCGGACGCTCAGGGTATCGAGTTGTATAAAGCCGATCTGTCCGGTATCTGTCTCGAAGACCGCCGCCCGCGCATAGAGAGGATCCAGAATCCTCTGCGAGACGATTACCGCCAGCCACCCGATGATCTGCGTTCCGATCGGGGGCGTAATATCCACCTCCGCAAAACCCGCGCGCAGCGCCATCGCCTTCTCCTTTCTCTCTGATGCGAGGCTGTCCGTTCCGCTTCGGGGCTATCCGTTCAACTGGTCGCAGTTCTCCATCACCTTGCGGATGCCCGCCGCCATCCACTCCGCCGTATCATGACCGTTGGGAGCGCGCAGGGGATAGGTCATGCCGGTATGCGAATCGGTATGTCGCTGCGCGACCGGGAACTGCTCCAGCGAGTAGTCCACCGGGGCGGCGTGCGGACAGTGCCAGGGGCATCCCTTTCCGTAGCCGTTTTTCGCCTGAAAGACGGTCATGGCAGGAAGAATAAACGCCTGCCACAGTCCGGTCTCCACGCCCTCCGCCTGCATCGCCCGCACCAGCTTGTCCCGGAACATCGGCGCGTCGTGGGCGTGTCCCAACGCCTCCATATCAAAACGCAGGGTGTAGTTATAGTAGGTATGTTCACAGTCTGGCGGCGCGCCCGGCAGGATCAGTCCGGGAACCTCCCGGAGGCATTCGGTCAGATGGCGGGCGTTGGCGCGCTGCGCCGCGATGTACCCGTCCAGTTTGGTCAACTGCGCCCGCCCGAACGCCGCCGTCAGATCGTTGTTGCGGTACATCCAGCCGAGCGCGTAGGCGTGGTAGTCGCGGGACTCGACCGGCGTGCGCGTCTCCCCGAACGACCAGAGCTGCCGCGCCCGTCCCGCCATCTCCTCGTCGTCGGTGACGAACATACCGCCCTCGCCGGAGCAGAGCGATTTATTCTGGTTGAAGCTGAAGGCGGCGCAGTCGCCCCATGTGCCGACCTTGCGCCCTCGATAGGTCGCCCCGTGCGACTGGCAGGCGTCCTCGATCACCTTCAGCCCATGCTTCGCCGCCACCGCCAGCACCGGCTCCATCTCGACCGCCAGCCCGTGCAGGTGAACGACCAGAATCGCCTTTGTGCGGGGCGTAATGGCGGCTTCGATCTTCTCCGGAGCGATATTCATAGTGTCGAACGCGATATCCACAAAGACCGGAATCGCGTTATGGTGGAGGATGCAGGTTGCGGAAGACGACCAGGAGTAGGCGGGAACGATTACCTCATCGCCCGCGCCGACTCCGCAGGCGACAATCGCCATGTGCAGCGCCGCCGTCCCGGAGTTGGTCGTGACGGCGAAGCGGCTGCCGTTCCAGTCGGCAAACTCCCGCTCGAAGGCAAGGCAGTTTGGACCGAACGAGTGATTGACTCCCTCCAGCGAATCCATCACCATCCGGCGGTCTATCTCATCAATGGGGGGCCACTTCTTCACCACGCCTTCAGGAATGGCGCGCGGTCCGCCCAGAATAGCCAGTCTATCGTCCATTGCGCTCGCTCCTATTCGATCACAAACCAGTTCATGCTGCCCGCGTGCACGGTCACCCGGAGGCGAATGCGATATTCGCGATCCAGAGTCAGCGTCCGCGCCCGCCCGCCCTGCTCGCGCACCTTCGCCCGCTCCGTCAATCCGGCGTAGTAGAGCGGCAGGATGACCTCTTTTGTAATGTCCGCCGTCGTCGGGTTGTAGAAGACCGCCATTCCCTTCTCCGGCAGCGCGGGATTGACATGCAGAATGCCGTCCAGATCGCGCCCATCGGCGCGACGCAGATGAATAATATCCGACTCCAGAATGGCGCGATACTTCTTGAAGAAGGAGACCCATTTTATCACCAGCGCCTTCGTCTCCGGCGAGTCGTAGAGGCGCGGTCCCCGGTAACACGCCTGCACGCCGAACCCGAAGCAGTTGGCAAGATGCCGCTCATAGTCCGGCAGATGCTCCTTCAGCGGCTCAATCGTGGCGGCTGCGCCTCCGCCCTGGTACTCCACCAGCGGCACAAACATCCAGCCCATACTCGGGGTCTTCTCCCAGGTTCCGTCGTACATATGCTGGCGGGCATGGATATGCTGCTGATCGCGCGGCAGCGACCAGTTCGTCTCCCGATAGCCCATGCCGGTCTTACTGGAGCCGTTCAGGAAGTACCAGTCCGGCACATTCAGATAGATTCCCTGCTCCCGGCATTCGCGGTAGAGCGCGGCGATACGCTGATACTGCTTCCACTGGGAGTCGCCCAGGTCCCGGTGTCCGGGATGTACGGTCGAGGCGCAGGGATCGCCGGGATAGCTGCCATCGTGTTCCAGCAGGCGAAAGCCAGTCTGCTGCAGGAAGGTTCGCAGCTTCCGAAAATAGTCCTGCCCCCATCGACTCTCCAGACAGGGGGAGTTGCCGAAGATTGCGCCGCCTGTCTTTCCGGTCTTCGGATGGATCACGTCATGTTCATCGCTGATACGGCGGCTGGCAAGCAGGGAGTATCCGCCCAGTTCCAGCCCTTTCTGCTGCGCGTAGTCCGCCAGTTCCCGAAAACGGGCTATATTCTCCGGGGAGTCGTCCTCCATATTCAGCCCGCTGCCGAAACTCAGTATGACCATCTCGAACCCGACCTCGGCGCACTGGTCTATGGCGGCGCGCGCCGTCTGCGGGTCAATGGAGGTCAGGTGCAGCATGATGGGGTTTTCGGTACTCCAGGGAGCAATGGCGCGATACATCCGCCGAACCGCCAGCCCCTTTCGCTCCCGGTCGCTGCTGTCGTGGATCAGTTCAAACGTGCGGAAAGTCTCGAAGGTCTCGCCCGGTCCGATATCCGCCTCCGGTCCGAGCGGCGGCCGCGTCTCCAGCACGCAGGGAGTCTGCCGTTCATAGTTCACCTGCGTCGTATAGTCGGGATCGGTCACCCAGTCGGCGGTGCGGTTGGAGTTGGTCTGCGCCATGCCGCCGAAAGCGTAGTCGGTCACGACGGTCATATCGGGACGCTCCCACCGCTCCGCCGACTCCACGATCGACTCCGGTTCGACCACCCCCAGTATCTCCGCCTTGAAACGGTTCAGACGCACCGTGTTCCCGCCTTCGTTGCGAAGGACGACCCACTTGGCGAGCAGCGGAATGCCGTCGTAGAGTTCGTAGCGCACCTCGACGGCGATTCCGGGCAGCCTGCCGTCCGGCGGCGCAAAGCGCAGCGTCAGGGAGACGCCCGGCGGGGGCCAGGGCAGGTTCTGCGCGTGCCGCGCACGCTTCCAGGGGAATCGCTGCTGTGTGAATCCGGTGGCAAAGCCGGTAAACTGAAAGGCGCTCGGATCGCTCTGCATGGCGTCCAGCCAGTCTGGACGCAGAAACGCCAGATCAGGCTGTCCGATCAGACCGCCGACCGGATAGGCGCTCCCGTCCACCTCCAGCATCGCCTCCGGCTTTACCGCCCGCAGCAGCGACGCGCCCGTCATCCGATTATCGAAGGCGACGGTGGCGGCGTTGGGCGACAGACGAAACACCCGGCGGATCAAGCCGTTATCCAGCACGATCTCCCGTCCGTCGGCGCCGCGATAGACGGCAGCGCGCGCCTTCGGCGGACGGATCAGCCAGTCCTCCTCCGTCTTCGTCTCCCGGTAGACGGGCAGTCTCTCGATCTGTTGAGCCATACTCGGCGCTCCTCCCGCAAGATAGGCTGCCACGCCGAATAGAACGATCATTCTGACAACTCCCTGCACATGGGCGGGAACTGTGAACGGACAGCTCCTGCGCTGCCTCCTCGTTCGATGCGGGACGAGAAAAGCCCTCCCTGCGTCTGGAGTCTCTTATAATTGTCGGAATATCGGAGGAAGGTATGAAAAGGGGAAAAAGACAGCAGGTGTAGAGGGTAGCAGACGGGCAGGCTTTTCAGCCTGCCCGGTTTCGTTTACAGTGTCAGTTATCGAGCAGCGTGAGGAGTTCGCGGGCGTCGCGGGCGGTGAAGTCCGCGCCAATCTCGCGGACATAGTCGGGATGCTGATTAATAAATCCGCCGCCCAGTCCGATGGTGAACTGGCGCATATCCGGCTCGTTTCGCAGCGTCTTCAGCCGCTCGACCAGATGACGCGCCTCCTGGGCGACCTCTTCGACCGCGCAGGAGATGATGACCATGTGGGGCTGCTTCTCCCGCACCATCTGCACAAAGCTCTCTGTCGGGACGTTTGCGCCGAGATAGAGCGCCTGCCAGCCGTGATGCTGCAGCACATCCGAGATCATACGCAGCCCGATGGAGTGCCAGTTTCCCGCCACCGCGCCCAGGATCGCCATTTTTCCCTGCGCGAGCATGGAGGGGTAGAACTGGGAGGCTTTCGCCATGAGCCGCTCGGTGATGCCGGAAGCCAGATGCTCCTGCGCCTCCGTCAACTTTCCCTGCTCGTACCAGCGACCGACCTGGATCAGGCTGCGCTGAAAGACCTCGATGTAAAGGTCCTCCATCGGCAGGCGCTGGATCAGGCACTCGCTGACGATGCGGCGCGCCTCCTCCTCATCTCCGG
>CAYSDM010000021.1:31990-68700 GCA_964429855.1 uncultured Chthonomonadaceae bacterium
GGCGATGGCGGCGGCGTACCGTTCAAACCACTGTTTCAGCCGGTGATCGGCGCTTACCGACGCGGACGCCTGTCCCCATCCGCTCAGCGCGGTGGTCAGCACCGCCTCGACCAGCGGATTGGCAAGGCTGTAGAACACCTGACGTCCCGAGCGCTGCGCGATGACAATTCCCCGCTCCCGCATCTTTGCCAGGTGGTTCGACACATTCGGCTGCTTCAATTCGGTCGCCTCAACCAGTTCCATAACCGATTTCGGACCGGTGCGTAGCTGCTCCAGAATAGCGCGGCGCGAAGCATCCGCCAGTTCATCCAGGATAGGATGATTTCCATTTCCAGCCATATTGACCTCAAGAACGCAAATCTGCGCGGATTTTAGTTCTACAGCAGCGGGGAATTTCTGTAGAAGGTACTCATGATTATCTAAGTTACCATAGTATTGTATCATCTGTCAATGATACATTGCAGGAACAGAAGATAGTACGCGGTTCAGGACACGCTTGTTTCCCAGAATCGGAATCTCTCCGAAATGATGCGGGACGGCTTGGGAGCGGAAGAAGGGCAGGAATGGCTTCCACGGGTGTGGAAGGTGGCATCGAAAGTCCGTTGAGTGGAGGAGAGAAGATGCTATGCAGTCTGGCGACAGGCATTATGATCTGCCTGCTGTTCTCGCCCGATCCGTCGAGAGGGCAGGCGCGGAGGATGGAGAGTATGCTGAAACCGGAGGAGTTTGCGATTCTACCCTGGGGCTGGACTCCGGGGGATCGGCGCGCGCTGGAGGAGATACGGGAGTGCGGCTTCAATCTGGCGGGTTTTGTCAGCCCGGAGCATCTGGAACTGGTGCGCGAAGTCGGGTTGAAGTGCATCGTCTCGGAGGGCAGCGTGCATGTGGGAGATGCGGAAGCCGGATTGAGCGAGGCGGAGATCGCCCGGCGCGTGAAGGCGCTGGTGGATCGCACCGGCAAGCACCCGGCGGTCTACGGCTACTATCTGCGGGATGAGCCGGGCGCGGCGGTCTATCCGGGGCTGCGAAAATGGGCGGACGCCTATCGGAAGGCGGCTCCCGCGCTGCATGCCTATATCAATCTGTTCCCCAACTACGCCTCGCCGGCACAGATGAATGTCCCGACCTACCGGGAGTATCTGGAGAAGTTTGTGGAGATCGTGCAGCCGCGCTTTATCAGCTACGACCACTATGCGCTGATGGACGACGGAACGCTGCGCGGCGGGTATTTTCAGAATCTGGAGGCAGTGCGCGCCGTCTCCCTGAAAAACAGCCTTCCCTTCTGGAATATCGTGCTCTCCAACGCGCATTTTCACTATGCGGAGCCGACGGAGGCGGGACTGCGCTTCCAACTCTATACGACTCTGGCTTACGGGGGGCGCGGGATCTCCTACTTCACCTACTTTACCCCTGCCATCGGCAACTACCGGCTTGCGCCGATAGATCCGTTCGGCAATAAGACGCCGACCTGGGAGATTCTGCGGCGGGTTAATCTCCAGCTACACCGGCTCGGTCCAACCTATCTGAAGCTGAAGAGCGTGAACGTCTTCCATCATCCTGAAGTGCCGGAGGGGTGTTCCGGTATGCAGACAAGTCGTTACCTGAGCGAGGTGGTCGGGACGAATCTGCTGGTGGGCGAGTTCGAGGGACCGGGAGGGCAGCCGTTCGCGCTGGTGGTCAACAAAGACCTGCACCGCTCCACCTCCTTCCGAATCAAGTTCAAGCAGGAGGGAGCGATTCAACTGGTCAATCCCTACACCGGTAACCTGGAAGCCTGGGCGGGAGAGAACAACTGGCTGGCGGCAGGTCAGGGGATGCTGCTCTGCGTGGCGAAGTAGAGCGTGCCAGGATGCGACAGGGCAGGCGAACAGCCTGCCCTGTTCTGTTTATCTAGCGGGTTCGACGGCGGCGCAAAAGGAGGCATCCCGCCGTCAGTCCGGCTCCGAGGAGTGTCAAGCTTCCCGGCTCGGGAACGTAGTTGTCATGCAGCACTACCCGTCCCGGTCCGTTCTGCGCGTCTATCCAGGAGTTGCCGCCGTCAATGCTGAGTTCGACGAAGATATCGAAGAAGCTGTCAATGCGGAAGAGACCACCGGGCACCTCACGGATAGTCGTCACACCGAGAGAGGGCATGTCGGGGTCTTCGCGGATGATAAAGCCCGGAGGCAGCGTTCCGCCCGTTAAATTCATCTGCAGCATCTCGGTTTCAAACCACTGTGTATCTTCGATCTCGTCGAGGAACCGGACGCGCACCCTTGGAACGACCTCTCCCGACATCAGGTTCGGGTAGAGCGTGTTTCCGACCTTCACATCAAAGATAAACCAGGAGCGGAAGGAGTGCTCGGTGTCGGGTTCGCCGGGACCGGGAGGCAGCGTACCTGCTTCGTGAATGATGTGGCGAATGTTGAAGACCGAAATTCCGCCGATCTGAGGAATCAGAAAGTCCAGAGGATCGGGCTTGCGATACTCCGGCTGACAGAGCATGTTTTCCATTTGTACCGGTCCGGGAGGTAGATTGCGAGAGTCGCGAATAGCTCCCAGATGCAGTTGTGCGTTCGCGCCGCCGCTAATGGCCGCCGCGAAGAGAAGCGAAGCGAGAAGCGATCTGACGAGTGACCTCATGGTTCATCCTCCTTTGAGATGAGCGGGCTATCCTGACCGTGTGAGTCTGCAAGGCTCACCAAGAGAGACGGGCGTGTGATCCAGGTGAAAGCGGCGGGTTGGTTTGAAAAGAGAGGAGTGCAATTTCTGTGCCACAAAGGCAGTCCGGAGGATTTCTACACAAAAAAATAAAAATGCAGGGAGAGAGGGTCAAAGAAAAACGGCTTTCAGCATGAGAAGACTGTGCTGAAAGCCGTTGGAATGGTCGGGGTGGGGAGATTTGAACTCCCGACCTCACGGTCCCGAACCGTGCGCTCTACCAAGCTGAGCCACACCCCGCGAAACCATCATACTATACTGCACGCGCAGAGCGTTTGTCAAGCGCGATGCATGAGGCTCTCTAACCGATCAAGCCGCGTTCGGCAAGGTATTCGAGGATACGCTGAGTCGATTCTTCCACGGATTCGCGGTCGGTACGCACCTCGATTTCCGGCTGAAGCGGCGGCTCATAGGGGTCGGAGACGCCGGTGAAGTTAGCGATCTCCCCGGCAATGGCTTTTTTGTAGAGTCCCTTCACATCCCGCTCCACCAGCGCGTCGAGGGCGGCGTTGGCGTAGACCTCCACAAAGGCGGCTCCCTCCTCCTGAATATGGGCGCGCACCTCGTCGCGAATCTCGCGATAGGGGGAGATGGCGGCGGTGATGGCGATCACGCCGTTGCGCGCCAGCAGCCGCGCCACAAATCCGATCCGGCGGATGTTGGTATCGCGATCCTCTTTGGAGAATCCCAACCCTTTCGAGAGGTTGGTTCTCACTTCATCTCCGTCCAGCAGTTCGACCTTGTAGCCTCGCTCCCGGAATATCTCCACCAGCCGCTGAGAGATGGTGGATTTGCCTGCGCCCGACAGCCCGGTGAACCAGAGAATAAACCCTTTATGCATGACGACTCCTTTTTCGCTGCTTGACATTCCGGCGGGGATTATACTATAATCCAATCAATACAGTCAACTATTAAGATGATCAAATTAGTCAGGATTATTTCAGGCAAGGGTGTCTATCATGCATTCCGTCTTCACAGAGCCTCTGCATATCCTCAGTAACCGACTCGAAACGGCGACGCCGGAGGAGATTCTCCGCTGGGCGTGGGAGACCTATGGAGAGGGCTTAACGATGGCGACCGCCTTCGGGGCGGAGGGCTGCGTTCTGCTGGCGATGCTGGCGCAGATCGCCCCGCAGATGCGGGTATTCAATCTGGAGACCGGCTATCAGTTCGCCGAGACTCTGGAGCTTCGCGAGCGGATTCGGGAGAAGTACGGGATTACGGTGGAGTATGTGCGTCCGGAGGAGACGGTGGAGGAGATGGAGGCGCGTTTCGGGGGACCGATCTACCGGACTCGCCCGGAGGAGTGCTGCCGTCTGCGGAAGATCGAGCCGCTCAAGCGCGCGCTTGCCGGACATACCGCCTGGATCAGCGCGATCAGACGCGATCAGACGCGGGATCGGGCGCAGGCAGCCATCGTCGAGCCGGATACGAAATTTGGACTGGTTAAGATCAGTCCGCTTGCCAACTGGAGCAAGCGCGAGGTCTGGAAATATATCTTCGATCACGATGTGCCCTACAATCCTCTCCACGATCAGGGGTATCCGAGCATCGGCTGCGCCCCCTGTACGCGCCCGGTCATGGTCGGGCAGGATGAGCGCGCCGGACGCTGGGCTGGCTCCTCCCGCACCGAGTGCGGACTCCACTCCCGACCGTAGCCGCCGGTAGGATTTCACCCGGTTCTGCGCGAACGTCTTCTTGATCTGATTCGGGAGGCGTTTCGATGACCGAGTGGTGGCAGGAGTTTTTTCTATCGGGATGCTACACGCTGCTGGAGGAGATACCTCCTGAACGCAGCGATGCGCAGACGGCCTTTATGGAGCAGGCGCTTGCGCTGGAGGCAGGCGCGCTCCTGCTGGATGTCGCCTGCGGAATAGGTCGCCACAGCCGCCGATTCGCCGCGCGCGGCTTTCGCGTAATCGGTCTGGACTACACCCCTTCCTATCTGCTGCGCGCTCGCGCAGAGAGCGAATTCCTTCCCCTTTGCCTGGTTCGCGGCGATATGCGCCGCCTCCCCTTCCCTTCCGCCGTGTTCGACGGGGCGATCAATGTGTTCACCTCCTTCGGCTACTTTGAGAGCGACGCGGAGAATGCCGACGTGATTGGCGAGATCGGGCGCGTGCTGCGTTCGGGCGGGGTCTTTCTGCTGGATACGATTCACCGCGACGGTCTGATACGACGATTTCAGGAGGATCGCTGGCATGAGATCACGGGCGGCTATCTGCTGGAGCGAACGCGCTGGGATTCGCGTTCGGGCAGGACGCCGACAGAGTGGACGTTTCTGCGCGGCGGCGAGACGCGCGCCTTCTCCGTCAATGTCCGCGCCTATACCTGCCCTGAGGTAACCGGCATGATGGAGGCAGCGGGAATGCGGGTGGAGGAGGTCTGGGGAGACTGGGAGGGAGGCGAACTGGGACTGGAGAGCCGCCGCCTGATTGTGAAGGCAAGAAAAGTATAGAGGAGAGTGTATGAAACGAGTATCCTTCTGTCGTTGGATGATGACGGTTCTGGCGTCACTGGCTCTGGCGGGGTGTCAGTCTTCCTCTGCGCCGCCGTCATCTCCGGGGAGAGGCGGGCCGCCGGAGAGCAAAAAGCCGGAAGGCGCGCCGACGGACCGAGCCGAGCCGATGCGATTTGCGATCACCGATCTGGGACCGCTGATGCCGTCGGACAGCGGGGAAGGGGATTCCATCGCCCTCAATGATCGGGGACAGGCGGCATTTCGGACGAAGACGCTGAGCGGGCAGTGGCGTGTCTGCTTGTGGGAGAACGGAACACTGACCGAACTCAAGGAATTAGAGGGCGAGCGAAGCGAGGCGTATGCGCTCTCCAATGACGGGAAGGTGGTCGGCGCGGCGGATCGGAAAGAGGGGATGCGGCGCGGTTTTCTGTACGAGTCCGGAAAGGCGACCTTTTTCCCCTCCGATCCCGATGGAGGCGGTTTGACCTCCGGGATCAACGCGCATGGAGAGGTGATCGGCGCGGAGATGGGGACGGAGTCGGATATGCAGGCTTTTCTATGGAAGGCGGGAAAGACGACTCTCCTGAAGCCGGGAGGCAAAACCAGCATCGCGCAGGGAATCAATGATGACGGGAAGGTTGTCGGGGCGATCTATGACGCGGAGGGGCGCAGGCAGGCGTTCGTCTGGGAGAAGGGCAAGACGACCCTGCTGACCGGACTGGATGGGGAGAAAGGCAGCCACGCCTACGCGATTGATCCATCCGGAGTGATCGTCGGGCGCGGCGATACGAAGGAGAAAGATGGCGAGGGCAGCCGGGTTCATCGGGCGGTGATGTGGAAAGACGGGCAGGCGGTGGACCTGGGCGCGCTGCCGAAGTATCCGTTCAGCGTCGCCTACGCGATCAACGGCGGAGGGTGGATTGTCGGAGCCTCTATTGAAGTGCCTGCCGATATGCCGCCGACCGATTCCCGCGCCATCCTCTATCAGAACGGCAGGCTGTATGATCTGAACACCCTGATCCCTGCCGACTCCGGCTGGACACTGTATGATGCGAAGGGGATCAACAGCGGCGGGATGATTGTCGGCACAGGCAGACGGAAAGGCGCGCCGGAGCTTCGCGCCTATCTGCTGGTCCCGAAGCCGTAGCGGGCGGCGGCAGGATTTGCCGGAGCGCGCGCGGAAAACCGTTTTCGATCCGAGGGCGCGCCGGAATCTCCGGTCGCCCTATCAGCGCGCAAGACGCGCCTATCATGTTCGCGAGGAAGAGAAGATGAGCGATAACCGATATGTGATCGGCGTGGATGTGGGGACGGGAAGCGCCCGCGCCGGGATTTTTGATCTGAATGGGAAGATGCTGGCGTCGGCGGTCGAACCGATTCAGATGTGGAAGCCCAAACCGGACTATGCGGAGCAGTCTTCCGGGAATATCTGGCGCGCGGTGTGCCGGGTGGCGCGCGCCTGCCGGGAGGAGGCGGGGATCGCACCGGAGGCGGTCGCCGGGATCAGCTATGACGCGACCTGTTCGCTGGTGGCGCTGGGGCGAGACGGCGCGCCGATTCCGGTGAACGATGAGGGGGCGGCAGAGCGCAACATCATCGTCTGGATGGATCATCGGGCGATTGCGGAGACGGAGGAGATAAACGCGGGCGGGTACGAGGTGTTGAAGTATGTCGGCGGTCGGCTTTCGCCGGAGATGGAGACGCCGAAACTGAAGTGGCTGAAGACCCACCTGCCGCAGACATGGGAGAAGGCGGTCAAGTTTTTTGATCTGGCGGACTATCTGACCTGGCGTTCGTCCGGGGTGGACGCGCGCAGCCTCTGCACGGTCGTCTGCAAGTGGACCTATCTGGGACATGCGGGCGAGCGCGGGGCGTGGGATCGAAACTACTTTGAGCGGATCGGATTGAACGACCTGTTCGACGGCGGAAAAGTGGTGGAGGATGTGCGCCCGATGGGGAGCCGCCTGGGCGGTCTGACGGCGGTTTCGGCGGAGGAACTGGGCTTGACGACCGGCTGCGCCGTCGGAGTGGGGATTATTGACGCGCACGCGGGCGGTCTGGGACTGCTTGGAGCCGCCTGGGAGGGCAAGCGCGAGCCGAATCTGGACGACTTTGAGTACGCGCTGGCGTTCATTGGCGGCACCTCCAACTGCCTGATGGCGGTCTCCCGACAGATGCGTTTTATTGACGGGGTCTGGGGACCCTACTTCGGGGCGATGGTTCCGGGAATGTGGCTGAATGAGGGCGGGCAGACGACGGCGGGCAGCGCGATTGACCACGTGATCGCCGACCACGCCAACGCTTCCGCGCTGACCGCCGCCGCAAAACGCCGCCGCAAAACGGTCTATGAACTGCTGAATGAGGAGATCGCGCGGCTTCAGGAGGAGCAGGGCAAAGGACCGGAGATCGTCAAAGATATTCATATTCTCCCGGACTTCCTGGGAAACCGTTCACCGAAGGGCGATCCGCACTATCGGGGAATCTATGACGGGCTGAATCTGGATGAGACGATCACCTCGCACGCGCTGCGCTACTATGCGACGCTGCAGGCGGTCGCCTACGGCATTCGGGACAACATCGAGGCGCTGAATCGGGCGGGCTACCGGATTCGCCGCATGTATGTGACCGGGGGCGGGACGAAGAACCCGCTGTGGCTGCAGGAGCACGCCGATGCGACGGGCTGTGCGATTCTGCTTCCCAAGGAGCCGGAGGCGGTGCTGCTGGGAGCGGGAGTGCTGGCGGCGACGGCGGCGGGGCTGTATCCCGACATCTATACGGCGATGCAGGGGATGAGCGGCTCCGGCGCGACGATCAAACCGCGCAAAGAGACGGCGGCGTATCACCGAACGAAGTTCCGTCTGTTCCAGGAGATGTATCGAGAACAGAGACGGCGGCGGGAGGCAATGGCGCGATTTTAACGAAACCGACCAGAAGCCGCCTCAGTAGTCATCCTGTTCGTTATTTTTTCGGGAGGATGACCGAGGTGACACGACGTTTCGTATGGTTGGGACTCCTGGCGATGACGCTGTGCCTGGCGGGCGCTGTCGCGCCGACCAACGCGCTGCCGGTTCAGAAAGCCAGACAGGTTACGGTGACCGGGTTTCCGCAGGGCGTGACTGCGAAGGGCAACCGGTTCGAGATCGTGACGGATGAGAAGAAGGTCTATCAGGTGGATGCTTCGAAAGCCAGAACGCGCTACAAAGGCAAATTTACGAAGGTGAAATGGGGCGATCAATTGACGGTGACGGGAATGCTGAAAGGCGAGAAACTGACCGCCACGCAGATCACGGTTCGCCAGCGTCAATAGCGTTTCACCGGGAGGGGAGCCAGTGAATCGAATCCGATGGATATTTCTTGGTCTTCTGTTAGCGGCGCTGACGCCGGGACTGCCTGCCGCCTCTCAGCCTGCGAGGCAAAAGAAGCCAGAGGTGCGCATGATGACCACCTCCGGGACGGTGAAGGAGGTGAAAGGCAGCCGGTTCGTCATCACAAAGATTAACTCGGAATCGACCGTAGACGCCTCGAAAACCCGCCCGCGCTATAAAGGCAAGTTCGCGACGGTGCAGAAGGGGGATTTTGTGACGGTCTACGGCAGGCAGATGCATCGGGGGATCGTGCTTGCGACAACCGTGACCATTGAGAGCCGCAAGGGCGAAAAAGCGCCGCGGAAGCCGACGATCAATAAGATGGACCGTATGGGACCGGGGCGTTAATACCGGCGAAACCGAGGTTGGGAAACGTCCGCCAGCGCACATTCGTAAGATGTGCGCTGGCGGCTTGTGTTTTTATAGTAAACATCATTCTGTCTATCAGTAGTAAAACGTCGGTGGAGAGGGATAATATATGAGGGTGAATAGTAGACATTAATACAGTTAAGGCGGAATGATCGGTGAAAACAGCGGTGACGCATTCGGTCTGGAATGTGCGGGAGCGCCTGGAAGAGAACTTCCGGCGGGTGGAGGCGCTGCTGCGAGAGATGGAGACGGCAGACGATCCGAAGATGCGTCTGGCGGCTGCCGCCGAACTGCGTCAGCATATCGCGCTGGCGCAGAAGACCCTGGAGACGGCAGCGCGCGCCGAGGCGGTGCAGGCGTTTGAAGAGACGGTGCTGGCGGCGCTGGAAGCCGCCAGCGTGACGGTGCGGCGTAAGGTGATAGATGTTTTAAATGAAAGAGCAGATTCTGCGGGACTTTTGCATCCGGCTGAATAGACGTTTTCAGGAGGAGGTCTGGAAGGGGCAGATGACGCGATACCGGCGCAAGCCGGAGGCGTTCGCCCGGCGGGCGCTGGGGTCTGCGTGGTGGGAGAAGCAGCGCGAGGTGGCGGAGAGCGTGGCGAGGCATCGGCGGACGGCGGTGAAGTCGGCGAACGGGGTCGGCAAGACCTATCTGGCGGCGGATCTGGCGCTGTGGTTTCTGTACTGCTATCAGCCGAGCGTGGTCTTGACGACGGCGCCGACCTGGAGGCAGGTGCGTTATCTGCTGTGGGAGGAGATACGCCGTCGGTTTCAGGGAGCGCGCGAGCCGCTGCCGGGCGAGTTACTGCAGACGCGGCTGTCGGTGGGACCGGGCTGGTATGCGCTGGGGCTGGCGACCGATGAGGCGGTGCGCTTTCAGGGATTTCATGCGGAGAATCTGCTGATCCTGTTCGATGAGGCGAGCGGCATTGCAGACGAGATATGGGAGGCTGCAGAGGGGATCGCCGTCGGGAAAAACAACCGGATCGTCGCCATCGGCAACCCGATGACGACCTCCGGGCGTTTCTATCGGATATTTCAGTCGGAGTCGCAATGGCGTCGGCATACGATCAGCGCGCTGGAGCATCCCAATGTGACCGGGGCGGGCGCGCCGATTCCCGGCGCGGTGACGGTGGAGGCGGTCGAGGAGCGGGTGAGGGAGTGGTGCGAGGAGATGCCGGAGGAGGATTCGCCCGCCGAAGCCGATCTGTTTACATGGCGCGGCAGACGCTGTCGCCCGAACAACGCCTTTCGCGTTCGCGTGCTTGGCGAATTTCCCGATTCGGCGGAGGATACGCTGATTCCGCTGCGGTGGATTGAGGCGGCCACAGCGCGCTGGCGGGAGGAGTATCGCACGGGAGAGGGGCTGGAGGGCGTTCGGCGGGCGGCGGTGGATGTGGCGCGTTTTGGCGGAGACTGGACGGTGATCGGGCTGCGGATCGGGTCGGTGGTGACGCGCCTGGAGGCGGCGCAGGGCTGCGATCTGATGGAGGTTGCGGGGCGCGTGGCGCGTCTGGCGCAGGAGGAGAGACCGGAGAGCATTGCCATTGACGGGATCGGGATCGGCGCGGGGGTGGCGGATCGGCTGCAGGAGCTTCGGATCGCCGGGGTGGATGCGGTCAATGTGAGCCTGCCTGCCCGTGACCGCGAACGTTTCGCCAACCGTCGCGCAGAGCTTTACTGGGGACTGCGCGAACGGTTTCGCACGGGCGACATTACCATACCGCCGGATGAGGCGCTGTGTTCGCAACTGGGGCGGATCCGCTACACCTATACTTCGCGCGGTCAGATTCAGATGGTGAGTAAAGAGGCGATGCGCCGACGCGGACACGCCTCTCCTGACCGCGCCGATATGCTGGCGCTGCTGTTCGACGGCGCGGAGGTGGCATTCTCCCTGGACGATCGGTCTTCGCATCCCTCTCCGGCGGAGCGGCTGCGCGAGGAGATGGAGGACTGGTGAGGGGATGGCGCAGGAGGTTGACGCTGCGGGGAGGTGTCTGATACACTGAACGCAGCGGAGAGCGCATCCGGGCGGGACGCATTCTCCGACTCTGGCTGGAGGCGATCTCCCCATGGGTCCCAACGATTATGAAGATATTCCCGATCTGTACACCGATTCGGTGAATTTTACGACCAATGTCTACGGGTTTACCGTAGAGTTCGGATTGATGCAGGGGCAGGATCAGCCCCCGCAGACGCTGGCGGTGATGCGGATGAGTCCGCAGTTTGCCAAGATCATGAGTCTGCTGATGCGCAAGAACGTTCAGGAGTACGAGAAGCGGATCGGCACGATTATCCTGCCGGAGGGACTGTATCAGGACCTGGGGATCGTGGACGATATGGCGGAGGAGTAGCTCCTTCTGCCCGGCGCGCAGTCCAGGGGACACACGGCGAAAAGAGACGGACTGTTTCCTTAACGGGAAACAGTCCTTTTTGTTTGTTGGAGGGAGAGAGGATGGCTCGAAGGAGCGTGACGGAGGCGCAGGAGCGAAGACGGGAGAGAGCGATGCCGACTCCGGCAGAGATGCTTCGGGAGGAGATGACCGCCTGGGACGCGGCTTTTCAGCGCGCGTTTCGGCTGCCGCCCTATCATCCGGATGACCTGTTAACCACGCGCGGCATAGACATCTACGACCGGATGATGACGGATGCGCAGGTGCGCGCCTCGATCAATGTCAAGCGGTTCGCCATTCTCGCCCGTCCCTGGCAGATTTTTCCGGCGATTCGCGACCGGGCGCACCCGGATTTCGCCGCCGCCTGCGAGGCGCGCGACTTTGTAGAGGACGCGCTGCGCAGCCTGAGGGGACCGGACGGCAGTTTGCGGGAGTTCCGTCATACGCTGTTTGAGATGATGTCCGCCTTCTATCGCGGGTTTGCGCTGGCGGAGATGGTCTGGCGGGTGGAGGAGCGGGGACGGTGGCGAGGGCGCTACCTGCTGACCGCGCTGAAGTTCAAGAATCCGCGGCAGATCGGCTTTGAACTCGATCCCTTTCTGAATGTGGAGGCGGTGACCTCGTGGACGCCGACCGGGGGACTTCAGACTCTGCCGCGCCACAAGTGCCTGCTCTATGTCTACAATCAGCGCGATGAACTGCCCTACGGCGACAGCGATCTGCGCGCCGTCTATCGGCACTGGTACTCGAAGACCAAGATTATTGAGTTCTGGAACCTGCGCCTGCAGCGGTTCGGGATTCCTTTCGCGTATGCCAATGCGCCGACGGGAAGCGAAACGGGCGCGAAGCTGCTGGAGGTGCTGCGAGAGCTTCAACAGGATTCGAGCGCGGTGTTCCCGCCCAACGTTCACCCGCAGCTTCTGGAGACGCACGGCGACGGCGGGGGGCCGTTTCTGAGCGCGCTGGAGTGGCATAATCAGCAGATCGCCATCGGGATTCTACTGCAGACGCTGACCAGCGGGGAGGGGCTGCGCGCCGGCTCGATGGCTCTGGGGCGGGTGCACTTTGATATTCTGCTGTTCGCGCTGCAGTGCATGAAGCAGGATGTGGAGGCGACCGTCAACGCGCAGATCGTGCGCCCACTGGTGGATTACAACTTCGATCACGGTTTGTATCCGCAGTTTTCGCTGGGAAATCTCAACGAGAAGGATATTGCGCCGCTGGCGCAGGCGATGGATGTGCTGCTGACCCATCAGGTGGTGGACGCAAAGGAGCCGGTGGTGCGGGAGATGTTCAACCTGCCGCCGCTGGAGGACGTGAAGGGGTGAGACCGTTTGGAAGGAGAGAGGTTCGGACGGGACCTCTGTAAGCGGCTGACATGGTTACGCGGTATCTGTTTATAGATATGAACTCGTTCTATACGAGCGTCGAGCAGCAGGAGCGTCCCGAACTGCGCCGCCGTCCGGTGATTGTGGCGCCAATGCTGACGGAGGCGACCTGCGCGATCGCGGCGTCGTATGAGGCGCGGCGATACGGGATCAAGACCGGGACCGGGGTTCGGGAGGCGAAGGCGCTATGCCCGAATCTGCGGGTGGTGGAGGCGCGTCCGTACCTCTATCTGCAGTACCATGCGAAGATACTGGAGGCGCTGAACCAGTTCTTTGCGACGGTGCGCCCGCTTTCGGTAGACGAGATGGCGTGCCGGGTCAGCCCCTTCTACGGCGATCGCGCCGCCGAGACCGCGCTGGCGAAGCAGGTAAAGAGCTATCTCAAAGAGACGCTCGGTCCGATGATGCGCTGCTCGGTCGGGGTCGGTCCGAACGTGTTCCTGGCGAAAGTGGGTTCCGAGATGAAGAAGCCGGACGGACTGACCGTGCTGGATCGGGACAACCTGCCGGATCGCCTGTTCGCTCTGAAACTGACCGATCTGCCGGGAATTGCCGGTCGAATGGAGTTGCGGCTCTCCCGGCACGGCATTACAACGGTGCGGCAGCTATGGGAGGCATCGGCGCTGGAGCTTCGGCGCGCCTGGGGCAGCATCGTGGGCGAGCGCTGGTGGCATATGCTGCGGGGCAGTCAGGAGGCGGACTACGGCGTGAATGCCGAGGCTCCGCGCAAGATGGTCGGTCACTCGCATGTTCTCCCGCCGGAGATGCGGACGCTGCGGCAGGCGCGCGAGGTTCTGCGTCGTCTGGCGCAAAAGGCGCTGAAACGGCTGCGATCCTATGATCAGGCAGCGAGCGCGGTGCATATCCATGTGAAGTTTCGCCATGCGCGACGGATGAGCGCCTACTCCTGGACGAAGCGCAGCGCGAAGCATCTGCACGCCAACGATGACTTTACCTGGATGAAGATCGTGTCGGGGATTCTGGAGGCGGTTCCCGCGCCGCGCTGCGGATATGCGCCGCTGTGGGTCAGTATCGTCTTCAGCGGTCTGATCCGCAGCGCGGACAGGAACCTGAGCCTGTTCGATGATCCTTTCCAGAAGACCAGACTGAGCGAGACGGTAGACGCGATGAACGAGCGTTTCGGCTACCATCTCGATCTCGCCAGCGTTCTCAATGTCTATCGGGAGGCTCCCGACAGGATACCCTTCGGAAATCCCGCGACTCTTTCTATACTGACAGAAGGACAACGCCCGCAGAAGAGGCCGCAGGAGACGGGAAGTTTCAGGCGTGCCGTCGGCGCAGGAGACTTCCGCCGACAAGGATCATACGGATGAACAGCGCGAGCGAACCCGGCTCCGGGACGACCGTCTCGGCGCCAGGGAGTCAACGGTATAGAGGAAGTCGGCAAAGACCCCCTCTGCCGCCCGGGCGATTCCTCCGCTTCACAGGGCAATACGCCCGACAGGAATCCACTCTACAACGAGAATGTCGCCGTTTTGCAGGAACATGGCGTCCTGTGGATGAATGAACTTGCCGGGCAGGAACGGATTGCGGGGCAGGATGTATAGTCCGCAGCAACTTTGCCATCTGCAAATACGTACCTATAACCCGTTCAGGGAGGATGCCATGAGTGTTCTGACAACGCAGCAGAGAGAGAAGTTTCACCGGGACGGCTATCTGAAGTTTGAGCGAGTGCTCTCCGATGATCAGGTAGAGCGGATGCGGGAGGGTCTGAGTCGGGTGATTCAGGAGGAGTTGACCCGCACGGATTACTCTGATCTCCCGCCGGAGTTTGCCTACGGTCATGCGCGAAAAGGAGAGGGAGAGGTTCGGCGCGCCATTCATCAGTTTGTCAATATGTGGAAGGTAGTTCCAGAGTATCGCGAGACGATCCATAATCCGAAAATCACCGGCGCAGTGCGAGAGTTGATGGCGGTGGAGCATGTGCGGCTGTGGCACGATCAGGTGATCTCCAAGCCTCCCGGTGACAATGAGAAGTTTCAGTGTCATCACGACTTCTACTTCTGGCCGCTGGCACGACCGACCATGATCACCTGCTGGCTGGCTCTGGACGACGCGACGGTGGACAACGGCTGTATGCATGTGGTTCCGGGCAGCCACCGCGATCCGCGCTTTCAGCCGCCGGACTGCGATCTCTCCCCCGACATCTACCTGGAGCCGAAACCGATGGGACCGGGAGAGCCGGGCAGTCTCTATCAGGAGGCGCGAACCTGGGACCGCGAACAGACCGTGCCGGTGGAGTTGAAAGCCGGGGAGTGTATGTTTCATCACTGTTTGAACTACCACTTCACGCCGCAGAATCGCACGGTACGGCAGAGACGCGCTTTCGTCATGATCTATATGCCGGACGGCACGCGCTATAAGCACGCGCAGTCGCCCCATCATGTTTGCACCAGCTATCTGAACCTGACGGACGGGCAGGAGATGAATCTTCCGCAGTTTCCGCTCTGCGGCGAGTAACGGGCTAACAGGACTAAACTTCGGGTTTCTGACCATGACCCGGTGTATGAACTTGACAAAGCGCATGGACGCAGGTAACATAGCGCTCTGTTGAAATGCGCTGCTGTCAGGAGATCAGGATGTATGGCTAAGTCGCTCATTATCGTCGAGTCCCCGGCGAAAACCAAAACATTGAAGAACTTTCTCGGTTCGGGCTATCGCATCGAAGCCTCCATGGGACATGTGCGTGACCTGCCGGAGCGCCAACTCGGCGTGGATATCGAGGACGACTTCAAGCCTAAATACGTCTCCATTCCCGACAGGCGAGCCGTGCTCAAGCGGCTCAAGGAGGCGGCGAAGCAGGCGGAGTTCGTCTATCTGGCATCCGACCCAGACCGGGAGGGAGAGGCGATCGCCTGGCATCTGGCACAGGCGCTCAAACTGACAAACGCCCGCCGCATCGAGTTCAACGAGATCACCAAACAGGCGGTGGAGAACGCCATCAAGCGCCCGCGCGCGATTGATGAGCGGCGGGTGAGCGCGCAGGAGGCGCGGCGCATTCTGGATCGGCTGGTCGGCTACCGCCTCTCTCCGCTGCTCTGGAAAAAAGTGAGGAAGAATCTCTCGGCAGGACGAGTGCAGTCGGTGGCGGTCCGGCTGATCTGTGAGCGGGAGCGGGAGATACTGGCTTTTGTGCCGGAGGAGTACTGGAGCCTGACGGCGACCCTGACCCCGCAGTCTCCGCAGAAGCGCTTTCCTTTTGAAGCGAAACTGGTCGGACGCGGCAAAGAGAAGATCGCGCTGAAGAATGAGTCGGAGACTCAGGAGGTGGTGCGCGCTCTTGACGGGGCGCGCTATGTGGTGCAGACGGTTCGCTCGCAGGAGCGGCGTCGCAACCCGTCGCCGCCCTTCATCACCAGCACGCTTCAGCAGGAGGCGTCCCGCAAACTCGGGTTCGGCAGCCGTAAGACGATGATGGTGGCGCAGCAGCTCTATGAGGGCGTCGAACTGGGCAGCCAGGGAGCCGTCGGTCTCATCACCTACATGCGCACCGACTCGACCCGTATTGCGGCAGAAGCGCAGGAGGAGGCGCGCCGCTTCATCGAGGAGCGGTTCGGCACAAACTATCTTCCTGACCGACCGCCCCAGTACCGCACGAAAGGCTCCGCGCAGGATGCGCATGAGGCGATTCGGCCGACCTCCATCTATCGAACGCCCGAATCGGTGGCGGAATTTATGACCAATGACCAGCTTCGTCTGTATCGCCTGATCTGGATGCGGATGGTCGCCAGCCAGATGGCTCCTGCTGTCTTTCTTGTCACGACCGCCGACATCGAAGCCAACGCCTATATCTTTCGCGCCACCGGATCGGTGGTGGTATTCGACGGGTTTATGGCGGTCTACATGGAGGGACGAGACACGGACGAGAAGACCGATGAGGAGCGCGATCCGCTGCCGCCGCTGACGAAGGGGCAGAACCTCGACCTGCTGAATCTCGTGCCGAAACAGCACTTCACCGAACCTCCCCCGCGCTATACCGAAGCGACCCTGGTGCGCGCGCTGGAGGAGAAGGGGATCGGTCGCCCCAGCACCTACGCCAGCATCATCTCGACCATCGTCGAGCGCGAGTACGTGGCGTTAGAGGAGAAGAGGTTCCGGCCGACGGAGCTTGGCATGACCGTCAACGATCTGCTCGTGAAACACTTCCCGCAGATACTGGACATCGGTTTCACCTCCGATATGGAGACCAAACTGGACAGCATCGAGGAGGGAGAGCAGGATCGCTCGAAGCTTCTGCGCGACTTCTACGAGCCGTTTGAGAAGTCCATCACCAACGCGCATGAGACGATGGAGCGGGTCAAGCCACAGGCGGTCGAAACCGAGTATCCATGTCCCAACTGCGGCAAGCCGATGATGCTGCGTCAGAGCGCGCGGGGACCGTTCCTGGGCTGCTCCGGCTATCCGGAGTGCAAGACGATCCAGAACCTGGACGAGAACGGTCATCCCGTCGCTTTGGAGGAGAGGGCCCAGCCGGTCGTCACCGACCAGAAGTGTCCCAAATGCGGCAAGCCGCTGGTGGAGCGTCAGGGACCGCGAGGCAAGTTTCTGGGCTGCTCCGGCTTTCCGAAGTGCAAGACGGTGGTGAAGCTGCCAGGCGAGGCGGGCGGAGTCGGCGGAAACGAGCCGCAGACGACCGGTATCCTCTGTCCGAAGGACGGGGCGCAGGTCGTGGCGAAACGGACGCGCTACGGCACGCTCTACCTCTGCGCCAACGATCCCAACTGCGACTTCAAGACGTGGCTGCGTCTCCTCGGGCGCGCCTGCCCGCAGTGCAACTACCCGCTGGGGGAAGCGGTCTTTCGCGGCAGACCGAGCGGAAAGATCAAGTGCTCCAACCCGGATTGTGACTATCAGGAGAAGTTGGAGGCAGGGGACGCCGCCGCTTGAGTGTTCGAGATGAGAGGAGCCGACGCCCTTCGCCTGCAGGCGAAGGGCGTTCTGTTTTTAACAGGATACCCTTCGGAAATCCGCAGTCGCTTATAGCCTCTCCTGCGGCTCCCAGTGGAGGAGCCGCTTCGCTTTTTCATGGTGATAGGCGCGGCCTGTGTAGTCGCCGGTGATGTGAATGATCTCAAAACCGGGACGGTCGTGGGCGATGGCGGCGATAAAGGCGCGCGCCAGGTCCGGGGCGCTGGTGCGACAGTCTACGCGAGTCTGCTGGTTGTGCTGGGCGTGCCACTGCTCTTGAGAGACGGGCATAAAGAGACGCAGGACAAAGATCGGAAAGTCGTATTTGCGGTGGATAAAGCGGCAGACCTCCTCCCCCATCAGTTTGGTGAATCCGTAGAGGCTGCGCGGCTCGGCGGGAACCTCTTCGCGGTCGGTGGCGCCGCTGGTGATGTCGAGATGTCCGTCGTAGACGGAGAGCGTGCTGGTATAGACCGCATGACGCACCCCGGCGCGAACAGCCGCGTCCAGCGCCAGATGCAGCCCCTTGACGTTCACATCGTAGGCGGGGACGGGATCATTTATTCCCGGATTGCCCCGATTTGTTCCCATTGCCATATAGAGCAGGACATCCACGCCCTCGCAGGCTGCCGCCAGCGCGGTCGGATCGGTGACATCGCCCTGGATAAACTCCCAGTCGGGATTGGAGGGAGGGACACGGTCATAGATGCGCAGGGAGAAACGTTCGGCGACGTAGGGCATCGTCAGCCGTCCTACATAGCCCGATCCGCCGACAACAAGCACTTTCATGGGGATCTCCGTTCTGAGGATAGGCGCGAATGGGCGCTCCTTCGGGTGGATATCTCTATTGTACTACCGCCAGGGAGGTCAAACAATGCATTCGCAGAAGAACCGTTGGAAATTCCGGGAGGAGACGGGCGAGGTGGAGCGCGAGTGCCTGCTGTTCGAGGCGGGCGACTACCCGGATCGCGGCGTGCGCATCCTGCCCGAAGACCTGTGCGCAATTGCGGCGAATACACCCGACCCGGTTCCCGTGAAGATCGAGCATCTGTCGGAGACCCCCTTTGATGGCGCGCTGGGCGTCATCACCCGATTACGGACGACCGGCGGGCAGTTATGGGGGACGTTGAGACTCTCTGCGGAGGCGTGGCGATTTGTGCAGCAGGCGGGAGCGCGCGCATTATCGGTGGCGCTGGATATAGCAGGGAGAAAGCTGATCGAGGTCTCCTTTGTGCGTCACCCCCGCGTTGCCGGGGCGCAGGTGTTTGGCGGGGAGAGGGCGCTTTTTCATACGGGGGAGCTTCTGGAGGAGACGACGGAAGAATCGAGCGGCGGGAGCGCGCCGCAGGAGGAGATCATGAGGAGCGAACGGGGGGAGCCGCTGTTGGAGCGGCGTTCCGGTGTGCGACAGTTTGCCGAGGGGATGATGCAGTATCTGCGCAGTTTTCTCAGCGTCGGGGAGTCGGAGCGAGAGGCGCTGACGGAGCAGCAGGTGGAGCAGCAGATGCAGGCGTTCAAGCGCGGCGGCTTGCTGCGCGCCGCTCCCCGGGCAGAGGAGATCGCCCGGACGATTCTGCGGTTCGGGCAGGGGAATACTATGCTCTTTAGCGGTCAGAGCGTGACCGTCTCGGCGCTGTTTACGGCGTTTCTGGAGGCGAACGGTCCGGTGATTCCGATGGGCGAGATGGCGCGGGCGGAGACGACGCTTGCGGCAGGATCGTCCGAACGGCTGGTGGCGCTGGCGCGGGAGCAGGCGAAGCGGGAGAGTATCTCCTTTCTGGCGGCCTTTCATCAGGTCTGCGCGGCGCATCCCGACCTGGCGCGGAGCGCGCGCGAGGAAGGGCTGAACGCCTGATTACGAATTCGGTGGGAGGAAGCGATGGCAAAACAGACACCTTTGCTGATCAAGACGTTTGCGGCAGATACGGCGATTTCGAGCGCGAACGTCTGTGTGCTGATGTCCGGGACGAATGCCGGAAACGTGAAGCTGCCCGGAGCGGGCGAGACGACGAAGTTCGTGGGCGTGGTGACAGAGCCGGCGGCAGGCGTGTCCAACGGAGTTGCCGTGCAGGTGGCGGGAATCGCGCAGATTCAGAGCGACGGATCGGCGGTGATCAACGCCGGCGACTATGTGGCAATCAACGACACCGGCGGGCGGATCGCCCCGGTGACGCCGGGTTTTGGCGGGGCGACGGTCAAAGAGATTGTCGGGATTGCGCTGAGCGGCGCGAGCAACACCGTCGGGCTACTGGTAGATGTTCTGCTGCAGCCGATGCTGCATAGACCTTAAAAAAAGAGGAGGGTGAGATGCCTGCGGTTTCGCAAGTGCATATAGATCAGGCGCTGACGAACCTGTCGGTGATGTATCGCAACGAGTCGTATGTGGCGGACCAGGTGTTTCCGGTGGTGCCGGTGGCGCGGCGTTCCGATAAGTACTTTCTCTATCGCAAGGAGGACTTTCTGACGCCCTCTTCGGCGACGGCGACGGGCGCGCTGGCGTCGCTGCGTCGTCCGGGAACCGAGGCGTCGGAGATAGACTACAGCGTCTCCACGGCGACCTACTATGCGGAGGAGTACGCCTATCGAGGGCTGGTCACGGACGCAGAGACGGCGTCGGCGGACAATCCGATGCAGCCCGATTCGGATCAGACGATCCAGTTGACCGAGCGGCTGATGTTGGACAACGAGATCGCGGTGGCCGCGCTGGTCTGCAAGCGCGCCAGCTATCCCGCCGCCAACAAAACCGCCCTGACCGGAGGAGGAACCGGAACCTCATGGGCGCAGTACGCCTCCGCCAACTCCAATCCGTTCAGCGATATCAAAAACGGCAAGCTGGCGGTGATTAAAGGGATTGCGCGGGAGGCGAATGCGTTTCTGCTTGGAGTGGACACGGCGCGGACGCTCGCGGATCATCCTGCAGTGCGGGACCTGGTGAAGTATGTGCATCAGGATGCGCTGACCATGAGCGGACTGCCGAAGGTGTTGCGGGGCATGGCGGTGATCGAGGGCGCGACGCAGAAGAATATGGCGGCGGAGGGAGCGGCATATTCCGGGACGCATATCTGGCAGGCGGACGACGGCTCCGGGATGGCGCTGATCTTCTACCGCAATCCTACCCCCACGCTGCGCTCGGCGAGTCTGGGATATACGTTCGAAGCGCCGGACGAAGCGACCGGAGTGCGGGGATACGCGGTGCGACGATGGCGCGATGAGAAGCGCAAGGGCATGCTGATCGAAGCCTCGTTTCTACGCGACTGGAGAATGATTGCGGTGGACGGCTCCGGCCTGGCGCTGGGCGGCTACCTGATTACCAGCGCGACGGCGTAAAAGAGACAACGCCGGTGAGTTACGGGGCTGCAACAGGCGCGCGATGAGACGCCGGTCCGCAGTCCCGTCTTTTGTGCGATGATAGATTTTAGAAGGAGGCAGCGAAACGATGAGCCAGCCAGACTATGCGGCGATCGCGGTCTTCAGTCCCCTTTCACAAAGATGGGAACGGATGAGCGACCGGGGACGGGTGATCGTGTTCGATAATGCGGAGGTGGCGTGGAACTGGCTGCCGCTGTTGGGAGGAGGACGCCTGTATGTTGCGGATGCGCGTTCGAAAACGATCTGCTTTGTGGAACTCTCCTCAGCGGCTCCGAACATGGCATATGTGGAGGCTCCCTACCGGACGGGCGAGTCGTTTCCCTGGAAACGGCATGTGATCTGGTCAGAGTGGTGGCGGGGAAGAGAGCCGGGCGAGATCGGACAGGAGTCGGATGGGGAAGAGGCGTCGGGGAGGCGGTAGGCGCACCCTCTTCTGCGCATAGGAGAGTTAGGGGAGAGGAATGATTGCATTCACCTATGACCTGAGTACGGCGGTCGGGCAGGTGCGGCTCTTTTCGGGCGATAACGACCCGGAGGGGTTGAATCGTTCAGGCGGCGACCGCACGCGCACGGATGAGGAGATCGCCGCGCTGCTGACGCAGAGCGGAAACTGCGTTCGCCTGGCTGCCGCGCAGCTTCTGGAGATAAAAGCGGCGCAGTATGCGGCGCAGGCGATTGAGATCGCGCAGGGTTCGCTTCGACAGGATTTTCGGGCGCGCAGTCAGCGATTGATGGAATCTGCGGCCACGTTGCGGGCTTCCGCCGACGCGCCTCCTGTCTGGAATCCTCCGTCTCAGTCCGCGCCGTTTACGGCGGGCGAAGGCGGGACGATGGAAGGATGGTGAGAGTATGCCTGAAACGGTAGTGGATCCGGAGGAGTCTGGCGGTTCTGCGAATTTCGCGCGCCGCCTTCCTGGTACGGAGCATCTGGGGATCATCCTGCTGGAGAGCGTGCGGATCGAACGCAAGGTGAACGGCGTCTGGAGTCTGATCGCCGATCAGGTTCCCGCGACGTTTGAGCCTGTCCCGATTCCGCGACGGGTGGAACTGGAGACCTGGACGCATAAGCCGCTGCTGTGTTTGTGGCTGCTGCCGCAGACGCCGATACAGGACGGTGACCGGGTGATTCGCGACGACAGTTCGCGCTGGTATGTGCGAGGCGCGCCTCTGACAGCGCCGGCGCGCACGCATATCGTCGCGCTGGCGGAGCGCGCCACAGAAGACAGGCTGTTCGAGCCGTTGAACCCGAACGAGCCTGCCTGAGAAGTCATGAAGGATGTGGAGATGGAAGAGCAGGTCTGCAGGGAGTTGGCGGAGGTGCGCGCTTGCCTTCAGAAACTGGCGCTGGAGGTGGCCCGGCTGAGTCAGGCGGTGGAGCCTCTGGTGCAGATTCAGGAGGATCAGGGAGCGCTGCGCGATCGGGTCGCGCAACTGGAGGGCTTTCGGGCGGCGGTGCTATGGCTGGTGGGGCTGGTGGGAACTGGCGCTATCATGCACTATGTCGTCGCGCTCTGGACGGGAGGAAGGTAGACGATGACACAGTGGCTGCGTCGGCTGCGCGCCGTTCCGGAACTGCTGCTTGCCTACGGGATTCTGCGGGCGGATGTCGAACAGGCGTTGTCCGATCCGCAGATACTGGCGGCGGCGAATCGTTTTCTGCGCGATCCGCATATCGCGCCGATGAAAGCGCGAATTGCGGCAGAATGGCGCGCCGTCGAAGAGGCATTGAAGAAGATGCGTTAGCCTGCCGCGCAGAAAAGGCGCGTTCTCCGCAGCGCGGAAGGCGCGCCTTTCAGCGCCGATGGGAAGCGCGGCTGTTTACAGGAGGTGTCATATGGCGACCTATACGGAGTTATACAACCTGTATGCCAGCGGGAGCAGTCTGCTGGCGCGGTTTGAGGTGGCGTGCATGGTTGCGGCGCATAACATCCTCAACGAGAGCGCGGGAACCCCCAACCATGCCAACCGGGTTATCTGGGCGAACGCCGTGCTGGAAGACAGCAAGGCGATGTCGAACAGGATGCTTCGCCGGGCGATTTCCTCCAATGCGACCCTGCAGGCGCAGGGGGAGGCGATCTCCGACAACGATGTGCAGTACATCTGCAACAGCTTTGTTGACACGTTCGCCACCGGCGCAGTCTAGCCACAGGAGAGAGAGGTAAGGGATGGCGACGCAGAAGTATGAGCGGGCGAGTTCTCTGTCGGTAATGACGGGCACGATGGACTTATCCGGTCTCGCGGCGGGCGCGTCGAAGTTATGCACGCCTGAGTTTGACAACGCTAATACCTCCAATCTCTGGTTTTGGGGCGACTTTATCCTCAATGTTCAGTTCGGGACGGTTCCGACGGCTGGCAGAGCGATAGAACTCTACCTGATCCCTGCGTTAGATGGGACGGTCTATGCGGACGGGGACACGACCACGCCTCCGCGCAACCTGCTGGTCGGGGCGTTTGTCGTGATCGCGACGACGAACATGCAGAGGATCGTGCTGAGGGGAGTACCGCTTCCTCCCGCCAAGTTCAAGTTGCTGGTGCGCAACAACACCGATCAGGCGTTTGCCGCCAGCCCCAGCACGGGACACGATCTAGAGATACTGCCGTACCGAACGCAGAGCGCATAAATGCTTACCTTACAACGTACAGGCGGACTGCAATACCGTCATATCCACCGGTCAAGCCCTCTGGCGGCGAATCTGGTCTTTGCGGTGCTGGAGCCGTTTGTCATCTACGGTCCTAATCTGGCGGAGGATTCTACCAGCTACGACGTGAACGGCACGCCGGGTCTGGTGGACTGCACGCCGTGGGGCATGGCGGCGTTTGGATGTGATAATACCACGTTCCGCGCTTTGCGCTACTACAACCTTCCTGAGAGCGCGCCCTTCACCTACGGCTGTTTCTGCCGGTTTGACAGCACGTCGGCGACAACGAAGGACGCTCTGTCGCGGGGCGACATCTCCACGCACAACGGCGCGTTCTCTCTGGGGATCGGCTCGACGGCTTTGCGGTTCCGGGCGGCTTTGAGGCTGGGCGGAACGCTGTATACGGCGCAGATGTCTACCAGCATTACGGCGCGCCAGTGGTATTTTATCGCGATCACCTACGACAACACCAGCCTGCGGCTCTATGTGGACGGTCTGAACGTGGCGACGACAAATATCTCCCTGTCGTTTACCGCGTCCAGTCAGCACTTTCGGATTGCAGCGCGGTCAACGGGCACGGCGAACTGGGAGGGCGCGGTCGGGGCTTCTTTCGGCTGGACGCGGCTGTTATCGGAGGATGAACTAACGCAGATTGCGCAGGACTATACGGTGTCTTGGCTGACATGCACGGAGCCGCCGGGACGGGGGTGGCTGACGGCTGCCATAGAGAGGGTGACCGGGCAGGCGGATTTGCAGGGAGTCGGCAGTCTGTCCGCCGTTGGAAGAACCCGGCTGTTCAGCGGGGCGGCTTTGAGCGGAGTCGGCGCGATCTCGGCAGATGGCGGCCTGGCAGGAACGGGAACGCTGATAATAACCGCACAGGCAGCATCTTCGGAATCGGCGCAGAAGAGCGGCGTATCCGATGGAAGCGCGCGAATCGGCGCGGGCGAGGGAGTCTCGCGGAGAGGAGGGAAGGCTTAGATGGCGACCGGAGTGGCGCTGACTCATCTTGCGGAGAAGGCGCTGTTAAACTATATGCTTCGCAACACCGCCACCGGCGGCTTTCCGCCTGCCGTCGTCTATGTCGGGCTGTTTTCGACGGCTCCCGGCGATCAGGGAGGCGGAACGGAGGTCTCCGGCGGATCCTATGCGCGGCAGTCGGTCGCGTTTGCCGCGCCGACCGATAACGGAGCCTCCAGCGGCTCGCAGACCGCCTCCACGGCCGATATCGTCTTTCCGGCGGCATCAGCCGACTGGGGGGCGATCACGGCGGTCGGGCTGTTCGACGCCGTCAGCGGAGGCAATCTGCTGATGTACGGAAATCTCTCCGCCGCGCAGACGGTCAACGCGGGCAACCAGTTTGTGATACCGGCAGGCAGCCTGTCGGCGCTGCTGGACTGAACACAGGGAGGCTTCCATGCCGGACGGTTATGTGCGAATCAGACAGGGCGAGAAGCGCCCTCTCTACGGGCAGGTCACGGCGCAAAGCGGAACGTTGACGGTGCAGAGCAGCCCCGCGCCGACCTGCACCCTCTACCATGCAAGCGGCGCGGCGGTCAGCGGTCTGAACGGGATCGGGGTCTCCGGGTACGACGCCGGAGCGCAGTCGGCTCCCCGCGTCTGGTATAACCTCGACACCACCGCTCCCGCAAACCTTGCCGCCGGGTTCTATACGCTGGTTTTTAAGTTCTCGGCGCAGGGATCGGACGGAATATTGCGCGTCTACGAGCCGACCCTGGAGGTTGAGGTGCAGCCGCCGCAGGCATAGAGCCGGCAGGGCGGTATTAGAATACCGGTTTCCGGTTCCGGGCAAACCAGGAGCGCAGCAGCGCCGCCCTGTCCGTTGGCGTTGGAGATGGGGCGGCGTCATCGCGGTTGGAGCCGTGTTCGACGCTCCAACCGTTCCATTCGCGAAAGGCGTGATACGCCCAGTCCCAGCCGTTCTCTTCCATGATTTCGATGAGATCGCGCAGGTAGTCGTGCGCGCTGGTTCCAGGCGCCCATCGGATCGCGCTGAACTCCCCGATATAGATATGCACTCCGTAGTCGCGCTGAAAAGCGACCACCGGCTCCAGCGCCCGGCGAAGCTGCGCTTTATCCCACCGAACATTATCAATCATACCGGGATAGGTCGCTCCAACGCGAGGATCATAGACGCCCTGATGGGTGAACTTGTGCGGCTCGTACATATGGACGCTGTAGACGACATTCGGGACGCTGAGCGGCTCAAAGTTCTCCAGCGCGGAGGGACCGCCCCACTCTGCCGGCTCCACCACGATCGCCTTTTTCGGGGCGACGGCGTGTATCCGCTCCGCCGTCAACTGCGCCAGCGCCTGCCAATTAAGCAGTCCCTCCGCAACCATGCCCCCCTCCACCGGCTCATTGACCAGATCAAACCCCCAGACGGCGGGATGGTCTCGGTAGCGTCTGGCGATTCTGTCCCATATCTGCAGAAACCTGTCCTGGAAGTGTTTCTCCTGAAAGATGCGGCAGACGCTGGCTTCATCGCGCCCGCCCGGCGGCGTGTGAAGATCAATCAGCGCGAGAATCCCCGCCTCCTTACAGACCGGCAGCAGCGCATCCAGCCGTTTCAGTTCGCTCTCCAGCCAGGCTTCGTAGGCGGGCAGGTCGGCGGTGTCGGCGGGACTCTGCGGGAAGCCTCCCCAGGTAAGCTGCCAGCGAACATGGTTGGCTCTCCAGACGTTTCCGAATTCCCGCAGGTCCGCCGCGCCCACCTGCATCCCGATCATCGCGCCGCGCAGCCGGGGCAGCGCATGTCCTTTGTAAGGGGCTTTGCCGGTTTTCGCCGCCGTCGGATCGCTGCGAACGGTGACGGAGAGATCATCAAACCAGACCTTGCCGTGTGACAACTCCAGCCCGATCATCAGCCAGGCTTCCGAAGCGTCCGCCGGAATCCGCCGGATGAACCGCAGCCGCCGCCAGTCAAAGGTTCCGTGAATGCCGTTGATCTGCTCCCAGCGTTGACCGCCAGGCGAGACGAAGTGGAGCATCAGCTTGACGCCGTTCCAGACATTGGGAGGCTTTGCCACGCCCTCAGCGCGCAGCCGCGCCTCGATCTGAAGGCGCCTGCCGCGCACCTGTTCGAGAGGCAGAGGCATCCGCAGCATAACGCTTCCGTCCAGCCCCTCCCCTTCTCGTTCCACGCGCAGGGCTTTCGTTCCATCCGGCAGGCTGTCCAGGCGGACACCCGCCGGAAGATCGCCCCAGACCCGCAGATGCGCCTCCTCCTCGAATCCGGTTTTATAGAGTACCCGGTTCGTGGAAGTCTGCCCCCCCGGCAAGGCTCCCGACAACGCCAGCGCGATGCTGAAAAGCGTCAACATGGCAGAGACTCCTGTCTGATCGAAATAAGTAGAGGAACGGTTTCATGACACGCCTCTTCTAAATCCTCGACCGCGCTCCATGATTCCTGTCCCCATCTCTGAAAAAGAGAACAGCCCCGTCCTTTGATGTGAAGGAGCAAGGCTGATCTTCGGGGGTATTATTCAGTTTTTACAAAGGCAGTCACAAAACCACTTACAACCGCACTTCCAATTTCAGTTAACCTTTCCTGTACGGCGCAGGCGGCAGGCAAGGCAGAGAGGCGCGGGGGGATGCGCCCCTCTGTCTGCCTATCCGGCGCGCACCTGATAGTCCACCGCAAACCCTTCGTTGTTGACCACCTTCACCAGATACTCTCCGGTTCCAAGCGTGACCCACTCGCAGGACGGCGTGCAGCCGTCCGTATTGTCAAAAGCGACTAACGCGCCGAATCGGTCATAGACATAGATATCTATGTCGCCTTCGCCCGCGCCCCACACGCGCATTGTCTCTCCCGCAGGCAGGTGTACGGTGTAGAAATTCAGACCGTATGCGCCAATCCGTCCCTGTCTGTCCAGCGGTCTGGTCGCCAGGACCGCTTCGCGGGGACGGGGCTGCGTCTCTCTGAGCGCAACTCCGAAACTCATGTACGGCTCCTTCTCTTCGAGCAAAGTTGTCATGATGGTTTCCCCTGTCGTCCGCGGCTGCTGATCGCTGAAGGCACCGGCTTCGCGCCGTTGCGATAGGTGCCCTGCCTCGGTGAGTGTGTTCTTCCACCAGATAAGACGGGAAGGAGACCGGCTGCGTTTCAGCTTTCCCGGTGTGAACAATGTCACAAAATCCGGGGAAACCTTGACGAATTTCATGAGTCTATGTATAATTAATTGACTGATCAATCAAGGATATAGAGCCATGGCGCGACGCAAAGACCCGGACTACGAGAACAGAAGGCAGCAGATTATTGACGGCGCGTTGAAGGCTTTTGCCGCACAGGGTTTTGAGAAGACAACCAACAGGGAGATCGCGGAGTCAGCGGGTATCGGTTCGCCCGGTCTGATCTACCACTATTTCCGGGATAAAGAAGACCTTTTTCAGCAGGTCTTTGAGCAGAGGCATCCGCTGCTGCTACTGTTGAATCGCCCGGAGGAGATCTTCGCGCTGCCTCCCGCCGAGGCGCTCACGCGGATAGGACGCGCCTATCTGAAGATCATCGAACAGCGCGAGGCAGTGGCGCTGTTCAAGCTGCTTATCGGAGAGGCGGCGCGCAGACCGGAAGCGGCGCGCGCTTTCCTGCAGTTCGGTCCCAATCGGGTGCTGGGTTTTGTGGCTTCCTATCTGGAGAGTCAGATGCAAGCCGGAACGCTGCGCCATGTGGATGCATCGCAGGCGGCGCGCAGCTTTCTGGGACCGATGGCGCTGTTTCTCCTGGCGCGGGAGATATTTCAGCAGCCGGAAGCGATGCAGACGGACCCGGAGACGGTGGTCGCGGGGACGGTGGATCTGTTTCTACGCGGGATGTATCTGGAGAGTGAAGGTGGCGAAGGGAAGGGAGAAGGACGTTCATGAAGCATCCAAATCCGCGTCTAATAATCCCGGTGGCGCTGGTGACGGCACTGGGCGTGGGCGGCTGGTACGTGGAGCGTCAGAGAGATCGGGTTCGCAGTACGCTGTCGGGCTTTTTTGAGAGCCAGCCGGCCGCGCTCTCCTCGCGGATCGGCGGGAGAGTGGAGCGGATTCTGGTACGTGAGGGAGACCGGGTGCGCGCCGGTCAGCCGTTGATTGTCTTCGAGGCGCAGGCGGCGCAGGCGGAGACAGATGCAAAACAGGCGCTGGTCCGGCAGGCGGAGGAGCGCAGACGGCAGGCGGAGAACGGTCCGCGACCGGAGGATATACAGCGGCAGGCGGAGATGGTTGTCGAGGCGCAGGCAGCGCTTCAGAAGCTGCGCAACGGTCCGCTGCCGGAGGAGATTGCGGCGGCGCGGGCGCGGCTGCGACAGGCAGAGATGGTTTTAGCGCGACTTCAGGCGGGAGCCAGACCCGAAGAGATCGCGCAGGCGCAGGCGGCGGAGCGAGTGGCGCGGGCGCGGCTGGCGCAGTCCGAGCGGGGATTGACGCCGGAGGAGCGCGCACAGTTTCGCGCGCGCCTGGAGGCGGCGCAGGTTCAGGAGACCTGGGCAGGCGCGGAACGCACTCGGATGAACGAACTCTATGCGCAGGGAGCCGTCAGCAAGCAGCAGATGGAGCGAGCGACTACCGAATGGAAGGCGGCGCAGGCGAAACGCCGGGAGATGGAGGAGGCGCTGCGTCGGGTGGAGGCGGGGACTCCGGCAGAGGAGATGGAGCAGGCGCGGGAGGCGCATCGGCAGGCGCAGGCGGCGCTGGAACTGATTCTGGCGGGAGCGCGCCAGGAGGATATCGAGGCGACTCGCGCTGAGGTCAACGCCGCCCGGCAGAACCTGCTTCTGCTGCTGCGCGGCGCCCGGCAGGAGGATATTCGAGCGGCGGAGGCGCGCGTGAGGCAGGCAAAATCGGCGCTGGATGCGCTGCGCGCCGGGACGCGCGTGGAGGAGATACGGCAGGCGCAGGCCGCCGAACGATCAACCCGCGCCACCGCTCTTGGCTCCCGAACCACGCTGGAGGAGCGAATTCTACGCGCTCCGCAGGACGGAATCATCGAGCGGGTGCAGGCGGCTGTCGGCGACCTGATTCCGCCGGGAGCGTCTGTAATACGGATGACCGACCCCGCCGATATCTGGCTGCGTGTCTACGTGCCGGAGGCGATGCTGGCGAAGATTAACCTCGATAGCCCGGTAGAGCTTCTCGTGGACGGAGTGCCGGAGCGACTGCCTGCACGCATCGAAAGTATCGCCACTCAGGGAGAGTTCACTCCCGCCAACCTGCAGACGCCGGATGAACGGGGCAAACAGGTCTTTGCCGTGCGTCTGCGTCTGATCAAGCCGGATATGCGCGTCAAAGCCGGAATGTCCGCCTCCGTCAAGCGCGTGGGGCAATGGCCGTGAATGCCATCGAACTGGAGTCGCTGACCCGGCGGTTCGGGACGTTCACGGCGGTGGACTCCCTCACCTTTTCAGTCGCGCGCGGCACCATTTTCGGATTTCTGGGACCCAACGGCAGCGGCAAGAGCACCTGCATCAGAATGCTGTGCGGTCTGCTGGAGCCTACCTCCGGAACTGCGCGGGTCAACGGCTACGATATTCGCCGCGAGCCGGAGCAGATTAAGCGATCCATCGGCTATATGAATCAATCCTTCAGCCTCTACCGCGATCTGACTGTTTCTGAGAATCTCGATTTCTTCGGCGGAGTCTACGGTCTGCGCGGGGAGCGGATGCGGCAGCGCAAACAGGCAGTGATCGAACTGGTCGGACTGGATCCCTATCTGGATCGGCGCGCCGGGCTGCTGTCGGGGGGATGGAAACAGCGGCTGGCGCTGGCGGCGGCGCTGATCCATGAGCCGGAACTGATCTTTCTGGATGAGCCGACCGCAGGGATTGACCCGGTGGCGCGCCGGGAACTGTGGGATCTGCTGTTTGAACTGGCAAGCCGGGGCAAGACCCTGTTCGTCACGACGCACTATATGGACGAGGCGGAGCGATGCAACGATATCGCCTATATCTACCTCTCCCGGCTGATGGTCAAAGGCACGCCGATGGAACTCAAGGCGCTGCCGGAGGTCTGCCCGAAGGGAACGCGCCGGATTGCCGTCTCCTCCCACCAGCCGCCTCATGCGCTCTCCTTGCTCAAGCGACAGCCTTTTTCGCTGGATGCGACGCTGGTCGAATCGGAGGTGCATCTGCTGCTGATGGAAACGACCCCCGATTCCGCGGTGAAGGCGGTTCTGAACGACGCCGGACTCTCCGCGGGGGTCTCCATTCGCGATATTGAACCCTCTCTGGAGGATGTCTTCGTAACGATCACCCGTCGGCTGGCGAGCAACGGAAAGCGATAGAAAGGGGCGAAGGGATGCGCGGAGCGCTCTATGGATATGGAAGCGTGGCGATCAAGGAGCTTCTGCACCTTCAGCGGGATCGCTTGACGGTGGTGATGGCGCTGCTGCTGCCGGTGATACAGCTATCGCTGTACGGATTTGCGATTGACTTCGACGTGCGGCATATTCGCACGATGGCGGTGGATTTAGACCGCTCGCGGGAGAGCCGCGCCTATCTGAACTCGCTCCGCAACACGCAGTATCTGGACATCGTGGACTATCTGGCGACCCCGGAGGAGGCGGAGGAGAAGATGCGTCGGGGCGAATGCCGGGTCGCGGTGATTATTCCGCCGGACTTTGCGCGACGCGCCGGGACGCGGGAGCCGCAGAGAGTGCGCGTTCTGATAGACGGCTCCGACAGTCAGGTTGCTCTGCGCGCCAGAATGGCGTTTTTGCGTCCCTCTGCGCCTGCGCCGGGCATGGTGGATGCGCGATTCAATATGATGTACAACCCGCAGATGCGTACACCGACCTTTATGATCCCCGGTCTGATTGGCGTGCTGATGCAGATCGTCACGGTCTCGCTGACCAGTTTCAGTCTGGTGCGCGAGCGCGAACAGGGCACGCTGGAGCAGTTAATGGTCAGTCCGGTCGGGCGGTTGGGGCTGATGCTGGGAAAGCTGACGCCCTACTCCTTCCTGGCGATGCTGGAGATGGGAGCGGTGCTTCTGATCGGCAGTCTGGCGTTCGATGTGCAGGTGGCGGGCAGTCTGGTGACCCTTTTCTTCCTGACAATTCCGTTTGTGATCGCCTCGCTGGCGATGGGCTTGCTCATCAGCACCCTCGCGCAGAATCAGGCGCAGGCGCTTCAGTTCACGCTGCTGACGATGATGCCCTCCATTCTTCTCTCCGGCTTTATCTTTCCCCGCGAGACGATGCCCGGTTTTATCTATCTGATCACCTTTGCCATCCCGGTCACCTTCTATCTGGAGATACTGCGCGGCGTGGTGGTGCGCGGCGCGGGGCTGCTCGATCTGTGGCCCAGTCTTCTCTCGCTGCTGACGATCACCGTTATTCTGCTCGCGCTGTCCACGTTTCGCTTCCGCAAGAGCGCAGCGTGAGAAGGGGCTGTTTGCCGTTTAGCGCAAAATGCTCTTCGCCAGCGATTCGGAGGCGAGGATGGAGAGACCCAGAGGCGGCAGCGCCAGCCGGTCAGGCGCAATAACCCGCCCCGCGTTCATGCAGTCGCATAGCAGGTTGGTTGTCTCTCCCTCCAGCGGCAGGGATATCTCCTGCGTGCGTCCGGTGTTGTTGAGGACGATGGTCAGGCGGTCTTCGCGATCCGGACGACGTGGACTCTCCGGCGGGGCAGAAAGTCGCCGATAGACGTAGACGCTGTGCAGGGGATCGGCAAGGAGGGTCTGCCACGCTCCGTCGTTGAGCCAGGGGCAGGCGCGGCGAATCTGGATCAGCCGCCGGTAGAGCGCAAGCAGGTCGGCGCGCTGCTGCTTGGGCTTGTCCCAGGGATAGCAGCGTCGGCAGTCAGGATCGGGACCTCCCTCCATGCCGATCTCATCGCCATAGTAGATGAGCGGAACCCCCGACGCGGTGAGAAGCAGCACGGCAGCCAGTCCTGCGCGCTCCGCGCTTCCGACCTCTGTCCGAATGCGTGGGGTGTCGTGGCTTCCGAGTAGATTGAGCAGTCCCCGGTTCGCCTCCGCCGTCTGCGCGAATCGCAGGCGGGTCAGTTCCTGATCGTATTCGCGGGCGTCCATCCGGCACTGCAGAAAGGCGAGAGTGGCGTCCCGCCAGGGGTAGTTCATGGAGGAGTCGAACTGATCGCCCTGCAGCCAGTCGGTCGCCTCGTGCATCAGTTCGCCCAGCAGAAAGGCGTCGGGCTTAAGCGATTTAACGCGCTGGCGGAACGCCCGCCAGAACCGATGATCTACCTCGTTGGCGACATCCAGCCGCCACCCGTCAATATCGGCGGTTTTGATCCAGTACTCCGCCACATCCAGGAAATAGGCGGCGCAGCGGGGGTGGCTGGTGTCGAGTTTCGGCATCGTGGAGATGCCGTTGGAGAAGGTCTCATAGTTGATGCGGGAGGGATCGGGCGGCAAGCTGTGCAGGTCATAGAACCAGTCGCGATAGGCGGACTTTCTACCATGCTTGACTACATCCTGAAATGCGAACCACTCGCGCCCCGAATGGTTAAATACGCCGTCGAGAATAAAGCGAATCCCCATCCGGCGCGCCTCCTGCACCAGCCGCGCAAACTCGGCGTTGCTGCCGAAAGCCGGGTCTATTCGGTAGTAGTCGGTCGTGTCGTACTTGTGGTTGGAGGGCGAAACAAAGAGCGGGGTGGTGTAGAGGGCGTTGATACCCAGATCGCGCAGATAGGGCAGCCTCTGGCGGATCCCGGCGAGGTCGCCACCGGTCATCATAGTCGGGGTCGGCTTGCGTCCCCAGGGAGCGGTCTTCGGGGGATCGTTGCGGAGGTCGCCATTGCAGAATCGGTCGGGGAATATCTGGTAGAAGACCGCTTCCCGAATCCATTCAGGCTGTCGGAAACGGTCGCCGCGATGCAGATAGGGAAACTGAAATGGATAGCCGTAAGCGCGGCGCGGGGCGAGTCCCCGCTCCGTAATCCAGACTGATTCGCCGTCTGTGCCCTCCGCGTAAAGCCTGTAACGCAGTCGGCGTGTGGGAACCGGCGCGGTGACGCCCCAGTACTCATGCAGACCATCCTCTCCCACACGGATCATCGGCAGGATATCGTCCCGGTCATCCGCGCCGTCGTAACGGTCTCCGAACGCCACCGCGGCGCGGCGCAGGTCTCCCTGTGCCGCTTTCAGAATCAGTCGCAGATGCGCCTCGCCGACTGGATAGACGAACGGGGCGCGGCAGAGGTGCTGCAGGGCAGCGCGATTCATGCCTTCTCCTTGCTACTTCTGGATATGCGTAATGGCGCGCACCTGTTCGCGTATCGCCTCCAGAGAGAGGACGTTCTCTTTCCATTCCGGCAGGAATATCTTTGATTTCGCCTTTTCAATCGCCAGTTTCGCGCCGTCGGAGAAGGGGAAACCGGCATAGCCGAAGATGATCGCCAGTTCGATACGGATATGCCCCATCACGAAGTCCCGGGCAGCCTGTTCCGGGACTCCCATTCTCACCGCCTCCTCCAGCGCCTCTTTCATGGCGGAGATCAGCGTCGCGCAGGTCGTCTCCACTACCCCCGGCTCCAGGATGGCCATCTGTTCGACGCTGACGCGATGCATCCGCAGGATCGGGGCGTACATATCCGCCGCAATCTTTTCGCCCAGGGCGTAGTGCTCTTCCGGTCCCTGGATCAGCGCGCAGACGACGCTCTGACGCGCATGATAGCCGCCGAACCAGTCTGTCTGGGCTTCACGGGTCAACTCCTCCATAAAGAGCGGCGGATGGCAGGGATGCGCGGCGAAATAGGAGATGTCCGGGCGTTCCGGCAAGACGCCCGCGTACCCCGCCGCCGGGTCCAGTCCCATCACCAGCGTGGCGGGATTGAGCGTCGGGACGATCTCCCGGCTGATTGGGCCGATCAGCGCGTCGGGAATCGCCAGGATAACCACCTGCGCGCGGCGCAGCGCCTCCTCCTGCGGGGTCGGGGAGACTCCCCGCTCCTGCATACGCGCCCGCCCGGCCTCGCTCACCTCCACATAGAGCATCGCGTAGTCGGGATGGTCGCGCAGGTTATCGGTCAGGCGGCAGCCCATCTTGCCCCCTGCCCCCATCAATGCGATGGTCGTCGCCATATAGGCACTCCTTTCAGGTTCTGAGTGATTTCATACCGCGCCGTATGATTGGCGTGGTCGGGCAGATCCATCTGCGGGATAGAGTGGATCACTATCGCCGTCGAGCGGGGATGGCACTGATCAGCAGCGCCCAGTCGCCCCGGTCCGGAGGCGTCAACGTCACCGGGCGGCTGATCTGCGCCAATCGCTCGCTCTCTGTAGTTTGACCGGTGCGCGGGTTCAGCCAGCGCACGCGAAGAGGAGCCTTCATTTCGGAGAGATTCACCGTTACAGAAGCGCTGTCCGGCACATAGAGCACCGCCGTATCGCCCTCCGGGGGGCGCGCCAGAACGCGCCTGCCCGTCCAGGGGTCGGGCTGCTGCACGATCCATTCATGCGCCGGCTCCAGACGCCACCACGGAATCGCCGACAGAAGATCGCGCAGGTATTTCATCTGGGTCGAACTCTCCCATCGCATCGCTTTGCGCCAGTGGTCGAACCGACTCTCGTCCGTCACCCAGAAGTAGAGTCCGCCGCTTCTTCCCGGCTCCTGGTGTCCCGTAACGCTCTCTCTCGCCGACTTTGCCACGCTCGTCTCCTCTGTTGCCTGTGCCGCGTCGTGCAGCGCGCCTTCTCCTCTCTATCTTATTCGGCCTTTCCCTGCGATGAACCTTCGGAAAGGAGACGGCAATAAAACGCTTCCGAGCCGTGTTCACAGTGCTACGGATGTCCTGTTAGGGTCTGCTGTGGTTCATGACGCCGCTCTCTTTGTGCAGGAGTTGTCACGCCGCTCGCCGAAAACAGGTGCCGGCGCAGGCTCTGTCGCTGCGCCGACTGACCAACTCCGGGAGTTAGATAATGCTCTATCCCACGCTTCTTGCCGTTTTTCTGGTTCTGCTGCTCTGTGGCGCGTTCTCCAGCGCGGCGAACACGACCGGCGGCGCGCCGCCTCGCCCGTCCTCCCGCTCCAGATGGAAACCCGCCTCCGCGCCGCTGATGACCCGCTGGGCCAAGGAGGTCTCGCCGAAAAACGCCCGTCCTGAATATCCGCGCCCGCAGGCGGTTCGCCGGGATTGGATGAGTCTCAATGGACTGTGGGAGTTTGGTCTGGATGATGCCGACGAGGGGCGCGCCGCCGGGTGGCACTCCGGCAAGACTCTGCCGATGCAGATTCTGGTTCCCTGGACGTATGAGGCGGCGCTGTCGGGTATCGGCAAGGGCAAAGAGGTGCATGAGCGGGTCTGGTATCGGCGGCTCTTTACGCTGCCGGCAAAGTGGACAGGGAGGCGGATTCTCCTGCACTTTGGCGCGGTGGACTGGGAGGCGACCGTCTGGGTAAACGGGCAGGAGATGGGGACGCATCGGGGCGGCTACGCGCCGTTCTCCTTCGACATCACCTCTGCGTTGAAACCGGAGGGCAACCAGGAGATCGTGGTGAGGGTCTACGATCCCGCCGACCCGAAAAAGGAGGGGTATCAGCCGCGCGGCAAGCAGCTTGGCAGTGAGGGAATCTGGTACACGCGCACCACCGGCATCTGGCAGACCGTCTGGCTGGAGCCGCTGCAGGAGGCGCATATCGCCGACTTTTCGCTGGAGCCAGACCTGGAAGGAGGGGCGCTGACGGTGCGGGCTGAGACGACCGGCTCCGGACAGCTTGACCTGCAGATACGAGTCAGCCGCGAGGGAAAACCCGTCGCCTCCGCCGTTTTATCCAGCCCGGCAGGCAAGCCGACGGCGCGTCTGGCGGTTCCTTCTCCGGAATCCTGGTCACCGGAGAGTCCTGCGCTCTACGATGTGACGCTGACCCTGAAGCGGAGCGGGCGAACGACGGACGAGATCAAGACCTACTGCGCTTTCCGCACCTTCGGGATCAAAGACGGACTCCTTGCCCTGAACGGCAAGCCCTACTTCCTGCGTGCCGTGCTGGATCAGGGCTTCTGGCCTGACGGCATCTACACCCCGCCAACCGACTCCGCCATCCGTTACGATGTGGAGATGACGAAGGCGCTGGGATTCAATATGGCGCGCAAACACGTCATGGTGGAAGACCCGCGCTGG
>CAYSDM010000022.1:0-66973 GCA_964429855.1 uncultured Chthonomonadaceae bacterium
TCGAGGTACCGCTACTATTTGAGACGCACCTGGAAGGGTGGTTCGATAGGGTGGTGGTGGTGGCGGCGTCGGAGGCGACTCAGATACAACGTCTGCAGACCCGCAACAACCTGACACCGGAGGAGGCGCAACGCCGTATTCGCGCACAGATGCCCCTGCAGGAGAAGATCGAGCGCGCGGATTTCGTCCTGTGGAACGACGGAGATACTGCCTCATTAGAGAGGCAGGTCAGAGACGTTTTAGAGGCGCTGAAACCGCTCGCAACATGAGCGTAATACGTTCTGTTTACCCTCGAAAATAAGATGCTTGCACAAATACGGGGCTTGTGTTATAATCGGCGTGGCAGGGCTGCCTGTGTGAGAGATGTCCTATCTGGCCCGCCCCGGTACTGATGCCTTCCCCCACCTGAAGCGTGCTCTCTAGGAGGTAAGACTCGTCTTGAAAAACTTAAGACTTCTACACGTCTACCTTATCACGCTGGTCTCCCTACTGTTTCTTTTGAACAATGTCATACCGGCTTTCGCGCAACGCAATGGTGGCGAGCGCCGCGTGCCGTTTGTAGACCCGCGCGCGCCTATGCCCCCACAGGTCACCCGAAAGCCGGTGCGAGGCCAGCAAGGACGGGCCGGGCAGCCGATCACCCCCCGAACGGTCAACCTGACGCCCAATACGGCAACCGTATTTGATAAAACTCCCTATTGGTCGAAAGACGAGCAGTTCATCGCCTTTCAGTCCAACCGGACGGATCTGCAGGGAAGACAGGCTGGAACGCTGGAGCATATCTATACGATGCGCCCCGACGGTTCCGGCGTTACCCCCATCACGGGACCCCTCGCCAGCCCGGCGGTCGGCGCCAACACGAACCAGACGGAACCCGCCTTCAATTCGGGCGGCTCCTCCCTGGTCTATGTGGAGCGCGATCCCAACGCGGGAACCGTAGACCTGATTGAGATCAACCTCACTACCCGTGTCACCCGCCGTCTGGTCTCCAATAACCCCAATGGACTGACCTTTGCAGACCTCAACCATCCGGAGTATGGTTTCGCGCTCGGCGGGAACGTGGGCATCATCTTTGCGGGACGCCTCAACGGTCGTAACGATTTCGACCTGTTTACGGTGGATACGCAGAGCGGGCGTATCACCGCGCTGACCAGCACCCCTGACGATGATCGAAATCCGACCCTCAGTCCCGACCCCCAGAGACCCGTGATTGCGTTTGATCGCGCCCCCGCCGGCAATCTCAACGGACCGCGTGACATCTATGTGATCGGTATCAATCCGAGCATCCAGAACGCCAAACGCATCACCAACTTCTCGGCGGGCGGGCGCCCCTCGGATAACCGCGAACCGGCGTGGAGCACCAACAAGATTGACAACCCCAGCGGCGACCCGCGCACGCAGTTCGTCAAGGGGCAGCAGCTTCTGGCGTTTGCCTCTACGCGCTATGATACGGCGCGCGACGGCAACGCCAACTCGGTGCGTACCGATGGAAACCACGATATCTACTGGCTCCGCACAACCATTGGAATAGACCCGGACAATCCGTCCGTCTATACCGTGCTGACGCCGGAAGACACCAACAACGCGGCTTCCAAGCTGCCGACCAGCGATCCGGCGGGCATCTATGATGACCGCCACCCGGCATGGCCTCAGTTTATTGCGACCTACCGCGTGGCGTATCAGACCAACCGCACGGCGTTTGATCCGGCGAACGACTCTTCGGTTCCCCCGAACCCGAACGCCAGCACGCCGACGGACCTCTTCTCTTCGACGTTGATTGACCTGAACGCGCCGACCCTCATCCGCTTCGATGAGGTGACCGGCGACATCCTCAGCGTGGTTCCCCGCAATGCGATCCCCGGCTCCAACGTGACCGTCAAGGTGAAGCTGGCGGACTTTGAGGCGGGAATCCGCGATGTCTACCTGCAGGTCAAGAACCCGAACAGCAAGTATCAGTCATCGGACCGGCGGGAGCATAAGGTCTATCTGAACCTCTTCGCCTCCCCAGACCATACGAACCTGGCGCCGTTTCCTGTGGAGTACGAGTCGCAGCGAATCTTTATCGGCAGCGATCCGAGCGATCCGCGTGTAAATACCTATGCCGATCCGCGCTACATTGCCAGCGTGGACGACTTCTACGCCTTCTCTGGCAGCACCCGCGCCCCCGATCCCGGATGGCTGCCGATGACGCTGGAGAGCCGCGATCCGGTGACGGGCATCGTGACCTACACCGCCACCTTCAAGACCGACAGTTTCGCCAGCGACTACTACCTGGACATTATCACCTATGATAATGCCCTGAACCCCTTCTCGACTACCTCGCAGGATCGAGCCAACAACTGGAAGATATACGATAATATCTGGGGCTTTACCACCCAGACCTTCTCTGCCCGAAACAACATCCTGTTCGTCAGCGACTACGCCGCCGGACAGAAGTTCTTCAATGCCCGTTTTGATAACTTCGCCCTGGTCAACACCTTCTACACCTTCTGGGGTTCGGAAAGTTATATGACGGAGATAGATACCGCGCTGTTGACGCCCCGACCATATGTTCCGCGGGCGGGCGGCACAGGCGGTACGCTCTATAACTTCCTGAACACGCTCGGCGTTAAGTCCACCGGCGCGTTCGATCCCAACGACTTCTGGACTGCCGGACAGGAGGACCCGCGCCTTCTGGACGGCACCAAAGAGGACGGGGCGGATGTTCCCGCACCGCAGCAGTATGATCTGTGGCGCGTGCTCTGCCGCGGTCCGGTTCCGGATATCGTGCTTCAGCAGTACGGGACGCGCTTAGAGACGCAGCCTGCCGACCCGCTGGCAGGCGTGCCGGAGCGGAGCGTGATGGTGGTGCCGAAGGCGGTCATCTGGCACGCTCCCTATACCGGCGGCGTCTTTGCCGGACCCGGGACGCTGACCGATATTCAGGTGCAGAACCAGTTGACCAACTTTGTCGCCAGCGGCGGACGCCTGCTGGTGAACGGGCAGGATATTGGCTGGGCGCTGACGCTGGACGGAACCTCGCAGAACGCCTTCTTCACCAATGTTCTGCGCGCCAACTATGTGCGCGACAATCCTGGCGGGTTTTCAATCGTGCAGGCAACAGGCAATATCCCGCTGGTGCGCTTCTTCAGCGGCGCCTACGCCATGACGGCGGCAGGCGCGACGAACCCGATCACCCATGACCCGTGGATCACCGGCTCCATCGTGCAGATCGAGCCGCACCACCGCTACTTTGGTCCACCGGATCCGCCGCTGTACAAGGACTTCGTCTCGACGGAGGCGCTTCATCTGGTCTCCGGCACCGATTCGCAGAACAACCAGCGGACATGGGGCAGCCCCGGCGTGATCTATCCCGATGTGGTGACTCCGCGGGCGGGCGTAACGGCGGCGGTGAACTACGGAGGCGGGGCAGGCGGCGCGTTGCTGCACTACATAGATGCCGCGACCGGACAGCGCGTAATCTATGTGGCAAGCGGTATGGAGGGAATCTCCTCCTCCTCCTTCGCTCCTCCGAATACGCAGAATACGCAGGTGCTTCGTAATCGCCGTTCGCAGATCATGATGAACGCGATGGCCTGGCTCCGCACCGGCACGGTCTTCGGAACGGTGCGCGATCTGGAGGCGGGCAACCCGCTTCCCGGCGTTCTGGTGCGCCTGTCGCGGCGGGTGAATTCTCAGGGGCGGGTGATCCCCGACTATACGGCGATTACTCGTGACGACGGCTCCTTCGTGATGAACGGCGTGGAGACCGACCAGTACGACGTGAGCGCCTTCCTGCCCGGCTTCGTGATTCAGAAGCCGACCGGCGTGCAGGTGCATGGCGGCTGGCGCGCCGATATGAGCTTCCGTATGACGAAGGCGCAGCCTGCCGTTATTCGCGGCAAGGTGACCCGCACCGACGGCGTTACTCCGGTCGTTGGGGCGACGGTCGTGGCGACCGACAATAATGTAGTGACCGGAGGAACGCCCGCCACCTTTTCGGCAGTGACCGATGCAGACGGAATGTACGCGATCAATCGCGTTCCAGCGCTGACGACCTACACTCTGACCTGTTCCGCCACCGGATTCGGAGCCAGCAACCCGGCGAACTACCCGGTTCCTAACCCGCAGGACCCGATCCCCGGTCAGCGCGATCAGGTGGTGCAGGCTGCCAAGACCTACGACGGCTTCGACTTCCAGCTTTCGCCGGAACCGGGAGCCGCCACCGGTCTGGTGCTGCGCGACTCGGACGGCTCGCCCATTCCGAATGCCACTGTGACGGCGACTCGCGGGAATCAGATTGTGACCGCTACGACGGATCAGGACGGTCGCTATCGCTTCGACCGAACCAATACGCCGCCCAACGGACTCGATCCCGGCATCTGGGGACTGGTGGCGACCGCGCCCGGATTTGCTCCCAACAGCCCGGCGGTTCAGGTCACGGTGGTTTCGGGCGAGACGGCGAATGCGCCGGATATCCGGCTCTCGACTATTCCGCCCGGATCGCTCTCCGGTCTGGTGACGCGCTCCAGCGACAACGCGCCGCTCTCCGGCGTGCTGATCCAGGTGCGCGACCCGAACGGCAACGTGCTTGCCAGCACAACGACCGGTCCGGTGCAGAACGTCGGCGGCTATCAGTTCAACTATGTTGTAGCCAACGCCCCGGCGGGCGTGACCTATACGGTCTCGGCGACCCGATCCGGCTTCACCGCCAACCCGTTGACTCGCACCGCGGCGGTGACCAGCGGGCAGGAGACGAGAAGCGTCAACTTCTCGATGGATGCGCTGCACACCTTTGCGGGCAGCCTGACACTGGTCTCCGCGCCGTATGACTACGCGACCTTCGATGTTGGCGAACTGCTGAGCGTTCCGCCTGCGGACCGCGCGAATCTGAGCTTCATCTTCGCGACCTGGGACCTGGGGCGATATGCGCTCTATTCGCAGGCTCCGGCAAACACCTTCCGGCTGGGACGCGGCTACTTCATGACCTATCGCACTAACCTGCCGCTGAGTACGGAAGGGACTCCCGCCGACCCGAATCAGGTGTTCAACATTCCGTTGAATACGGGCTGGAACATGGTCGGCAACCCGTTCCCGTTTGACATTGACTGGACAAAGGTCAAGGTGGTCTATAACAGTCAGGTCCTCACGCAGCAGCAGGCGGTCGCCCAGGGACTGATCGCGCCTGCGCTCTGGGGCTACGTCAGCGGCAGCTACGTGCTGGACTTCCGGCTGGTAACCTGGCGCGGCTACTGGGTGCGCGCCTACCAGAACGTGGTGCTGCGGATTGATCCGCGCACCGACGGCATCGGACGCGCCGCGCCTGCGCCCGCCATCAGCCGCGCCGTGCTTCAGGGCGCGGACGGATGGAGCCTCAACCTTCGGGCGAATGTCGGCTCGGTGCGGGATAACGACAACTATCTGGGCATGAGCAGCCGCGCGGCGGACGGCTACGACGGCTTCAAGGTCGAAAAGCCGCCGGTCTTCGGCGAGCGCTATGTCCATCTGACCTTCGATCACAACAGCTGGGGCGAGAAGTCGGGCGGCTATGGGGTGGACATCCGCTCCTCCTCGACGGCTCCTCGCGCCTGGGAGTTCAGCGTCCAGACCAATGTGCCCAATGGTACGGCGACCCTGACCTGGCCCAATGCCGGAACCATCAGCAAGGGGCAGACCCTGACCCTCACCGATCTGGTGACCGGACAGTCGCGCGATCTGCGGACGACCAGCAGCTATAGCTGGCAGACCGGCGATCAGCTGACCACCCGCCGCTTCAAGATCGAGGTGACCCCGGCAGATCGCAACGTGCTGCGGATTACGGGCGTGGTGGGACGCACCGCTCCCGGTCGCTCCAGCGGCGTGAATGTCAGCTACAATCTGAGCGCTGCCGCCAATGTCGAGGTTCGCATCCTCGGCGCAAATGGACAGACGCTTCGACAGGTTACTGGACGCTCCAGCCGCTCGGCAGGCATCCAGCAGGTAACCTGGGACCAGAAAACCGACCAGGGAGTCGCCGTGCCTTCCGGCTCCTATCTGGTGGAGATACGCGCGGAGACCCCGGACGGAAAGCAGCGCGTCCGAACGGTGACTCCGATCGTGGTGACCCGTTAAGCCGTTCGCTCCTCTCCGCGATCCGAAAGGAAGACGGAGAGGAGACCGGGAAACGCATCACCCCGGAGCGGGAGCGGCTTCGAGTGAAGTTCTGCCCTCTCCTCCTATCGAGGAGAGGGCATGAATAGCGTTTTTTCAGACATCCGCAGGATGTTTTCAGTCGGATGTCCAACCTAGAGGACACATGAATCGGGCAGTTTCACGATGGTTCGAGGCTTTTCAGGAGGATATGCGCTCCCTCCCCCCTCACAAAGGCTTGCCATCGTCTATTCTCAATTCTTCGAGCTGCATCGGCTGTTCCAGCCGATGAGGTATTGAACCAGACAGGGAGGAACTCTCACAGTGAAACGGATCAGGAAAAGCAGGGCCACCCGGGTCTTGAGCTGGTTGCTGACCGTTGTGATGATTTTGCCGCTCCTGACACAGGCTTACAAGCCGCAGGCGGCGCGCGCTCAGGGCGCGAGCAACGTTCAGACCGTCATCGTGGTTGACTTTGTCAACAAGTCAAACGTACTCGGCAATGCCCTTGCGCGACTAGCTACCGATGCGGTGGCCGTGGAGATGACTAATTCAGCCCGCTTTGAGATCCTGAAGCGCGACGAAGTCCTCCGCACCGCAAACGAACTGGGGCTGCGTCCACCTTTCGATCAGGTGGCGCTCTCCCGGATCGCTAACGCGCTTGGGGCGACCGCCGTCGTCACGGGCGAAATCTCTTACGCCAAAGAGGTGCGCGGAGCGAATCCCAAAACGATTCGCGTCGGCTTGAAAGTTCGGGTGCAGGAGGCTTCCTCCGGCGACCTGATCAACGGCGCCGCGCAGATCGGCGAGGCTCGCGCCAAACCGGGCGTCTCCGATACCGAATCTCTGGCGCAGGAAGCGGTTCGCGACTCCGGTTTCCTGGCGGTCAAGCAGATTCTTGCCAACAACCTGCCGGAAGGAACCGTCATTCAGTCCACCGGCGGCGATGTCTCCGGATCGGTCGTCATCATCAACAAGGGTGAGCGTGACGGACTCGCGGAAGGCCAGCAGATGATTATTCTGCGCGGCCGACAGCGCGTGGGACGCATTCAGTTAACCCGCGTCTTCCAGACCAACTCCGAAGCCAAAGTTCTGGAGAACACCCTCGGAATCAGCCCGGAAGACAAGGTTCGCGCCATCTTCCCGATGCCGGACTTCAATGAGCGTACCGGCGAACTCGTGACGCCTCGCCGCTCTGGAAGCAACAACGCCATCGGCACGCTGGGCAAGATTCTGGTGGTGCTGCTGGTCGGCATCGTCATCGTGGCGGCGGTCTCCGGCGGCAACCAGTCGGTTACCGGCGTAACGGCGGAAGCCGACATTCAAAATGGCGCGCCCGCCGTTCGTATGATATGGCGCGACAACATCTTCGGGCAAAACACCATCGAGTACCACATCTGGCGTTCGCCGGATGCCTCCTTCAACTTCCAGGGAACGCCCGTCGGGGCGGTCGGCAACGGTCAGCGCACCTACACGGACTTTCCGGCTCCGGGCAGCTTCTGGGATGGCGTTCGCGGCTTCCTGCGCCCCAACACCGATAACGGCGGCGGCGGTGGCGGCGGAGGCAACGGAAACGGGCTGGCGGAGGTTGTGACGCCCGCGGCGGGGGCAGTGCTCGGTTTTGTGATCGGGCGCACCTACACCTATCAGGTGGATGCGGTGGTGCGACGCCCCGTAGCGCAGGCGAATACCGGCGGCGGTAGCGGTGGCGGCGGCGGTAACGGCGATCAGTTCGAAGATGTTCTGACCAAGCTCGTTACCTCCGGTCCCACGACTCCGATCAACCAGCCGCTGCTGGGACCGGCTCCGGCGGATCAGGCAGCCAACGTCAACCTGGCATCGTTCAACCCGACCTGGTTCAGCCGCCAGGGAGCGGATGAGTTCGTGCTGGAGATCTCGACGGATCGCACCTTCTCCAATCGCAACCTGATCCAGCAGTTCCCGGTCTTCTCGACCGCTCCCAATGCGGACGGCGTCACGCAGTCGCTCTCCGCGCCGGTGGATCTGCGCAACAGCAGCCAGCTTCGCCGCGACCCGACGTTCCTGAACTTCGTGAACGGCGTATCGGGCGCGCCCAAGCCGACCATCTACTGGCGAATCGGGGCGCGCAACGGCGTGGACCGCCCGGGACCGGTGCACTGGATTACCAAAGACCCGAAAGACAACGACCGGACCTTCCGGTATATCTACTCTCAGGCTCGCAGTTTTACTCCGGCTGACATCCCACCGCCTCCCCCTTAGGCGCAATGAGCGTCGGAGAGATCGGAAACGGTGAAAGAGGAGTTGAACCATGCATAATCGGTGGCGGTCTTTCTGGGTAGTCAGCCTGCTGCTGGCTGTCACGCTCCTCTGCTGCGGCAGAGGAGCCTCCGCCCAGGGGAATCAGAGACCCACGTTCGTCGCCGGAGAGTTGTTGATCTCCGTGCCAGCCGGAACACCGCGCGCTGACGTACAGGCGATGGCTGACCAGATCAAGGCGGACATCGTCTATTCGTTCGGCGCGGTGGACTACGAGAAGAAGTTCGAGGCGTATCATCTGCGCCTGCGAGAAGATCGCACGCAGAACAAGACGCTGGAAGCGGTCAATACGCTTAAAAATAATCCCCGGATTCGTTTTGCCGGACCGAATCCGCTCTACTATTCGCTTCAGGCGGGAGGCGGTTCCGTTCCCAACGATCCCCGCTTTGGCGAGCAGTGGGACAAGATACAGATGAATATGCCGCTCGCCTGGTCCATCGAAAAGGGCAAGGCGAATGTGGTGGTCATCGTCATCGACTCCGGCGTGGATGTGGGGCATCCGGAGTTCGCCGGTCGAACGCTGCCGGGTCTCAACACCTCGCGCCAGAACAACGACCCGAACCCGGTGGGGACAACCGACCTCCATGCGCATGGAACCCATGTCGCCGGGATCGCTCTCGCGCAGGCGAATAACGGTGAGGGCGTGGCGGGCGTGGCATGGGAGAACGTTAAACTCCTTCCCATCAATGCTGCAGATGACTCCGGTGGCGCGTTTGCGGGTGACTCGCTGCTTCGCGCCTGGCAGTACAGCCTGGCGCAGCGCAACGCCAACCCGAATACAAACTATGTGATGAACTTGAGTCTCGGCGGTAATCGCTCATCTGCCGTCCCTGACCTGACCGATCCGCTGACACAGGCGCTGATCGCCTGCGCGCAGTCGGGCATGGTAATTACCGCCGGAGCAGGAAACGGATTCCAGTCTGGAAATATGCCCTTCTGGCCCGCCCTGCTGTCGCAGGCTCATCCGAACATACTCTGTGTAACTGCAACCAACCATCTGGGGCTTCGCGCATCCTACTCGCAGGTGCAGCCATATAGCACCATTGCCGCCCCGGGAGGCGACGTGGAGGCTGGACGGTTGATCCTGTCCACCTATCCGCGTAACAGCGCCACCTCTCCCAACTACGGCTTAAGCCAGGGAACCTCCATGGCGACCCCGCAGATATCCGGCGCGGCGGCACTGCTGCTCTCCATTCCAGGAATCTCCGCTGGCGATGTCCGCAGCGTCCTGACCTCGACAGCGCGACCTGTTCCCGGCTTCAGCGTACCGAGCCCAGAGTTCGGGGCGGGGATCGTGGATGTCTACGCCGCGCTTCAGAAGGTCGCCGTCTTCGTGACGATTGCCTCTCCCGAAGGAACCGGCGGTAAGGCGGGCGGGGGACGCATTCCCGATCCCATCGAGACTCTGCTTCCGGTGGTGCGGATCGAGGTGGGACAGATTCTCAAGGAGAACCTGACTCTTCGCATTGACGGCGGACTGGTGACCATCTCAGATTCCCATATCGAAAACGTTCGTGCGCGAGATACACAGAACCGTCCCACCATCTATGATGTGGTTATCCGGGATCGTGAGTTTTCGCCCGGATTGCACCGCATCGAAGTGACCGGCGTCAAGCCGGGAACTCCGGACATGGTGGTGAGCGATACGCGCAACGTCAACATCACACCGCGCGTTATCTCTTCAGGACGCAGCCTGATCTCGATTCCCTACTTCCAGGCTCTGCCGGGCAGCCCTGACGTGCCGGACCCGCAGGTGACCCCGGAGTACTATCTGGGAACCGACTTCCGTCTGGCGCGATGGGTTCCGGAACTTCAGCAGTACGCCTTCTATACCTCGTTTGGCGTGAAGGATCCGAATGCCTCCTTCGCGCCGCCCGGACCGGCTCCACGTATTGACGGGGAGCAGACTCCGCGCTATCCGGTGGGATTGGCGTTCTGGAGCGATGTCGAGTCGGTGAAGCCGATCCTGACTCGCGGACAGCCGCTGAGCGATAAGCCGTTCATCATTCCGCTGCGCGGAACCCAATCTACCGGCGGGTTTATCTCCTGGAATATGGTGGGTAATCCGTTTACCTTTGACGTGCCGTTCAACACGCTTCTGGTGGAGACGCCGGAGGGACGACTGTCCATCGCCAACGCGGTACAGAAGGGCTATCTGCTGCCCAACATCTACACCTATGACGGCGCTCTGGGCTATGCCTTCCGTACCCTGCCGGACGGACTGCTGCGCGCATGGACAGGTCACTGGATTGGCGTGACCAGCCATCAGAATATCTCTCTGGTGGTTCCGCCGACCCGGGTAAGCCGATCCGGCAGCCTTCCGAATGCTCCGGCAGTCGGCAGCGGCGGCTGGTCGCTTCGAATCAGCGCCAGCGTGCGCGATCTGCGCGATACCTACAACTTCATCGGCGTCTCGTCCCGGGCTGCAAAGGGGTATGACCTGAGCGATGTCGCCAAGCCGCCGATGGTCGCGCCGTATGTCAGCGTGGGCGTGGACAACGCGAACTGGGGACGGGCTGCCGGAGTATACGCGCAGGATCTGCGCGCTCCGGGTAGTCAGGAGACCTGGAATCTGGTTGTCAATACCGACCAGGCAAACAGCGACGTTCTGTTGAACTGGAGCGGAGCCACGCTTCCGCGCAACCTGAAGCTGACGATCAAGGATGAAGCGACCGGCCAGGTGGTGGATATGCGGACGCGCAATTCGCTGTCGTTCCGCACCGGCTCGGAAACGGTCTCCCGGAAGTTCACCATCACCGCGCGCCCGTCCAGCGATGGAGCGGTCGTGCGGATCAGCAACATCGTGCTGCGTTCGTCCAATGGTCGCGCCAGCGCCGCCACTTCTATCGGTTTCACGCTCTCCGGCGATGCAACCTATGAGGTGAAGATACTGGGAGCCTCCGGCAACGTCGTCAGCACGGTCGCCTCACGCGCCGGTTCCGCCGGGGATGTGCGACTGGTCTGGAACGGACGGGATTCGGGCGGACGCAATGTCTCCCCCGGAACCTATCTGGTTCAGATTAGAGCGATCAGCCCGGACGGCGAGGTTGTCAGGGCGATTCAGCCCTTCACGCTGGTTCGGTAACAAAACAAGCCGCAGGGGCAGGATTCGCTTCTGTCCCTGTCGAATAGGAGGCGAGAGCGAGCGGTTACAAATTCCAGCAGAGCCGTCTCGCTCCCGTCTATCCCTCTGTCAGGCGGGTAACACCGCCATCTTCAGCCTGTATAATTGAGGGCACGCGCGCTCCTTGTCGCCCCCCGGCAAGGGCTACTCCGGCTCTATCCGAGGGCCATGTGGGAGGTAATTCTTCATGGGGTGGAATCGATTTCGCAGTGCAGCCGGACGAATGGGGCTGGCTCTACTGACGATAACCCTGTTGATTAGCCACGGCGTGGTCGCGTTTGGTCAGGGCAACCTGCAGGCGGCCATCGCCAATAACAAGATTCGTGTCGAGATGTGGGACGCTTCGCAATTGCTGCCCGGAAACACCATCTTTACGGGACTTGCGGGACGCTTCTTTGCGATTCGCGATACCTCCAACGCCCAGGCTACCAGTCTGATGCGGGATGGATTCATCACCGTGCGGATGGACGGCACGGATGTGGTTCTCGGCGGCACCGGGACGACCCGAACCGCTTTTCAGTATTCCACCTCTGCCATTTTCGAGCGGTGGACCATCCTTCCAACCGGAAGCCTGAGTCCGGTGGAGATCAACCTGATCATCACTCTGGTGGACGAACGCGCCTGTTTCGATCTGAGCGTGGTGAACCAGGACAGCACGCCGCATCAGGTGGGTTTTCGGTTTTTGCAGGTCACGAATCCCGCTCTGGGAACCCTCTCCGCGCCGGGCGTAGGAGGTATTACCGGGGAGCGCGCTTTCGTCGGCTCCACCATTCCCCCCTACTGGCGCATCTCCGGCGCGCAGGGCGATCTGACTTTCGGCGGAACGTTGCTGGCGGAGAATGGCGGGACGACTCCCACCTCACCCTTCAGTCTGGTGTTCGCCAATCTGTTCCGCTTCCCGCAGACTTCTCTTTATGACCTGGGACCGCAGGTTCCGATCACCGTTGCTGCGCCCACTGCTGCGCTCTATTCGACCGTGACCACCGTCGCACCGGCGGGAGGCTCGATGCGGTTTGTCACCTATGCGGGCAAGCAGCACGCCACCATCACCTTCGGCGAACGGATCGCAGCGGGCGTGGATGCCGAATTTGCCCTCAGTTATGACGCCGCCGGATCCACCGGTCAGCGGCTAAAACCCGATCCCTTCAAGGTCTCCGCATTCCTCAAAAACCAGAATACTCTGGCGCTCTCCAGCGTGCGCGCCACCATTTCGCTTCCGGTGGGACTGGAACTGGCTGCGGGGGAGACGCTCACCAAGACGGCGACCGGGATCGGTCCCGGCTCCAGCGCGGAGTTCACCTGGGACGTGCGCGGCAACGAACTGGCTTCAGGGCGACTGACCTATGGAGTCTCCTTCAGCGCCGATCCGGGCGGACAGGGCATGGCGGTTACGCGCGATATCGAGGTTCCTGCGCTCCCGACCCAGACCTTCCCCGGCGGTTTGCAGATGGTCTCGTTCCCGTATTCCTTCGATGACCCGACCCCGAACGTCGCGCTGGGACTGAGTTCGGTCAGTTTTGATCTGCTTCGCTGGAATGCCGCCCTGAACTTCTACGAGGCGGTTTCGGCGATACGAGCCGGAGAAGCCTACTGGCTGCGCGTGAGCGGTCAGACTCCGGTCAATCTGGTCGGCGCAAGACCGGTTCCGACAGGAGCCGCGTTTGAGTTGAAGCTCAATCGCGACTGGAACCAGATCGGCAACCCGTTCCTGCTGCCGGTAAGCTGGAGCGATATTCAGGTCATCAATACCGATGTCAACGACCCTGACTTTCTGCGTCCTTTGAGCGTGGAAGAGGCAAGCAGCGTTCAGCGGCAGTGGATATCGCCAGTGATCTACCGCTACGATCTAGCGGAGCAGATGTATAAGTTCGATCAGGACTTCGGAACGCTGCTTCGACCGTTCACCGGCTACTGGGTGCGCGCCCTGAAACCGACGATCACGCTGGTGATTCCGGTTCCGACGGGACGGGCAGCGCGGATCAGTCGGGGACAGTCTCCGCGCCAGAGCGTCAACGACTGGTCGCTGCGGATCGTGGCGCGCGGACAGAACTCGGTGGATGGCTGGAACTTTATCGGAGTCTCCTCCTCCTCCAGCGACGGCTATGATCGGCGCGACTATGAGAAGCCGCCCGCCATTCAGGGCAAGGTTCAACTGGGATTTGTGCGCGATACCTGGGGCGGACGCTCCGGAGCCTATGCACAGGATATTCAGTCCGCCACCGGAACCATCAAACGGTGGAAGATGTCGGTCAGCAGCCCGAATCCGGGCGAAGAGGTGACCCTCTCCTGGCCCGAAATCAACGGACTACCGCGCGGTTACGAACTGTTCGTGACCGATGATGCGACGGGGCATCGCTATATGATGCGCCAGACCTCGTCGCTGAGAGTCAATACCGGGCAGAACGGCAGCCGCGCCTTCACGATCACGGCAGAGCCGACCAGCCGCGCTGGAGCCTTCCGAATTGTGAATGCAAGCGTGGTTCCGTCGCGCAGCCGCAGCAGCGCCGCCATCGCCTTCACACCGACCCAGGATGCAAACTTCACCATTCGTATTCTGAACGGGGCAGGCGCGCCGTTGAGAACGCTGACCTCGCGCTCTGCCGCTGCCGGAAACATGGTGACGATAAACTGGGACTATCGCGATGGCAAGGGAATCGCCCTTCCGGCTGGCTCGTACACCATCGAGATACGCGGGACAACGCCCGATGGACAGAGCGCCCGCGCCATTCTGCCGCACATTGTTACACGATAACCTGTGTCCCCGGTCTCCCGACGGCTGGAGCGATCCGCCCGTCGGGAGACGGGAAGCGTAACATAAACACCGACGTTGACGTACACGAAAAGTCCTATCCCCCAGGACGCGCCGGACGGTCTACCCTGTTCGGCACTGGTATAATGCCATGCGGGCATGCGGAGGAGATGCGTTCCCCTGCCCGTTTGTCTCTCGATAAGGAAACCAATCTTGTCACGACCAAGGAAGCAAGGGGAGAGACTGATGAGACGATATTGCAGCGCATTCGGATGGCTGGCGATGACGGCTTTCCTGTGCTTGCTGACCCCTATGATCGCGCTCGGAGCGCCGCAGATCACGAATGCCGTTGTTCTGGCGAATAACGTCGGCGGCATTGAGACAGGCACGGAGAACACGCAGTTCATCTTCAGAGCCGATGTCGTGCCGCAGACGGGCGGCTTGCGCGCTCTGTCGCAGTTCGGCCTCAACACTCCGGTCGGCGTGGTCATCAACGTTTTCGATCCCGCCAACCCGGAAGCGGGCGGGTCTGCCGTGCTGGAGATGTTCAATGTAGGTGGCAGCACCTTTGTTGCCTATGTGCCCGGCTATCTCATCTCCAGTCTGGGCGGCGTCAGAACGAATATCACCTGGTCCATTCTCGGACGGGATATGGGAACAGACGGCACGTTCCAGGATGGAACGCAGGCGGCTCCCAAGCCTGCCACCGCGACCCTGCGCGTTGTGCCGAACCAGTTGATTGAGATCGTGCCCGTAGATGAGAACTTCCAGCCGGATAAGCGCCTGATTCCCAATCAGCTTGGGAACGGTCTGCGCGTAGATCCTACGCAGTCCACCGCGCCGAACGACGGCGGCAGTTCGCATTTCTTCACCTGGCGGGTGCGCGTGCGAACCGTTGACGGTCTGCCCCTTCAGTTCTTTGCCCGACGAGGCAACTACCGGTGGCGTGACCCGCGTCTGGAGAATGGGCAGCCGCTGGTACGGCAGTATAACAGCGGCGTACATCTCGTGCTGGTGGACCCGGCGGGGAATAGATACCGCGTTCCGATGGAGATAGACCCGGATGCGCCGGGACAGGCGGGGCTGCATGCCGCGACCTATACGACCGACACCCTCAATCCAGATTCGCTTTTCCGCCCGACCGGCGGGAACGTCTGGAGCAACGGCGTCGTCTATCGCTATCGCATGGTTCCGACCCAGTACGGTTTCAACTGGGGGGCGTTCCCCGGTGAAGGACCCTATACGGCGTTCGGCGGTCCGACTGCTCCGGATTCGATCCCGGCTCTGCCAATCGGCTTTAACTCCAGCGCGGAGATCATTGGTCGTCCCTTTACCAACCTCTATACCGGCTTTGCAGATCAGGACCCGCGCGCCTTCGGGCAGCAGCCTCTGCCGTTCCCGTTCTATACCTCAACCGCGGGACGCGCCGGTCAGTGGCAGTACTACTTTGTGACCACGACCGACCTGCGTCCACCCACCCGTCCCTCTTTCCCGACGAACGGCTCCATCAACACCTATCCGAACGATCTGTATGGCGCAGACCCGGATGCCTACCTGTATAACTACGACAGCGATCTGGGCGCAGCGTCCTACGTTAACGGGGTCTCTCTGGGAACGCTCGGTACGCCGTATAACCATCCCCGCGTGACCCCGATCCTTTCGGATGGCGGTTGGACGGATGACCTGCCGGAAAATGGGTATGTGGGCGGACTGGGCAACAACTCCCATCGCTCTCGTCCCACCACCAAGACCCGCGTGCGCTTCCAGGTGCGCGTGACCAAGGACACCACCACTCCGCTGCCGGCGCAGGCGGTGCGAGTCTGGATTGACGGTTCGCCGCGCACGATGCAGCCGCTGCCCGGGACGAGTGATCTGGACTACCTGACGGGGCGCGTCTTCTACTACGACACCACCTTCAGCGCGCCCGGACAGAGCGGGCAGCACTGGATCTACTTCGATGTGGATGACGGCGTCAACAGGGCTATCTGGCCCCGCCGCGACACCTCGGTGAATGGAACCGGCGACAGCAGATATCCCGACCCGCAGGCGGGACTCATTCCTCAGTTCAACAACCCGGTGAACTTTGGAACCGGCATCGTCGGCAAGAACTTCTTAAACGAACCGCTGGTGAACAACCGTCCGGTTCTGAGCAACCCGACTCTCTCGCCGCCTTCCGGCGTGGAGGCGCAGCCCTATACCTATGAAGTGACCTTTACCGATGCCGATAATGACGAACCGGTGGATGCGTGGGTCTACATTGACGGCATGACGGATGCCTTCCGGCACCGCATGACTCCGGTGGACAACACGCCGACCAGCCAGGGACGACGCTATCGCTTCGTTCTGACCCAGTTGACGCCGGCGCCGAGTCACTTCTACTTCTTCAAGTTCCGCGATAACTGGAATAACCCGGCTACCATCGGGCGCTACGGCATCAGCCCGCTGCGCCGCGAATACGGCGAGTGGTCTACCCTGCCGCAGGGCGATGATGACGGCAATCCGTCAAGCGTCATTCCGGGCCCGATCATCACGGGCAACCGACCCTCTGAACTGTCCGACGCGAACTTCACCTTCAGCGATCCGTCGCAGACTTCGGCGACGCTCTACGACTTCCTGGTGAAGTATAAGAGCCAGGACAACAACCCGCCGACAAGCCTCACCTTCTATCTGAGCAACGACGCCGGAGCCACCTATGACGGCGGAACCGCGATGGTGAAGGCGGAAGGCAGCACGAACTACACGGCAGGCGTGCTCTACCATCTGCCGGAGCGTATTCGGCTGCCCTACTACCGCAACAACAATCCGGCGCTGGGAGTGGCGCAGTATCGCTTCTCGTTCCGAGCCACCGACGGCGTACAGCCGGTAGATACCACTCTGGTTCACGTGGGAACCGGCAGCGATGCGTTCACCAATCGCACCGCGCAGCAGTTGACGCCGGTGGGCGGCTCCAATACGGTCTTTGAGAACTCCAAGGGAACCAGGAAGTGGTCTGTCAATCCGACAACGACCTTCCTCTGGAAAGCCGTGAACGGCACGCCGACCCTTCTGATCCTGGACGATCCCGGACCTCTGGGCTACACTGTGGATGCCTTGAACGGTCTGGTGACCCTCAATACGGCGGTACAGGGCGGCGAGGCGGTCTTTGCGTCCTACTACTATCTGGAGACGCTGGGACCGGTCATCAATCCCAATGCCGCGCCCGACCTGACGGAGCCGAGTCCCAATACGCCGACCACCAACAACGGCACGCTGACGCCGCTTCAGGGCGGACCGACTACACAGTTCACCTACAGCATCATCTACACCGATGCGAACAATCAGGAGCCGGCGCCGGGGTATCCGGTCGTTGTGGTGGACAGCAACCGCACATTCGTCATGACCCGCGATCCGAACACGCCGACCCCGATCAACTACGCCAACGGGGTTCGGTACAATGTGACGATCTCCGGTTCGACGCTGGGTAACGGGCCGCACACCTATCACTTCGAGGCTTCTGATGGAGCCGATCTGGTTCGCTTCCCGGTCTCCGGCGATCTGCAGGGACCGAGCGTTTCCAATATCGGAGACATTCAGCTTCTGGCAGGGAACGCCTCCATCCAGCCGTTCCCGAAGGGCAAATCGAACGATAAATACACCTTTACCGTTCGGTACAGCAACAGCCAGGGACTGGCTCCGGTCTTCCCGATCGAACTTCGCATCCGCGCGGAAGAGCCTTCCACCGATGTGAAGACGGTGCAGATGCTGCCGATAGATCCCATCGGCGAGAATGAGTTCCGCAACGGCGTGCGCTATCAGGTGCAGCTGCAGGCGCCGGATGCCGCAAAGAACCTCGTGCCGGGAACGCATGAGATCACGTTTGGCTTCCAGGGACAGGGCGCCAGCACGACGCCCTTGAACCTGATCGTCAACGGACCGCCGCAGCTTGTGGACGCGACCGCCGCGCCAAACCCGGCCAGTCAGGCGGGAGACATCGTCTTCTCCGTGAAGTACACCGATGTCAACGGTGACCCGCCGGTTCGCAACGGCGAGCGTATGCTGAAGCTCTTCATCAATGGACAGGAGCGAGCGGAGCAGCCGACGACAATCCCGGCGAATCCGACCGCCAACGACTTCAAGGGTCTCAACCCGAATCAGGGCGTGATCTATCTGTGGTCGTATCGGGCGGAGGTCTTCCCGGTCGGATCGCATACCTACTACTTTACGGGACAGGACGACCTGGAGCCGGAGCCGCCTCTGGCGCTGCCGCCGCTCCCGGGTGGAACCTTCGAGATCGTCGCGCCGAACGTGCCGCAGCTTCTTCCGGCAATAGACGGCGCGCCGAATGAAGGAACCGTCAACCCGCTGTCCGGACCGCAGAACGGACAGTACACCTATTCGATCCGGTATCGCCATTCGGACGGCGTCGCGCCGGTACGCATTCAGGTCATCATCACTCCTGACCCGAATCGCTATCCAGGGGCGCAGCCGATCACCAAAGACATGACGCCGGACCCGTCGGAGTCGCCGACCCCGACCCAGTCCGATTTCCAGCGTCCAACGGGCGTTCTCTACAGCTTCCAGACGACGGCGGGCGAGCTGCCTCCGGGACAGCACCACTATCGCTTCGAAGCGGCGGATCGCCTGACGGTGGTCAATCGCCCCATGCCTGCCGGCTCCAACTATACCGGACCGACGATCAATACGGCTCCGACGCTCTCCGAAGGAACCGTCTACATCGAGGGGAGCACGACCATCCCGACAGTCAACGCGCAGAATCAGTTGACCCCGGCGGTGGCGGGCAATGTGCTCAACCGGTTTATCTTCCGGGTAAAGTACACCGATATAGACAACACCGGACCGGCGCCTAACACCATGATCGTCACGATCAATAACTCGCAGACCCTTTCGCTGAGCCTGAAGTCGGGAGACTTCACCACCGGCGCGATCTACGAGTCCGATCCGACCACGCTGACGGCAGGACAGAAGGCGTTCAACTTCACCGTCTCCGACAGCAGCTTCCCGAGCCAGGATCGCGCGCGCTTCCCGTCCGGATCGGCGGATATCACCGGTCTGACGGTGCGCAATATCCCGGTGCTGGAAGGACCTTCCGGCGGAACATTGAGTCCGACCTCCGGACCGATCTCGACGACCTTTACCTACCAGGTCATCTACAAGAACGCCGATAACACGCCGCCTGCTTATGTTCGCGTCTTCATTGACGGCGCCTCGTTTGATATGACGAAGGTAACGCAGGGAACCAACTACGCGGCGGGCGTGACCTATCAGTATCAGTATCGGTTCCCGCAGGATGTGGGGCAGCAGAACCACACCTACTACTTCGAGGCGCAGGACACGCTGAGCGCTGACTACACAGCGCGACTGCCTGTCAGCCCGAACCCGCCGTTTAACGGACCAACGCTGAACGTGCCGATCTTCCGGGTCTTCCGCTTCAATCCCAGCCCGGCCAGCGTCGGCAGCCCGGTGACGATTACCGGCGCGCTGGTTACCCAGCCGTTCCTGGGAACGCCCATCTCGGTGCAGTTGATCCGACCGGATGGAACTGGAATCAACGACACCGCGACCACCAACGCGGCGGATGGAACCTTCTCCTATACTTTCACGCCGACCCAGACCGGCGACTGGAAACTGCGCCTTAGCTGGGGAGGCAGCGCGGGAACTTATGACGCTCTGAGCACCGAGTTCTCGCGGGATGAGCTGGGTAATCCGTTCCGGGTGACCGGCTTCACACTGAATGTCGGTGCCGGCGAACTGGATATGATCGCGTCGCCGCTGGTTCCGGTGACTCCGGACCCGTCCATCTCCTTCTCGCCGACGCGACAGGATACGGGCGCTCCGGTGAACGTCACGGCGCTCAATATGGTGAAGTGGATGACTACCACGGCTCCGGCAGGACGCTATCTGCTGCTCAACAGCGATCCCAACTTCCCGGGTATCGCGGGCGGGCAGTCCTACTGGGTGCGTCCGAGCGAGAGCGTCGTCCTCAATCCGCGCGGTAGACTGCACGATCAGACTCAGACCTACAGCATTCCGCTGAAAGCCGGCTGGAACATGGTGGGTTCCGTCTATCTGCAGGATATCAACTGGAGCGCGGTGAAGGTGCGCTATCAGGGACAGACTCTCGGCGTAGGCGATGCATCCAGCATCGTTCGCTCGATAGCCTGGACCTATGACAGAGCGACAGGCGGTTATTCGGTCATCGGCTCGGACGGCGTGCTGAAACCGGGCCGCGGTTACTGGGTCCGCGCTTTCGTGGACTGCGAACTGATCCTGTCGCCGCCGGGAACCCGCTCTGCATCGCTCTCCCGCGAGGCGGATATTCGGGCCGGCAGCCTGCAGATCGTTGCTCGCATGGGCAACCGGATGGATACCGACAACTTCGTGCCGCTGACCGGTCTCGACAAGACGCGGATGGCCATGCTGGAGAAGCCGCCGTATGTCGGCAACTATGTGACGGTGCGCCTGGTTCCGACGGATAGCGCTCAGCTTCCGGCGGAGACTCGCGCCGCCGCCGCTAACCAGACCGTCATCATGTTCGACGTGGAGACGGACCGCAAGAATGCAGACGTGATGGTGCAGTTCCCGAATATCAGCGCGATGGGACGCAGCTACGAGGTAACCCTCGTAGACCTGGCGAACAGCACCCGTCGCGCCCTCGGTTCTAACTCGGGCTACACCTATAACTCCGGAGACAACAGCAAGCCGCGCCGATTCGCACTGCTGGTGGATACGGTGTCGAATAACTCGCGTCTGATTATCAGCGACATGAAGGGGACGGGCCGCTCCGCCGGCACGATGTCCTTCAGCTACAACATCTCCGGTGCAGCCAGCGTTCGCGCACAGGTCGTCGGTGGCTCCGGGCAGGTCGTTCGCGATCTGCAGCAGGGACGCGCCGTGACCCGGGGCGTCAATACCCTGCTGTGGGATGGCAAGGACTCCCGGGGAGTGTCTGTCCCGGCGGGAACCTACATCCTGAAGCTGACGGCTACGGATGATAAGGGACGTTCCGCGACCGCCGTACTGCCGGTTACCCTGGTTCGCTAATAAGACAGCGGGAGGGGCTTCTTCGCAGGAAGAGGCTCCTCCTTCTCGAAGGAGCCCTGTAGATTATGAGAATAGTGCAGATACGACCGATCACCTTGCGATCCGTCGTTTCGCTGGCAGCCGCTCTGGCTGTGGTGGGAGCCGCCAGCGTAACCGGCGCCTCCGCTGGCGAATCCGGCAAGGGCAATCTGGCGCAGGCTGTCAAGAAGACGGCGCTTCTGTTCCCGTTCGACAAGACAAATATCAGCGTCTCCAACGCGGAAGAGATCTCGCAGATGCTTACCGATCAGGCTTACTCGCGCCTGATCCTGACCAACGCCTACTCCGTCACCCGCTACTTTAAGTCTCTGCCGACGGTCTCGCGCCTGCATAACGATCAGCAGTTGACGGATGCGGATATCGCTCCTCCTTACGCGGAGGATAACCGCAAGCCGACCAAGATCGTCAAGCTGATCGGCTACGATCAGGCTTTCGTTGGCTCGATTGACAGCTATGAGTACAACGACGGCAAGGCGACCGTGACCATCAGCGGACGCCTGATCGAGGTAACCGACGAGGGCGCGGGATTCCGCGTCCTTCGCAATGCGGCCCTGAGTTCTACCAGCGGCAGCGGCAATACCGAAGAGGAGCGCGCTCTCAGCGCTGCACGCGATGCCGGCGAAAAGCTGATGTCACAGCTTGCTCCGAATGTGACTGTTCCCGTAACGCCGGATCGAACGAAACCGGTGGAGACCAGGCGCAAAAAGCGAGCGAATATGGACTGGCTCTGGGGCGTGCTTGCCATCGGTCTGGGGCTGGGAATCGGGCTGTCCACCGGCGGCGGACGTGGCGGCGGCGGCTCCGACAACCCTCCTCCTCCCCCCTAGTGTTGTGTGATGACTTAACGGCGAATCTGGAAGCCTCAGAGCAAGAGTGTCCTCCTCAAGACACCCGCTTGTTCTGGGGCTTCTCGCCTGACTGAAGATCACCATGCGAATACGAAACTTATCGGTTCTTCTTGCTCTAATACTCCTGTTGATCGTTGGCGCAGGTGCGAAAGCCGTGCCGACGATCACCCTCACCGCTTCACGCTACGCCGTTCTCAATGACGGTCGCGACTCCACGGAGATCATTGCCGAGGTGCGCGACAGCGGCGGTCGTTTCGTCCCGGATGGCACGGTCGTGACCTTTACGACCAATGTCGGCATCTTCAGCCGCGCGGGAACGACGGCAACCGCCTCTACCCGCAATGGATCGGCGCGCATTCGTCTCTCCAGCCCGCAGAAGGGAACCGCGCAGATCACGGCGGCGGTGGCGGGCGGCGGTTTTCAGAAGATGGAGATCGTCTTCACCGATGATCCTGCCGAGACGTTTCAGGGCAACGCCTATATCGCCGTGCAGGGGAGCAGCGCGCTGCTCTACAGCGCGGTGGATCGGGTGATCGAGGCGCGGGGAAGACTGCGCGGCGACAATGAAGAGGATCCGGGGCTGCCCGGGGCGCATCTCAGTTTCCGCAATGTCGAGGTCTTCGCCGACCGGCTGCAGGTGGACTGCTCCGCCAATGCGGTGCGCGCCGATGGCAATGTGACGCTGATCCGGGGAACCCGACGGCTCCCGTGCGCGAGACTCTACTACCCGCTCTTCAAGGGAACCGGCTACGCGATCACCGAAGTGGAAAATCATCTGCGCCCGGTGAAGATCGAGGGTAATGAACTGACGATTACCCCACTGGAGTACGGGATCAATCCGCGATTTCTGGAGATGACCGATCTCTCCGCCGCGCAGCTGGTCGTCACTGCCCGCAGCATTCTGCTCTTCCCCGGCGAGAAGCTTCAGTTTAAACGTCCTCGATTCTATCAGGAGGGGCAGCCGCTCTTCGCCATGCAGTTCTATTCGCTGGGCCTCTACTCCTCTCAGCTCTTCAGCGATCAGTTCCTGAGCGTCGGCACGCAGGGACTCGGCGTGGATGTACCCTACTACTACGATATGAGTCCCTCCTCAACGGGACAGTTACGATTTCGCTATGGAGAGCGTGCCGGGCGCAGCGCGGGCGCAACGCGCCCTGGCGTCTCGATAGACATGATGCAGGCATATAACTCCCTGCGCAGCAATAGCCGCTATACGGGCGAATTCGGTCTGACCGGCATCAATCGTTCGGACTGGGGTATGCGCTGGACGCACAGCCAGGAGTTCTCGCTCGATACGCGCGGATCGCTCTTTATTGACCTGCCGCAGCATCGCGGCATCTTCGCCTCCTCCAACCTCAGCCATCGGTTCGGCAATATGCAACTGGGGCTGAACCTGTCGGCGAATCGCAGCATCACCGGATTCCGCAGCAGCGGCATGGAAGGAGACCTCTATCTGGAGACGATGCCGCGCCCCGTAGGGAAGACAGGGTATCTGTTTGCCTGGGGAGGAACCGCGAGCGCGGGAAGAACGGAGGCGGAGGGATTTCGATCCAGCACGCTGTCACAGGGAATTCAGGCGCGGTTCTTCAGCACCGCCTTCCGCGTGGATAAGAACACGACTCTGACCAACTATATCACCGTCGGACAACTGTGGACGAATCGGGGGCACAGCGGAACCAGCGCGCTGGCTTCCGTGACGGCGATCCATTCGCTCCGGGGCGGCGGCAATCTTCAGTTAACCTATGACTTTACGCGCCAGCCGACGGTCTTCACGGCGGGCGGAAGCCATCGCCTGACCATGAGCTTCTACGCAAGTCGGGGCAGTAAGTGGTATCTGTCGCTCTACGGCAACACTTTCCTGGACGCGCCGAACTCCAGCCTGATCGCCGATTTCCGCTATTCGGTGGTTCCGCGCTGGTACCTCAGTTTCGGCGCGACCGTGCAGCGTTTTTCGTCCGCCGACTATCGCGACTTTACCTTCGGCATCACGCGCAGCATCGGCGGGCGCGATGTCACTCTCTCCTACTCCACGCTGAGCCATCGAATCTTTTTCGATATAGATGCCAGCCGATTCTAGCGTCGCCTGTGGCGTCATGGCGGCTGCCACAGGCGACCTTACAGCCTGTATCCCTCCTCCGCGCCTATGCGATAGAGCGGCAGCAGGGACTCCATGGCGGAGAGAGCCGCATCCTGCAGCGCCTTCGGGTCCTGGGCTGCCGGGTCGCGGCGGTCAATCGGCACGCCGAACTGGACGTGCTGCCCCTTCACCCTCTCCAGACGCTCTACCAGATAGAGGAGCATCTTGTCGTTCAGACCGCTTCCGCACAGCCCCCGCCCGAATCCGTCCCGAAAATCGTAGCTGCAGATTCGGGGATGCGAGCCAAAATAACGCGCCAGGGCGTCCGCATTTGCCGCCAGCCCTGCCGTAAAGGTCGGTCTGTCCTCGTCCGCGTAATCCTCCAGAAAACAGGCGACTTTCAATCCCTCTGCATGGATCGTGACACGAAAATGAATAAAAGGCTTGTAGGCGCGCGGAGAGCGGCTGAAGGCGACCCAGGTCTCTTCGGGAGGATGAACGGTTCGGCGAAGATGCCGGGCGACATGGGGATAGAGGTCGCCGCCGACCAATCGGCTTAATTCGGGAGCCAGCATATCGCCGATCTGCTGCAGTTTCGGAGTGATACTGGCTTTAATGGCAGGCATCCGGCTGGCAAAGTCGGGCAGATCAAATATGTGAAAATCGCGGTCGGTAAAGCCGTTGAATCTGGACACAGAAGTCACGAAGACTCTCCTTTCAGATCATTTTCAATGCGATAAGAGACCCTGCAGCGCGTAGACGATCAGAAAACCGAGCAGGCTGCAGAACAGAAACGCGCCGAGCGCCGACAGAGCCGACGATGAGCAGGAGTTGGGCGCAGAGGCGCGTTTCGAAGAAGAGGGAGCATTCCAGAACTCCTGTCGGGTGACTGTTCGCCGGGAAACGACGATATCGCGAACCCCGTTCGGGTGCAGGTCCGCCTGACAGGAGGCGCAGTTTGCCGCCGCAATCGGGTTTATCTGACGGCAGCGCGAACAGAACACCTGGTAGCTGCTCTGCACAAGGCTGACCCCACAGTAGGTGCAGAAGTTTATGTGCTGCTGATACCCCCGTCGGCAGTGCGGACACCAGCGCGGAAAAGACAGCATCGCGGGCTGTTCCTGCGTGGAAGCGGCAACGGAAGAGACGACGCCTTCCCGCTGCGGCGGTTGTGCGACGACCGGGGGAGCGATCGTCTGAGTTACCTCCGTTCCGGTCAGGCGGGGATAGAGGCGATCCAGAACCTTTCCGGTTCGTAGCGGCGCGCTGCAGGCGCGGCAGCGATCATTGGCGAAGCTGTTGCTCATATGGCAGGCCGGGCAGGCGACTGTCGCGTCGGGCGAGACCAGCGCGACATCGCATCGGGCGCAGGCGCCTGGCTCCTCATAGACCGCCATACAGCGCGGACAGCACCAGGAGCCTGCGTCGTGAAGCATCAGAAGAGTCTCGGCGGTCTGCGGGTTGGATATCAGCGTGCGCATCATCTCCTTCGGTTCGAGAAGCCGCGTCTCTTCCTTCGCGGCCCGAGCGGTCTCCGCTGCTGGAGAGACGCGAGGAGGCTCGGCAGGCGGAGCCTCCTCCGGGGCGGGCGCGCTGATCTCGGTAAAGATATCCACCCGGCCGCTGTCCAGGTCATAATAAGCGCCGACGAGTTTCAGTTTCCCGGCGCGCATCCGCATCACCAGCGGTTCCTGGTCCGCCAGTTCCTCCAGAGCGCGCCGGATATTCTGGCGGATGGCGTTTTCGAGTAGATTTCCGGGCATCGGGCGCGCGGTCTCCACCACCGGCAGAATGATGGACATGAGGCGTTTCAGGTAGGGATGGGCGGCGGTTCCCTCGACCGCCGCGCGCACCGCGCTGCACTGCGCGTGCCCTAAAACCATCACGACCACCGTACCGAACCGCTCTACGGCATACTCCACATTGCCGACGGAGAGTTCATCCATCACATTGCCCGCCTCGCGAATGACGAACAGATCGCCCAGTCCCTGATCGAAGAGTATCTCCGGGGGGACTCGCGAATCGGAGCAGCCGACCACCACCGCATACGGCTCCTGCGCCTGCGCGATCTCTGCCCGGCGCATGGGATTCTGGCGCGGATGGAGCGTTTTTCCTTCCACAAAACGCCGATTGCCCTCGCGCAGCCGCTGCAATGCCTGATCGGGCGTCGAGACAGGCGGCTCCGGCCTTATCGGGGGCGCAGAGGGCGGCGGCGGAGCCTCGCGTGGAATCTCTTCCGCCGCGCTGACGATCTCCGTTGGCACGGAAACGGGCGGAGGCGTGGGTGGATGCGCCGCAGGCTCAGACGGCTTCAGGCTCTCCGCTCTCGCTTCAGGCGGTGTGAGGACTGCGGCAGGCGGTTCCGGCGGAGCGGCGATTTCTACCGGGGAGACCGATTCGGGGATGGACGCGGGGATGGGAGGCGCGGCCGCCGCTATCGCGGCGCGCTCTCCCGCCTTCAGCCAGATACCCCGGCAGCGGCTGCAGGTCTGCGCCTGACTATCGGGAGACGCCGGGAGCGGCTCTCTCTCCAGATAGAGGGTGCGGCAGTCCGGGCAGATCAGGCGCAGTCCCTCATACATGCCCTTGCTGGCGACGCCTGGAAATTCAGCGTCCAGTTCGCCCAGACGCGCCAGTACGGGGGGCAGACGTTCGAAGTCTGCCGCCATAAACCAGCATCCGCCGCAGCTTCGGCAAACCCATAGCGTGGAGTTCTCCCAGGTAACCTGCTCCAGCAGCAGTGCGCACTGCGGACACGATTTCATGTTATACACCTCCTTGCCTGTTGAGAAGACACGCCGTATGTTGAGCCTGCCTGTCGGCGTGGAAGTCGGTGGCTTACCGGATGGCTTTCTCGATCTCGTCGCGCTGAGTCAGCATCGGTTTGAAGAAGAACCAGCCCGCCAGTTCGCGTTGATCGCTGAAGTGCGGCGAGGAAGGGTATTCGCTCTGCCCCGGCGGAAGAATGTTCATGCCGCGCAGCAGGGGCTTCGCGCACTCGACCATCTGGATATAGGTTCCCCGATCTGTGGAGGGGATGCCGGGCAGCGGTCGGAAGTTTATCATTCCCCGCGTATAGCGCCAGTTCGCCATCTCCGCGCCGCGCTGGGTCTTCAGCTTCTCGACCGCTTTATTGAGGGCTTCCGTCATCACGCGATCGGGCGTCCTGCCCTTCAGATAGTCAAACTGTACCGGAACGGAGGATCGGGAGCCGCGCAGCACATGCACGATCAGGCTTGGCTGCATCGCCGTGTTAAAGAGGTCTTGCCCCTGAAGCCGGATGAAGCCAAACGTTTCGAGGAACAGGTCTTCGCGCACCTGCTGCAGCCAGGCGTCGAAGATCGTTTTGGCGACGCTGCCTTCGGTGGCGTGGTGATCCCAGGCAACCAGCAGCCGCGCCGCCGACCGGCCGGATTCGGAGAGCAGCGCGGCGTTTTTCTGCAGGGCGGGATTGAGCAGAGGAAGCATCACCTGCGCGTTGTAGTCGTTCGTGCCGATATCCAGCAGGATATTGCGCAGGTCTTCCGCGCTGATCTGCGGTTTTGCCGCCAGAAGCTGCGCGATTCGCCCGTTATGGAACACCTCTCCCCATACCGGGGTGTCGTAGTTGTCCCACCAGACCGCCGGTTTATTGTTCCAGTTGGCGATGAATCCCTGTCTGGGATTGATGATCTGCGGATGCTCGGAGAAAGGCATGATGCCTTTCCATTCATGATCGCCTTCGCCGGGAGTGGGAAGGCGCGGGTCCACGCGCGGGTCGCGGATCGGCGTCCGTCCGCACCACCAGAACCCGATGTCGCCATCCTGTGTGGCGCAGAAGAAGTTATGCGACGTGGCGATCAGCTTGCACGCCTCTCCGAACTCCTGCGCGTTTCTAGCGGTATGGAAGCGGTAGATTCCCTCAAAAGCGCCTAACTCCTGCTCCCAGTAGGAGGATTGTCGGCTGTAGGCAAGGCTTTTCGCGCGATCCACCTGCACCACCGGACCATGCACGGTGCGGAAAACCTCCAGCGTGACCGGCGCGCCTCCTGCAACCGCGATCGTCTCCACGCGCCTCTCCATCTGCCTCCACTCGCCTTTGAACTTGTAGCGGGTCGGGTCGGACGGATCGAGTGTCTCTACGAAGATGTCGGTCTGGTCATTGACGCCGGTGGTGGTGCTCCAGGCAAGCCACTGATTATGACCGATCAGAATGCCCGGTATTCCGGCAAACCCCATGCCGATACAGTCTATGCCTGCGCCGGAGACGTGGATCTCATGCGCGATCTGCGGGGTGCGAAACCCCATCTGCGGTCCGCCTACGAGCATGGCGCTGCCGGTGGCGGACTTGCGCGCCGTGACCGCAAAGCAGTATGATCCCCATTTCGTCATCAGTCCATAGCGCCCCGCCAGTTCCAGACGCGCCTTCTGATCGAGGATGTCAGCGGCGAGGCGGATCGCCGGATCGTTCCGAGGGAGGCGAGAGATGCAATCCGCCTGCGTCATGGCGATGATTTTACCCTGCGGGTCGGTCCAGTGCGGCTTTCCGTGCCATTTGCGGCGATCTTCCGCCGGAGGGATGGTGGAGGGAGAGGCGGGGTCATTGCGCCAGACCAGATCATTGAAGAGGCGGTAGGCGTCTTTCGGATAGCGGTTTTTCAGGAAGGTGAAGAGGAGCAGGTTGCGAAGCTCACCGCCTTCATCTCCGCCGAACCGCCGCGCCATCATCTGCCCGATGGCGATGGTATCGGTGACACGCCAGGGGCGAAGATCAGAGGGATTCAGCTTCACCGGAAAGTTGGCAGGCTGATCCGGAAGCGCGGCTTGCCGGGACTGTATCGCCTGCAGATAGGCGTTGACGCCGTCCGCGTAGGCGGTGAAGATCGTCTTGATCTCTGGCGAAAGACGAGCGAACTGCGCCTCCCGTTCGGCTTCGGTATAGCCGTCCAGACGGGTTTCACGATCCGAAGCCACCGCATTAGAGCCGACCAGTTCCGCCATCTCGCCACGCGCGGTGCGCCGGTAAAGCTCCATCTGCCCCAGCCGATCCTGCGCCACCGCGAAGCCGTTGCCGAAGAAGAGTCCGCGCCGGGTGGAGGCGAAGACATGGGGGACGCCGTAGCTGTCCCGGAGAATGGTGACGGTATCGCCGTCTACGCTCAGCGTAACCGTCTGGTTCTCCGCCTGCGGCTGGCTCAAGCCGCCGACGGAGAGAAGAAGAAAAACGCCGATCCAACCGATCCATGGTTTCATGGGCAGTGCCGGGAGAGTGGCAGCGCGTTCTCTCCCGGAGTCCTCCTCTCTATAAGTATGGAAACCTATCTCTTCTATTTGCCTATCTGTTCGGCGCGGGAGCGGGGTAGTTCCTGCTGCAAGCGGCTGTTTACGCCCTGCCGGAGGAAATAGAGGAATTCTCAGCGTCATTGCCGAACAGTAATCAAAAATAGATCGTATAGAGTGTGGGATACAGCCGAACGCGCTGTTATCACGCGACAAAGGAGAGACTCATGACAAACGAAGAGATTGTGGACATACTGAACTATCATCTTGAGGAAGAGATTCGCGCCATTTTACAATACCTTCAGCATGCCTACATGGCGCGCGGCGTGGATCGCCTTCCGATCTATGAGTTCATGGAGAAGGCGTCTATCGGCGAGATGAAGCACGTAGAGATTCTTGCCAAGAAGGTTGTGGCTTTCGGGGGCGTTCCCTCCATGCGCGCCAAGAATATTGACAGTTCGCCGGACATCAAGGACATGCTGCGCGCCGACATCGCGCTGGAGGAGCTGGCGGTACAGAAGTACTCGGAGGATGTCGCGAAGCTGGACGCGGCAGGACAGATTGCGCTGAAGGTGATCTTCGAGAATCTGGTCGAGGATGAGCAGGCGCATCTGGACGAGCTGCGCATCCTGCTCGGGGAGTAGCGGAGAACGCCGAAAGAGCGGGGAGGCAGCCTGAAATGGTTCAGGCTGCCTCTTTTTCCAGGTAGGCGGAAAGCTGGGGCAAAAGGCGATTCCACTCCTGTTCGGCGTACCGGAACAGGGTCGGGGTTTCGGAAAGCGTCTCCTGTTTGCCCGCCATCTCCAGTTGCAGACATATCTCCGCCATCACCTCCGCGCCGATGGTGCGGCTGGCTCCCTTCAGGGAGTGGGAATGAAGGGTCAGATCAGGCGCGCTGCCTGTCTCCACCGCGCCGCCAATTCTGGCAAGCAGGTTCGGAGTCGTCTCCACATACTCGGCGATCACTTCCTGCGCGATCTCCAGATCGTACCCGCACATCTCCTCCAGTCCAGTCGCGTTAAACGACTCGCCGTGACGGTTCGGAGCGTCGGAAGCCTGAGAGGACATCATCGGTCGTTCATCTCCCGTATCAGGTATCATCATCGCTTATAATTGGCAGGCGCGCAGGCAATCTTCAGGCGGAGAAGAGGTATAGCATGTGGAAAAAAGAGGGTCTCGTCTCCGATCTGCGCGAGATGCGCGTAAGGGAAGGGGACTCGCTGATCGTTCATGCGTCCCTTTCGGCAATCGGGCATATGGAGGACGGGGCGAATACCTTTCTGGACGCCCTGCTGGAGGCGGCAGGCGCGCAGGGAACCGTGCTGGTTCCTGCGTTTCGTCTGGAGAAGGATCGCGAGTCGGATTTTCCGGCGGAATGCCTTTTGCAGCGTGAGGGAGCCGCCTGCAGTCGTCACCCCCTGCTGCCCTTTGCCGCGCTCGGAGCCAATGCCGCTTTTCTGACTGCGAACGTCCCCTTTCACTATCCCCTCGGAACCAACAGTCCGCTGGCGCGCCTGCACCAGTTGAACGGAGGGGCGTTGCTGATCGGGGTGGGCTATGCCGCGAACGCCGCGCTGCATCTGGCGGAGAACTGGGCAGACGCGCCCTATGCGCGGCGCAGGCGTCTGGTTCGTGTGGAGGAGGATCTGTGGCAGGAGATGGAGGGCAGTCCGGAGTGCAGCGCGGGGTTCGGGAAGATCGAGCCGGTGCTGCGGCAGGCGCGTCTGCTGCGAGAGGGCTATGTCGGAAGTGCTCCCGCCCGGTATATGCGCCTTCAGCAGGTGGTCAGCATGGCGCGGGAGATGCTGTGCGGCAACCCGGAGGCGCTGCTTTGCGACGACCCAGACTGCGCAAGCTGTGTGCTGGCGCGCCGGTTCACGCGCCGACAGGATTTATGATAGAGGATTCGGATACCCCGCGCGCAAAAACGCGGCTCCTCCGCGAACGGTCTGCGGAGGAGCCGCTGATCTTCGTCCGTATCTGCACGTGGTTGTAACTACTTGGGCGGGAAGATCGAAATGCGTCCCTTGAGCAGCGGCTTCGGCTCATCGGGAACCAGCGCGCCGGAGGACATCTTCACGACGCCGTTCACAACAATCTTAAAGCCCAGGCAGCTATTAAGACCATCCGCGCACATATACATATAGAGGGTAGCGCGGGACTTGCCGTAGAAGCCGTTGGCTTCGAACACCACTTCATGGTTGGAGTTGAAGTTGACCTTGCTGACCCAGCCGTAGAATCCGATGGTTCCACCAACCTGACCGACGTTCAGTCGGTAGGTGCTGATCTTGCCGTCGGGATAGACATAGACGGAAGAGACGACACGATACTGTTTGCCGGCATTGGCAATGTAAGCGTCGCTGCTAAACCCAGCCGTGCCCTGCGCGTTCGCGGGTTTCGCATTCGCCAGCGCCATTGCCATTGCGCCTGCCGCAACCAGAAACATAAAGCTCTTGCGAAGCATGAGATTACTCCTTAACAGTTAGTAGTTCACTTTGCAGCGTTGAACTACTAAGGTTTTCCATTCTGTTCAGGAAGGCAAGCCTGCAGGAGATACCGGGTTTTCAGATGATGCGAAGCGCAGGAGAGAGAGGCTGCGGGGAGCTAATACGTCGTCCAGAAAGTTTGGATGGCTGTCATTCTGAACGCAGCACGGCTGTCACGTTGAGCGAAGCGAAGAATCTTAAGATGTCTCGCTGCGCTCAACAGGACAGCCAGGCGATGCAACCCTTCTACCTTGAAGGAGAACTAGATTATTCGCTTCAGCCAATACAAAAGCCCCGGTGAAGATCACCGGGGCTTTGGGATACTTCGGATGAGGAAGCGCTATTTTTTGCGTCGGCGCAGGAGGAAGGCGGAACCCGCCACGCCCATTCCGACCAACATCGCCAGCGATCCCGGCTCCGGAACGAGCGTGCCGCTGATGTTGCCGCTGATCTGTGTAAACAGCTTGTCAGCCATGAAGCCATTCCCGCCAATGTCAACGCCGGTGCCGGACGGGCTATATCCGTTCGCATTGGAGGTAAATGAAGCCGCCTCTTTCTCATAGGTTCCGAGCGCGTAGGTGGAGGTCAGTGTCAGGTTTATGCCAAAGAATGCGTCATCGCCGGTGGACAGGTCAATGTTATTGGCGAAACCCTGCGTATAAGCCGCGACATCGCCGCCCGGTCCATTCGGGAAGACGGGGGTCGCCACGCCCTTGACATAGACCACCGTTCCGGCGGCGTTCGTGATCTTGAACGTGTAGCTGCTCAGACCCTGGAACCCGAAGAAGCCGGCGTTAGTCGCCAGTCCTGTAAAGGTCAGCTTCGCGGTGGCATCCAGAAAACCGGGCGCCAGGGAGAGGCCGGAGGTGTGGGTGAATTTGCCGGTCTGAGAGCCGGAGAGAACCTGCGTGGCGTTGTCGAAGGTGACAGTTCCCCCGTTACCATCCCAACCCAACTGCAACAGTGTGACAGCCTGACTGGTAACAGACGCCGTGAAGAGCGTCGCACCAGCAAGCAATGTTACCAGTAACTTCCTCATCTGCATTAAACTCCTTGTTTCGACAGTAGTGAAAATAGTTGCGCTAGTGAACGGAAAAGCTGTCGAAAACTCATGCTGCCACTCACCACTTCAGCGCAGGCGCGGTGATATCCTCTTCGATAACTAAAGTTGTACTGATATTATAGAGTGCAAGTTCCATGCCAAAAAGAGCGGTGATTTACCGGGTAGTATAAAATTTCGAACTTTTTTTGCGCCGGAAGAGGGTTCCTGATGATAACGGATATGCCTATAGATACGAAGAAGCACACGATAAAAATCCGTATTACCACGTCCCGGCAGCAATACGGATCAAAAAAGGATGGTCTCAGCAGATGGATGATCAGGGCGCGACGACGGTCACCCTGCCGGAGAGAATGGTTGCCGGATCGCCTGCCGTCTCGCCTTCAGTGTAGAGGACGTTCTGTCCGTTCACCACGATACGGAAACCGATGGCGCTGTTTACGCCGTCTGCCCGCACATACATAAACAACTGCGCGCGCGCGCGTCCCCAGAAGCCGTTCGCGGTCACCTGCACCTCGTTATCCGAGAGAAAATCGAGGGTGGAGACCCAACCGTAAAAGCCCAGGTTCGTGCCAGGAATTCCGATATTCAGCCGATAGGTGGAGATGCTGCCATTGGCGTTGACATAGACGGAAGAGACTACGCGGGCATTGCCGGAAGGGGTGGGAACATAGGCATCGGTTGCGAAACCGGTAGACTGCGCCTGCGCGGAAACGCTGAATGAGAGCGCCAGAAGGAGCGTTGCCAGAAGGGCGCAACGAGAGGCCAGAGAAGACCAGTGCATTATTTCCTCCAGTAGATAGCCAGACAGGTTATGCTGCCGAAAGGCGAATATGTTCCCGGGAAGAAGTGATCCGGAAACATATCCTTTCGTTCTCACATGACTCACAGGAAAAGTCGCCAATATCTATAAGTTAACGGTAAAAGGGAAACCCTGCTCAGGAGATTCTGGCGCGACAGCCCTTCACGTGGCTGCAAAAGAGGACGCGCATATCCTTCGTTTTAGGAAGGCAGGAGAGACTGAAAAAACAATTTACAGGTTATAGATTAACCTGCCCTCGTCGGTCTGACGACAGTATATCAGAAAAGGTTCCCGATAGTAAAAAAATCCCGGAAGAACTCCGGGATTTTTTCAGTTAACGCAAGGAGCGTTATTTCTTGCGTCGGCGGAAGAGGACGGCAGATCCCGCCACGCCCATTCCGACCAGCATCGCCAGCGTGCCCGGCTCGGGAACGACGGTCTCGCCGCTGATGTTGCCGCTGATCTGCGTGAACAGCTTGTCAGCCATGAAGCCATTCCCGCCAATGTCAACGCCGGTGCCAGAAGGAGTATAGCCGTTGCTGTTGGAGGTGAACGATGCCGCCTCGTTCCAGATCGGGCCGATCGCGTAGTCGGAGGTCAGCGTCAGGTCCACACCGAAAAACGGATCGTCGCCGCTGGCGAGGCTGATGCTGTTGGAAAAGCCGGTTGTGTAGGCGGCGACATCATCGCCGGCTACCGAAGCGACCGCCACGCCCTTGACATAGACCACCGTTCCGGCGGCGTTCGTGATCTCGAACGTGTAGCTGCTCAGACCCTGGAAGCCCGGGAAGCCGGGATTGGTCGCGGCGCCGGTAAAAGTCAGCTTCGCGGTCAGATCCGTGAAGCCAGCCGCCAGGGAGAGTCCGGAGGTGTGGGTGAACTTGCCGGTCTGGGATCCGGACAGGGTGGCAGTGGCATTGTCGAATTTGACAGAGCCGCCCGTGCCGTCCCAGCCGAGCTGCAGCAGGGTGACCGCCTGGCTGGTGACCGCAAGGGTCGCCAGAACGGCTCCTGCCAGCAGGGTGCTAAGGAACTTCTTCATCTACAAATGGTCTCCTTTCTCGAGAAGAGAAGATAAAGGAGCGCTAAGTGAAGGTCTCCTCCGACAGGGCTGGAGGCTCCTTTTCACCACTTCAGCGCATGGGTCGAGATCTCCATTGACACTCAGTGCAAGTTCTGTGCCAAATCTGGCAACCAGGGCAACTTTTTTCGACTTTCACGCCGCACCTCTATTTCGGGCTGTAAACAGAGCTTGCGGATGCGGTTTTGAACTCAGCACAGAAATGGCGCTCGCGAAAATTCTCAATGCAATTCGCGTGCCAAATGCCGCGCGTCAGGGTAGGAAATGCGAATTTTAAGAAAAATTAACAGGATTCGCGTCCCTCTACCGCCCTTGAGTCGCAAAGATCGCGCGGACGCCGGCTAAATCCTCCGGCGTATCCACCGAAAGAGGCGCCTTTTCGACGCGCACCATGCGGATCGTGAAGCCATGCTCCAGGGCGCGAAGCTGCTCCAGCGACTCGGTCTGCTCCAGCGGCGTGGGAGGCAGCGAGGCGAAGGTGAGCAGAAACTCCCGACGATAGGCATAGAGTCCGACATGCTGCATCACGGGTATGGCCGCCGTCTCGCCGCGCTGAAAGGGGATGCGCGCGCGCGAAAAGTAGAGCGCGTTGTTGTGCCGGTCATGCACCACTTTGACGGTGGAAGGGGCGTTCAGTTCCGACTCCGGGCAGACGCACATCAGCGAACTCATTGGCAGGGCGGGGTCCGCCAGCAGCGGGGCGACCGCCTGCTCGATCACCTGCGGCTCGATCAGCGGCTCGTCGCCCTGAATGTTGACGATGATCTCAGCGTCCAGGTTGGCGGCGGCTTCCGCCAGACGGTCGGTGCCGGAGCGATGCCGCGGCGAGGTCATCACGGCTTTTCCGCCGAACCTTTCGACGGCTTTCAGAATCGCCTCGTCCGGCGTGGCGACCAGCAGGTCATCCAGACAGGCAGCCTGCCGGGCGCGCTCCCAGACCCACTGTATCATCGGCTTGCCTGCAATATCGAGCAGCGGCTTATCCGGCAGACGCACGGCGGCGAGGCGTGCCGGAATGATTCCCGTGACTTTCATGCTAACTCTCCTTCCAGACGGCTCAGTGGGGGGACGAAGCCCCGCTCGCTCGTAAGACAGACAGCGCCGCCTCCAGCACCGGCTCCGGGGGCAGAGCGTCGAGGGCGCGCCGGTTGGCATGGCGGTCTGCGTGTCCGGAGAGCGCGGGAACCGACACGACGCGATGCGGGGAGTCGTAGCCCCACTTCGCGCAGGTCTGCGGTCCCTGCACCGAGACGGTGGGGGTATTCAGGGCGGCGGCGGCATGGACCAGCGCGGTATCGTTGGCGATCATCAGGTCGGCTTCGGCAAGAAGCGCCAGCGCCTCGCGCAGATCGGTGCGTCCTGCCAGATTGGTAAAGGCGATTCGGCTGAGCGCGGCGACCTGCGCGCATGCCTCCTCCTCCTCCTTCGCCCCGATCAAAGCAAAGGAGGCGTTGAGACCGCCCGAATCTCCCCTCTGAAAATGCTGCGCCAGCCCTTCGGCGACGGCGGCGAATCGCGCCGCCTCCCACTGCTTCTTGTAGGGGTCTTTCGCGCCCGGCTGAAAGAGTATGAGCGGACGGGGCAGCGGGGTTTTCGCGCCTGCCTCTCTCAGCATCTCCCGCGCGCGCTGTCGCTCCTCTGCCGTCACCCACAGTTCGGGAAGCCGGTACTCCGCCTCCACGCCGACGGCGCGCAGGAGATCGAGATAGCAGTCAATCTCGCGGGCGTCCCGTCGGTAGGGGACGCGGGTGGTCAGCAGCAGCCCGCGATACTCCGTATTGAATCCGATCCGTTGGGGGATGCGGGCGGAGGCGGCGACCCAGGCAGAGTGGAGGGAGCGGTTCAGCAGAAAGGCGGTGTCGAATCGCGCCGCCCGGATTCGGGAGATTAGCTGCCGGTTGGAACGCCATCCGCCGGGATTCTTCGGGTCGAACGTCCAGATGTCTCTCACATAGGGGCAGCCCTTCAGCAGGATCGGGAGCGCGGGACCGGTCAGCAGCGTGATCGCCGCGTCTGGAACGACCTCGCGAAGCCGCCGCAGGAACGGGGTGGCGACGATGGTGTCGCCCAGATAGCGAAACTTGGTGACGACCAGAACGCGCTGCGCGTCCGCCAGAAGGGGAGGCATGGGATCTCCTCAGAGCGATGGAGCGCGCCGGGCGATCCGATGGATTTCGACGACGGTTTTCAGCAGCGCGGGAAGCTGCGCCAGCGGGTACATGGTCGCTGAGTCGGAAAGCCCCTTCTCCGGCTCCGGGTGAACCTCCATAAAGAGGGCGTCTATCCCGACGGCGGCGGCGGCGCGCGCCAGATGCGGGATAAATTCGCGCCTGCCGCCGGACTGCGTCCCCGCCCCGCCCGGAAGTTGAACGCTGTGCGTGGCGTCAAAACAGACCGGATAGCCCAGCGCGCGCATCTGGGGCAGGGAGGTCATATCCACAACCAGCGTATTGTAGCCGAACGAGACGCCCCGCTCGGTCAGAATCAGGTTCCGGTTGCCGGTTTGCGTGACCTTCTGAACCACGTTCGCCATATCCCAGGGCGCGAGAAACTGCCCTTTCTTAACATTAATACCGCGTCCGGTCTGCGCAGCGGCAAGCAGCAGATCGGTCTGGCGGCAGAGAAAGGCGGGAATCTGCAGAACGTCTGCCGTCTCCGAGACCGGCTGCGCCTGCCAGGATTCGTGAATATCGGTCAGCACCGGGACACTGAACTCGCTGCGGATGGCGGACAGAACGGCCAGCCCCTGTTCCAGCCCCTGTCCGCGATAAGAGGCGGCGGCGGTACGGTTAGCTTTATCGAAGGAGGCTTTGAAGATATAGTTCACCCCGACTTCCGCGCAGATCGTCTTCACGGCGGCGGCGACTTCGCGGCAGAGGTCGAGGCTTTCAATCACGCACGGTCCGGCGATGAGCGTCAGGCGTTCCGACTCTCCGCCGAGGGTGACGCTGCCGACGGTCACTGGATGCATCGCGGGCACTCCCGGATAGTGGCGCTGAGATGCGGAGCGCGCTCCGCGTCTCTTTCCATCATTGTACCCGGTAGAGAGGCGGCTCAGGCTGTCTGTGAACGGAAGGAGTCCGCCAGAGGCGGGGTGACTCATGGAACCTTATGCACTATTTCACTAAAAATGCGGACGATTTACGCCGAAATAATTGACGAGCAGGTAAAAGTCGTGATATGATTATGTCCACTGTCACATTTTTCACAAGGCGTGGATGAGGTCAGTACGCGCAGGCTTCCGTTTCAGAGAGTCGCCGGGTGGTGCGAGGCGATAAGGGTGTGCGCGGAAACTCCCCTCGGAGCTGAACGGTCGAACGGAGGACGCCTGCGGGCGTCGGGCTTCCCAGTAGCCTGTTACGGGCGCGCCCGTTATCGCGCAAAAAGTGGAGCGGCAAGACGGTCACGCGGCGGTGATCGGCGTCTTCGGATGCGCGGCTCTACAAGGGTGGTACCACGTGAGTTCAGCCTCTCGTCCCTTGGGGATGAGGGGCTTTTTTGGTCACCGGGCGCCAACGCGCTCTCCCGGCGGATCTATCAGAAGCGAAAGGGTATGAAACAACGATGAAAATGTCCGGCGCGAACATCATGCTGGAGTGTCTGCGGCGCGAGGGCGTGCGGCACATATTCGGCTATCCTGGAGGGGCGGTGCTTCCGATCTATGACGCCCTCTACGGCTACACCGACATCGAGCACATTCTTGTTCGCCATGAGCAGGGAGCCTCTCACATGGCTGACGGCTATGCGCGATCTACCGGTCAGGTGGGCGTCTGTCTGGCGACCAGCGGACCCGGGGCGACCAACCTCGTGACCGGGATCGCCACCGCCTACATGGACTCCATTCCGCTGGTCGCCATTACCGGGCAGGTGCGCACCAGCGTCATCGGAAAGGACGCCTTCCAGGAGGCGGACATCACCGGGATCACTATGCCGGTCACCAAACATAACTTCCTGGTAAAGCGTCCCGAAGACCTGCCCCGCGTGATCGCCGAGGCGTTCTATATCGCCCGCTCCGGTCGTCCCGGTCCGGTGCTGGTGGACATTCCGCTGGATGTCAGCCTGATGAAGATCGAGTGGGACCCGGAGACCTACACCACGCAGGTCAATATTCCCTCCTACAAACCCACCACGCGCGGTCATGAGATGCAGATTCGCAAAGCGGCTCAGTTTATTACCGAGGCAAAGCGTCCCGTGCTCTATGTGGGAGGCGGCGCGATTGCCTCCGGAGCCGCGAAAGAGGTGACCGAACTGGCGGAGCGCACCAACATTCTGGTGACGACCACCCTGCTTGGGAAAGGCGCGATTGACGAGACGCATAGGCTCTCGATGGGGATGCTGGGGATGCATGGAACCGCATACGCCAACCATGCCGTCAACAACTGCGACCTGCTGATTGCCGTCGGAGCGCGGTTCGATGACCGCGTAACCGGCAAGGTGGACAAGTTCGCAACCGGCGCGAAGATCATCCACATAGACATTGACCCGGCGGAGATCGGGAAGGTGAAAGTGCCGGATGTGCCGATTGTGGGCGATGTGAAGACGGTGCTGACCGAACTGCTCAAACATGTTCAGCCCCGCCCCTGGTCGGAGTGGAATGATCAGATTCTGGAGTGGCGCAATCGCTTCCCGCTCATCTATCCGCGTGACGGCAAGCTCTATGCGGAGTATGTGATCGAGCAGATTGGCGAGGTGACCAACTGGGAAGCGATCATGACCACCGATGTCGGACAGCATCAGATGTGGGCGGCGCAGTACTTCAAGTGCCGCCGCCCGCGCCAGTGGGTCACCTCCGGCGGACTGGGAACGATGGGCTTCGGACTTCCCGCCGCTATCGGCGTTCAGAAGGCGTTCCCCGATGCCACCGTCGTCTGCCTCTCCGGAGACGGCTCGTTTCAGATGTGCGTGCAGGAGTTGATGACCGCCACCGTCTACGGTCTGCCCGTCATTACGGCGATCATCAACAACCGCTCTCTGGGCATGGTGCGCCAGTGGCAGGAGATGTTCTATGAGGAACGGTACAGTCATGTAGACCTGCAGGCTTCGCCGGACTATGTGAAACTGGCGGAAGCCTACGGCGGCGCGGGGATGCGCGTCCAGAAGCCGGAGGATCTGCGCGCCGCGCTGGAAGAGGCGGTGAAGATTCGCAACCGACCGGTCGTGCTGGACTGCATGATCCCGACGGAGGAGAACGTCTACCCGATGATCCCGTCCGGTCAGAGTATTGATGAGATGAAGGTCCGCGAAAACCTGGAGGAACTGAAAGCCAGCGTCCATGCCGACAGCGAGACCTGGTCTTTCTCCGATGAGGAGAAGGTGCTGGAGCAGTATGTCGAAGCGGTGCGCGCCGCGGAAGCGCGAGGGGAGAAGGAGTAGGCAGTGGCAACGGCAATCAGCAACACGATCATGGCACAGATGCAGCAGCAGCATGTTATCACGGTTCTGGTAGAGAACCATCCCGGCGTTCTGGCGCGTGTGGCGGGTCTCTTTGCGCGGCGCGGCTACAATATCGAATCGCTGACAGTCTCGGTCACCGACGATCCGCAGGTCTCCCGCATGACGATCGTGGTGGGAGAAGATCATCGCGTTCTGGAGCAGGTCATCAAGCAGCTTCATAAGCTGATCGAGGTGATCCGCGTCGCCGACTATGCGGAGTTTCCGGCGATTGAGCGGGAACTGGCGTTGATTAAAGTCAACGCCGATCCGAAGCACCGCCGCGAGATCATGGAGATTGCGGAGGTCTTTCGCGGACGTATTGTAGATATGAGCGATAAGACTTTCGTGGTCGAGGTGACCGGCGGCACGGAGAAAATAGACAAAATCTACGAACTCCTGAGCGCGTATGGTATACGGGAGATGGTGCGGACGGGCGTCATCGCAATGGCGCGCGGCACGAAGACCGCCTAGATCGTCCATGCGCAGTAAAAAGGCGGGTTTCCGGTGGATGCCATCAGAGCAGATTCATACCGCGACACAGAAGAGATGGGCTGCGGAGATCTGATTATCGCGCTCCGAAAGGCGATTCGGCCTCTGGAACCCGGACAGGTGCTGGAGATTCGGGCGACCGATACGGGGGCGTCCGAAGACATTCCGGCATGGTGTCGTCTGACCCGGCATGAACTGCTCGCCGGTCCGTGCGGTCCCGATAACGCGCACTATTTCATTCGAAAGCGGCGCACCGACTCTGCGTCGCAAAAGGGGTAAAAAGAGAGAAACATGGCGAAGCTGCTCATCAGTATCACCAATGCGAAAAACGATACCGACCGCGCGACTGTCGGATTTGTGGTCGCCAACGCCTCGGTGGCTTCCGATGTGGAGACGGTCGTCTTTCTGAGCACAGAGGGCGTTCGTCTGGCGCAGAAGGGCTATGCCGATGACATCCATGAAGAGGGTTTTAAACCTCTCAAGGAGTTGATCGGCGACTTTGTGGAGGCGGGCGGAACGATCTGGGTCTGTTCGCCCTGCTTCAAAAAGCGCGGACTGGATGAGACTGCGTTGATAGAGGGCGCGACCATCGTAGGGGGCGCGAAAGCGGTGGAGTTCCTGGCGACCGGCGGGGCGAGCATCACCTACTGAGAGGGGGATGCGGAGGCGCTACAGGCGTATCTGCGTGGCGAGGGAGACGGGAAAGAGGGTGATCGGCGCATGATGCGGCGTCCCGATCCCGTAGACTTTCACCCATCCCGGCACAATTCGGATACGCGCATGCGGCAGGCACTCGATGATCGGGTCTGTCGGGGCGATGCGCGCATAGCGCATCGCCTCTTCAAACAGAGCGGTCGGCGAGAGAATCTGCGCGTTGGAGATGGGATAGAATCCCTGATTGCGAATCAGTTCCCGGTGGACGGCGCGCGCGAAGAACAGATGGAAGTAGTCGAGTGCGCGATCCTGTTCCAGTGTGAGACGGCTGCCGAGCGCGCGGCGAACCTCTCGCGTAACCCAGGCAGAGACGGCGTGCGCCTGCGCCCGGCAGCGTTTGTCCGAACTGCGGTGCAGATACCAGGTGCTGAGCGAAATCCAGAGAGACAAGAGATACTCCAGTAGTTTGTTCAGCATCTTTTTCCATAAGCCCTGTTAAATCCACCATCTGCATTTTTATCTACGTATCGGCAAAAAGCCGGGTGCCCGAAAGCCCAACCATGCCTGAAGAGATCATCCTAGCTCCTGAAACGATACAGTCTGACGCCGTCTGCGAGGGTGGGAACCTGGACTGCGGTTCCGGGCTGCTGCTGCTTATCAAGAAAGCGATGAAGCCGGTTCCGCCTGGCGGGGTGCTGGAGATACGCAGCACCGAGATCAGCGTGCGGGAAGACCTGCCCGCCTGGTGCCGCATGACCGGCAATCCCTATCTCGGCTGGAGACCAGAGCCTGAAACCAACCGTTTCTATGTGCGGCGCGGGGGCAGGGAGGAGGCGGTCGAGGATGATCTGGCGAAAGCCCGAAGTCATCGCTGGCAGTGCCGGGTGCGCTGGACGGGCGGAATGCAGGCGAAGGTCTTCTCCCGCAACCACTCCTGGGAGGTCGGGCAGTCTGCCAGTTTTGATGTGAAGGATGTAGCGCCGAGCGCGGTCGAATATCTGCTTGGAGCGCTGGGAGCCTGTCTGGCGATGGGCTTTCAGATCAATGCTTCACGGCGCGGCGTGCCTGTGGAAGAGATCGAGGTCTCTCTTTCCGGGCAGATAGATAACATCCTGGTCTTTCTGGGATTGGAGCAGACCGGGCACAGCGGCTTTCGCGAAATCACCGGAACGCTCTACATACGCTCGGACGCCGATGAGGAGGCGCTGCAGGCGGTCTGGGACCAGACTCTCGCCGCTTCTCCACTGGCAAATACCCTGACGCGCGCGGCTTCCCTGAATATCGCGATGCGGGCGGTTCCCTGAAGGAGGGGGTATGGGTTCTCTTCCGTTGTTTCCCGTCACGGTGGTCGGCAGTCTTCCCCGCTCGAAACCGATGCAGGAGGCGCTGCGAAAGCGGCAGTCCGGTCGGATCGCAGAGGCGGATTTTCAGGCGCTTGCGGATGTCGCCGTGCGGGAGTGCCTGAACATGCAGATCGCCGCGGGGGTAGATATCGTCAGCGATGGCGAACAGCGGCGCGATAACTTCTACTCTTTCATTGCGGAGAAGGTGGAAGGCATTCGCCTGATGAGTCTGGCGGATATGCTCGACTATGTGGAGGACAAAGCCGCCTTCGAAAGACTGCTCAATGCGCTCGATGTGCCTGCCTTCGCGATAAAAAATCCGGTGGTCGTCGGGAGGCTGAGGCGAACCAGACCGCTGGCGCTGGACGATTTTCGGTTTCTGAAGAACCTGACGGATCGGGCGATCAAGGTTGCGCTGCCGGGACCCTATCTGCTGACCCGTTCCATGTGGGTCAAAAGCCTGTCGGCAGACCTCTATCCGACCAAGGAGGCGCTGGGCGAGGACGTGACCCGCATTCTGCGCGAGGAGTTGATCGCCCTGCGGGACGCGGGCTGCGACATCGTGCAGTTTGATGAGCCGGTTCTGACCGAAGTCGCTTTTGCTGGACCGCACGCGACCCATACCTTCATGTGCGCCGCGCTCTCCGAAAAGAGCAGCCCGGAGGCGGAACTGAGTTTCGCGGTAGACCTTCTGAACCGGGTGGTAGAGGGCGTTGAGGGCGTCAAGACCGCGCTGCATGTCTGCCGGGGCAACTGGAGCCGCAACGAGAGCGTGTTGCTTCAGGGAGCCTACGATCCGCTGATCCCCTATTTCAGCCGGATGCAGGTGCGGCAGTTCGTATTGGAGTATGCGACGGAGCGGGCGGGGAGCGTGGAGGCGCTGGCGGCGTTGCCGGAGGATCGAGAGATCGGGCTTGGCGTCTGCAATCCGCGCACATCGGAGATCGAATCGGTGGAGTTTATCGCCGCGAAGGCGCGATCCCTGCTGAAGTTTCGTCCAGCGGAGACCCTCTTCCTGAATCCCGACTGCGGCTTCGGCACATTTGCGGACCGCCCGGTCAATACGCTGGAGACGGCGGCAATGAAGCTGCGCGCCCTGCACGATGCCGCGCTGATCCTACGGGCAGAGCAGGGGCGCAAGGCGTGAGGCGGCGATGAACGAGATGCGCGAGATCGTAACCAGCGGACAGGTGAACAGCCTGTTCATGGCGCTGATAGGGATACTGCCGGTTGCAGGCGCAGTGATCGGAGCGATGATAGGGGCGCGAAAGGGACGCCTGCATCTCTATACGCTGATGGGCGTTCTGATCGGGCTGATCATTGCGCTGCTGAATCTGGGTCTCTGGAGAGTCTACAACACGATTACGGATCGCCTGGGATTGGACAGCGTGCGCAATCTGGTGGTGAACCTTGCGCTGTTTATCATACTCGGGGCGGGAGCGGGGCTGATCGCCGGATATGTATCGCGCCGACGCGGCGCCGCGCCGAAAGAGACGCCGCCCGATGCCGGATAGAATGCGCCTGCGCGTCCTGCTGCTCGATCTGGACGGGACGATCGCCGATTCGCATCATCTGATCTATCGCTCGCTGGACTACGCCTTTCAGACGCTTCTGGGGCGTCACTATCCTGTATCGCTATGGGAGCGTTCGGTGGGCGAACCGCTTCACAGGCTGTTTGAGGAGGGATGCGCCGCGCAGTCGCTCCCGCCGTTAACGACGTTGCAGATAGAGAGCCTGATTCAGAGCTATCGGTCTCATCTGATGGCGATTGATCAGACCGTGCAGCCCTTTCCCGGAATACCGGAGACGCTGGAGACCCTGCGCCGTCGCGGCGTCCGGCTGGCGATTGTGACCACCAAACACTCTACCGCCGCGCATCGCTCGCTGCGCTATATGGGGCTTGCCAGTCTTTTTGAGACAGTGATCGCCAGTGATCAGTGTACACGGCTCAAGCCGCACCCGGAGCCGTTTCACCGGGCATTGAGGGCGCTGGAGGCTGAATCGGCAGAGGCGGCGGGAGTAGGCGACAGCCCGCACGACATTGAGGCGGCGCGCGCAGCGGGAGCGCTGCCTGTTGCCGCGCTCTGGGGCGTGAAACATCGCGCTCCGCTGCTGGAGAGGAATCCGGATATCCTGCTGGAGTACCCTTCCGATCTGATCCGTCTACTCGACGACACTGCGTCAGGAGAATAGCCTTGACCGCACCCTCAGACTCATCAGCCGACTGGCAGGTCTGGCAGGATCAGCAGATTGCCCATCGTTTTACAGATGTGCGCCGCGCCGGAATCCTCGGCGCGGAGGCGCAGTTCGATACGATGCTGCGCCTGCTGGGGGTGGTGATGGCATCTTCCCTCACCGTGCTGGACATCGGCTGCGGCGACGGGGTGGTTCTGGCGACCGTGATGAGCCGTTTTCGCGTGGAGCAGGGCGTGCTGCTGGACGGGTCGCCCGCGATGCTGGCAAAAGCCAGAGAGCGTTTTGCCCATACCGCGGCTCCCGTTACCTTCCTCGAGGCGGACTTCAACGATCCGAACTGGAGCAGCCGCCTGCCGATTCGCGCATTTGACGCGGTGGTGTCCGCCTTTGCGATCCATCATAGCGAGGATGACCGCAAGCGCGCGCTCTATGCGGAGATATACAGCCTGTTGAAATCGGGCGGAATATTCGTCAATATCGAGCATGTCGCCAGCGTTTCGCCGCTCGGAGAGTGGCTGTTCGAGAAGGCGTATGCCGGGAGACTCTCGCAGGTGCGCCGCGCACAGGGCGAAACGGTGACGGAAGAAGAGGTCTATGAGGAGCTTCGTTTGCGTCCCGATAAAGCCGCCAATCGCCTGACGCCGGTGGAGACGCAGATTCAATGGCTGCGGGAGATCGGCTACTGCGACGCGGACTGCTACTGGAAGCAGTTTGAACTGGCGGTGCTGGCGGGCTATCGGGAGAGGGAGGGCGCGTAGGCGCGCCTTCCAGAAGTTCAGGAATACACCATCAAGGAGAGATAGGAATCCATGCCTGCAAAGGTCTACTACGACAACGATGCCGATCTGGAGATTTTACGCGGAAAGAAAATTGCCGTGATCGGCTACGGCAGTCAGGGGCACGCCCACGCGCTGAATCTGCGCGACAGCGGTCTGGATGTGCGCGTCGGGCTGCGTCCCGGAAAGTCGTGGGATAAGGCGGAGGATGACGGCGTCAAGGTGATGACTGTCGCCCAAGCCACTGCCGAAGCCGACATCGTGATGATACTGGTCAACGACGAGTTTCAGGCTGCCCTCTATCAGGAGCAGATCCGAGAGAACCTTCAACCGGGCAACGCCATCGCGTTCGGACACGGCTTTAATATCCACTTCGGTCAGATCGTGCCGCCGAAGGAGGTGGATGTCTTTATGTGCGCGCCCAAAGGACCCGGTCATCTTGTGCGCCGGATCTATCTGGAAGGCAAGGGCGTGCCCTGTCTGATCGCCATCCATCAAGATGCCACACACCAGGCGAAGAGTATCGCGCTTGCCTATGCCAGGGGCATCGGAGGGACGCGCGCGGGCGTGCTGGAGACGACCTTCAAAGAGGAGACGGAGACTGATCTGTTCGGAGAGCAGGCGGTGCTCTGCGGAGGAACGACCGCGCTCGTGAAGGCCGGTTTCGAGACGCTGGTGGCGGCGGGATATCAGCCCGAGATCGCCTATTTCGAGTGTCTGCACGAGTTGAAGCTGATTGTAGACCTGATGTATGAGGCGGGAATCGCCGGAATGCGCTACTCCATCTCCGACACGGCGCAGTACGGCGACATGACTCGCGGTCCGCGACTGATTGACGACTCGGTTCGCGAACGAATGCAGGGACTGCTGCGCGATATTCAGGCGGGAGAGTTCGCCAAAGAGTGGATTCTGGAGAACCGAGCCAATCGTCCGGTCTTCCGCGCGCTGGCGGCGCAGGATGAGAACCATCCCATTGAGCAGGTCGGCAGACAGCTTCGCAGCATGATGAGTTGGGTACGCTCCAATGTGGCGCAGGAGACCGAACAGACGGCGGAGGGCGCGGTCAATCAGCGTGTGCAGAATCTGGAACTGCGTGAAGAGTAACGGCGGCTGGATAGCGCCGGGGAAAGAGACGAATGAGCGATAAGACCGCCTTCAGACAGTGGCGTCTGGAGACTCTGGCTTTGCACGGTTTTCCCTCGGATGAGAAGCATGTCGGTCCTCATTCCGTGCCGATTGTGCAGTCCGCCGCCTTTCAGTTCGCTTCGGCAGAGGAAGCCGCCGCGCGGTTTGCGCTGGACGATTTCGGGCCCATCTATACGCGGGTCGGCAATCCGACGGTCGAGGCGTTCGAGCAGCGGATGGCGGCGGTAGAGGGCGGTATCGGCGCGATGGCGACCGCCAGCGGGCAGGCGGCGGCGTTCTATGCGATTGTCACCATCACGCATCAGAGACACAATATCGTCTCCTCGACATCGCTCTACGGCGGAATCTACTCGCTGTTCAGGAACATTCTGCCGGGCTTCGGCATCGAGACCCGATTTGTGCAGGTCTCCGACAAAAGCGCGTGGGAGCGCGCTATAGACGAACGGACGACCTGCCTCTATGCGGAGACGGTCGGCAACCCGTTGCTGGATACGCCCGATCTGGAGTGGCTGGCGGGACTGGCGCGCCGACATCGTATTCCGCTCATCATTGATAACACCGTTCCGACCGCCTGCCTCTGCCGACCGTTCGAGTATGGCGCGGATCTGGTCGTCTACAGCGCGACCAAGTATATCGGCGGACACGGCACGACGATCGGCGGCGTGGTCGTGGACAGCGGGCGGTACGACTGGACGAACGGACGCTTTCCGCAGTTTACCGGGCCGGACCCGATCTATCACGGGATTCGACTCGGCGAGAAGTTCGGGCAGATGGCGTATCTGGTGCGTATGCGCGGTCACTATCTGCGCGATATCGGCGCCTGCATCGGTCCACACGACGCCTGGAACCTGATACAGGGGATCGAGACCTTGCCGGTGCGGATGGAGCGGCACTGCGACAATGCCGAAGGGCTGGCGGGTTGGCTGTCCGGTCATCCGAAGGTGGAGCGCGTTCTCTATCCGGGACGGGAGGGACATCCGACGGCGGAGAGTGCGCGCCGATACCTGAAGCGGGGCAGCGGAATGCTCGGACTCTATGTGAAAGGCGGATTCGAGGCGGCGCGGCGCATGGTGGAAGCGACCCGGCTCTTCGCCCATGCGCCGAATCTGGGGGACTGCAAGTCGCTTATCATCCATCCGGCTTCAACGACTCATTCGCAGGTTGCGCTGGAGGTGCGCCGCGCCATCGGCATCGAGGACAACTTCCTGCGCCTGTCGGTCGGGCTGGAGCATATCGAAGACCTGAAGGATGACCTGGATCGCGCGCTGGGCGATTCGGCGTAGGAAGAAGGAGGAGCAGGAATGAACCGATTATTCCGGGCGAGAAGGGCGTTACCGTTCCTTCTGGCGGCGGTCACGCTGGCGGTCGGAGGCTCCGCATGGACGCAGCGGCCGTCGAAACCGAAGCCGCCGGAGCGTCCCCGCTACGAGTATCGCAAAGATCACGACCCTGACGGCATCGGCAAGTTCTATATGGGGCGCGAGATCGCGCAGGTGATGGGGCATCAGGCGGCGGACTGGCTGGATCGTCCCGAGCGCGAAGCGGAGGAGGCTCCCTCGATGCTGCTGCGTGCGCTTAAGATCAAGCCGGGAATGTCGCTGGTGGACCTGGGAGCGGGAAGCGGCTATCTCACCTTTCCGATGGCGCGCCTGACCGGACCGACCGGGAAAGTCTATGCGGTGGACATTCAGCAGGAGATGCTGGACATCATCCGCGCGAAGATGAAGGAGCAGGGCGTCGCCAATATCGTTCCGGTGCTGGGAACCGTGAAAGATCCGAAGCTGCCGCCCAACTCCGCGGACCTTATTCTGCTGGTGGATGTCTATCACGAGTTCGATCATCCCTGGGAGATGACCCGCGCAATGGTGCGCGCCCTGAAGCCGGGCGGCAGGCTGGTGCTGGTGGAGTATCGCAAGGAGGATCCGGACGTTCCCATCAAAGAGCTTCACAAGATGTCGGAGAAGCAGGTGAAGCGGGAGATGTCGGTACATCCGATCAAGTGGGTGGAGACGATCGGCATCCTGCCCCGGCAGCATATCATCGTTTTTCGGAAGTAGGCGCATTTAACAGACAGACTGCGGGAAGCAGTTTACAGGCGGTGAATGAACTATGGCAACACGAATCTATATTTTCGATACGACTCTGCGCGATGGCGAACAGTCGCCGGGCGCGTCGCTGAATGTGCAGGAGAAGGTGGAGATCGCGCGACAATTGGAGCGGCTGGGCGTGGACGTGATCGAGGCCGGGTTCCCGATCTCTTCCCCGGGCGACTTTCAGGCGGTGCAGGAGGTCTGCAAGGCGGTGAAGGATGCGACCGTCTGCGGGCTGACCCGCGCGGTGGTCAAAGATGTGGATGTTGCGGCGGAGGCGTTGAAGGAAGCCGCGCGCCCGCGCATCCATACCGGACTGGGAGTCTCTGACAACCACCTTCAGTATAAGCTCAAGATGACCCGCGAGCAGGCGCTGGAGCGGGGAGTCAGCGCGGTGAAGCACGCCCGCCGGTACGTGGAGGATGTGGAGTACTTCCTGGAGGACTCCGGGCGCGCCGATCCCGACTATCTGTGCCGGGTGGTCGAAGAGGTCATCAAGGCGGGCGCGACGGTCATCAACATTCCCGATACCACCGGCTTTATGACGCCGGAGGAGTACGGACGCCTGATCGCCTCGGTTGTGAACCGCGTTCCCAACATAGATAAAGCCGTGGTGAGCGTACACTGTCATAACGATCTGGGAATGGCGGTCGCCAACTCGCTGGCGGGCGTGTTGAATGGAGCGCGGCAGATCGAATGCACCATCAACGGTATCGGGGAGCGCGCCGGAAACACCAGCCTGGAAGAGGTTGTCATGGCGATGAAGGTGCGCAACGACTACTTCCAGACCGAGACCGGCATCGTGACGCAGGAGATCTATAAGACCAGCCGTCTGGTATCGAACCTGACCGGCATTCTGGTGCAGCCGAATAAAGCCGTGATCGGCGCAAACGCCTTCGCGCACTCCTCCGGAATTCATCAGGATGGAGTGCTGAAGGAGCGAACAACGTATGAGATTATAGACCCGCGTGAGGTCGGCATTCCGGAGTCGAAGATCCTGCTGACGGCGCGCTCCGGGCGGCACGCGCTTCAGCATCGCCTGAGCGAACTCGGTTTTCATCTGAATGAGAACCAGTTGGACAAGGTCTATGAGCGGTTCCTGAAGGTCGCCGATCAGAAGAAGATGGTCTACGACGAAGACCTGGAGGCGATTGTCGCCGACGAGACCTCTGCCGTCCATATCACCTATGAACTGCTGCAGGTGCAGGTCTCCTGCGGCGATCACAGCATTCCGACCGCCACCGTCCAGCTTCGCGGACCGCAGGGAGACACCATGACGGATTCGGATCACGGAACCGGTCCGGTGGATGCCATCTATCGGGCGATCAACCGGATCGTGCAGCAGCCCAATGATCTGATCGAGTTCTCCATTCAGGCGGTGACGGAGGGCATAGACGCTCTGGCGGAGGTCACCATCCGCATCCGGCAGGGCAACGACATCTATACCGGGCGCGCCTCGCACTCCGATATCTGCGTCGCCAGCGCCAAAGCCTATATGCACGCGCTCAATCGCCTTCTCGACCGAGTCACCCCCGCCTCGCAGCAGAAGACCCTGGAGCATGTCTGATTCGCGGCGCCGGGGAGGGAGCGTCTCTCCCCGGCGCGCGCTGCAAGCGGAAGTCAGGTCGAATGCAGTGTTTTAGTTGTGAAAACGATCCTCATCACTGTGAGGGAGCGCCCTCTTTTCTGCTGGAGAGCGAGGGGGACATACTCCATCACCATCGTCTGATCTGCAGCGTCTGTGCGGTAGAGTATCGCTCACGCGGCTACCGACTGCGCTCTGTCGGCGGGAAAACCTATCTGGTCGCTCCTGAACGCGGAGAGGCGCTGCTCTCCGTACTGAGCCAGCAGGCGGGAATCCAGCAGGCGCGTATCTTCATGGCGGTCTTCGCCTTCCACGTCTTTGCGTTTCTGCTGGCGCTGGTAATTGCCACCATCGTTCTGCTGCGTCCCGGTCCTCCCGCGCCTAAAAACCGATGGCGCCCCACCGGCAGCCTCCTCTATCCTTCTCCCGATAGCAGCGTTCCCCGGCATCGAAACGTCTGATCTGCTGCCTCTTCACTCAGCCTTTCTGCGTCTTATATCCCTGAAATCGCCGGATTTTTTCCTTTTTAGAGTTCTTTTTGACACCTCCGGTAGGATGATGCCATCACAACGCGGGGAGGATGGCTGCCGTCTGTGATGCATATCACGAAACGGATCGGACCGAATTCCCGTCAAACTGCCGGCTTGAGAATATCGCTGTACTAAGAATATTGCGACTGTAAAGGACGGAAGAGCGGGCGGCGATACTGCTGACGCGCGGATGATAGTCTGATGAGATGCTCTGTCGGGATGCATTGTGAAAGGAAATCGCGATGAGACTGCTGTCGAGAAGAGCTGTGAACAGGATGAACGATGTGAACAAAAACCGGGAGAAAAGTTACGTGAAAACGATTTTGAGAACCGTCATTGCTGTAGGGGCGCTGATTACGCCGGGTATGCAGGTCCCTGCGCAGACGGCGCAGTCGGGAAATGTGATCTATCAGGTGCCGAAAGGCTGGAAGCGCATGGAGCAGAACAAGGTGACGTTTCTGGTTCCATCCGATCTTCCACCGGGCAGGCAGGCGATGCTGGTGATTGTGCCGGGGCAGAAGCTGCAGGGAGAGTTCAAGCAGGCGTTCGGCGCGATGCGAAAAGTGTTGGAACAGGATCAGAAGGTTGTTCAGGAAGGCAAACTGATGGAGGGGCGCGGTCCGGGCAACAGCGAGACGGTGACAACGGTGGTGATTACGGAAGATGATCAGAAGAACACCGCGTATCGCTTCTACTACGCCGCGAAGCCGGGCGACCGTTTTGAGATGATCGCCTATCTGTCCAACGATAAGGACCTGTTCAACAAGTATCAACCGGTGGTGGCTGAATTCTGTAAGGGAGTGACGTTTGCGAATCTGAAAGGCGGCGCAGAGCCGGCTGCCGGGACGGATACCCCGCCTGTTCCGGAGAAAAACGACGAACCGGAGCGCGGTACGGAGATCGAAGGGCAGGGGCGGCAGAGCGCGGAGCCTACATCGGCTGCCGGGAATCTGACCCGCGTGGGCAACCAGATGTTCCGAATGCCCGCAGGCTGGAAGAAGAGAGAGCAGGGAAAGCTGACGCTCATCTCGCCGGCTGAAAACAGCGGAAACAGACAGCTTGTCATCCTTCTGCTTCCGAGCATTCAGTATGAAGGCGAATTCGTGCAGAGCTTCGAGAATCTGCTCAAGAGCGGCATCACGGATGAGGAGAAGGTGACTCAGGAGGGGAAGACGGAGAAGCAGAGCGCGAAGAACGGCGTGGATATCTATTCGAAGATGATGGTGGTGGAGGCGAAAGACGGCAGCGTTCGCACCGTCCGGCTCTATCTCGGCGCGAAGGTCGGCAAGCGTATGGAGATCGCCGCTATTCTGACAGGTGACAACGAGTTGTTTACGAAGTATCGAAAGGAACTGGAAGCCTTTCTGACAAGCTGGACGTTTGCGGAGAAGGAGTAGGCTTCAGAACAAGCGGGACAGGGGAAGAGCCTCTTCTCCTGTCCATATGACCGATTGTTGCGATGCGATAAACAAAACAAAGGAGATAGAAATGACTGCTGTAGAGACGACCGCAAGACAGGCATATGTTCGCAATGTGACTCTGGAAAACAGCGACTGGTATATGACCTATTGCATGAGCTATCTGGCACGGCAGGAGGATACGGACGGCGCGTTTACGTTGCTGGAACTGGCGGGGGCGAGCGGATATGAGCCGCCTCCACACCTGCATACACGCGAAGACGAACTGTTCTTTTTGCTGGATGGCGAGGCGACCTTTCAAGCGGGAGACAGGTCTTTTCATGCGATGCCCGGAAGCCTGATCTACCTGCCGCACGGCGTGCCGCATCAGTTTCAGATACATACGGAGAAGGCGCGCGCGCTGATGATGGTGACACCGAGCGGATTTGAGGGATATTTCAAAGGCTTCAGCGTTCCCGCGAAGAATCTGGAGGAGTTTCCGACGCTGGAGGGTGAACTGGATGTGGCGCGAATGCTCTCTCTCGGCGCGGAGTACGGCGTTGAGTTCCTGCCTCCCGGAACGACTCCGACGGATCGTCCCGCTTTGCCGGGCAGTGGACAACCGGTATTCGTCGCGCCGAACACGGGCGAGATTCTGAATGTCCTCGGCATTCCGGTGGAGGTTCTATTGAACGCGACACAGTCGGACGGACAGATGTCGCTGTTTATCTCTCATGATGCGCCCGGTCAGGGCGTGCCGCAGCATATTCATCGTCGCGAGGACGAGTCGTTCTATGTGCTGGAAGGCGAATATCTGTTACAGATCGGCGAGGAGATTGAACAGGTCGGAGCCGGAACGTTCGCGCACTGCCCGCGCGGTGTCCGTCACGCCTATAAGTCTGTCGGAGAGAACCCGGGTCGTCTTCTGGTTATCACAACGCCCGGCGGCTTCGAAGGCTTTTTCCGGGATGTAGATGCGCTGATGCGTTCGGAGAACGTCACCGTATCGGGTTTGATGGCGGTGGGCGAGCGGCATCAGGTTGAGATTGTCGGGCCGCCTATCGGCGAATAGCTGCCGATCTCTGCAACGCGGACGCCCCGGTTCAGGAAGAACCGGGGCGTCTTTTCTGTACAGGCGCAAACGGGAACTGCAAGCGCATCTACGAAGGACTATCTTCCGCTGCGTCCGTTCCGGCGCTGTCGCACAGAAGCCCGTAGAGCACGCCGTCCAGCAGCGCGTGCCAGGAGGCTTCGATCATATTGGTGGAGACGCCGACCGTGCTCCAGGTGCGGTCTCCATCGGAGGAATCGATAATCGTGCGGACTTTGGCGGCGGTTCCCTCGCGGACATTGACGACTCGCACCTTGAAGTCGGTCAGTTTGATGTCGGTGAGTTCAGGATAGAACTCCCGGAGCGCCTTCCGCAGCGCCAGATCGAGCGCGTGTACCGGACCGTCTCCCTCCGCCACCACCAGCTGTTCCGAACCGTTGACTTTCAGCTTTACGGTCGCCTCAGTGATCGGATCGCAACTGCCGCGCTTCTCCACGATCACCCGGAAGCTCTCGACATCGAACAGCTTGCGGTAAGTCCCGACGGTCTGCATCAACAGCAGTTCGAAAGAGGCTTCGGCTCCCTCGAAGGAGTAGCCGTCGCTCTCCATCTTCGCCACCTTTTTCAGCAGTTCACGGGTCTCCGGCGAGTTTTTGGCCAGATCGAGGGCGTGTCTGGCGGCTTTGTTGACGATGGTGCTGCCGCCGGAGAGTTCCGAGACCAGCATCCGGCGCGAATTACCCACGCACTCTGGGTCTATATGTTCGTAGGTGGCGCGGTGCTTGAGCACTGCGTCCACATGCACCCCCGCCTTATGCGCAAAGGCGCTGCGTCCCACGAAGGGCTGGCGGGTATTGGGAGTGAGATTGGCGATCTCGTCCACATACTGGGACAGGGCCGTAAGATGCTGCAGGGAGTCCGGCAGAAGGCAGCGGTAGTCCATCTTCAGCGCCAGATTGGGGATGATGGAGCAGAGATTGGCGTTGCCGCATCGCTCCCCGTATCCGTTGACCGTTCCCTGCACATGTGTCGCGCCGCTGCGCACCGCAAACAGCGCGTTCGCGACCCCGCAGGCGGCGTCGTTGTGCGTATGGATGCCGATGGGAATCTCCATCAGGCTGCACACTGCGCAAACGATCTCCTCCACCTCATGCGGCAGCGCGCCTCCGTTGGTGTCGCAGAGAACCAGAACTGCCGCTCCCGCCGACTGCGCCGCCTGTAAGCACTGAATCGCGTAGTTCGGATTGTGCTTGTAGCCGTCGAAGAAGTGTTCGGCATCGTAGACCACTTCGGGGACTCGCGCCGCCAGATAGGAGACGGTATCGTGAATCATCGCCAGGTTCTCTTCATAGGAGACCTTGAGCGCATGGGTTACATGAAAGTCCCACGACTTGCCGAAGATCGTCACGACCGGCGTCTGCGCCTGTACAAGCATCTGCACCAGATCATCTTCGGCGGCGGCACGATGCGGACGGCGCGTACTGCCGAAAGCAGCCATCCGCGCATGATCGAAGCGAGTTTTTTTAATGCGCTCGAAGAACTCGATATCTTTCGGATTCGAGCCGGGCCATCCGCCCTCAATGTAGTCCATGCCGAACTCATCGAGCTTACGAGCGATTCGCACTTTGTCTTCGAGCGAGAAACTCACTCCTTCGCCCTGCGAGCCGTCGCGCAGGGTGGTATCGTAGATGGCAATCCGTTGCTGCATACACTCTCTCTTTCGATGTCGGGGGCTTTGAGCCACGGGAGAACCGCTTCTGCATCGGGGAAGAGCCGGGGCAAATACGCCTCCAGCCCTTTTGCGGTCTGTCTGATCTGCAACCGGAGCATAGAACGCTATAACGCGGCGTCTCCGCGTTCGCCGGTGCGAATGCGGATCGCCTCTTCGACCTCGGAGATAAACACTTTTCCGTCTCCGATCTCGCCGGTGCGCGCCGCCTCCAGTACGACTTCAATCGCCTCTTCCTCGCGGTCATCCGGCACTACAAACTCCAGCTTAACCTTCGGAAGCAGGTTCACGATATAGGTGTTGCCGCGATATTTTTCCGTGCGCCCGCGCTGCCGACCGTAGCCGCGCACGTCCGTCACCGTCATTCCGGTGATGCCTATGGAAGAGAGCGCCTCTTTTACTTCGTCAAATTTGGTGGGGCGCATCACCACTTCGATTCGTTTCATCGCTTCCCTGAACTTCTTCGGGCAGGTATTAAGCCGCAGACGACGGCTCTACCGCTTCCGGCGTCTGCTCTGTTGCCTCTGGCGTCTGCTTTGTCGCCTCTGGCGTCTGCTCTGTTGCCTCTGGCGTCTGCTCTGTTGCCTCTGGCGGCGTGCGGTAGCGCAGCACCTTTGCCGGCACCCCCGCCACAACGGCGTTGTCCGGCACATCTTTGACGACAACCGCCTGCGCGCCGATAATCACGTTATTGCCGACGCGCACATATCCGAGCACCTTTGCGCCAACGCCGATCTCCACATTGTCGCCGATATAGGGCGTGCCGGTGTCGGTCGCGCCGATAATGACCCCCGGTTTAATCCAGAGGTTTTTTCCGACATTGCAGCGGCTGTTTATTATGATCCCACAGAAATGGTCTACGCGCAACCCCGCATCTATGGCGGCGGTGCGGGGAATCTCGATCTGCAGGCGCGTTCTCACCCAGTTATAGAGAATGAAGTAGTAGAGATTGCATATCTGCCGGAGGATCGGTATGCGGCATCGGAACTTTACCCACTGCCCGTAGCGATAGACCGCTACCGCCAGCAGGGCAGGATGCTCATAGGCGGAAGAGACCAGCTTTCGCAGAAAGCGCAGCGACCAGGGACGCAGTTGTGTACCCGTATACCGCTGCATGTCCGCCGTGAATGTCGCCCAGATATTTTTCCCTCGGTCTTCCCAGCGCATGGATTATCCGTCCAGATGTCCGCCTACTGTTTGATGCCGGAGTCGCGGGTGGCGGCGGTGACAACGTTTGCCTGCGTCACCTCCATCCGCGCCGTCTCCGTCTCCATGTAGAGACGTTTCTCCCGATTGATGGCAAACCGGCTGCTTTCGCGCACGCCGACCCGCAGATGATCGGCGTAGTCGTCCCGGAGCCACTTCCGGCGCGTGAACAGCGTTTTGAACTGCCGGAACCGGGCGATCGCCCACTGGCGCGCCAGGCAGTAGAGCGCGTAGACATCCCCGCAGCGAACATGCTTCCAGTAGAACGCTCCGTCGCCAATGCCGTAGTTTTTCATGGTGATCGGCCACTGTTCACGGGTGCGCGTCCCGTAGTGGTCCACTTTGACCAGCGGCTCCAGCAGGATGACATAGCCGGCGCGAAAGACCCGGTAGGCGAAGTCGAAATCCTGTGAGGAGCGCAGGGGACCGCCGCCGCCGAGAGCCTCGTCAAAGCCGCCCACCTTCTCGATGATGGAGCGTCGAATGGCCATGTTCGCGCCCATGCCGAAGACTTTGAAGCCCAGCCCTTCGCCCAGCCGCTCCCGTCTGGGAATAGGCAGCGCGGGAACAATAATCCCCTGCTTGACCGAGTCCTTCAGGCTTTCGGGAACCAGCACCTGCCCGTAGAGCAGACCGGCTTTCGGGTCGGCGTCCATCGCCTCCCTGATCTGGGTCAGCCAGTCGGAGGGCACGATCACATCGTCGTCCGTAAAGGCCATGATCTCGCCTGTGGTCGCCTTCATGCCCAGATTGTAGGCGCGAGACAGCCCGGCTTTATCCAGATGATGGTAGACGATGGCGCAGCGCTCTCTATATCTGGGCGTGAGCGTCTCAATGATCTTCTGCGTTGCGTCCGTCGTGCTCTGATCCATGATATGGATATCGAAGGACGGATAGCTGCACTGCGCAATACTCTCAATCGCCTGCCCGATGGTGTCGGGACGGTCGCGGGTACAGACTATTACGGAAATATCTACCATGAGAACTTCCTCTCTATAGGGCGGGATCCATCCGCCCAATAGAACAGCAGGCAACCCCTTACGCCCATTTCCCCCAGTTCGCGTTGGCGGTTTCGGCAAATCGAACGGTCAGTTCAGGCACGTCCAGCAGTGTCCAGTTGACCCATTCGACCCCCTGCATGAACGAGTGATCCTGATTGGAGACCTCGTACCGCCATGCTCCAAAGCGTCCGCGAGAGGTAATGCCGATTTTTTTCAGCGCCGGTTCAATCTTCTTGAGCAGTTCGTTGCGCTCCAGCGACGGGGTCGGGTAACCGTGTTCCGCCACATAGTACCAGGTGTGATAGACCTGATCCCGGCTGTGGATCAGACCGGTGTTCAGCAGACCCTGAATGGTGTCTTCCACAAGGGATTCCCGTTTAACCGGCTTGACCCCGGATTCGCTGGTCTCGGTCATCAGTGACCAGTACTTCCCAGTCTCCGGCTCCGGCACATTGTTGGGGGAGTAGTGCGAAAAGACGGTGACCCGGTAGAACGGGCAGTTGCTTTCCGGGAAGTACATCCAGCACTTCTTTTGCAGTTTCGCGGGCATCTCGCCCGTCAAGCCTACGCCGATGATATGCGAGTGGGAGAAGAGGAGCTTAGACGCCGGTTCCAGCACTTCGTCCACGCACGGGTGCAGCATCTTGCCGAGGGTGTCGAGCGGAACGGTGCTGAGCAGGCGGTCGTAGGCGATCTGGTCGCCCTCATCGGTCAGTATCCGCTTTGCGACATGGTCTATCGCCTGCACGCGGGTGTTATAGCGGAAGAACGGCTCGCCGATCTGCGACGCCAGCGCGCGCCAGACCGCTCCGGTGCCGCCGTAGCGGGGAAACTGGAAGGTGTTATTGGGTCCCCAGCTCACATCGTCTTTTTCAAGGATAATGTTTTCCGAGACCCGTCCCATATCCACGACCGCCACCCGCTCGCCGACCCATCCAGCCCACATGCGCTCCGGCGGATACGCCCAGACCTTGAAGTTATACGGCTCCATGAAGATGTCGCGCAGCCCCTTGCCAAAGGTCTGATCAATCCAGGAACCGAAGTCCTGCGTCGGGGAGGGCGTGCGCGGAGGGCGATTCGCCAGTCCGCGCAGCGCCTTCGCGATCATCTCGCGGGGCAGATAGCGCAGATTGTTCTGGAAAGGATAGGGTACAAAGCGGTCGGCGATCCAGACCCAGGACTCGCGCTCGTGGTGGAGCCAGCCATCCTCGCCCAGAGCCTCCGTCATGGCCCGGTCGAAGTAGTCGTAGTGAGAGAACTGGACATGCCCGCCGACATCCCAGGTGAAGCCCTTCTCGTCCACATAGCTGCTGGCGAGTCCTCCCGCCTGCCCGCTGGCTTCGATGACCTGAAAGTTGGCATATCCCAGTTTCTTAAGACGATACGCCGCCCCGATCCCGGTCGGGCCGGCGCCAATAATCACGATCTTGCCGACATCGTTCAATGCTGCGGTCTCCTGATGCAGATGTCTGGTAGGTTTTTGTTTTCCGCGCAACCTCTTCGCCGCGTTCCTGGCAGCCCTTTCGCTGCGTTCAGCGCAGCCTCTCAGCCACACGCGAACCCATTTCCCGGGTTCCGACCGGCGTCTCTCCCGGGCCGGCGATGTCCACCGTCCGATACCCGGCTTCGATGGCATGTTCCACGGCGCGCTCCACCTCGCGCGCTGCCTGCTCCATGTCAAACGAATAACGAAGCAGCATGGCTGCCGAGAGAATCGCCGCCAGCGGATTGGCGATGTCCTTTCCGGCGATATCCGGCGCGGAACCGTGTACCGGTTCATACAGTCCCCGCTGACCGTTGCCCAGGCTGGCGGAAGGCAGCATTCCCAGGCTGCCTGTCAGCATGGCGGCTTCGTCGCTGAGAATGTCCCCGAACATATTTTCGGTAACAATCACATCAAACTGGCGAGGATTCCGAATCAATTGCATGGCGCAGTTGTCTACCAGCATGTGCGTCAGTTCGACCTGCGGATAGTCGGCGGCGATGTGGGTCACGATGTCCCGCCACAGGCGCGATGTCTCGAGCACATTGGCTTTGTCCACCGAGCAGATGCGCCCCTGGCGGCGCAGCGCCGCCTCGAACCCGACCCGCGCGATCCGCTCGATCTCTTCTCCGAAGTAGATACAGGTATCTATGGCGCGATGCCCGTCCTCGGTGCGCTCTTTGGGCGTTCCGAAGTAGATGCCCCCGGTCAGTTCGCGCACAACCAGGATGTCCAGACCATCGCCCAGAATCTCGTTTTTCAACGGCGAAGCTCCGGCAAGCGCGGGGTAGAGCCGCGCCGGGCGCAGATTGGCATAGAGCGACAACTCTTTTCGCAACGGCAGCAGCGCGCCAAGCTCCGGACGCATTGTCGGCGGCTCGATTTTATCCCATTTCGGACCGCCCACCGCGCCGAAAAGGATCGCGTCGGCGTGACGGCAGAGCGCCAGCGTCTCCGGCGGCAGCGGATGCCCTGTCTCATCGTAGGCGATCCCACCGACCAGCCCCTCTTCAAATAAAAACGTGACGCCATATCGGTGCGCCACCGCCTTTAACACCTGTACCGCCTGTTCGACCACCTCCGGACCGATGCCGTCACCGGGCAGCACTGCAATCGTCTTCACCATTTCACTCATCCATCACCTCCCACAGACTGTGAAGCCAGGGGCGTTGTGGAGTGAAGTGTGTGTTAAAACGCATGGCCTCATTCTGCGTTACCGGCGCTCCCTTCCTGTGATAACCTCTGTTCCATCACGAACGAAACTTCCTGAAATCCGGCGCGCCGCCAGAATCGCACGGCGGCTTCATTGGCGGCAATCACCGGCACCGATACGCGCGTAATTCCTTGACGCCTCAGCGATGCCAGCAGTTCCATCACCAGTCGCGTTCCGATCCCTCTCCCGCGATAGGGCGGCGCGACCGCCAGCAGTTCGATAATAGCGCGTTTCTCTGAGCGGCGCGGGGCGACCGGCTCAAAACGCGCCCCGACATAGCCGAGCGTGGCGTGTTCCGCGCGCGCAACCAGCGTCGTTGCATGCTCCCCCGGCAGGTAGGCGCGCAGATGCTGCTCCATCTCCGAATCGCTCATCTCCTCCCACGACTGCGTGTCCGGCTGAGAGGCGAAGGAGAGCGCATTGCGAGTCAGGGCTGCTATGGTTTTAATGTCCGATTCGGTCGCCGATTCGATAATCATCCGTTCTCTTCCTCCACATCCAGTCGCAGCATACGTAGAAACGGGCGGAAGCCCATCGCCTCCCAGAACTTCACCGAGATCGGGTTCGCCTCCGAGATAAACAGTTCGATGGCGGTCACCTCACATCTCCGAAACCAGAGCAGCAGGCTCTCCACCAGCGCGCGACCCACTCCGCGCCGCCGCCACCGCTGCGTGACCGATATATCCGAGATGAAACCATACCTCCCCATCGGGTAGATCGGTTTGCGGACATGCAGTTCGCCCAGAATATAGCCGATGACATAGCCTGCCGACTCCGCGACCAGCACATGCGCGCTGCGCGAACGGATGGCGGCGTTAATCTGTCGCTGGAGTTCGCGAGCCGCATTCGGGGCGAACCGAAAGCGCGGATCGTGGGCGTGGTGGAAGTCCATCATCTCTTCCCACAGAGCCACGATTGCCGGAATATCCTGTCGCTGCGCTTCCCGCAGGATGAATCCGCCTGCCTTCGCTGGTTGATCGGTTTGCATGTTCTTTCAGACGGTTGAGGAGAGGAGGGGCGCAGCCGGACCGTTACATTCGCTGCACCCATCCGGTATCGGGCAGTCTAATCCAGCGAACGGACAAAGGCGATTCCCGGCGGCTCCTCGCCGTACTCCGGCAGACGATCGGTACGCGCAATACACCGCTCCAGATCCCGCATATCAAAATAGTTTCGCCCGACCACATTGCGAAGCTCCCGCGCCGTCATCTCCGGATGCGCCACCACCGCAATCCGTTTCCCGCGTGATCGCACCAGTTCCAGCGCCCGCTCAAAGTCGCCATCACCGCTGAGCAGAATACAGGTATCGTACAGGTTGACGGTGTTGAACATATCAATCACCAACTCAATATCGAGATTCGCCTTCTCCACGATTTCGCCGGTGGTGTCGTCCACCATCTGCTTGATCGTCTTGGTGCGCACCGTGTAGCCGGAGTACATCAGATACTCATGAAACGCGCCGTCGCGTCCTTTGGTCTGCATATCCGCGCCCGTATAGTAGTAGGCTTCGCTGATTATATTCCCGGCTTCGCGTCCGAAATAGGAGAGCACCTTCCGGAAATCAACATACCATCCCAGCTTTTTCTGCGCGTAGTACATATTCGCGCCATCCACAAAGATCGAAACGCGCTGCATCCTTTACGATTCCTCTCTGTCACAACACAGACAACAGGCCCAGGGAGCAGGCACAGCTACCATTTACCCCTCACTCTTTCGCGCCGACGCCTCGTTTCCACGCCGGTCGGCGGGATTCATAGGCACGGATCGCCTCTTCATATTGCAGTGTCAGTCCAATATCGTCCAGACCGTTCAGCAGGCAGTGTCTGCGGAACGGGTCCACCTCGAACGCCGTTGAAAAGCCCGCCGAGTCGTAGACCGTCTGCGCCTCCAGATCCACCGTCAACTGGTAGCCGGGAAACTTCTGTGCCTGCTCGATAATCTGCGCGATGGCGGCTTCGGGCAGTACGACCGGGAGTATACCATTTTTGAAGCAGTTATTGTAGAAGATGTCGGCGAAGGAGGGGGCTAGAATGGCGCGAAAGCCGTAGTCCAGCAGCGCCCAGGGCGCATGTTCCCGGCTGGAGCCGCTGCCGAAGTTCTTGCCTGCGGCGAGGATCGTCGCGCCCTGATAGCCCGGCGCGTTCAGTTCAAAGCCGGGACAGACGGAGCCGTCCTCATGATATCGCCAGTCAAAGAAGAGAAACTCCCCGAATCCGGTGCGCTCCACGCGCTTGAGGAACTGCTTGGGGATGATCTGATCGGTGTCCACATTCGCCCGATCCAGCGGGGCGACGATGCCGGTGAGTCTGATAAAAGGTTCCAAAAACAGTTCTCCTTCAAAAGATGCTGGATACCTGCCGCGCCGAATATCGGCGGCAGACCGCCTGCGTTCTGCGCTTACTTCTTCCAGCCCCGCACGTCCACCAGATGCCCGGCGATCGCCGCCGCCGCCGCCATCTCGGGGCTGACCAGGTGCGTTCTGCCTCCCTTGCCCTGCCGCCCTTCAAAGTTGCGGTTGGAGGTGGAGGCGCAGCGTTCGCCCGGCTTCAGGATGTCGGGATTCATTCCCAGGCACATCGAACAGCCTGCCTCGCGCCATTCGCAGCCCGCTTCGACGAAGATGCGATCCAGCCCCTCCGCTTCCGCCTGCTGCTTGACCAGCGCCGAGCCAGGAACCACCATCACCTTCACCGTCGGCGCGACCCGTCCGCCTTCCAGGATGCGCGCCGCCGCCCGCAGGTCTTCCATCCGTCCATTGGTGCAGGAGCCGATGAAGACGCGGTCAATGGCGATCTCCTGCATCGGCGTGCCGGGACGCAGTGCCATATACTCCAGCGCCCGCTCCGCCGCCTTCCGGTCGGCAGGCGACTCGAACGATTCGGGATCGGGAACCTGGCCGGTGACGGGGATAACCTGTCCGGGATTGGTTCCCCAGGTCACATGCGGGATCAGGGTTGTGGCATCCAGTTCCACCAGGCGATCATAGTGGGCGTCCGGATCGGAAGGAAGCGCGCGCCACTCCGCCAGCGCCTGCTCCCACTCCGCCCCTTTCGGCGCGTAGGGGCGACCCTCCAGGTAGCGGAAGGTGACGTCGTCCGGCGCGATCATGCCGGCGCGCGCGCCTGCCTCGATGGACATATTACAGACCGTCATGCGTCCTTCCATCGTCAGGCTGCGGATGGTGTCGCCCGTGTATTCGATCACATAGCCGGTTGCGCCGTCGGTTCCGATCTTCCCGATGATGCTCAGAATGACATCTTTGGCGGTGACTCCGAGCGGCAGCGCGCCGGTAACGCGCACCTCCATCGTACGGGGGCGAAGCTGCTGAAGGCACTGGGTCGCCAGCACGTGCTCCACTTCGGAGGTTCCGATGCCAAATGCCAGCGCGCCGAATGCGCCGTGCGTGGCGGTATGGCTGTCGCCGCAGACGATGGTCATTCCGGGCTGGGTCAGTCCCAACTCGGGCCCGATGATATGGACGATGCCCTGTCGCGGGCTGTGCAGGTCGTAGAGCGTGATGCCGAACTCATGGCAGTTTGCCGCCAGCACCTCCATCTGCTTTTTACTGATCGGGTCGGCGATGGGCAGGCGTCGGTCGGTGGTTGGCACGTTATGATCCATCGTCGCCAGGGTCAGGTCGGGGCGGCGCACTTTACGCCCGTTCAGACGCAGTCCGTCGAATGCCTGCGCCGAGGTGACTTCGTGAATCAGGTGCAGATCAATATAGAGGATTGTCGGCTTGCCCGCCTCCGCCTGCACAATGTGGCTCTCCCATATCTTCTCGAATAGCGTTTTCGGAGTCATCGTCTCTTTCCCATGCTCCTGTCTCAGCGATTCGCAGGAGCTATCCATCAATCTAGAGAAAGTATACCTTACGCGGCTGGATAGCCGGGTTGAAATACGCTGCCATGTGCAGGGCAGGAAAGAGAAGCATGACCGTGGATCCGCCTTCGGAGACTCCGCCTTCGGAGACTCCGCCTTCGGAGATTCCTCGCTGGCGCAGCTTTGCGCTGGGACTGTTGATGTTTTTGACGGTTGCGACGTTCGGGTTCCTGCAGCCGTTTACCCCCCTGTTTATGGAGGCGTCCGGGCTGTCGCGCAGCCAGATCGGTCTGGTGATGGGGATGGCGACCGGCTCCGCGATGCTGGTTCAGCCGCTGATCGGTCTGTTCTCAGATCGGTTCGATACTCGTCGGCTGCCGATGTGTCTGGCGGCGCTGAGCGCTGCCGCCGCCTATATCAGCTTCCGCCATGTGGATCAGATGTGGCAGTTTGCCCTGCTGTCCGCGCTGGGTGCAAACAGCAGCATGTATCTGGGAGCGGCGGGAGGCGTACTGGTCGGGCGGATGGTTGCGTCACGGGCGGAGGGCGGCGCCGCCTATGTGCGCTACCGCGTCTGGGGATCGGTCGGCTATATCGTCGTCTCGCTGCTGTCCGGTCTGCTGCTGGGTGGACAGGCGGCAGGCGCGGCTCTGGGACGGGAGAGTCTGGCGCGGGTCTTTCTATGGGGTCCACAGCTATTCCTGATGATCGCGCTGGTGGCGCTTCTGGTTCCCGACTCGAAGAATCCGGCGCGCGCCGCCGATCCGCTGCCGGATCGTCAGGCGAATCGTCTGACTCCGAACCTGCGCTGGTTTCTGCTGGCGACCTTCTTCTATATGTTCGGGCTGTACGGCGCGACCGCCTATCTGGGGCTGTATCTCAAAAGCCTGGGGGCGACGCCCCTGTGGGTGACAGCCACCTTTGCGACCGGAGTGCTGTGCGAAGTATTGATAATGATTCAGGTCGGGCGGTGGTCGGATCGTTATGGACGGCGTCCCGCCCTTGCCGTCGCCTTTCTCATTATGCCCCTGCGCCTGCTCTGCTACATTCCCGCCGCAAGTCCCGCCTGGGTGATGGCGGTGCAGTCGCTGCACGGCTTGAATTTCGGAATCATGGGCGCGATCTCGGTGGTGTTCATCAACGATCTGGCGACCAATGCCGGGCGCGGCTACGCGCAGTCCCGGCTGGCGGCGACCGGGGCGATGGCGACCTCGGTGGGTCCGGTCGTCTGCGGCTGGATCGCACAGCGGTACGGCATGGGGGCGATGTTTGCGGTAATGTCGGTGGTCGGGGCGGCGGGGACGTTCGTCTTTATGGTCTTCGTGCAGGAGTCGCATCCCTCGCCGGAGACTCTGGAGGGGCGCGGTCCGGCTCTTCTCCGACCGCTCTGGCGCGCGCTGGCGGCTCCGATCCTCAAAAACTGACACCGAAAAGGGGAGAGCGCTTTGTCTCTCCCCTCTCTTGATCCTGCGCGAAAAGCAGATCCTTACGCCTCCGCGACAACCGGATTGGTCAGCGTGCCGAGTCCGGCGATGGTGACACTCACGGTATCGCCGGGCTGAAGGAAGACCGGCGGCTGTCGGAAGACGCCGACGCCTCCGGGCGTGCCGGTCGTCACAATGTCGCCCGGCTCCAGCGTGAAGACCTGCGAGAGATAGCAGACCAGATAGTATACTCCGAAGATCAGGTTCAGCGTATTTGACTGCTGCAAGGTCTTTCCGTTGAGAGTCAGGCTGATGTCCAGATTGTGCGGGTCGGCGATCTCATCGGCGGTGACCAGCATCGGGCCGGTCGGGGCGAAGGTGTCGAACGTCTTGCCGCGCACCCACTGCTTATCGCTGAACTGAATGTCTCGCGCAGAGACATCGTTGAGGCACATGTAGCCCGCGATATACTCCTTCGCCTCCTCCTCCGGCACATGGCGCCCTCGCTTGCCGATGACAAAGGCAAGCTCCGCCTCATAGTCCACCTGTTCGCTCAGTTTCGGCAGCGTGATGGGCGCGCCCGGACCGATCAGGGCGCTGGGGAACTTGGCGAAGATAATGGCGCGTTCCGGGATGGGTTGATTCTGCTCGATACAGTGGTCGCGATAGTTCTGCCCGATGCAGATGATCTTCTGAGGATCGCCGACTGGAGCCAGCAGCGCGGTTTCCGCCAGCGGCTGGCAGGCTTCTCCTCCGGGTGAAGCGGCGGCGACGATGCTGCGGGCGGTCTGAACGGCATCCGCATCCGCCAGAAAGGCGCGCATGGAGGAGGGCAGCGGCGCGCTGCCTGTCCAGACCGCCGCCAGGTCCAGAACGCTCTCGCCAACAACCGCGCCGATTTTTGCTTCGGAACCGCTCCGAAAACGAACAAGTTTCATGTTTTATCTCCGTGTTTTTATCAACCTGTCCCGCCCGGAAGCGATTGTGACTCCGCTCCGGGAAAAAGCTGCTGAAAGATCTCCCGGTAGACCCGATGGTCTGACGAACCGAAACAGACAAAGATGACCTTCTCTATCGTCTGGTTCGACTCCAGAAATCGCTTCGTCTCGGTCAGCGCGATCTGCGCGGCGCGGGCGATTGGGAAGCCGTAGGCTCCCGTGCTGATCGCAGGAAAAGCGATGGAGCGAAGTCCATGCTGCTCCGCCAGCGTCAGGCTGTTGCGGTAGCAGTCCGCCAGCAGCGCATCCTCCTGGTGGTCGCCGCCCTGCCAGACCGGTCCGACCGTATGAATCACATAGCGCGCCGTGAGGCGATAGCCGCGTGTGATCTTTGCCTGTCCCGTCTGGCATCCGCCGAGCGACCGGCACTCCTCCAGAAGCTCCGATCCTGCCGCGCGATGAATGGCTCCGTCCACGCCTCCCCCTCCCAGAAGC
>CAYSDM010000023.1:0-65279 GCA_964429855.1 uncultured Chthonomonadaceae bacterium
GATGGCTGGCGCGAATGTGGCGATGATGACCTCCGAACTGCTGCAGAACGGAGTGGTGCGCATCCGCGAAATCCTCTCCGAGATGGAATCCTGGATGGATGAGTATGAGTATGTGTCGGTGGCGCAGATGCGGGGAAGCATGAGCCAGCGAAACGTCGCGGAACCGGCGGCGTTTGAGCGCGCCAACTATATGAAGACCCTCCGCTCGTTCCGACACGACCCGACCGGCACATTTCGCGGGTAGGGTAAAATACTGGAAAACGAACCCGGAGTCGCGTCATGTCCTACGGCTTGACCCTTTCGCAGAGGTTCCACTTTGACGCCTACGGATTTGTGCTGTTGGAGAGCATCCTGACGCCGGAGGAGGTGTCCCGGATGCGGGATGCTCTCTACCGCATGAAGGCGGAACCCGATCTGTCGGCGCACCGCATCTATACCCATAGACGCGGCGACTATTTCCAGCTTTTCGGCCATCTGGTTGAATACGATCCCGCTCTGCTGGAGTATGCCGTTCACCCGAAACTGATTCCGCTGGTGGAGGAGATCGTCGGCGGAGCGGTGCGCCTGGAGGAGTCCGAGGCGATCATCAATCGCCGACGACCGGACGCCGACCTTGACACGCTGCGAAGACGGCGCGTAAACCCGACCGGCTTTCACACCGGAACCCGGCACGGCTGGGGAACCTACATCGAGAACGACCGCTTTCACTGCCTCTTCGTCAAGACTCTTGCCTATCTGACGGATGTCGGACCTGAGGACGGAGGAACTGCCGTCATTCCCGGCAGCCATCGGATGACATGGTCTCAGAAGGAGATAATCGAGGCGGCGATGGAGGACGATCGGCTGATAACGCAGGTCGTCGCGCCTGCCGGTTCGGTGCTTCTGTTTGCCGAGTCGCTCATCCACAGTACCACCGAGATACTCAGCGAGAAAGAGCGCGTGATTCTGGTCAGCGGCTACACGCCGACGATGTTTCAGGAGTGGCAGGGCAACGAGATCAGCCCGGAGTTCGCCGCCACGCTGCCCGATTCGATCCGTCCGCTGATTACCGGCAGCGACAAATGGAACTGGCGGCGCAACTACTGACGGATATCGCGACGGAGGTCGCCAGTCAGCATCCGTATTCCGCGAGCATCTATACACCAGTACGTCGTCAAGAGAGTTTGGATGGCTGTCATTGTCAGCGCAGCCCCGCTGTCATTGTCAGCGCAGCCCCGCTGTCGTTGTCAGCGCAGCCCCGCTGTCGTTGTCAGCGCAGCCCGGCTGTCGTTCAGAACGAAGCCTGACTGTCATTCTGAGCGAAGCGAAGAATCTTAAGATGTCTCGCTGCGCTCCACATGACAGCCAGGCGATGCACCGGCTCTACCTTGAAGGAGAACCAGCCATTGCTTCACTATCAGGAAGGCGAGCGTCTGCCACCGATGACCACCAAACCCTATCTGGAGATCCTGCGCGCCGACGCGCCGCGTGGAGCATTTCGCTCTGCCCTGTTCGATTTTGACGGGACTCTCTCCCTGATCCGCGAGGGCTGGCAGGATGTTATGATCCCCTACTTCGTGGAAGAGCTGCTTCAGACGCCGGAGCACGAGTCTATGGAGGAGATCGAGTCGGTTGTCCGGGAGTTTGTGGAACGGCTGACGGGCAAGCAAACGATCTATCAATGCTTCCAGCTTCAGGAAGAGGTTCAGAAACGAGGCGGCGTGCCGAAGGAGGCGCTGGAGTACAAGCATACCTATCTGAGGCGGCTGTGGGAGCGCATTCAGGGGCGTGTGGAGGGGCTGAAGGCAGGGACAATCTCGCCGGAGACCATGCTTCTGCGCGGTTCACGGGCATTTCTGGAAGCGCTTCAGGCGCGGGGAGTGACCCTCTACCTTGCCAGCGGAACCGATCTTGTCTATGTGCGGGATGAGGCGGCTGCGCTGCAGGTAACGCGCTTCTTCGAGCCGCATATCTACGGCGCGCTCGATCAGTACCGCAATTTCTCCAAGCAGATGGTTATCGAGCGGATTTTACAGGAGAACGGGCTGCGCGGACCGGAACTGCTGGTTGTCGGGGATGGCTATGTCGAGATCGAGAATGCCAGGGGAGTCGGCGGCTTTGCGCTCGGCGTCGCCTCGGATGAAGACCTTCCGGGCGGTCTGGACGAGTGGAAGCGAAACCGCCTGATCTGCGCCGGAGCCGACGCCATTGTGCGCGATTTTGCAGAGACCGGGTCTCTGATGCGCTACCTCTTCCCGGAGTGATCGCTACTGCGCGCCGTCTATCAACCGATCCGCCAGTTTCGGAGTCATCTCCCGGACGTTTAGAATGCTGAAGTTCAGTTGATCGCTCACCGCGTAGTCACGCGCCGTCAGCAGGCTCTCGCGCACCGCCTCCCGCGATAGTCCGAGCGCCTCCGGCGTATGCCGCAGACCGACCGCCTCAATCCGCTCCCTTGCGCCTGAAACATCGTTCTCCTGCAGACCGCTCATCAACAGGATCCCCAGCGCGATCAGGTCGCCGTGCAGGAACGATCTGCGGGTGAGAAACTCCAGATTGTACGCCCAGAAGTGTTCGCTGCCCTCTTCTGGGCGGCTGCTTCCGGCGCGCTGACACAGGCGCACCTCTGCCCAGAAAAGCTCCACCAGCGCGCGGATGCCTTCGGGAGTGGCGTTGCGAACGTCGTCGGCTTTTTCCGCCAGCCGATCCAGCAGGGCGCGGCTCTCCGCTGCCAGCGCGATATCGTAAGGTTCGCCGTTGAGTTCATGCGCCAGATGCCAGTCGCAGAGGGCGGTATGGATGCTCAGGATGTCGCCCGCTCCGGCGCGATTCAGTTCGGGCGGCGCGGCGCAGACCAGATCGAAGTCCACCACGACCTCGCGTGGATAGGCTTCGCCCATGTAGTGCACCCGCCCATCCCGCCGCACCGCCACCGCCTCGGTCAGGCAGGCGTCCACGCTGACGATACTGGGAGCCAGCAGAAGCGGCAGATTTCGCTGCCAGGCGACATATTTGGCGAAGTCCATGCAGGAGCCGCCCCCGATCCCCAGAACTCCCTCCACCGGTGGAAGCGCCGTCGTCTGCGCCTCGACCACCTCCTCGGTCATCGTGGTGACCATGCGCAGGGCGGCAGGCGGGCGGGAGAATTGCCGGGATGCCAGCGCCCAGGGTTCCGGCATCGTAACCACCAGCCAGCGTTCATCGGGAGGCAACAGGCTGCCCAGCAAGCCATGACCATAACGACGGGCAATCTCCGGGGGAAGGCGACGTTCTGTTGACATAGAGACAAATCCTTCTCAGGGTATGGAATGCATGACCAGCGCGTTTTCGTTGGAGCGGCGGATAACCTTTTCACGGACACAGGTCCTCCGCCGCTCGAAACGCGCCGATGTATGCGGGTTACAGGTTTTCGTAACGATGGCTCAGACGCTCCTGCCGTCGGGCGATCCTCTCCTGCTCCTGTCCGAGACGCGCCAACTCCAGCGACAGGCGGCGCATCCGCGCATGGTCTTTCGGGTCTGCATCCCGCAGTTGATCCGCGACGGACTGCAGTTTCGCGCTGACCTCCGCCAGACGTCCTTCCAACTGAAGCAGTCGTTGACGATGCGGTTCCTGCGCTTCAGACGGCTCCTCGTCCTCCGGGTCTTCCGCATCCTCGTCCTCCGACAACTTAATCTTCCGCTCTTCCGCCTCTTCCTCCTCCTCCGCTTCGTCGCCCTCAAAGAACCAGTTGGGCAGGTGCTCCCGCACCAGCTTCCCGATCTCATCTCGATCAATGAAGGGAGCCAGCCCCATGATGATCCCCGGATCAATGTTCTGCCTGCCTTTCATGGCGGCGCGCACCATCCTGCCTACATCCCTCCGATCCATAAAGGGAGCCAGTCCCATGATGAAATCCAGATCCGGTTTATTTTTCTTTTTGCGCTTTCCTTCGACAGAGACGATGACCGGCTCCTCGTCGCCCTCCTCGCGCTCCTCGCGGATATAGCCCAGGAGCAGCTTGCTCTCCACGCCCACCGCATCGTAGCCGTCCTCTTCTTCATCCAGCCGCTGGAAAACGCCCTCCGGGATCACGCTTCTCTCTTCCAGGTGTCCCACGATGGCGTTGTAACGGCGCGCAGCGCGCCGGGAGCCGCCCTCCAGCGATCCGGTCAGGCTGGCATGTTCTGACAGGTCCGCCAGTTCCTGCAGCAGGTTGCAGATTCGTCGAAGCTCCTTCTTATTGTCCGACTGACTCATCTCTCTCTTCCTCCGCAATACGTGATAGCTGGCGGCACAGGCGTTTTCGCGCCTGATGCATCCGCCACTTAACGGTCGTCAGGGGGAGCGATAGAAATTCGGCGATTCGCGTGACGGGCCACTCCTCGAAGTAGTGCAGCAGCAGAACTGTCTGCGACTCCTCCGGCATCTCCGCCAGCAGCGCGCGCACGCTCGCCCGGCGGTGATTGCGTTCCGCCTCTTCCGCCGGGTGCGCGGCAAATTCGCCTCCACGCCACTGCAGAAGGTAGTCGAGCCTGGTCTGGTCCACCGATTCGGTGCGCCTATCCCGCCAGCGCATCCGCCGCGCGCGGTGTCGGGCAATCGTATAGAGCCAGCCGGAGAACTTCGCCGCCTCTTGCAGTTGCGACAGCGCCCGGAATGCCAGCAGAAACGTCTCCTGCGCCGCATCTTCCGCCGCTTCGCGGGAGCAGAGGATCTGTTCCGCCACCAGGATCACCGCCCCGCGATACCGGCGCACCAGTTCATCGCAGGCGTGCGGATTATCCAGCCGCGCCAGCCGCACCAGCGCCTCGTCCTCCAGTTGTCGGTAGAGATAGTCGCCCTTCACTGTTCGGATCGCTCCTCCTGATAGAGAGAGACCGCAAACGCGCACCCAGATAGGGGATCATGAAAAAATACGGCTATTACGCCGGAATGTTTCGGGAAGTGGGTAGTGCCAGCAGCCTCATATGCGAAATGTGAGGGATAAATCGAATTCAAAATACATCGAACAAATGAGCCGAATTGCGCGATTCTTCCGGCATAATAGAGAGTGTTCGACACGCATTCAGGGAGGTGACACCGTATGGAAGAGTTTACGCGCTATCTGTTGGTGGGCGGAGGCGTCGCGTCGGTATGGGCGGCGCAGAATATTCGCGAACGCGACAGCGAGGGACGCATCATTCTGGTGGGCGGCGAGAAGCATCCCCCCTATGACCGCCCGCCGCTCTCCAAGCAGTATCTCATCAAAGACGACTATACGGCGGAAGACGCCTACAGCAAGTTTGACAACTTCTATCCGGACAACCGTATTCAACTGCATACCGGCGTGAAAGCGACGGCGATCAACCGCACAGACCGGGTGGTCACGCTGGAGGACGGCCACACGATTCGCTATGAGAAGCTGCTGCTGGCGACCGGCTCCTCCCCGCGCCGGCTGGAGGTTCCCGGCAGCGATCTTCAGGGACTCTACTACCTGCGGACAGTGGAGGACTCGGAGGCGATTCGCATTGCGCTTCAGCATAGCCGCCGCGCCGTCATCGTGGGAGCGGGCTATATCGGGGTGGAGGTGGCGGCAGCCTGCATCGAGCGGGGCATCTCGGCGACCGTAATTGAGCCGGAGGCGCATCCCTGGCCGCACTTCGCCAGCCCGACTCTGGGCGGATTCCTGCGCGGCTATCTGGAGGCGCGGGGCGTCGCGTTTCTCCTGGGGCAGAGCGTCGCCTCTTTTGAGGGCAAAAACGGTCACTTCCATGCGCTGAACACCACCAGCGGCGAGCGTGTGGAAGCCGATTTCGCCGTTATCGGGGTCGGGATCACGCTGAATACGCAGCTTGCCGCCGACGCCGGTCTCGCGCTGGACTCCACCGGCGCGGTGATGGTCAACGAGTTTTTGCAGACCTCCGATCCACACATCTGGGCGGCAGGAGACATCGCCGCCTTTCAGGACATCGCGATTGGTCGCCGCTGGCACGCCGAACACCACCTGAACGCTAAATGGCAGGGACGGGCGGTCGGCGCGATCATGGCGGGAGAGGAGAAGCCCTACGATCAGGTCGCCTACTTCTTCTCCGATTTCCTCGACCTGCACATGATTCTCCGGGGCGACCCGGCGGCGCAGGCGCAGACGAAACTTCTGGGCGATCTGGAGGGAGCCGAATTCGTGGAACTCTATGCCGACGGAAGCGGGCAGATGCGCAAAGGTATCGCCGTCAGTCGCGAAGAGCCAAAACTCGACGCCATCTCGGACCGGCTGGAGGAGTTAATTCGCGCCGGGGCGACGTTGGAGAGCGCGGGAGCGGAATCGGTCGGTATGTAGAAGCGAAGACGCCGGAGAGGCAGAAAGAGGCGCGAATACTCGCGCCTCTTTTTTCTATAACTGTAAGACGATATTAAAAATTTTAATGATAATCGCCCGAAACCGTTATAAATTTTTCATCGTAGAGGTAAATGCAACATGGAGGGCTGCATGAATCGAATGCTTTCAAAATGTCCTGTATGCGCGGGCGATCTTTATGTTTCGGAGATGGCTTGTTCCGGATGTCAAACCCGGATACAGAGTCCCTTCGAGCGCTGCCAGTTCTGCAGTCTGTCCCCGGAACACCTTCAGTTTCTGGAGATTTTCTTACGCTGCCGCGGCAATCTGAGCGGGGTCGGCGCGGAGATGGGGCTGTCGCATCCCACCGTCAACAAGCGGCTGGATGCGCTACTCGCCGCGCTCGAACTGCGGGAAGAGGAGGAGACGCCTCTTCCGTCGCTCCCGCGCGTCAATGGCAAAGACAACGACAGACGCCGCATTCTGGAGATGCTGGATCGGGGCGACATTACCGCAGAAGAGGCGACCCGTCGCCTGCGCGAGTTGTAATCCTCTGACGAAGGAGCAGATAATGGACGATCATATCTCTCGCATCTTGAAGATGCTGGAAGAAGGTAAAATCTCCGCTGCGGATGCCGAAACCCTGATCGCAGCGCTTCGCACCGAACCGCGTAACGCCGGAGCCTCCGCGACCGCTGGCAGCAGCGGAGCCGCCTCTTCGACCGCCTCCCGCCCCACCGAGACTCGCGCCGAGACGAAGACACAATCAACCGCTTCCTCTACGGACAGCGAGACCAGCAAATCGTTTGAATTTCGCTGGAGTCAACGACGATCCTTCCCCTTCGATCTGAGCAGCATCGGCAAACAGATCACCGACCTGGTGCGTAAGCTCGATCCTGACCGGATCATTCGCGAGGTGCGTTCCGGGGCATCGGGCGCGGGGAAACGCTGGCAGGAGCGAGTCAAAGCCTGGAGCTGGTTTATGGAGGACGAGGAGGGGCCGCCGGAGAACACGATGGGTTATCCGACGGAGCGGGCGGAAGAGCATTTCAACTTCACTCTGCCCGCCAACACGCTGGTACAGGTGGAGAATAACTACGGCGAGATTATCGTCAGCGGCGGAGATCAGATTCGCATAGATGCCGAGAAGGTCGCCTGGGCGGAGACAGTGGAGGAGGCGCAGAGTCGGCTGCGCGAGGTGCAGGTCGAAACCGTCGCCTTCACGCCGGAGGCAGGCGCGTCGAGACTGGAGACCCGCGTCACCGCTCCGGAAGGATGGCGCGAGGGCTATGTCCATCTGCGGATTCAGGTTCCCGCCGGTATGTCGCTGCGTCTGGGAACCACCTACGGGGCGATCCGCGTGGAGAACACCGCCGGACAGGTTGAGTGCCACGCCATCAGCGGCGAGGTCGTCCTGGAGAATATTCAGGGCGAGGTGCGCGCCGAAAGCATCAGCGGCGATATGAGAGCCAGAGAGATCGGCGGCGCGCTCCATCTGACCAGCAAGAGCGGCAGCCTGTCAGCGGAGCATCTCTCCCTGGGAGGCTCGGTGGTCGGCGTCAGCGGCGATGTGCGCGTTCAGTTTGCGGAGGGAGGCAGGCTGGAGGCGCGTTCCATCTCCGGGGATGTGCTGGTGGAGCAGGTTGGACAGAGCGCGCCGCTGGATATCGCCGCCGAATCGGTCTCCGGCGATGTGAAGGTGACCCATGCGCGGGGGAATATGACCCTCAAGACGGTCTCTGGCGACATCCATGCGGAGCATCTGGAGGTGACCACCCTGCAGGGGCAGGCGGTCTCCGGCGACATTCATCTGCGTCTGGACGCCGATTTCGTCGGCACGCTCTCCACCAACACCGTCTCCGGTGATGTGGCGGTGCATATCCCGGAGACCAGCAACTTCCGATTCACGCTCGTTACTCAGTCTGGTGAACTGCACTGCGACCATTCACTCTCCAATGCCAGTCGTACCGATACCCTCTGGACGGGGACTGTCGGAACGGGAGCCGGAAACGTCTCGATTCAGACCCTCTCCGGCGATGTGCGGCTGGGAAAGTCGGAGTAACCCCCGATCGCCCGCCTCTCGCGGCCCCGGAGCGGACTTGCGTATCCGGGGCCGACTCTTAATCGAAATTTAACATTCATCTCTTACACTCCGTCCCGCCTGCGGAAGCAGCCTCCGCCCGGATCTCGTATAGATGAGTGCATGAACATATCATTGCAAAATGATACATTGGAGGAGAGAGATGGCAGACATTGTAGATACCGCTGTAGCCGCCGGCTCGTTCGGCACGCTCGTCAAGGCGGTGCAGGCGGCGGATCTGGTCGAGACTCTGAAGGGTGAGGGACCTTTCACCGTCTTTGCCCCGACCGATGAGGCGTTCGCCAAGATCCCGACGGACACGATCAATGCGGTGCTGGCGGACAAGGAGAAGCTCACCGCCATCCTGACATACCATGTCGTGGCGGGCAAGGTGATGGCGTCCGATGTGGTCAACCTGACCTCGGCGACGACTGTTCAGGGCGGGGAGATCCGCATCAGCACAGACAACGGCGTTCGCATCAACGATGCCAACGTCATTCAGACCGACATCGAGTGCGACAACGGCGTGATCCACGTGATTGACAGCGTGATCATGCCCTCCTGACACGGGGGTATCCCGCCAGTCGTAGCATCCAAAGCGGCTCTGTCCAGGTTGAACGCGGGCAGAGCCGCTTTTATTGTCTGCGTCCGCCTTGGCAGCGTGTTTTGACATCCGGCGGCAGGAGAGACGGCAGGGAGCGCAGAAACAGAGGAGCGTCTGAACAGAGGCATTCCATTCATGCGAGGGAGCCGTGCCATGCGTCTTGCCATGCTGCTGTCTCTGATCTGCGCGCTGCTGGTCATCTCCGCCCCCGATCCCCCCGCGCCGTCGCGCAGCAAACTCAGCCTGCACCTGATTATGCGCTACACGGACGGGGCGAAAAAGGTGGTGGCAGCCGGTCCGCCCGTGCTGAAGATTCTCGATCTGCACGACGATATGCGCGCCGCCTTGCGCGACTACAAGAGCCGTCATCCGAACGGCAAAACGGTTCTGCGAATCTACACCCGCGTGCGCTATGAACGCACAGACGATCCAGCAGCCAGCGCGCGCGACTTCTGGGAGCGGGTCCTGAAGCCCCCGCTGGAGAAGCTGCCCGCCCTGGAGCGAAGGCTGATAGACTATCTGGAGGGTCCCAACGAGGGCGACAGCACGCCCTGCTGGGGCAGCGTGGAGGATGCGCGCTGGTTCAGTCGTTTCTGGGAGACGCTCGCGCCGATCATGCGGGAGAACGGTTTTCGCCCCTGTATCGGCTCGATCCCGGTGGGGAATCCGCCCGGCTCGCCGCAGGAAGCGGAGGCGCAGTTGGAGAATTTCATCCCGGCGCTGCGAGCGGCGAAACGCGCCAAAGGAGCCTGGAGCTATCACGCCTACACCGTCGAGTACTCCACCGATCCGGGCGTGGAGCACTGGTATTCGCTGCGCTACCGCCAGTTCTACGACTACCTGCGCCGCAATCATCCCGATCTGGCCTCCCTGCCGATGATCCTGACCGAAGGCGGCGTGGATCGGGACGGCAACCCCAGGACCGCCGGATTTCAGGCGCGGGGCGATGTGAAGCGGTATCAGGAGTGGCTTGCGTGGTTTGATCGGGAGATTCAGCGCGATCCTTACGTGCTGGGAGTGACGCTCTTTCAGAGCGGGGACACGGAGGTCTGGACCTCTTTTGAGCATGAGCCGGTGACCGACTGGCTCGCACAGCGCCTGAAAGCGCAGCGGTAGAGACGGCGATACCGTTCGTTCAATCCCTTGTCGGCAGGAGCGCGGCGCGCAGGGCATCCAGCACGCTGCCTGCCGCTACGATCTCGACGCCCAGCCCTTTCGGCAGGCGCGTCGTGTTGTGACGCGAGAGAATGGCGCGCTTGAATCCTAACCGCGCCGCCTCCCTCAGCCGCTTCTCCACCTGAGATACGGCGCGCACCTCGCCCCCGAGACCGACCTCGCCGATCAGAATGGTGGTCGGATCCACCGGCTGTTCGCGGAAGTTGGAGGCGACCGCCATCGTTACCGCCAGATCGGCCGCCGGTTCCAGAATCCGCACGCCTCCCGCCACATTCACAAAGACATCCTGCTCCGCCAGCTTCAGCCCGATCCGCTTCTCCAGCACCGCCAGCAGCATATGCAGCCGGTTCAGGTCTATCCCGGTCGCCGAACGGCGCGGATTGGAGAGGAACGAGCGCGCCACCAGCGCCTGAATCTCCACCAGCAGCGGGCGCGTTCCCTCCAGTGTGGCGGCGACGGCCGAGCCGCTCGCCTCCGCCGTCCGCTCCGCCAGCAGCGCGGCGGAAGGGTTCTCCACCTCCGTCAACCCCTCCTCGCGCATCTCAAACAGCCCTATCTCGTCCGTGGAGCCGAAACGGTTCTTGACGGCGCGCAGAATGCGGTATGCCTGCTGCCGTTCGCCCTCGAAGTAGAGCACCGTGTCCACCATATGCTCCAGCACGCGCGGTCCCGCCAGCGCCCCCTCCTTGGTGACATGCCCGATCAGGAAGATGGGCGGTCCACCGCTCTTCGCCAGACGCGCCAGCGCATTGGCGCAGCTTCGAATCTGGCTGACCGTGCCGGGAGCCGAATCGAGCGCGGGATCGTAGGTCGTCTGAATGGAATCCACCACCGCCAGCGCGGGCTTCGCCGCCTCGATGTGGTGCAGGATCGCGCCGATTTCCGTCTCATTGACCACCAGCAGACGCTCCGAAAGCGCGCCCAGACGCTGACTGCGCAGCCTGATCTGCTGAATGCTCTCCTCCCCGGAGACATAGAGCGCCGACAGCGCGCCGGATTCTGCCTCCGGGGTGCGAGCGGTGATGCGATGCGCCGCCTGCGTGAGAAGCGTGGATTTGCCGATGCCCGGATCGCCCCCGACCAGCACCAGCGCGCCGGGAACAATCCCGCCGCCAAGCACTCTGTCCAGTTCTCCGATCCCGCAGGTGAGACGACGCTCCGCCTGTGAGGTCACCTCCGTGATCGGCACGGGCGCGCTGAAGGAGGAGGGCAGCGCGACTCCGGTTTTTACGGAGGAAGCCGCCTTCTCCTTCACGATCAACTCCTCGATGAAGCTGTTCCACTCCCCGCACTCCGGGCAGCGTCCCAGCCAGCGCGGGGAGTCGTAGCCGCAGGACTGACAGACGAATCGGGTGTTTGTTTTTGGCATGATCTATCTTCCGCGAGATGTCTCTAACGGCGCTCCAGGTTATCCAGAAGGATCGCCAGCGCGATGGCGATACGACGATCCAGCATTCGGGTTCGGTCCGCCGTCAGGTCCATTACATACTTATCGGTGATAGTAAACCGCCGGATGAACTCTCCGAGCGGCTGACCGCTGGCATGGGTGATGATGAAGTTGGTACGCATAAAGTCGCCGATGATCTCTACATAGGGCAGGCGACGCATTAGCGCCTTGGTCCAGCTATCCTCCTGCGCCTGCGCGAGGATCTGATTATTCGTGTCGTAGATATGCCAGGTGCGCCGCAGCATCGAGAGCCATCCCTGACGCTTGAAGTAGGCGATGGGCTGTTCGTTCTCATCCAGAAGCGTAAACGAGTAGTTGATGATCGCCAGCGCCGTATCCTGATAGACGGTGAGCAGCTTGCGGGAGCGCGACTCATCTTCGTAAACGCCGATATGCGCCTTCAGCTTGAAAATGGGGCGATCAATGAAAAAGAGCGGTCTGTTGTGTTCATCGTAGATATAGTACTTGCTGCCCAGACTCAGCACCTTCTGATTGATCAGAAACTTATCGTGAGCGAAGCGTTCGGAGGCGATAGAGGGCTGAAAGCCATAAGGCGCGCCGCCGTAGGGAGGCGGATAGTTCATAGATGTGATCCTCTTTCTATACCTGTCAGTTCCCGGCGCAGATCAAGCACGCGCCGTTGAACCTCCTGAAGGAAACTCGCCGCGCCGATACCGTTTATCAGGCGATGATCGAAGGTCATCGCCATAGATGCCACCGTGCGCAAACCGACCGCGCCATCGGGCAGCGGGCAGGCTTCAGGGTAGGGCGCTCCGATAAATAGCGTTGCAACGGCGGGAGAGATCAGCGCCGGGATCCCTCGCCGAGCGCCGGTCTGCGCCAGACTGGTCAGGCTCATCTGCATCGCCTCATGCGCCTGATCCTCCCCCTCCCGCGCCCGTTGAATGGCGGACTTTGCTTCTGCGATAAACGCCTCGAAGGTCAGTGCGTCGGCGCGATGGACACAGGCAATCGTTAACTCGTCATCCGGACGCGCCACCGCGATTCCCAGATGCAGATTCTCATAACGGCGCAGAACGCCCTCGCCTGCCAGCGCGCTGCGAAAGCGCGGATGACTTTTCGCCGCCTGCGCGACGCACCAGGCAAACAAAAGAAATTGAGTCGGCTGTTGATCCGCAGGAAGGCTCTCTCGCAGCCTCTCACGCACCTCCTCGATTGCGCTCCACTCCAGTATCATCTCCAGCGTCGCCGGAACTGCCGCCTGTATGCCGCGCCGCATTCGGTAGACGAGAGCGCGCTGCGCAGCGGAGAGCGGCTCCTCCGTATACGGGAATCTCTCATCGGCGGACACCGTATTCGATTTTTCTGTTAATACAGAAGAGGAGGAGGCGCGCAGCGCCAGCAGGTAGCGGTCTATCGCTTCGGGCAGCAGCTTTCCGCTGCTCTGCGCCGCCAACTGTTGAAGTATCTCCTCCGGGATATTCCTCTCACGCGCATAGGCGCGCGTGCGCGGGGGGATGCGCTGATTCCCGAGGGGCAGGCGCGCCTCCGGCGCAGTGGTGGGCGCAACCGCCTCCGAGTCGCCGGCTGAGACGGCGCGGTCGGGCGCTTCGGGAGCGACGGCGGTCTGTCCGACGCGGAGCCTGCCGATCACCGTGCCAATGGGAAGGATATCCTCCTCGTTTGCCAGCCACGACTCCAGCACGCCTTCTGCCGACGACTCGATCTCCAGGATCGCCTTATCGGTCTCTATCTCAAAGATAGGCTCGTCTTTGGCGACGCGCTCGCCCGGCTGCTTCAGAAAGCGCAGAAGCCGCGCCTCCTGCAGCCCTTCCCCCATCTGGGGGATACGAAGCTCGATGATAGACATCCCCCTACTTCCCCCGCACACTCATCCGACTCGATCCTCCGGCTCTTCAAAGGGACGAAAGCCGCGCACCATCAGCCCGTGCTGGTTCTCCTTCTTCGCCTGTTCGGCACGCTTTTCGGCTTCGGCACGATTGGCGGTGGTTGTCGCGCCGATCACCACATAGTCATTGGCGCGGCGGTAGCGGTGGATGAAGACCGGGCGCGGCCTGTCCGAGCGGTTAGTCTGCGAACCGTGAATCGTCTTCACATGGAAGAAGATCGAGTCGCCTGCCTTGCCGACAATCGGTAGAGCGCGCTCCCAGGGCCACTCCTCGGCATCCAGCCCCAGATGCGAGGAGGTGTCCACATGTTTCAGCACCCCGAAACGGTGGGAGCCAGGCACCACATAGAGCGCGCCGTTGACCAGATCGGTATCCACCGCATAGTTGAGGATCGCGACCGGACCGTCGTACTTGTGCTCGAAGTAGGCGGCATCCTGATGCAGATTCTTGGCATGACCGCCGACCGGCTCCTTGTAGAGGCACTGTCCATCCATAAACATCTCGATATCCGGTCCCAGAATCGCCTCCACGATGTCCAGCGCTTTTGGATCGAATGCGCTCTGAAAGAAGGCGGCGCTGGTACTGTAGCGCAGGGAGAGCACCATGATCTGCTTATCACGGGTGAAGTTGGACGGAGCCGGGATGAAGAGCGTTCCATCCGGAGTTACCCAGCCTTCTGGAACCTGCCGCGCGCGATCCAGCAGCGAGATGGCGCGGGCGGCGGTCGCCTCGATATCGCGCCTCAGCGCCTCGAGATAGGGCTTCATCAGCCCGCGCACCACCAGGCAGCCATGCTCCTGATAGATGGCGGCGGCACGCGCCACGTCCAGACGATCCGCGTATACCTCGATCATTTCAACGGTCACTTCCGGCTTAACAGTCATGGGAGAGCCTCCTTCGTCGTCATCGGGCGGTAGACGCCCGCGCAGGTCTGCCTGATTATACATGCGCCCCTGGGGGATGTCAATTTCGCCAGAGGAAGAGGCGGCTGTCCGGATCTGAATCTATCCGGGGCGCTCCTGCGGTATGCAGGGACGGAGGGCGGAAAGAGCGAATAACGAGTGCAGAGCGTGTTCCGGGAGTGTATAGATTGGGATGCGCCGTCAAGACCCTGCGCGGAATACTGCCGCGCATACGAAGGAGTGAGCAGGATGTCCGAAAAGATATCGCGCCGTGAACTTCTGGAGCAGAGCGGAAAAGCCGCCGTTGGAGTCGGGCTGGTAGCCTCCGCGCCGGGGTGGCTCGCATCCGGCGTACACGCCGAGACGGTCTCCAGACCCCTCCGACAGGTCTCTCCCAATGAGAAGGTAGTTCTGGGGCTGATTGGAGCGGGTGGCATGGGCTGCGCCAACATGTATACGCTCATGGGCAAGCGGGAGGTGGAGGTCGCGGCGCTGTGCGATGTGGATGAGTCTCATCTGGTCGAGCCGACCAAACGGGTGACCGATAAATACGGGCGCGCCCCGAAAGTGGTCAAGGATTTTCGTCAGCTTCTGGAGATGAAGGAGATCAACGCGGTCATCATCGGCACGCCCGATCACTGGCACGCGCTGCCGACGGTCCTTGCCTGCGAGGCGGAAAAAGACATCTACTGCGAGAAGCCGATCTCCCACAACATCGTGGAAGGCATCGCGATGGTCAATGCGGCGCGCAAGTTCAAGCGAGTCGTGCAGGTCGGAACCTGGCAGCGCAGCACGCAGCACTTTATTGACGCTATTGACTATGTGCGTTCCGGGAAACTGGGCAAGATTACGATGTGCCGCGCCTGGACGCTGGGACACGCCGGACAGGGCAAGAGCCAGCCGCAGGACCCGCCCGCCGGTTTTAACTACGATCTGTGGGTCGGTCCGGCGAAGTGGGAGCCGTTTCAGCCTAACCGACAACATGGCAGCTTCCGCTGGTTCTATAACTATGCGGGCGGTCTGACCGGCGACTGGGGCGTTCACATGATAGACATCGCCCTGCTTGCAATGAGCCAGAACGATCACGACCTGCCGATGCCCACGCGGATTCATTCGGTCGGCGGAAAGATCGTCTGTGGACCGGATGACGACCGCACCACGCCCGACACGCAGCTTGCCATCTACCAGTTCAACAAGCCGGACGGCACGCCGGACTGGCTGCTGCACTGGGAGGTGCGCGTTGGCGGACCGGGCATTGACGGCGGAGGGCATCACGGCACGGAGTTTATCGGGCAGAACGGGCGGCTGCTGGTGGATCGCGGCGGATGGCAAGTCTGGACGCCGGACAACAAGCCGATGGAGAAGACCTCCTCGCCGCGTCGGGTCAACGATCACTGGCAGAACTGGCTCGACTGCATTAAGTCCCGCGAACTGTGCCGTTCCGATCTCTACTCTATGTTCCAGACGACCGCCGTCTGCCACATGGCGAATATCGCCTACCGCACGGGTGAGAAGCTGGAGTGGGACAACGCGAAGCTGACCATTCGCAACAGCCGCAAAGCGCGAGAAGACATGATCTTTCAGCGCAAGTATCGCAAGCCCTGGTCACTCCCGATGCATAAGTCCTGACGATTTTTCAGGAGACATTCGTCACACGAAAAAGGGAAATTCACCCGAAAAGAGGCTGATTCTCTGAGAGGAGCGACATCCGCACACGTCCATGCGTAAAAGAGTAGCGGGATAACCCCGTTCAGAAAGGAGTCTGTTATGCCCGCTCTTAACCTGAAAGAGCCGTTGATCCAGTTTACGCGCAGCGCGCAGACGATGATGAGCAACGACCTGAAGGCGATCCCGCAAGAGCAGCTTTGCGTGTCGCCCGGAGGATGTGCGCGGGACGCCCTGAATCTGGTGGCGGAGTGCGCGATGGTCAACGGATTCGTCTCTCGCTTCCTGCAGACCGGCTCGTTTGAGCGTCCGCCGGCGGAGGATCGGCAGGCGCATCTTGCCTCGTTTGATACCGCCGAAAAAGCCCTGAGCTATCTGGAGCAGGAGACGAATCATCTGGTCGCCGCAATAGAGGCGGTGGACGAGAACACGCTGGGCGATGTCATTGAGACCACGCCGCTGGGGCGCCCGATGACCCGGTTCGCTATCGCGCAGCTTCCTGCTGTCCATATGATGTATCACGACGGGCAGCTTAACTATATCCAGACTCTGCACGGCGACGACAAGATGCACTGGAACTGATCGCCGTATCGCCGCGAGAGGAGAGATGCTCTCCTCTCGCCATTTTTAGCCGGTCAGCGGCGGGATTTTCTCCGTGTCGGGCCACTGGCGATGCCATGCGGTTTTGCGCTCATAGGCGAGTGCAAGGCGCAGTATGGCATCCTCGCGATAGAGATTGCCGACAAACTCGATCATGACCGGAAGTCCGTTCGCCATGCCGCAGCGGGTCACCAGCGTCGGATGTCCGGTCAGGTTGGTGTAGAAGATGGTCGGACCGACTCGCGGAGCCGTCACGTAGCAGTCCACCTCTTTCAGAGCGGCCGCCATCTCCTGCTGCAACTGTCGTCGAAGCTGCATGGCGCGCAGGTAGTCTACCGCCGGTATGGTGGAACCGACGCGGAAGGTGTTGGGCCAGGAGCCGTCCGCCTGCTGCGCCAGTTCCGAGAGACGACCGCTCTCCCGCAGCTTCGCGAATGCTGCCGAACTCTCCACATTGATGATCGTTCCCGCCAGCCCCTGATAGACCGGCTGCGATGGCAACTTCACCGGACGCAGTTCGATCCCCATCCCCTTCAGAACCGCCAGCGCCTCCGTATAGATCGCCTTCAACGCCTCATTGCGCCCGGCGTTTTCAAAGGCGGCGTTTTCTATGCCGACCCTCAGCTTCTTCAGACTGCTCTCCGGGTCCCAGCGAAAAGGCGCAGCCGTAACGGTTCCGTCGCGTCCGTCCGGCCCGATCAGCGCGTTCAGAATCAGGGCGCAGTCCTCCACTCCTCGCCCCATCGGTCCGACTTTGTCCATCGTCCAGCAGAGCGTCATTGCGCCATAACGCGAGATTCGCCCGAAGGTGGGGCGCAGCCCGGTCACGCCATTGACCACCGACGGGCTGACGATGCTTCCAAGCGTCTCCGTGCCGATAGCGAAACCGACCAGACCGGCGGCGGTCGCGCTGCCCGATCCGGCAGAGGAGCCGCTGGAGCCGGTCGAAGGACGCCAGGGATTGCGTGTCATGCCGCCGAACCAGACATCTCCCATGGCCAGTTCGCCCATCGAAAGTTTTGCCAGCAGTACCGCTCCCGCCGTCTCCAGCCGCTCTACCACCGTCGAGTCGGTCTCGATCACCTGATTCTGAAACGGCTTCGCCCCGTAGGTGGTCGGAATCCCTCTGGTAGCGAAAAGGTCTTTGATGCCGTAGGGGATGCCATGAAGCGGACTGCGTGGCTTGCCCGACGCCATCTCGCGATCCGCCCGTTGCGCCTGACGTAAAGCCAGTTCTTCAGTGAGAGTCACCACGCAGTTGAGGCGGGGACCGAACCTCTTCAGCCGATCCAGATACATGCGGGTCAGTTCCATCGAGGTAACGCGGCGCGCCTGAAGCAGCCGGGATAGCTCTGCCGCAGTCGCGAACGCCAGGCTCTCCGGGACGCCGGAATAGGGGCGCGCAGGCTCCCGGCTGATCCGAAAAGAGCTTTTTCCGGCAGGAATCTCCATCCCCGGCAGGTTCGGATCGAAACGCACCGCCAGTTCCGCGCCGCTCGGTAACTCCGTCTGCCGCACCGCCTTCAAACCGCTGCGCGTGGCCCCCAGCCGACGCGCCATCTGCTCACGCTCCGCCGATGTGTGCGACCGTCCTGCCACCTTATCGCTGGCCGCCACATCCGACGCGGTAATCGCCTCTTCCAGTGTCTGGGCCGCCGCGCCGGTCTGTCCGGCGGGGGACGCCTGTGCCTCCTCCGCTCCGACAGATCCCGCCGCAACGCCCAGCGCTGCCGCCTTCATGAACTCCCGTCGGCTGAATGCCCTGTCTCTCTTCACACCGTCTCGCTCTTTTCCGTTCATCGACTCCCCCTGTGTCGGCTGCGGTTTTTCTGTTCAGGAATAGTTTACCCATCGCATCGGCAGATAACAGAAATCCTCTTTGACGTTTCGTTGACACTGAAGGGATAGACTGAAAACGGTGAAGAAAGGCAGCCTGGCGCAGGAGCCAGACCGATGAACGGACAGAATCGCATTCCGTTCCTCCTGGCCGCTTTCTTCTTGCCCCAGAACCAGGAGTCAGAATCTACCAGACCGCTGCGCAGCCAGACGGCGCGCCGGTATCTGCGGACGCGCCGCGCGCCCCGCGTCTTCGGAAGGACTCCGTTTCGCATCATGCGGACACGGGAGCGCCTCCTGCTCCAACGCAGGCAGCGCCTGCAGAATCGGAGTATGCATGGATCACGCCGCCTTCGACATCGCCCCATGACTTAGGCGAAAGGGACCGGGATGTCCCACCATACGTCCGACCCGATACCTCCCCCCGGGTCGGACGTATGCATGTTTGGACTTCGGTGGTACACTATCGGAGAGAGGGCGCAGTATCCGCCCGCGCCGATTGGAGGACGGATCGCCTGAACCGAATCAAGCATGGGAGGAACGGCTGATGACCAGCGCGCCGGAACCGAAACATCCCCTGGTGGCCGAACTGGAAGAGGCGTCTCGCGACCTTCTGTACATGAGCGAGAGCGACTATCCGCTGACCCCGTTTCTCTGGGAGAAAGAGAAGACCGGCGAGGAGGGCGTGACGCCGGAGAGCGTCGCCGCCTTAGCCGGGTATCCGGCAGAGACGCCGGTGGAAGTGGTGGATTTTGAGGGCTTCTTTGAGGCGGCGCAAGCTGAGGAGGACTGGTACGAGCCGGAGGAGCGGCTCCAGGCGAAGGGCTTCCAGAATCTGGTGGCTCTCCTGCAGACGCATCTTGCCGATCTACAGGTGTATAAGGTGGGAGGAGAGCCGGAGCGCGAGGTCTTCATTGTCGGCGTAACGGAGACGGGCGACTACGCCGGAGTATCCACCCGGGTTGTCGAGACATAAAAACAACAGGGCAGAGGCGATCCCCGGCCCTGCATGGTTCTACTCGCGGTCCACCGTTCCGAGTAGTCGGGATCGGGTCGCGGCAGGCACGTTGTCCAGAAGTTTATAACCGGTTAACTGCTCAATCTCCGAGGGAGCGACCCGGAAACGCCGCCAGTCGGTTTCGCGAATATCGTCCCGATTGGGCATCTTCACCGCGATCACCCGCGTATTGCGATCCATCCGCTGAAGATCGTCTCCCGGGGCATCGTCCATCAGTATAATCACCTTCCAGGTGAAAGCGGGAACCGTTATTCGCCGCACCCGGCCGATCTTGCGCGGTCTCTCCGAATCCGCCACGCCCGCCACGATATAGGCTTCCTTGCCCTTCTCAATCTCGCCTCGCGTGTAGTCCTCCAACTCCTTCCAGGGACCCTGATTATTCCCTCCCGCCTGCGGCACGATGTTGGTCATCAGGAAGGTCGCGTTGTTATCTTCGCGGGAGTTGGCGCGATCTGCCGAAGGGCACATATGCCCGCGATCAAAGCCGCTGCGGGTATAGTCGCCCGGCGTGATCCGGTCAAAGCTGTCAGGCAGGTCGGGGTCCGGCTGAAACTGCCCGCGCTCTACCGATCCAAGATCCTCCCGGCTCAGATGCCAGCTTACCCAGTTGGGGCGATTGCGTTCGGCATTGTAGGAGAGCACGTACTGCGGGCGCTGTATCAGATAGTTCTCGCGGTTGTCGGGATTATCGGCGGCGTTGTCCGGGTTCCCCAGGAGCAGATTCGCCTGCATCCGACCACTCGGATCGCGAGTCCCGCCGGTTTCGGCGCGTCGGGAGGGTGACTCGGAAGTGGTTGTTCGTCCGCTCTTTGCGGGAGGCTGCGGGCGGTTAAGACTTCTCAGGAAGAAGAAAGCTACCACCACGATCAGAAAAACGATAATGGCAGCCGGAGAGCGGTTTTTCATGGTTGGAACTCACCTCATAATCGGGAAGCGGATCGGCGCGCGGCGACGGCTCAGGCTGGATGTCAGAACGCCGATTTTATAGCCCCTCATTAGGGAAATCGGCTTCGTTTTCCTGCGCGGGAAAGACCGATTCAAACGCCTGCCTGACAATGGCGTTCGTCTGAGCCATCAGGTTGAAGACCAGCGCCTCGCGATAGAGACGCTGCGCAGGATGAGAAGTAAGCAGCGCGCCTCCGCCGCAAGCCATCGCTGCCAGCCGCGCCAGCCGCGCCGCCATATCTCCCAGTTCGGCGCGCTGTGGCGAAACGCCGGGCAGTCCTGCGCATCCGCCAGCGCCAGCATCTCCTGCCCCTCCGCATCGCGAACGCCCAGAACCACCTTCTCGAAGACGCCCGCGCCGGTCATCCAGGGAATCAGCCCGTTCACCCTGCCATTTTTCCAGACCGGAGCCGGACCGTCCGGATTACGCAGATGCCCGAACGCCACGCCGGCCCGCAGCCAACCCGAGTCCGCCGTATGGTCATGCAGGCTTGGATTGGCGACGAACTGCTGTAACGCCACAAACCCGAACGCGCCGCTGGCTTCCCCCAGGATCGCCAGCGCCTCGCAGAACTCCTGTCCCGTTAACGGCATCCGCGCGCCAGCCCCGATATGCAGACCGGCGCGGCAAAACTGCGCGTAGGATTCCGCCATCGCGTCGCCATCCGAATCGAGCCTTTCGGCTTTTTCACGAAGTCCTTCGGCAAAGTCCGCCAGGGCGGACAGATATTCCGTCACGCACATATCCGCCTCACTCTCCGGTCTGTTTCAGGAGCAGGCGCGCTGTGACCGGGAAGTGATCGGAGGGATAGCGTCCACGCAGGTTGTCGCGGACAATCTGCGCTTCCAGTACATAGAAATCCAACGAGGCGAAGACATAGTCTATTTTCTCGCCGGAGGTCGCGCCTTTGAAAGCGTGAAACGTACCGACCTTCGACGCACCTGAATGGCGCACACGGAAGGTATCTATCAGCGGAAAGTCGAGGTGAGAGGTGAGGAAGCGCGTGGCGGCGTTCTCTTCGCCCGCGTTCAGGTCTCCAAGCAGCAGGATCGGCTCCGCCCTCTGCCGCGCCCGCATACGCTCCAGCAGCAGACGAACGCTGCGCTCCCGCGAGGGCTGCGAAGCATGATCCAGATGGACGTTATAGACATACAGACCGCGCCCGGTCTCCCGATCTATCAGCCGCGCCCAGGTGCAGATACGGGTGATCTGGTTTCCCCAGGATTTCGAGCCGGGAACATCCGGCGTGTCGGAGAGCCAGAAGGTTCCACTCTCTTCCGCGCGAAACCGGTTCTTTCGATAGAAAATCGCGCAGTGCTCGCCGGCAGCCTGCCCGTCATCCCTTCCAACGCCCAGCGCCGCGTAATCGGGCAGCGCCTTCAGCAGTTCCTCTATCTGGAACCGCAGCGCCTCCTGAAGCCCGATCACGTCGGCTTTCTGGCTTCGAAGGAGGTTGAAAACCATCTCACGCCGCTTTTCCCAGTGATTGTCTCCATCGTTTGCCGTACCATACCGAATATTGAAACTCATGACGCGCAGTTCGTGGCTGCGCTCCGGCAATTGTCCAGCCGCCATCGCCCCCAGCGTCAGCAGCAGCATGATCCCCGTATACACCCTACCATACCTTATTCCTCATGGATTTATCGCCGTAGTGTTAGAGCGCGGCGCTCGACCGTCTGGCGCCGCGCTCTAACAGCCTTCTTGACTAGAGCGGTCCCATCGGCAGGCTGCTCGGTGGTCCATCCAGTTCCAGCGCGATCACGGCATCGTAGGGATCGGGCGGATCGGCGGGTAAGCCGCTCATAATCACCCTGCCGTTGGAGGCGCGAGTGACCTTCGCCTCCTGTCCGGTCGCCAGCAGTCGCGCCGATTTTACCTCGTTGCCCACTCCGGCGATGCAGGCGGTCTCTCCAGGCCAGCGGAACACATGCAGATAGGCGGTGTTTCCCTTCGCGGTCGTCGTGCCGATCATGCCGCCGCCGAACGCGCAACGTTGAGAGCCATAGATGGACTCTCCGTTGACCTCCAGCCATCGTCCTATCGCCTGAAGCCGATCCGCGTCCTCTTCCGGGATCGTTCCATCAGCGCGCGGACCCACGTTCAGCAGATAGTTTCCTTCGCCGCGCGCTGCCTCCACCAGATTCTGAATTAACTGCGCAATGGTCTTTCGGTTGGGATTGTGGCGGATAAAGCCCCAGCCGCAGGAGTCGCCGATGGTCATGCAGGACTCCCATCCGCGTCCTGGTCGGGAGGCGGTGACATGCTGTTCCGGCGTATCCAGATCCTCTTCAATGCCGGAACGGTTGTTGATGAGGATGTCCGGCTGAAGCTGCCGCACCATCGCATTGACCTCCGCCGACCGCCAGTAGTCGGCGATGTCCTTGCCGTCCACATTCGGAACCCAGCCGCCGTCGTACCACAACACATCTATCTTGCCGTAGTTGGTCATCAACTCTTTGACCTGCGCATGGTACTGCTGCACCATCGCCTCGACGCTGGCAGGTTCCTTCTCGCGCCCCAGGAAGTAGCCGGGGAAACGCCAGTCCAGCAGCGAATAGTAGAACCCGACCCGCATACCGGCGCGTCGGCACGCCTCGACATACTCCCGGACAAAATCGCGTTTCGCGGCGGTTTTAACGCTGGTAAAGTCGCTCGCCTGGCTGTCGAAAAGGCAGAATCCGTCATGATGGCGGGTAGTGAGAACCATATACTTCATGCCCGCCTGTTTCGCCAGCCCGACCCAGGCGTCAGCGTCGAATCGGTCGGGGTTGAACTGCTGCGCCAGAACCGCATACTCCTCCTGCGGAATCTGCTCCACATACATCACCCACTCGCCGCGCGCGGGGATGGCATACAGCCCCCAGTGAATGAACATTCCAAACCGCGCCTGATGAAACCACTGCATCCGGCGCGTGTAATCGCTCTGCTCGGTCGTCATCGGTGTCTCCCTGTGAAGGTGATCTTCGGTCAAGGGCGTCAATGCCCTCGCTTACCGGGGCGTTGTTCGGCGCGATGGAGCGGGGTTCCTGCCCCGGAGTAGAGAATAAAAAGGGCAGACCTTCGGGTCTGCCCCGTACTTCCGGCTTCCCAGGATGCAGATCACATCCGCTCCGGCGCGGAGACCCCCAGCAGCGCCAGCAGATTGCGAACGACGATGCGCGTCGCATTGAAAACGGTCAGGCGCGCATCCCGCAGGTCTGCCGGAACCCCCTCTTTCAGAGCCGGACACTCCTCATAGAACTGGTGAAGCGACTGCCCGATCTCCCGCACGAAGGCGGTCAGGCGGTGTGGAGCCAGCATATCGGCGGCGAGCCGCACCTCCTCCGGGTAGTCCGCCAGACGGCGCAGCAGATCCAGCTCCTTCTCATGCGTCAACCGTTCCCGGTTGACCGATCCCGCTTGCGGCACGGCGACGCCCATCTCTTCGGCGCGGCGCAGCACATTGCAGCAGCGGGCATGAGCGTACTGGGCGTAGAAGACCGGGTTTTCGTTGGACTGTTTTTTCGCCAGTTCCAGATCGAAGGTCGCGGTCGTCTCATAGGAGTTGAGCAGGTTATAAAATCGGGCTGCGTCCCTGCCGATCTCGCCCACCAGATCGGCAAGCGGAATAATGTCTCCGGCACGCTTGGAGCCGCGCACCGGCTCGCCGTCGCGCATCAGAAGCACCATCTGCGTCAGGATGATCTCGCACTGGCTGGAATCGTAACCGAGCGCGGCGATCCCGGCTTTCAGCCGTTGAACGTAGCCGTGATGATCGGCTCCCCAGATATTGATAAGCCGATTGAATCCGCGATCAAACTTGTCCTTGTGGTAGGCGGCGTCGGCGGCGACATAGGTCTCTTTCTCGTTGGAGCGAACCAGCACCCGATCCTTCTCATCGCGAGAGAGTTCCGTCGTCCTGAGCCAGAGCGCGCCATCCTTCTCGTAAGCGTGACCGCGCTCCTTCATCTCCTCGATGCTGCGCCGGACCGCCCCCGTCTCGTAGAGGCTGCTTTCGTAGAACCAGCGGTCAAAGCGCACCCCGAACGCCTCCAGATCGCTGCGCTGCTGCGCCACCATGCGAGTCGTCGCCATCTCCCGAAAAGCCGCCTGCCGCTCCTCTTCGGAGACGCCCGCATATCTGTCGCCGAACTCCTTCACGAGATCGGCGGCGATATCCATCAGATACTCGCCCATATAGGCGTCTTCCGGCATCGTCCAGTCCAGTCCTAACTGCTGCCCGTAACGCCATGCCAGCGACTGCGCCAGCTTCTCCAGTTGCAGCGAGTTCAGCGCGTCGTTGATATAGAATTCGCGCGCGACCTCCGCGCCGCAGGCTGCCAGAAGGTTCGCCAGCGAGTCGCCGAGCGCGGCGGCACGCCCGTTGACCACGCTGATCGGTCCGGTCGGGTTGGCGCTGACGAACTCGATCAGCGTCTTCTCGCCCAGACGAGTCCGGTTCGTGCCGTAAAGGGAGTCCTTCTCCTCGATCTCCAGGAGAGTGTCCTGCAGCCAGTGCGGTTTCAGGTAGAAGTTCAGGAACCCCGGACCGGCAATCTCCACGCGGGCGATGACGCCCTGACCGACGGGAAGATATCGGATGATGCGCTCGGCGACTTCGCGGGGGGGCAGTCCCGCAGGCCTGGCGAGGGTCATGGCGATATTGCTGGCAAAGTCGCCAAACTCCTTGTTGCGCGGCGGATCTATACTCACATCCACAGAATGCGATGCGAGATGAAGATCGCCCGCTTTTTGAGCGGTAGCCACCGCCTCGCGCAGACAGGTAATCAGATGCTCGGTAATCACACATAGGCTCCCGGAGAGAAAGACCGCGTGCGTTCTCCTCTCCTATTTCAGGTAGTTCATCAGCAGTTGGGCAATAAACAGTGTTACGCTGGAGCCGAGAGAGACTCCCACAAAGGTCTGCGGCAGTCCCATGCACCAGAGACGACGGATAAGCGTGGGGCGCTGGGGCATCGTCTGCAGAAACTTCTGTTCCAGGTCCATCGCCGCCATGATGCCGCTGGCGATCTGTCGTTCGCTGGCGGGGCGCGTCGTGATGTACTGCTGGAGTATGGCTCCCAGGCTGCGCCAGGTAAACAGCGCGACGACCGCCCCCAGAATCGCGCCGTCCGTCGCGTTCAATCCCCAGAGATTCAGCGCCGGAACAATCTGCGAGATCAACGCGAAGATCAGTCCGCCTGCAAGAAGATTGGTTCCGCAGCGGGGATGCACGCGCGGCATTCGCTTCACGATCTCCGGACGAAGCGGCTCCCCGCGCTCCAGCGCGTGTACCGCCTGATGTTCGGCGGCGTGGTAGCCTGCCAGCGGCATCAGGCGAATCATCGCGAGGAAAAGCGGAAGCGCGACCCCCTGCAGCAGATACCAGCCGAGAGTCTCCGGCGTGATTCTGGCGGGCGGCGGCGCGCTCCAGAGCGCGTAGAGCGGATAGGAGGAGATCTGCTGCACCAGCCAGGAGAAGGCTCCGATTCCCAGATGCGCAGCGATCATCAGCACGCCCATTACCATCCCCCCGGCGACCAGCGAAAGGTTTCCGGTCCCCGCCTGCACATAACCGTTGGTGAGGTAGACTCCCCAGGGAGTCGCCATGCCCCCGATTCCGATCGGACGGGGCGGGGTGGCGTTCGGAACCAGCATATCCGCCAGGGTGACCGCGCCGATGTAGCGGTTTTGCGAATCGAGGAGCAGCAGAGTGGTCTCCCCACTGGAGACCAGAGCGCGCCGCGCCTCCTCCAGTCCCATGCCGGTATGACCGACCACGCCGGGTTCGCGCATTCGCGTCGAGACGCTCTCCTGCAGGCTCTCCTCACCCTGCTCCGCCTCCAGCAGCGGCAACAGTTCGCGCAGAGTAATCACGCCATAGAGATACCCGTAGCCGTCTATCACCGGCAGCGTGTCCACATTACCGAAACGCAACAGTTCTGCGGCGCGATAGAGACTATCCCACGGCTCCAGAACCGGTATCTGACGTATAAAGGTGACCAGCGACGTTGTTTTGATCGTCATATCAACGGTTAATGATTGCAAGAATGAAGAAACTGTGCTATACTTCCCTGCTTACCTCGCGTGTTCGCGAGAGCAGTGTCACTTGTCTTCAGGAGATCGTATCAGCCATGCTACAGTGTGAAGTCTGCGGAAAAAGCCCGCAGTTCGGTCAGAATATTCGGAACCAGCACTCGGTCGGCTGGCGCTACCGCGCGCCGCGCACCAAGCGCCGCTGGCTGCCGAACCTGCAGACCGTGCGGGTCGCCCGGGGCAACGCGACGATGAAGATTCGTATCTGCGTGAAATGCCTCAAAGCGGGCAAAGTGGCGCGGGCGGCCTAGCCCCCCGCGCCTTATACCATCTCGCTACACCTATTATCAGTTACGTCGTCACGCCGACGCAGGTTGAACTTCCTGCGCCTCTTCGCCAAAATTCATCCGCTCCTTAGAGACTTGCATTATACACAAGTTTCCCTGCTGATTGCAAGCGCGTCCGAACGGCCGGGCGCGCCTGCTTCGATCTGTGCAAACGCGATTCACGGATTTCATACAGCGCCGCCACAGAGGAGGTTAACGTGATGAAGCATGTGCGTTTATTGATGGTTGGACTGGTCGCTCTTTCTCTCTGGGGCTGCGGCTCTGGAGGAGGAGGCGCGCACAGCGCGAACTCGCTTGCGGAAGGACGCTCTGCGCTGAATCGGCTTGCCGCCGGGGAAGAGACGGCTAACCAGCAGAAGTTTCAGACCATCCTCGATCTATTCCTGCAGGCTGTCCGGGAAGATCCCGGAAGCTCCGAAGCCCATTTCGGCGCGGCGATCTGTCTGGCAGCCGTCGTCACGCAGCAGATAGACGGTCCCGAAGCGATCCCCGCAGGCGGAACCGGACTCTCCCGCGCAGACGATCCCCCCGTCGTCGGCAGCCCGCCCGAAAGCGGAGAGTTCCCTCCCACCCCGCCGGACCGCCCGGAACCGGATCAGCCAATGCCGCGCCACCACATTCTGGGACTCCTCTGGAACCTGGATCGGGGACTCAGCAATCCCTACTTCCTGCTGCATATGCTCGCGCCCGTCGCCGATATTCGCGGAGGTCTGATCCCGTTCTACGGCTACCGCGAGGATGCCCCGGAGCGCCGCCTGCGGATGCTGGAGAATCTGGCGCGTGTCTCCGAGCATCTGGAGAAGGTGGAAGCCGATCCGAACTTCTCCTATACGCTGCCGGATGCCGATCAGGACGGCAAGACGATCACCCTCGGGCTGCCGGAGGTCTATCTGTTCCACGCCTACATTCAGTCGCTGCGTGCCGAGATCGCGCTGTCGCTTGCCTACATCCGCGATCCCGGAAACTGGCTGCCCCCCTACTTCGACCTTCCGGTTCCGGGAGAGACCTCGCCCGGCGCGCCGGGGAGCGGCGGAGGACGGATGCACCCGATCTTCTCTCCGCGCCTGCTGGACAAAAACGAAGACGGCACGTTGACCCCCGATGAGTACCTGCCTCCTGCTCCGTATCTGACCCTGCGGGACGCCGCGCTTCTCTCTACCGCGCAGAAGTCTATGCTTGCTGTCGCCGAGAAGGGCGAAAAAGGGATTGCCGGCGTGCTTCAGCGACCCGTCAACGACGGCAGTTTCCTGATCCCGAATACTCCCCGCATCGAGAAGGCGCTGACGGAGATGCGCGACCACGCGCTTCCGCTGGTCCGTCAGGCGGCGACCGGACCGGTGACGTTTGAGATTCCGGTCTATGAACCCTATCCCCTGCCGATGCTGCGTGAGGCGCTGAAGGCGGCAGAGGGACGCTCCGTGCGTCTTCGCGCCGGAAACGATGCGATTTTCCATCTGTGCCCGAACTCCGACGAGGCAGAGCCGCCGGGTTCTGGTCCGCTCCCTCCTCCCTTCGATCCTCCCATTCGAATGGCGAAGGTGACGATCAATCTGGCGGCATGGTTCGCCAATCCGCCGTCAGACCTGAAGGCTTTCGCGCCGACCTTCACACTGGATGAGAATGGCTGGCCCAACCCTGACCAGACCCGCTACCCGGACGCCACCTTCGGCGGGCTGTTCCCGGAGGGACTGCCGCGCCTCTTTTCGCTGGATCATGCCTTTCACGGTCTCTAAAGGGCATAGTCTCTCGCCTGTGACTGAAGAAACCCTGTCTCTCGACCGAAGTTTAGGAAGAGAGACAGGGTTTTTCTTGCGCCCGGTCTTCGTTTCGCTGCGCCGGAAGGCGTCTGAATAAGAGGCATCCTGATATGATGACGATTCGAAAGCGAATAACTCTGCTGCTGGCGGGACTGGCTGTCTCCTGTCTGGCGGGCGTTGTCGTCTGGCAGAAAGCGGAGGAGCAGAAGATCGGTCTGCTGCTGAAAAACGAAGTGCATGAAAGACAGGTCGTTTTCGAGAAACTGGTACACCTGAAGGGCGGTAAAACGAGGACCCTCGCCTTCGATTACACCTACTGGGATGAGATGGCGGACTTTGCGAAAAGACCCAATCAGAAATGGGCCGCGGAGAACCTGGACACCTGTCTGAGCACCTATAAAGTGTCTGCGGTATGGGTCTATAACCTGCAGGGCGGTCTCGTCTACACGGTCAACGATACCGGCAATGCAAAACTCCACCCGTTTCCGCTTCCCTTTTCTACGATAGAGGCGCTCCTGAAGAAGTCCCAATTCTGCGGTTTTTTCATTCAGACCCCGCTGGGAATCATGGAGGTGCAGGGAGCCACGATTCATCGCTCGGATGACGTGAAACGTGTTAAGCCTCATGCTGGATACTTTCTCGTGGGACGCCTCTGGAATAGAGCCTTTCTGGATGAACTGGCGGATATCTCCGATTCGAAGCTGACGCTGGTTACTGGCGCTTTGACGCCGATAGCGCAGTCACAGACTGTTGAGAATAGATCGGCAACCGCCTTTATGTTTCCTTTGCAGGGATGGGATCAAAAGATCGTCGCGCAGGTGATCGTCGAAGGAGAAACGCCTGTCATCAACCAGATTTCCGCTCTGACTCAGCGAACCATTCTGATGGTTGTACTGTTCGCCGGGGTACTGCTGGGGATTCTTTCGCTCTGTCTGCTGTTGTGGGTGGCGCGTCCGCTGCAACTGATCTCGCGGGTTCTCCAGGGGCAGGGTAGCGGCGCGCTGGCAGGTCTTCAGACAGATCCAACGGAGTTCGGCAGGCTGGCGAGACTGGTCAGCGCATTCTTTGAACAGCAGGAGGCGTTGAGAGAGGAGATCGCGCAGCGCACACAGACCGAAAAGGCGCTGGAAGAAGCCAACAAGGACCTGCAGCAGGAAGAGCGTAAGATACACACATTGATCTCCAACATCCCCGGAGCCGTCTATCGCTGCCTGAACGATGAATCCTGGACGATGCTTTTCCTCAGTTCCGCCATTGCCGATATCTGCGGCTATCCTGCGGAAGACTTCCTGCATAACTACCGGCGAACCTTTCAGGAAATCATCCATCCGGAAGACAGAGAGGTAATCCACTACGAGATTGCGCTGGCGGTAGCGCGAAGGAACTCCTATCAGATCGAATACCGGGTTCTCCATGCGGACGGCTCGATTCGCTGGGTGAGCGAGCAGGGGCAGGGTGTCTATACGCCGGATGGAGACTGCTGCTACCTGGATGGCGTGATCTTTGATGTGACCGAACAGAAGCAGATAGATAAAGCATTGCGCGACAGCGAAGAGCGATTCCGTTCGCTCTACCAGAAGACGCCGGTCATGCTCCACTCCGTGGATCGCAAGGGCCGCATCATCCATGTCAGTAACTACTGGCTGGCGACGCTGGGCTATGCGTTCGATGATGTCATCGGACGTAAGATCACCGATTTCATGACGGAATCTTCACGCCACTATGCGGAAGAGTATGTCCTCCCGGTCTTTATGGAGACCGGCTTCTGCTGGGATGTTCCCTACCAGATGATAAAAAAGAACGGAGAGATCATTGATGTGCATCTCTCCGCGGTGGGCGAGCGGGGTGAAAACGGCGAGGTGTTTCGCTCGCTGGCGGTGATGACCGATGTCACCGAGCAGCGGCGCGCCGAGGCGACTCTGGCGCATCGCGCCCAGTTCGAGCAGTTAATCACCGCCATCTCCACGCAGTTTATAAACCTGCCGTTGGAGCAGGTGGACGACGGCATTCATCGCGCTCTGCAGGCGATCGCCGAGTTTGCCGGGGTTGACCGCAGTTATATCTTTCAGATATCCGCCGATGGCAAGACGATCGACAATACTCATGAGTGGTGCGCAGAGGGCATCTCGGCGGAAAAAGAGAACCTCCAGCAGATACCTCTGGACAGCTATCCCTGGATCATGGAGCCGCTTCTACGCTTTCAGTGCCTGGAGGTAGATCGCGTGGCGGATATGCCGGAGGAGGCGCGATTTGAGCGGGAGATGCTGCAGCGTCAATCCATCCAGTCGCTCATCTGCGTGCCGATGGTCTACGGATACTCCCTGATCGGGTTCATCGGTCTTGATCTGGTTCGCGAGGAGAGACACTGGACGCCGGAAAATACAACCCTGCTGCGCATGATCGGCGATATCTTCGTCAACACCCTGATGCGCAAGCGCACCGAAGAAGAGCTTCTGGTCTATAACGAGCAACTGGAGTTTGCGCGCGCGCGGGCTGAGCATCAGACGCTTCAGCTTCAGGAACAGGCGGTAGAACTGGCGCAGGCGCGCGATCAGGCGCTTGCCTCCACGCGCGCCAAGTCCGAATTTCTGGCGAACATGAGCCATGAGATTCGCACGCCGATGAACGGCATTGTCGGCATGACGAATCTACTGCTCGATACCCCGCTCACCGCCGAACAGCGCGACTTTGCCGTCACCATCCAGCACTCGGCGGAAGCCCTGCTGACCATTATCAACGACATCCTCGACTTCTCGAAAATCGAGGCGGGAAAACTGCATATCGAAGCGGTTCCCTTCAACCTTCGAACGCTGCTGGAAGAGGTGTCGGAGCTTCTGGCGCCGCGCGCTCATGAAAAGGGGCTGGAGTTCGGCTGCATGATTCCCGCGAGCTTCCCGGAGACCCTGACCGGAGACCCGACCAGACTCCGGCAGATCGCGATGAACCTGTTGAGCAATGCGCTGAAGTTCACGGAGCGAGGGGAGGTGGAGTTGAGTGTCTCGCTGCTGGCGGAGAACGATCAGTCGGTGCATTTCCAGATGCGCGTCCGAGATACGGGAATAGGCATTCCGGTAGCGCGTCAGAGCGCGGTCTTCGAGAGTTTTACGCAGGTAGATGGCAGCACCACGCGCAGATATGGCGGCACCGGACTGGGACTGACCATCTGTCGTCAGTTGGCGGAACTGATGGGCGGGAAGATCGGTTTGAAGAGCGAGGAGGGAAAAGGCAGCCTCTTCTGGATCGAGTTGACGCTGCCCCGGCAGTGCTCCACCGCGCAGAGAGGTCTTAAGTCGGAGAAGGGACTGCAGGGAGCGCGCATCCTGGTCGTAGACGATCATCCCACCAACCGGCGCGTGCTGCAAGAGCAGCTCAAGTCGCTGGGATGTCAGGCAGAGGCGGTTGATAATGGTCTGGAGGCGGTGCGCGCCGTCGCTGCGATGCAGGCGGACGCTCCCTATCAGTTGATTCTGATGGATATGCAGATGCCGGACATGGACGGCTTGCAGACCGCCAGCGAGATTCGCAAAGATAGGCGCGGAGCCGCAATTCCGATTATTTTGCTCTCTTCCATTGGCAATCACGGCGTGGCGGCGGAAGCGGACGGTCTTTTTCATGCCCGACTGACCAAACCGGTGCGCCTCTCGGTACTGAAACAGGCGATATTGTCGGCTATGGGAGAGACGATTGAGCGCGCCCCGGTTCAGACGGCGCCGCTGGAGACGAGTGAAACTCCCCTCGCCGGAGTCCGGGTGCTGCTGGCGGAAGACAACCCCGTTAACCAGAAAGTCGCGCTGCGCCTGCTGGAGAAATGGAGCTGCGTCACTCACGCGGTCAACAACGGCAGGGAGGCGCTGAACGCCCTCGAAAGCGGGACGTTCGATGTGGTTCTGATGGATATTCAGATGCCGGTGATGGACGGATATGAGGCGACGAAGGAGGTTCGCAAACAAGAACAGATTCGGGGCGGACATCTCCCGATTATCGCCATGACCGCAAACGCGATGGAAGGCGACCGCGAGAAGTGTCTGGATGCGGGAATGGACGACTATATCAGCAAGCCGGTCAAGCCGGAAGACCTGCGGCAGGCGCTGCTGCGCTGGCGAGATTCGGCGGCTCAGAGAACTCCCGATTTGCCGGTTAGTGAGGAGCCTCCAGCGCTGGACAGGGAGCGGCTGCGGGAGAGTATCGGCAGCGATCCGAAGACGGCACACGAGGTGCTGTCGGAGTTTCTCTCCGCGACGGACGGACTGCTTGCAGCGCTGGTTCAGGCGCTGGAGACGGGAGACGCGGCGGCGATCGAGCGCGCGGCGCATCAGCTTGCGGGCAGTTCCGGCATGATCGGGGGAGCGGCATTCAGCCAGGTCTGCACGGAGATCGAAGCGCAGGGGAAGTGCGGGCGGACGGAGGAGGCGCGAACGCTGTTCCCGCGCCTTCAATCGGAATATACACGTCTGAAAGCCGCCCTGGAGCCGTTTCTGATTCCGAAGGCGGCTTAACAGAAGCCTGCTATCTGCTGTGAATCATCAGGATACAGCTTGTGCGGAAGGCGGGCAGCGCGACTCCCAGCGTCAGCAGCAGCGCGAAGAGAGAAAGATACATGCCTTCGCCCCGCTAACGGCGATCCGGAACGCGCGCATTGGCGAACCAGACGGAGGTCTCCGGGATCGAGGGCTGATCTCCCCAGGAGGACTGCATGGTCTGAAACTGCGGGAAGACCGGGCGAACGATCTCGTCCCACAGACGCTCCACCTGTTCAAAGGTGCGCAGGGCGTGCGTCGGTTTTTCGCGGACATAGGCGTCCAGCAGTTCGCGCCCCTTCTCGCCAAGCCAGCGTACCTCGTCGGCGACCATCCGCTCTCCGATGCGCCGATCCGACTCGCGCGCATTGCCGCCCATCGCGAAATGGGGACCGGGCGCGTCCGGCGGCGGAATCCGCGATATGTCCACGCACTCCGGCTCCACCGCCCACAGCAGCGAGGTCTCCACGCGCCCCGCATGATCCCCCCCGCTCCGTCCGTCTTTAGCAAAACCTGGCTGGTTGGCTTCGAAGTCGGGCAGACCGTAGAGTCGCGTGCCGACATGGGGCTGAACCAGCGCCAGCAGCGTCTTGAGATCCTGCCAGTTGGGTCCGTAGTGTCCGGTGAAGAAGATGGCGGCGTGAAATCCGAGCGTGTCCGCCATGCGGACGTGATATAAGACGTTTTTAAAGTGCTGCCAGGGCGGCATACTGGTCAGCCAGGTACGCGCCACTTCTCCGATGTTCTGCTGTGCCCAGACGGCATACCCGCTCAGTTCATGGATATGCCAGTAGTCCGGCGGCGCGACAATGCCGCCATGCGTCTGGGCGGCGCGGCAGGCGATGGCGTGCGCCTTGAGCGCGTCCAGTCCGACGGCGCACTGCGGTCCGTGCGGCTCGCACAGCCCGTAGGGAAAATAGACCAGCGGACATTCGGCGAAAGCCCGCTCCAACTCATCGGGAAACATCCGTTCCCAGCGTACTTCACGCATGGCGTCCCTCTCTGTTGTCGGCGTTCTGTGCGGTCTACGGCGCGGATTTGCCGGATTCGCCTGTTTTCGGCTCCGGGCGGGTCAGCAGAATAAAGTCGGCGGTCTGCGCATACTCCTCAATGGAGACGTTGGGAAACGCGGAGTCGGGCTTAATGGTGATCAGCGCGATTTTCAGGCGCGGAGAAGCCTTTCGCAGGCGGTCTACCAGCCCGTACCACGAATCGCTGTGCATCGAACCGTTGACCTGAATCACCTTGCGTCCCCGGTTGGCTCTGCGAAACTTCAGGATCGCGTCCGCCATCGTCTCATCCCACAGCCCCTGCGCCTGCTTCATGTTCTCTGGCGAGGGCATATTCGCGGGTCTTGCCTGTCCGCCGGAAGCTGCGCCTGTCTGTCCGCCGGAAGGCTGGTCATGCGTGGCATGGAAAATCTCGTCCAGCTGCCTGGCATAGCCTGCCGGAATCTCCATCGAAAAGGGCAGGCGCGGCAGGAAGGCTTTCGACTCTTTCGGGAGTTCCTTCAACGCCTCCTGCCCCTTCCGGCTGACGATATTGACGTATCGGCGCGGCGTGTTGGCGGCAACCACCGGCAGCCTGTTCTCCCGGCAGAACTCCACCAGAGGACGGTAGTCAGTACGATAGTTAGGCCAGGGACGCGAAGACTGCAGGAAGTGCTGCTCGGAGATATATCCGGCCAGATACTCATTGAGGATTAACTGCACATCCCGCTCGAACATCTCCAGCGACAGAGCCAGGTTCGGGTTGCGCGCATAAAGCGCGCGCAGAATATCGAGCTTGAGCGCATGACCGAGCTTATGGTCGTGCTGCTCGCCAATGACGATCACATCCGCCTCGCCCGCCGCCGCAATCATCGCCTCGAAACTGCTGCCTGTGCGTTGCGCGAAGACCAGATAGTCTTTCGAGTCCACTATCGAAGGCGGCTGCTGAGTCGGGGTCATGCCCGTCAGCGAGACGCAAGCCGCCAGCATCGTCCAGAGATTCATATCCGTTTCCAGTCCTCCCAGTCGTTCCGAACCGCCTGCTCCATCCGGGAGGTGGCGGTACAGAGCCAGTTTTCAGGTCGTTTGCTGATGTCTTTGAGTATCCCCTCTACCGCTTCGGGAGTTCCCAGATGAATGTTTGCAGTCTCCCAGCCCATTGCGTGCAGCAGACGATGAACATTATCCGGCTGAAGGTCTTCCAGCTTGATCTTGCGGTAGTAGGGAGCGAGACGGCGCACCACCCAGATATCCATCACCTTCAGATACGGGTCGGGGCTTCGCACAGATCGCTGCACCGCCTCCTCATAGTAGATTTTACGAGTATTGAGTTCGCCGCGCGCCCATCTCCAGGCGGACGCTGTGACCGCCTTCGCCTCCATCGCCAGTCTGCCGCGCCATTCGCCCTGCGCCACGAAACGCTGCCTTCCGAGACTGCCCAGACCGGCTTTTCGCCGGCGATCTACCCGCTCCAGCCGCGCCTCGCTCGGAAAAGCGCGTTCCAGCACGCCCGCCGCTTTCGTCGCGGCATCGCTCTGTTCAGTCTCCAGATCCTTCACCAGCTTCTTCCAGAAACTGTCCGGGTCTCCCAGCGCGCTCAGCGCCATCTGCCGCATCTCGTTATGATATTCCGCCAGATTGAACGGATTGCCTCCCACTTTCAGCCCTTCGGAATAGCCGCTCAGAATGTCGGCGCAGGCTGCCTCCGCCCCGATCTGCAGCCCCTCCGAAAGCGCGGCGCTGACGGTCAGGCGGACAAGGTCGGTGGCATAGGGCATGGGACAGGCTTCGTCAAAGTCGTTTATCCCCCATATCAGACGCCCCTCGGCATTGCGCCACGTCCCGAAATTCTCCACGTGCAGATCGCCGACGCACAGCGTCTCCGGCGCGTCCGCCAGTTCCGGGCAGATATGCGGGAATATCTGCGCCCAGCGATAGAAGGTGGCGCGCAGATATGGAAACGGCGTGTCGGGATTCGCCATCTCCTTGCGTTTGACGCCCAGATCATCATGAAACAGCCCGCCATGATCCTCCGTCTGCTTCTCCAGCCAGTTCTCATACGCAGTGGTCGCTTCGTGAATATCCATCCCTCTCCTCCTGATGTTCAGAGATCGCTGCCGTCGGCAGGCGGTTCGCGGTCAGCGGCTCGCAGGGCGTTCATCGGTATCAGGCGTATCGGCGTCCCGCCCGTGACGGTGCGGGTCTCCGGCTCCTCCACCATCGAGACGCCCGCCAGCGGAAAGATGGCGTCCGCCCAGTTGAGATTTCGCCTGCGGTGCGAGATGGAGCCGCAGAGAATCAGATGCTCCCGCGCGCGGGTCAATGCCACATAGAGCAGCCGCGCCGACTCCTCTATGTCCCCCTGTTTGCGCTCTTCGGAGATCGCACGGTATGCCGCTGTCTGATAGTCGCCCAGCCTGCACCCGACCGCCCTGCGTTTCGGATCGCACAGAAACAGCCCGCGCTCCGGCATCAGCAGAGACCGCGCCATATCCCCCAGACAGACGACCGGAAACTCCAGTCCCTTCGCTTTGTGGATGGACATCACCCGCACCACGTCCGCCGCCTCCTCTTCGGTCGGGGCGTCTCCTTCCCGCTCCGACAGCTTCTCGATCTCTCGCAGACGCCGGATAAAGTCGGCGACCCCATGCACCGAGACCGCATTCGCCATCTGCAGCAGCTTGCGAACGTTTGCCAGCCTGCGCCGACCGTTGGGACGCGCCAGCAGCCGCACATCGTACTGAGTTGCGGCAAGGATGCGCTCCAGCAGATGCCCGACCGGCAGCCGATCCTCCTGCGCCCGCAGCGTCTCCATCGTCTCGTAGAAACGGCGCAGAAGGCGCGCCTCCTCCTCCGGCGGCGGCTCGGACTCCAGAAACGCGGGAATGGCAGGATAGAGCGGGGCGCGTTTCTCGCCTGTACGCGCAAAACATGAGAGCGCGTAGAGAGTCTCCATATTGATGCCGAACATCGGGGAACGCAGCGTCGCCGCCAGCGCCAGATCGTCCAGAGGCGTATCCAGCGAGGTCAGCACATTCATCACGTCGCGAACCTCATGCCGCGCATAGTAGCCGCGACCGCCGCCCACCACAAAGTAGGGCACGCCTCGACGCACAAAAGCGTTCTCATACTTTTCAATCTCCGTCAGCCCGCGCAGCAGAACCGCGATGTCGCCGAACCGGATCGGACGCCCGCACTCCGAACTGCCCCGGTCGGTGATCGTCAGTGCGCGCCCCTCCACGATCTGCAGTATCCGTCCCGCGATGGCATCCGCCTCCAGCGGGGTATAGGATTCGCGTCCCGGATCGCGCGTCAGCAGAAACTCCACCGACGGGAGAGCCTTTTCCATATGACTGGCTCCTGTCTGCAGGCGCGTAAAGGGCGTTGGCGAGTCGCGCCATATCTGATCGAAGATTCGATTGACGAACTGCAATATCTCCGAACGCGAGCGGAAATTGTCCGCCAGCGAAATGTATTCGCCCGCGCCGTTCATCCGAAAATCTCGTTCGATCTCCTGAAAGATGGTCGCATCGGCGTTGCGAAAGGCGTAGATAGACTGCTGCACATCGCCGACAATGAAGAGGTGATTGCGGGGAGCAGGCAGGGAAGGGAGATCGGTCTGCGCGTCCCGATTGGTGCAGATGTCCGCGCCCTCCGAAACGCCCTCATGCAGCAGCCGGATCAGCCGCATCTGAAGCGGGCTGGTGTCCTGAAACTCATCCACCATCAGGAAGCGGAACCGCCTCTGACAACGGCGCAGGACGCCCGGCTCCGTCTCCAGCAGATAGACCGCCTCGCTCTGCAGGTCGTCGCTGTCGAGAACGCCCTGCGAACGCTTCGCCTGTATGTAAGCAGACCAGGTCATCGCCAGAAGCCGCCAGAAGCGATGCGAAAGAAGCGCCGCCTGCTCCTCGCGCTCTGTCTGCAGTTCAAACAGCACTTTGGCGCGTTCTCCGCACATCTTCAGACGCTCGAAAACCGCCACGATCTCGATCTCTGTCTGCGAAGAGACGGAACGCCCGCGCGCGGCGCGCGCCGCAGCCTTCACCGTCTCTTCCAGCGCCCTCAGTGTCGCCTGGACGCGCTCGATCCCCGCCGATTCGGGCAGGGGCGCAAGCTCTTCGGCGCGTTGAAGCAGGTTCGCCCGCGCAATCTCCAGCGCCCCCACGATCCCGGCGCGCAGAGACTGAAGCGACTCCAGACAGGCGTTCACTTCGGCAAGAACAGGATCGAGGAGCGTCCGCACGGCGTTCAGGGAGCAGGCGGCGGTTACATCCTGCCCGGATCGCCAGAAGGATTCGATCTCCTCCCGGCGCAGTCCCGCGCCTCGCAGGCGTCCCAATGCGGTATTCACGGACTGGTAGAGCGCATTGAGCGGATCGCCGATCTCGCCGCCAAAGACGCGCTCATCCTGCACGGCGGAGACCAGTTCCATAATGTCCGTCTCCGATTCCAGATAGGCGGTCTCGATAACGCGCTCGAACGCTCCGCGCAGCATATAACGCGCCTCCGTCTCGTCCAGCACCCGAAAATCGGGGTCTACTCCCGCCTCAAAGGGGTTCTCCTTCAGCAGACGGGAGCAGAAGCCGTGTATGGTGCTGATGTAGGCGGTCTCCAGGGCGCGCCGCTCCTCGCGCAGGCCGGCCGCCTCCAGCGCGCGGACGATCCGCTCCTTCATCTCGCGGGTGGCTTTCTCGGTAAAGGTGATAACCAGAATCTCGCCTACCCCGGCGCGCCGCTCCGGCGGAAGCGTTCCCGCCAGACTCTCGCGCACAATCCGCACGAACCGCTCCACGAGAACGCCGGTTTTCCCCGATCCCGCGCCCGCTGACACGCAGACATCGCGCTCCAGCGTGGTAATCGCCCGTATCTGATTGTCCGTCCATTGTCTGCTCATCGGTCACTATAGATTCGGGATGACGCTTGCCGTTCCTCCGTCTTCCTGCTATACTCTTTCCTGTAGATCGCCTGCGCCATCGCAACGGCTCCGCTTCAGCGCGCCGGGAGGTGGCGCTTCGTGTCTCACTCACAGGAGAACCGATTATGTCAGCCACACCGAGTCTGGGTATTCCGCCGCTGGCGGGACTGGCAACCTATGAAGAGGCGGCTCGTCCCGGCTACAGCGTGGACGATAATGTGGCGTTGATGCGCCGCTATAACTATGTGGAGAAGCGGCTCTATGAGATCAGCGCGGCTTTTATCAACCCGACCCCTGAGTGGGAGGTGAAGTGCGCGCTGAGTCTGCATATCTATCTGGATGGCGAACACGCGCAGGCTTTTCGGCAACGCGTCGGAGAGCTTCGCCGTCCGCCGCTCTACCTCGATCAATCCCCCGATCTAAAACTGGAGGCGTTGATGGAGGAGGCGATTCGCGCCAGAAACACCATCGAACTGCTGGCGGGAGTCTACGGCGTGATTCGCCCGGCGCTGCTCGAAGCCTACCGCGCGCATCTGGCGGAGTCCAACCCGATTTTTGACCATCCGACCTGCCGCCTTCTGCGAATCGCCGTTCAGGAAGAGGAGCAGATGATCGCATGGGGCGCAGAGGCGCTTTCGGCGCTGACGCAGAAGGCGGAGAGCCGCGCCGAAGCGGAGGCGTGGATGCAGCATCTGCGCGCCTATCTTCAGGCGGCGGGAGGCATTGCGGGAGACGCCGAAGTACCGGCAGACCTTGCGCTTCCCGAATCTCGCGCTGTCGGGCCGTTTGTGCCGGATGTGGACCCGAAACGCGACTGGCGTTCCCGCGAAATCTATAACTTCCACTATCGCGCCAACGATGTCTATCTGGACGAAGAGGCGGACTGGGACGAGCGCACCCTTGCGCTGATGTTCAAACGGTTTCATGAGATGGATGTGCCGGAGATGATGTCCAGCATCATCCTGCAGACCCACGGAAAACCCTGGGAGTACTACCGGGATATGGCGCGGCAGTTGTGGGATGAGGCGCGTCATGCGATGATGGGCGAGGTCTGGTTCGCGAAACATGGCGTGGACTGGAGCCGCTACCCCAATCACGTCGGGTGGTGTCTGCATCTGAACCATGACCGGACTCCGCTGGAGCGGCATATCATTCTCTACTATATCGAGCAGAGCCTGATGAACCGCGAGCGCGGGAAGCGTCTGGAGTGGCTGATCGCGCAGAAGGCGAACGATCCGCTGGCGACCTATTTTCAGGACTACGACTGGGCGGACGAGGTGCTGCACGCGCAGATCGGGCGGCGGTGGCTCAAGCCGGATGTCGGCGACGTGAAGAGTATTCTGGAGCGGGGCAAAGAGATCGCCGCGCTGCCGCGCCCCACGCTGGACGCCCGCGCCCGGACCACCCCGCAGACCGACTGGTGGCCCGACTTCGTGCGCGAGGTTCTGGGGAAAGAGAGCACCTCTCAGGCAGGTTCAGAGAACCGGTTGATCCCCAGTTTTTCGTCGGTCGCGTCGGGCTAGTTCTCCTTCAAGGTAGAAGGGTTGCATAGCCTGGCTGTCCTGTTGAGCGCAGCGAAGTACTGACATGTCTCGCTTCGCTCAGAACGACATCCACCCATACTATCTTGACGACGTACTAGAAGACCTGGAAGGAGAGAGCCGTTATGCATCATATCTCTATCACTCCCGCCGGAGGGCTGTCGTCGGAACTGCAGGCGAAATATCTGCGACTGCGCGAGATTCTGTCGGAGATGGGCGAGGTCGTGGTCGGATACTCCGGCGGTGTGGACAGCACTCTGGTGCTGAAGGTCGCGCACGACACCCTGGGCGCAAAGACGCTGGCGGTGATCGGCGACTCGGAGGCGTTTCCGCAGGGCGAGGTGGACGCCGCGCTGAAGGTGGCGGAAGAGATGGGGGTGGAGGTGGTTCTCCGCGCCACCCACGAACTGAAAAATGAGCGTTTCCGCATCAACAACCCGGATCGCTGCTACCACTGTAAGACGGAGCTTTTTTCGGTGCTGGCGGAGGTGGCGCAGGAGCGCGGGATTCGCTGGATTGCGGACGGCTCTCACGCCGGCGATACGGACGACTACCGTCCCGGCATGAAAGCCGGAGAGGAGCAGGGCGTTCGCAGCCCGCTGCGGGAAGCCGGGATCGGCAAGGAAGAGATTCGCCTTCTGGCGCAGCATCTCAACCTTTCCAACTGGGATAAGCCCTCCTTTGCCTGTCTCTCCTCGCGATTCCCCTATGGAACCACCATTACCCCCGCCCTGCTGTCGCAGGTGGACGGGTGCGAGAAGTATCTGCGCGAACTGGGGTTCCGCCAGTTTCGCGTGCGCCATCATGATACGGTCTGCCGCCTGGAGGTCGAACCGCAAGATATACAGCGCGTTATCGAATTGCGGGAGCGTATCACGGCGCGGTTCCGGGAACTGGGCTATCTCTATGTGACGCTCGATCTGGAAGGTTTTCGTTCCGGCAAGATGAACGATGCGCTGAAGTCGCGCGCCGGGAACCTGATCCAGATTGAAGCGATTCGGAAGTAAACCGGTGGATGCTGAAAGACTGAGAACGCTGCTGGAGGAGGTGCGCGGGGGCGCGCTGCCCGTCGAGGAGGCGATGCTGCGCCTGCGCGACCTGCCCTACGAAGACCTGGGTTTTGCGAAGGTGGATCACCATCGCGCTCTGCGCAACGGCTTCCCGGAGGTGATCTATTGCCCCGGCAAGGCGACGGAACATATTCTGGCGATTGCAGAGCGGCTGCGCCTGCGCGCCTCCCGCGTGCTTGCCACCCGCGCCACGCCGGAGGTAGCGGAGAGCGTGATACAACGTTTTCCAGACGCCGTCTACCACACCCCGGCGCGAATCCTCTCCATTCCCGGCGTTGAAAGCGCGACTTCCGCGCATGAGGTCGCTGTATCGGATGGGGAGAAGGATCGGGCGCGTCTCGGAACGGTGCTGGTGCTGGCGGCGGGAACGGCGGATGTGCCGGTGGCGGAAGAGGCGGCGGTTACGGCTTCCGAGATGGGTTCGCCGGTGGAGCGGCTCTATGATGTGGGCGTTGCCGGACTGCACCGGCTGCTGGATCAACGGGAGAAGCTGTTCCATGCCAACGTGTTGATCGTCGTGGCGGGCATGGAGGGCGCGCTGCCGTCGGTAGTTGGCGGGCTGGTCAGCCGTCCGGTGATCGCCGTCCCGACCAGTGTCGGCTATGGAGCCAGTTTTCAGGGGCTGGCGGCGCTGCTGACGATGCTTAACTCCTGCGCCTCCGGCGTCTCCGTGATGAATATTGACAATGGGTTCGGCGCGGGCTACTTCGCGCATATGGTTAACCAACCGCCGAAGGGCGAACAGGGGACGTTTTAATAGAGGAGCGAATAACGTGACCGGTGAGACTCGCTGGGTGATCGTCGGATACGGCATGGGGGCGTATCATGCGCGGCTGATCCAGGAAGTGGAAGGACTGACGCTGTACGGCGTCTGCGATATCGAGGCGGGTAAGCGCGAGCGCGCCGCGCGCGACTACCCGGAGACCAAAACCTACAGCGAATACGAGAAAGTCCTGGCGGATGAGGCGGTGGACGGCGTGGTGATCGTGACGCCGCACAATGTCCACGCCGAGATGGCGATTGCGGCATTGAAGGCCGGCAAACACGCCATCACCGACAAGGCGATGTGCCTTACGGTGGCGGAGGCGCAGGCGATGATCGCCGCGCGCGACCATAGCGGGAAGCTGCTCTCTACCTTCCATAACCGCCGCTGGGACAGCGAGTTCCTGACGGTGCGAAAACTGGCGGAGCAGGGGACTCTCGGACGATTGTATCATATCGAGTCGTGCGTCACCAGTTACGGACAGCCCGGCGGATGGCGCGCCGACCGTAAGGCGATGGGCGGCTGGCTCTACGACTGGGGAGCGCACACCCTCGATCAGATCCTGCTGCTGGCGAACGCCCGTCCCAGACACGTCTACGCCTTTATCCATCATCGCTACGAGAACCCCTCGACCGTGGAGGACTATATCCACTGCGCCATCACCTTCGAAAACGGCGTAACTGCCGTCACCGTAATCGGCTATCTCAACCGGATTGAGATGCCGCGCTGGTATATCCTCGGAGAGCATGGCACGCTTCAGGCGGATAACTTCGAGAAGCCGATACGTGTCCGGGGAAACATCGGCGGAGTGGAGGGCGAGTTAAGCGTCCCGCTCCTCAAAGGCGACTGGAAAAGCTACTATCAGAACATCGCCGATACGCTGGCGGGCAGGGCGGAACTGACCGTGAAGCCGGAGCAGTTGGTTCCGCAGATCGCCATCGCGGAGGCTGCCTATCGCTCCATACAGACGGAACAGGTGGTGAAGGTACAACTGCCGTAGAACGGCGTTCTGACAGGCAGCGCGCCTCAATACCCGTAGACCTCCTTGAGCTTCGCCTGCGATTTGGGACCGCAGATGCCGTCTACCGCCAGCGGCGGATGATCCGCCTGGAACATCTTCACGGCATTGGTGGTCAGCGGTCCCACGATCCCATCCACCGGACCGACGGGATAGCCCAGATTCTTCAGACGCGCCTGATAGCCGGTCACGGTGTCAATCGGGTCGAGGTAGCCGATCTGCAGTTCCCAGGCGCAGCCATAGTCCGGCACAGTCAGCGTCCCCTTCGGGACGCCGACAGGCACATCCTGCTCCAGTATACCCTGCCCGTTGGTCTTGCCGGTCTTCACCTCGCTGCCCACCTTCAGCGTGTAGTTCACATTCGGCATGATCTTACGCTGCTTATCCTTCAGTTGGATGCGAATGCGGACGGTCGCCCCGTTTTTGCTGAACTGGTGACGCTGCGCGGTTCCCCGATTCTCCTGCTTCTCCTGCTTGTCCGGGATATAGATGATATCGCCTGGATAGATGATATTCGGGTTGGGGCGCTTCTGACGGAACTGCGCGTTTTTGGGATGATTATAGACGGTCATATAGTCGGTGAAGCCGTAGTTGAGGGCGATCAACGACAGATACTCCCCCTGCGCCACCTTATGATAGCTTGCCATGCCTCATCTGCTCCTTTGTTCTCTACGGGTACCTGTGGCGCGCATCCTCTACGGATTCGGCGCGGGCGGAGGCGGCGGCTCATTCTGAGTCTCTGCTGTCCGCCAGTTATCGGCAAACGCCTGCGAGAGAAGCACCGGCGGATTAGCCGGGTTCGGCTGATTATAGTAGGCGATGTTGGGACCGAGCACGTGATTGGGATAGGTGAGATTAGGGTGCGGGCTGAAGGAGCCGTTGGGGTTCTGCGTAAACTGGGCGAACTGGTTGACGCCTCCCTGCATCAGGGTCGGATGCACCCGCAGTTGATTGGCGACGATCTGAATCTCGGAGCCGCCGTTGTAGAGGCGCACCATCTGCCGCTGATAGGCGGAGCGCCAGCGCCACCGCTCATCCAGATTCTGCGGCGTGGCGGGATTTGCCAGCGCCGGAAGCTGACCGCTCAACTGGTTGTAGGCGATGTTTGCCTTCTCCTCCATGAGAAGTCGAACCGCCGACCTCACATTCTCCACGAAACTGAAGGCTTCGTCCGTAATACAGCCGCGATTGAAGATCAGGTCTAACTGCCCGATTCCGAAGCCGTGCGGTGGACCGAAGAGCGGCATATCGAGCGGAAGACCGTAGGCGTTGCCGCCCCAGCGAACGATTCGCCGGTTGGAGGCGCGGTCCTCGAACTGAGTCATCTGGTTATTACCGTGGACGCCGCTCTCATGCTCCATAATCAGGCGCATCGTATCATACCAGCAGTCACGGCTCAGAACATGCACCCGCGCCTGCTGAACATTGCGGTCGTAGTAGTCGTTGACCAGCGCCCGCAGCAGGTCCAGCACCGCCTGCGCGTTGGGCGGATTCATGCCGCGTACCCGGAAATGAGGCAGCAGAATCAGCGGCTTATCTGCCGAAGTCGCGGGAGCCGCCGTCAGCGCGTTATTGGTTCCGGGGTTGGTGCGGATATGGCCGGTTTCGACCGCCTGATTGTTGATCTTGACCGAGACCAGTTTCAGAATACCGTCGCCCCCGCGAATCACCTCACGGTCGTTGTCGTTGGGAACCGGCTCGGCGATATAGGGCTGAAACTCGATCACGAAGCTCTCTTTCTGCGCCGCTCCTGCCTGCCGCCCCCAGGGACGCGAGAGCCCCTGCACAACCACCTGCGCCCGCCTGCGGTTCGCCACCGGAAAGCGAATCCGGCGGCGAACATTGGGATCATAGTTTGTGCGTCCCCCGGGATAGTTCATCAGGCTGTCGGTCGGCAGATCCGGGAAGTAGTTTACCGCCATGCCTGGCTCGCGGTCAAAAGCGCAGAGCACCACCTGCGCCCCCGCCTCCGCCGTCACCGGGTCGCGCAGCGTGCCGTCCTCCCGGAAGTAGAGGCTGGCGGTGTGCGAGAATTCGTACTGTCGTTCATAGGTTGTCGTCTGCCCGTTGCGCTGGTTCAGACGCGCATCCGGCGCATCCCACTTCAGCATAAACCGCCACGAAAGCTCAAACCAGAGCGCCACGCAGGGATCGGTGTCGCCCGGATAGCTCTGGTTGCGGTTTTCCGGCGGCGGAGGCGGATTTTTCTCATACGCCTTGCGAAATCGGCGCTTCATGATGTCCTTCAGCAGATCGCGGGTGACCCCGACCATCTGAAACTCCGCCATCCACATAGGCATCTGCGGCTTGAGCACCTGCGGATTGTTGGCAGGCGGGTTGCGCAGGTCGGTATGAAGCGGCCGTTGATGATTCTGGAACTGGTAGGAGAGCATACGACGGGCGCGGGTTCGGGCGCGCATTCCGTTGGCGTCCGCCGGCTGCGCCTGTCCGCTCGGAATATGGAAGTCCACAATATAGACTTCATCGCTCTCCGTTCGGTAAGGTCCGCGCTGAAGTCCATTCTGATTGGCGAGGTAGTCGTCCACCAGCCCCGTCTGAAAGCCGCAGAGGTAGACATAGAAGGCATCTATGATGAAGTCTTTCCCCGACTCCAGCGGCGGATTGATCCCTTCTCCGCGAATGAATATCTGCACCGGCCCGAAGGCGTCCACCGCTTTGTCGAAGGCGATGATCGCCTCCAGCGGACGCTTCTCCCCGGCGGGCGGCTTGAGGGTCGCCTTGACCTCGCTGACGGCGCTGGCGGTGATCTGGTCGTTCTCAATCTTGCGCAGTTTGACGACCTTGCCGCTGCGATCCAGAATCGTGACGAACGCCTCCTTCACACGAGCGTCAATGCTGGCGATCAGCTTCAGCGCCCGCTCGATTGGACGCTCCTGAGAGTTGGCTGCCAGCGCCTGCGCGGCGGTGTTCTCCGTCAGATTCAACACCATAGAAGCGCCCTGCGCCTGCCAGAGCGCCGCGCCTTGATTCAGCCCGCTGGTGTAGTAGTCGTCCGTCGGATTCTCCCAGAGCAGGGGCCAGAGCGTTAACTCTTTGGGCGCGGTCAACTCCAGATGATAGAGCGGCAGCGTCACCGACACCAGCGGAACCAACGTCAGCGTATTGATGTCCTCCGGGGAGATGGCGGCGACTTGCGGATCAATGCAGACGGTCGGCGGCGGTTCCTGTAGTTCGCGCGCAAAGAAGACATCGGAGTAGTCGGTCGTCTCCTTCGCCAGCAGAGGTTTCTCGCCCCGGCTGTAGTAGACCTCCACCTGCGCTCCAACCTGCGACCCGAAGGGGACGGTATATTTCCAGGGCAGCCCGGCGTCATCGTCCGATGTGCCGGAGGGAGCGGAGTAGGGGTAGCCTTTGGAATCGGTTCGCAGCAGGGTCTGTTTGCCGCCTTCTCGCCAGTAGACCCAGGCATTCTCCAACGGAATCGGCTTCGCATTTGCCTTTTCAACCAGGATGACAACATCACAGTAGGTCATATCATGCGCTCTCGATGCAATGAACTGTCAGGGGACGGATCAATGTAATACTACGGCTCTCGATCCTGAGATTCCTTTACGCGCAGATGAAATAGCCCCTGAAAAACGTTGCGGTCAGCAGCATGAAACTGCTGACCGCAAGAGTAGTACGGAAGAAGAACCGGATCAGGGCGCGGCGTCCAGATAGACCGGTTCGCCCCGACGCAGGCGCAGACCCACCTTGCCGTTCTCGCTCTCCTCGATAGTCTCGACGCCGTCGCGGGAGGTGATCCGCACGCGATTCCAGGGAACGGCGACCCGAACTTGCCCGGGAGAATCGCCGCCTGAAGCGGTGTTCCAGACAACCAGCGCAGTTTTCGGTCCGGTGAAGCGGGCGATCCAGCGATCCGGTCCCGACTCCATCAGGCGATCAAACTTCAGCCCCTCCAGCCGCTCCGTCATCGTTCGGTAGGCGATGTACGCCGGTTTTGCCACGCCGTCGGAGCGAAGCAGTCCGTAGGAGGTCTGATCCGTGTCTTTCCAGGTGTACCAGAAGATCTTCTCCACGCCGTAAGCCAGGTTCAGCATATAGTAGCGCACCAGCAGGTTCGCCTGTTCATCTTCGGTGGCAAACATCTGATCCGGCGTCTCGATAGACCGGGCAGAGGCGTAGCCCGCTTCGGTGTTCCAGAGCGGACGCGAGCCTGCCTGCCGCCGGGCATCCGCCAGCGTCTCCTGAAGCGTCATGCTGCGCCGTCCCGGATTCTTCTCCTCCGGGGACCAGATGCGGCGCGGGCGGGACTGCCAGTCCGTCCAGTAGAAGTGTCCCGCGACGATGTCTACCTTATTCTTGCCGATGCCCGGCAGGCTTCGCCCTGCGTAGGGATTGCTGCTCTGCGGCTCGGTGTATCCCTCCTCCGCATCGGTCAGGAAGTTCACCGGAATATCGCCCGGCGCGATCAAGACGGCGTCCGGCAGATGCGCTCTGAGCGCGGAACGGGTACGTGTGATCATCTTCTGGTACGCCTCGATCTTCGGGAAACGGGGCGTATTCCATCCTTTGAAGAAGCTGCCTTCCGCCTCCGACCATAGCTCGTAGTGACGCACGCCCATCGGTTTGAAACGTTCCGCGACCACCCCGATAAACTTCTCGAAGTCGTCCCAGTGGTCGTCATCCGGCGGATACATCTCGGTGCGAGTCTCCTCGCCGACATAGCTTCCGATCTGTCCCCGGTTTGCCCAGCGCGGCACGCTGCGCAGATGGATAATAACGCGCATCTTGCGGTTGGTCGCCTCTTTGACGGTGACATCGTACCCGTAGTCCGGCGCGCCCGGCGTAAACCAGTAGGCTCCGGGCTGCCGCTCCGCCCATCCCCAGGGAATGGCAAACTGAATCCAGGCGACGCCCATATCCTGAAAGAGGTCCCACTCGCCGGTTGCCAGCGGGGCGCGGGCGGTTCCGAAGGGCGAGTTATCGCGAAAGTCGGACACGGCGCGGGGACGCGCCACCGCAATATCCACGCGGACGGTCTTGCCATCCGGCGGATCGGCGTTCAGGCGATACCATCCCGGCGACAGTTTCCCCACCGAAATCGCCTCGTTCTCTACCGTCGCCTCCCGGCTCATCTTCTGATCGGGAAAGGCGGCGGGTCTTCCGGCGGCGTCGGTCAGAGAGATGCGCAGTTTTGCGCCGTTATCGAGTCCATCGGTGCGAAACTTAATCTCCTCATCGGTTGTATAGACATTTCCTACCCGATTGGTAATCAGTTCCGCCTGCGGCTGCGGAAATAGCAGCAGCAGGGCAAACAGCAGAAGAGACATCTTTACTCCTTCTTCAGCCTTTGAGTCCGGTCAGCGCGATCCCCTGAATAAAGGTGCGCTGCGCCAGAAAGAAGAGGACCAGCATCGGCAGCGTGATGACGGTCGCCGCCGCCATTAACAGATTCCATTCGCCGCCGTGCCGTCCCAGAAACGCCTGTAGTCCCAGCGCCAGCGTGTAGTGTTTCTCGCTGTGCAGATAGATCAACGGATTCAGAAAGTCCATCCAGGCGCTGGTGAAGGCAAACAGCGCGACGGTCGCAATCGCTGGTCTGGCGATGGGAACCACCACCCGCCACAGTATTCCCGCCTCCGAACAGCCGTCTATCCGCGCCGCATCCGATAGCTCCTGCGGAATGGTCAGGAAGAACTGCCTCAGCAGAAAGATCGAAAAGGCGTTCCCCAGAAACGAAGGCGCGATCAGCGGCAGAAACGTTCCTGTCCAGCCAAGCCAGCGAAAGATCAGGAAGACCGGCAGCATCGTCACCTGCGCCGGCAGCATGATCGTCGCCAGCAGAACGATAAACAGCGTATCGCGCCCGCGCCACTGAAGCCGCGAGAACCCATATGCCGGGAACGCCGCCGAGAAGACCGTTCCAACCGTTGTCAGCACGCAGACCAGCAGCGTATTGCGCAGATAGAGCAGAAAAGGAAAGGAAGCCAGCGCGTCCGGGTAGTTGCTCCATACAATCGGACGAGGGAACCAGACCATTCGTTCCGTAAAGACCTGCGATTCCGCCTTCAGGGAGGTGGAGAGCATCCAGAGAAACGGACCAACGAAGATCGCCGTGAAGAAGAGAAGCGCGACGTAGGTCAGCGCGGCGCGAAGATAGAGTTGCGTTCGGGAGCGTTTGAGCATGGCTGCTGTCTCGGATGGCGGATGATGAGAGTCGATTCGACGGCGACAGGGCGCTTTCCTACCGGGCACAACTGGTCGGGGCGGGGCTGCGTCGGGTACAATCCCAATCGGTCGGAACCATTCACGCCGGGAGGTCAGCAGCAGAGAGCATGAGCAAGTCACTGGCAGACATCGAAGTGGTGAAGGCGCTTGTCGTGGAAGCCGGGAAGCGCGCCCTGACGCGCTGGGGATCGGTGGAGGCGGAGAAGAAGGCGGATATGAGTCTGGTTACGGCGGTAGACCGCGAGACGGAACAGTTCGTCGAGGGGGAGCTAAACCGCCGTTATCCGGGCTACGCCTTTGTCGGGGAGGAGTACGGCTGGCGCGGGCCGGAGGATGCGCCGGTCTGGGCGTGCGACCCGATTGACGGCACGACCAATTTCGTGGTCGGCATGCCGCACTGGTGCGTCTCGGTCGGTCTCGTAGACAACGGCGTCCCGATGCTGGGCGCGATCTACCTGCCGGTTCTGGAGGAGCTTTTCTGGGCGGTGCGCGGCGAGGGCGCCTTCTGCAACGGAACGCGTCTGCAAGCCAGAGACCGCGACTATCTGGAGATCGAAGACACCCTCTGCATGACCAGCAATAGCCTCAAAACGCTGACGGCGGAGGCGATTCCCGGACGGCTGCGCTGCCTGGGGAGCATTGCAGCGGAACTGGCGTATACGGCGCGCGGCAACCTGTGCGCGACCGTCGGGCTGCATGAGGGGATTGTGGACATTGCCGCCGCGCTCTGCATCTGCTTTGAGGCGGGCTGCGAGTTTCGCTACCTGCGCGGTCCCCAGGTGGATATCGGCGCGCTGGTGCATTCTCGACGCACCACCGAACACTTTGTCTACGGTCCTCCGCGACTGACCGCCTACCTGCAAAAGACTCTGCGCGTTCGATAGAGACAGACTCTCCGGATTTGCGCCGGTATGCGTTTTCACCTTCTCCAGAAAAGGAGGATAGCGACACCCGCTTAAAAAAAGCAGGGTCTCCTGAAGAGACCCCCTGCTTTCCGAAAGGTAGAGAATACAGCGCCAGATGAAACCATCACCTGTATATAGATGGCGCGGATGACGGGACTTGAACCCGCGGCCTCCTGCGTGACAGGCAGGCGCTCTAACCGTACTGAGCTACACCCGCGCATTGCGTGAGAGGTCTCTCGACGCGCAACTATTATAACCCCGCAGCCAGAAATTGTCAATATTTTCTCTGCAGGGTTCTTTGCATCCTGTCGGCGCGTTTCACGGCGCAGGGGCGCGCCAGCCGCTGTAGAGCGACCACCCGATCCAGCCCTGCTCCCGGTCGCTGCCCAGCGTGCGCGACTCCCCTCCGCGTTTTTCGCGGACTTTCACCGGATAACAGTTTCCGGCGAAGGCGATCTCGCGCAGTCCCATCACGCAGAACGCCGCATCCTCCACATCAAAGATGGGACGCCGGTCCTTCTCATCCATGCCGTTGCCATAGAGGAACATGCCGAGGATCTCGGTGCGCCCTCTCGCGCTGGTGCGGACACGCACTCCCAGCCCCTCGTTCTTCTTCCCCAGAATCCACAGATCGCCCCCTGTATTCTGTACCAGCCCGATGTCGCTGTTGCCCTCCGGGTTCAGTTGACGCGCCCACGCCTTCTGACCCGGATTGCGAAGTTCCAGATTGCCCGACACATTGGTCGCGAAGATATCGCCTCTCCCGTTGCCGACCAGCAGGACACCCCCGCTCTCCATCACCAGCGCGCGCGAGGCGGAGCGATTCTCCAGGGTAATTGGCGGACCGCCGAACGAGTCGAGATTCTGAAACTTCACTGTCGGCGCGGAGCGCTCGTCCACCACAAAACGCCCCTCCTTCCCGCCCAGAATCCGCCCGAATCCCAGCCCGAGAAGATGGCGCACGCTCCCATGCACGCGCACCGGTCTCTCCAGACTATACCAGTTGGGATCGGGACCGCCCACCCCGCGCAGATAGACGGTCGTCCTGCGCTGCGCCGCCGCCGCGTCTATCGCCTTCTGGATCGCCTCCGAATCGTCCTGATTATCCCCTGCCTTCGCGCCGAAATCGTTGGCGCAGACCCACCGAGAAGTATCGGTCTCCCAGGGAACCACAGGCTCCCGCTTGATCGGCAGGCGCAGGGCGCGGGAGGGAGATTCGAACTGCTTTTTCACGTCGTGCGATATATACTCGTCAATCGCCGCCCCGTCCACATTTCCGCCCGGAGTCTCGCTCTTCAGCGCCATCTGATAGCCGCGAGTCTGAACACTGCGCGCATAGAGCACATTGCGGTTGTGGATCGCCGGACCCTCTGCGCTGCGCGTCGAGAACCGGCCGTTCACCAGCGCGACCACGCCCCCCCACCAGGTCCAGTCGTTGGGGTAATCTACGAAGAGCGCCAGAGGCGTATTCTCAACCGTCAGGTCCTCGATCCCGACAGCGGTCGCGTTGACGTAGACGCCCTGCTTGCGGCAGTTACGAATGGTGATCCGGGAGAGGGTCTGTCCCCAGTTCCACTGTGTGAGGATCCCGGTCTCGAAGCCGTCTATCACCACATCCTGGATCAGGTTGGGACTGCTCTGGTCAATGAACCCGGCGTTGATGCCGATCTTGCCTCTGCCGATCACCCGCACCTGTTTGATGATGCCGGTGTTAGTGGCGCACCAGCGGATGCCGTCCGTTTCGGGATTATTGCCCACGTCCACCGTGAAGTTATAGAGGTTACGCATGAACCAGTCGGCAGACGTAGGACCGGTCTCGCGAGGATGCGTGCGAATAACGGCGGTGCAATCTTTCACGCCGTTATCCAGACGAATGATCACGCCGTCCCGCGTCTCGCCATAGATCCAGGGTCCGATAGCGGACTTCACCACCAGCGTGCGCGTCACCCGATAGATGCCGTTCGGCAGATAGAGGACGCGGGTCGCGCCGCCTTCGCCGCAGCTTGCGTCAATCCCCTTCTGCAACGCGTCGGTATCGTCCGTCATGCCATCGCCCTTCGCCCCCAGGTCACGCTTTGCATCCAGTACGGAGGCATCTTTCGGGAATACGATTCGGGTCGCGACGGCGCGTGTCTGCGCCTGCGCCGAGATGACGGCTGTCAGCCAGAGCATCGAAGCATACAGAAAAATCAGCCGATTACGTCTCAGAGCCATTCATACGCCTTTCTACGTCAGTTCGCTGCTGGAAATCATCTTGTAGCCATATCCGCGCACCGTAAGCAGGTAACGCGGATTGTCCGGGTCCGCCTCAATCTTGCAGCGCAGACGGCGCATATAGACCGCCAGCGTCTTGACGCCCATCTCCGCATCGTAGCCCCACACCCGTTCAAACAGCCAGTCGCGCTCCAGCGCGCGCCCCCGATTGCGCGCCAGAACCTCCAGCAGTTCAAACTCTTTCGCCGTCAGACTGGCGGGGCGATCCCCCACATAGGCGTCGTGCGCGTCCATATCCACCGTTAAGCCGCCGATGACAATGCGGTTATCCTCCCGCACCTCGGAACTGTATTCGCGGCGACGGCGCAACTGCGCGCGCACCCGCGCCAGTACCTCCTGCGGGTCGAACGGCTTGATGATGTAGTCGTCCGCTCCGACTTCCAGCCCGACCACCTTATCCGCCGAGGTGTCGCGGGCGGTCAGCATAATGATCGGCAGGCGATGTCTGGCGCGAATCCGGCGACACAGCGACACCCCGTCCAGATCCGGCAGCCCCACATCGAGGATCATCAGGTCAAACTCCTCTTTTTCCAGCGAACACCACGCCTCCTCCGCCGTCACCACCAGCGTGCAGTGATAGCCCTGCGTCCCCAGCAGACGCGCCAGCGCATTGAGGATAAAACGGTCATCATCTACAAGAATTAGTTTACCAGCCATGTTTCTCTCTCTGTAATCATCCTGGATACAAACGGGTTACTAGCGGTAAAACAGAATTCAGACTCTTTTTTAACCGGTGGATGATGGATGTGGGTTGATCGTATGCTTAACGGCTGAATCGCTCTTCCAGTAGATCGTCAAGATAGTTTGGATGAATGTCATTCTGAGCGAAGCGAAGAATCTTAAGATGTCTCGCTGCGCTCGACATGACAGTACTTCCCTACGCTCGACAGGACAGCGTTCGCTACGCTCAACAGGACAGGGTAACACTATGCTCAACATGACAGCCAGGCGATGCAGCCGTTCTACCTTGAAGGAGAACTAGTCCGTGTCTACGCGCTCCGCAACGCTCTCCGCCGTCGGAAGCCAGAGGGAGAAGCAGGTTCCCCGACCGAGCTTGCTCTGTATCTTGATCTCTCCGTGATGCTCTTCCACGATTCGCTTCACGCTATACAGCCCCAGCCCGGAGCCGTTGGCGCGGGTGGTGAAGAAGGGATCGAACAGGCGCGGCAGATACTCCGGCTGAATGCCCGGCCCGGTGTCCCGCACATCCACCCGCACCCGATCCCCGTCACGCGCCGCCGAGACGCTGAGAGTCCCTCCGCGCGCCGACATCGCATTGAGCGCATTGAGAAACAGATTGACGAACAGATGCTCCAGACGCCCTCGGTCGCCGTATATCTCCGGAAGCTTACGCTCAAAGCGCGCCCGGAGGGAGATTCCGTCCACTGTCGCCTGCGGCTCAATCAGAGGCATGATATGGCGAACCACCTCCGCCAGATTCAACGGTCCCGGGTGGAGCGCGGTCGGACGGGCGACTGCCAGCAGGCGATAGGTGAGAGCGAACAGCCGATCCACATGGGCGCGAGCCGCCGTCAACGCCTCCGAATTGCCCGCGCTGGCGATCTCAAGCTGAAGGGGCGTCAGGATGTTGCGAATGTCGTGGGCAATGCTGGCGGCAAGCGCGCCAGCCACCCCCAGCTTGGCGGTCTGCATCATGCTCTCCTGCGCGGAGCATAGTTCATCGTAAGCCGCCTGCAGATTCCGCTGAAGACGATGCGTCTCCAGCGCCAGCGTCACCTGATGCACGATGGCGCGTAGATGGGTCAGGCGATGAGCATCCATGCGCGGCGCAGGCGTATCGCTTCCCCACGCCAGAATCCCGTCCAGTGTCCCGTCATGGCGCAGCGGGGCGACCGAGATGACCGGACACTTCAGGGCGCTGGACAGCACGCAGGGATGCTGACAGCGAATGATCTGCGGCGTGCCATCCCCCGCAGTCTCCGCTTCCAGCAGCGCAGTAATCAGATCGGCGTGACTGATCTCCACCTCCACCCGCTGTATCTCCCCGGCGCGATCACACAGAAAGCCGTTCAGATGCCCCTCTTCCGACAGCAGCAGCAATGCAGAGACGGCATACCCCGGCAGCTTCTGTGTGGACTGCGCGATGGCGCGCAGCAACGTGTCCCGGTCGCTTCCGGCGGCGATGGCGGCAAAGATTTCGATCATGGTCTGCAGCGCCGCCTGCGTAAACCGCAGGTCTTTCGACTGAATGGCGAACTGCTCCTCCAGCCGCGCTGCATACGCCTGAACCTCCGCCTGAAGACGGCGCATCTCGGTGACATCCTGAAACGTCCAGACGCGCCCGATGTTGCGCCCGTCGGCATCCAGCACCGGTCCGGTATAACGGCGCAGATAGCGTGGCGGATCGGTCTTGAGTTGAATCTCGTCTTCCCGCTCCAGCGTGGGATCGGCGTAGATTCGCTCGATAAGCTGCTCGAATTCGGCGGGGTCTTTGACTCGCGCCATCGCCTCGCGCCGTACCTCCTCCCGGGCAGTACGGACCACCCATGCCGGGTCTATATCGAAAAGCTGCCCGAAGCGGGAGTTGCACAGTATATCGTTGCCGGAATGATCGGTCATCAGAATCCCGTAGTCGGTGGAGGAGAGCAGCGCCTGTATAATCGGGGATTCCATCCCGACCATCGCGGGTGTGAGCATAATGTAGGGAGGCGGATGATCCGCGCTAGATATCTCTTGGCTCACAGCAACCTTACCCGATCTCTTTTTCATAGATATGAACGTCTTCTCTTCCTGCACAGTTTGTTCTACCTATGTAGTATAGCCGCCGGAAGGTTACAATCAGGTTTCAAAACCGTTACGATTTGTTATCAATCGCCTCAGCGGTCAATATAGTCCTTTGAAACCCCCATCTCTTCCGGCGCATGGAGTCGCAGCATCTTCATATGTACATCCTCCGGGATATGCGGCGCGGTCAACTTCGAGACGACGATCATCACCAGGATCGCCAGGGGCATGCCCCAGATGGCGGGCTGCTCCATCAACGACCGAACTAGCGGACTTAACTGCCAGGCGAGTATCTTCTTGTCCAGCAGCATGGAGGTGACAATCGCCGCCAGCGACAGCAGCCCCCCGCTCAGCATCCCGATCGCCGCGCCGTACTTGGTCAGTCCGCGCCACCAGGAGCCGATCAGCAGCAGGGGAAAGTAGGAGGCGGCCGCAATCGCAAACGCCCACCCGACCATCATGTTGATGTCGAAGGTCTCCACCAGATAGCCCAGCAGCATCGCCGCCGCCCCGAATCCAATGGCTGCCACCTTGAAGGCGCGCAGACGCTCCTCCGGAGAAGAGGCCGGGCGCAGGATTTTGCCATAGATATCATGCGCCATCGCCCCCGACATGCTGACCAGCAGCCCGGAGAAGGTGGACATAAAAGCCGCAAACGCCCCCGCGCTGGTGATGCCGCTCAGAATCTGTCCCATCAGCGGACTGCTCAACATCATCGGCAGGCGGATCACCACGGTATCGGTTGTGTGATTGGCGTAAAGCTGCGGCATGACGCTGCGCCCCAGCGTTCCCCAGACCGGCGTGAAGACATAGAAGCAGCCGAGCATCACCATCACCAGCATGGTAGTTCGCTTGGCGCTGCGACCGTCCGGGTTGGTGTAGAAACGCACCAGAATATGCGGCAGGCCCGCCGTGCCGCAGACCAGCGCGATAATCAGCGAATAGGTATAGAGCAGCGGATAGCCGTACTTGCCGCTGAGTGTGCCGAACGGCTCGACCCACTTCTTATTGGTGGGAGCGTTGGGAGCCGCCACGCCTGCCGCCAGATACCCTTCGGTCGGCTCTGCAAATTCGATCTTCAGCGGGGCGAGAACCGGCTTGCCGTTCTCCATCACCGGCTGTCCCTTTGCATCTATTAACTGCATCGGGAAGGTGGTCATATAGCCGCCTCGCGGAAAGGTGATATTGCGCTCCATCTGCAGATACTCGAAGGTCGGATCGCCGTGCTGAGATGCCAGCGGGATCAACCGTTCACCCGACTTCAGCGTTCGCGCGGATGAGAGGCGAGCCACCTTAGCGCCCTTCGGAAAAACCAGAGAGCCTCCCCCCGCATCCGCCGAGAAGGTGATGGTATTGGCGGGAGCGTCGCGCTGCCCCTTGAACTTCAGCAGGACTCGCTCCGACAGTTTCGGGGTCTGCGCGGGCTGCCGCTGATTGGCATCCAGCTTCGTGTGATAGCCGCCATAGACCGCCATAAGCACAAAGATCGGGGCAGCGATGGCGAACAGCTTTGCCCAGTACTGAAACGCCTGCACAATAGTGATGCCCTTCATGCCGCCGAGAGCGACGTTGAAGGTGATCACCGAACCGACCACCAGGATCCCCGCCCAGTAGGGCCACTGAAGAATGGAGACCATTGTGACGCCCGCGCCCTTCATCTGCGGCATGGTGTAGAAAAGCCCGATGAAAAGCACGAACGTCACCGCGATTTTACGAAAGAGCGGGCTGTCGAATCGCCCCTCGGCGAAGTCCGGGATCGTATAGGCTCCGAAGCGGCGCAGGGGGCCGGCGATAAAGAGCAGCAGGAACAGATATCCGGTCGCGTATCCAACCGGATACCAGAGCGCATCGTAGCCGTTTTTCATCAGCATTCCGGCGATCCCCATAAAGGAGGCTGCGCTCAGATACTCGCCGCTGATGGCGGAGGCGTTCCAGAAGACATTGACGGAGCGTCCTGCCACAAAAAAGTCAGAGGCGGTACGGGAGGCGCGGGTCGCCCAGACGCCCAGACCGATGGTCACGCCCGTAATCAGAATGACAAAGAGAAGAGGGATCACTCCCATCACTCCTGCTCCTTTTCGGCGTCCGTCTCAATAAAAGCCGGTTTCACCTCGCCGACGCCCTCCGGCTCCAGCGGCTCGCCCGCCTCGATACCGAGCACAGCGCGCCAGTCGGCGCACTCCGCTTCGATACGATCCGTCTGACGAATGAAGTAGGCAGAGAGCGCCCAGGTGATTGGGAAAAACAGCACGCCCAGAAAGAGCCAGGAAGCGGTAAAGCCGAGAACGGGGCGGTTTGCCTGCGCGGGCAGGTAGTAGTTAATCAGCGGCAAACCCAGAACCATCAGAAGGAAGACGGCGGCGACGCGAAGGCTCAGCGAAGCCTGACGCCGCATGACAAGATGCGCCAGCCGCGCATGTTCCTCTTCCGACAGCGCGTGAATCGGGTGTTTATCGTCGCGCATGTCTGCACCTCTCTCATTGCGGGGATAGTGGCGAACTATTCGACGCCCAGTCCCATTTTCCTTTCCTGTACCGTAACAAACCGGAACAGCCTGCGGGGTATAACAGCTTCGTCTCACAGAGGGAGATGTATGGGAAGATGAAGAAAACACGTACAGGATCAGCGGATCCTGTTATGATCCTGGAAATTGAACGGAAGCATTAGGAAGACAGCCGACACGCTGCAAGATCCGCTTCTGGACAGGAAGCGGATGATGGGCGGTATCTGCTGAGGGACGTGGGATCGTCCTAGAAGAGGGGCCGGTTATGAAATACAACTCTGAACGTTACCATCGCCGCAGCATCCGTCTGAAAGGGTACGACTACTCCCAGCCCGGAGCGTATTTCGTCACCATCTGTACGCAGGATCGTGAATGTCTGTTTGGCGAGGTCGTAGATGGTGCAATCCGATTGAACAAAGCAGGGGAGATCGTTTGGCAGACCTGGCATGACCTGCCTGATCACATCGTTAACATCGTCCTGGATACGTTCGTAGTGATGCCTAACCACGTGCATGGGATTATCATCATTACCGACGGGCAAACCCCGGCGACAGATTCGGATTCGGCATCGGTAGATGGCGTAGGGGCGGATGGCGTAGGGGCGGATGGCGTAGGGGCGGGTTCAGAACCCGCCCCTACCAGACGATACGGTCTGCCTGAAATCATCCGTCAATTCAAAACGTTTTCTGCACGACGTATAAACGAAATCCGCAATATGCAGGGCGTGGCAGTCTGGCAACGCAACTACTACGAACACATCATCCGCGATGAGCAATCCTTAAACCGCATTCGGGAATATATTCTGAGCAACCCGTCACGGTGGACGATGGATCGGGAAAATCCCAAAAAGGCATGATCGAATACGGCATTGGCAGGGACGGGAGGGGGTTCTCACGCCCCAGGGGGCAAATTCGGCGCGATCGGCTGAAGAATTTTCCGCCGTTCGGGAGTCAGCCGATCCAGCAACGCCTGCGAATACGTGTAGCCGTAGCGGGTCGCCGCCCAGCTAACCCCGTACCGGTAGATCACGACTCGCCGCTCCCCCTCCGCGCTGGTGCGGCTGCTGCCCCCGTGCATCATTCCGTCCACAAACAACAGAGCATCCCCGGCTTTCATGTAGACCGGGATCGCGCCCGGCAGGTCATCCATCCGATCCCCTTTCCCGTAGTCTCCCGCCAGCGGATGCGGGAAGTTGGACTTGTGGCTGCCCGGAACCACCATCGTCGGACCGTCGCCGGGTTTGATGTCGGTGAGAGCCAGCAGAATGTTGCACTGCCCGCAGCGGAAGACGCCATGTTCATACATATATCTTCCCCGCAGCGCACCGCGATAGCCGCCGGAATGTACCGGATGATGTCCTCCTGAGCGCCGAATAGAGGCGATGCACTCGTCTATGAACAGCCCTTCGACATAGGACTGCTCCTCGCCGCAGTAGTGCCGCACATAGCTGATCCAGGAGGGATGATCTATCAGCCGCTCGAACGGCTCTCCCGCTTCCACGCAGTTGTGCAGTTCAAAACCGGTGTCGCCGGTGTAGTCGCGACGCTGGCAGTTGCCCCACCATTCGCCGTATTTCAGCGGAGGAAACCCGTCAAAGGAGCGGTTCAGATCGGCAAGCAGTTCCGGCTCCAGCGCGTTTTCCAGCAGTAGATAGCCGCGCAGATCGAAAAGAAAGTCGTCCAGGGGCGACGGTTGTCGAAGGTCCATAGGTCTATGGGTCTCCAGAAGTGATGTATGCGGCTATCCCCACAGCGCGCTCAGGCTGTTTCGCCCCGGCGGGATGGTCAGCGACAGATAGCTTCGATGATGAACGCGGCGGGGCAAGCCGGGCGTCTCCTCTCCGTTCCAGTATACACCCAGAAGCCGCTCTCCGCCCCACTGTCGCGGAATCATCAGGCGCAGGTCTGCGCTCTCCTGCGGAGCCTGAACCTCCCAGCGCCAGATGTTTCCCTCCTTTACTCCCGCTCCCGCCGACACCGACAGACGCCGCTCCCAGAAAGCCGCCCAGGTCTCCAACGCCATGCGCGGGATATTCAACGCGCCGGCAGCGCTGAACACCTCCTCCCAGAACAGTCGGCTGTAGGTCGCGAACGATACCGGGTGCGTGTTGATGCAGAGCAGGCTATGATACTCCTCCGCATTGATAAAGAGCAGGTCGGAGAGAAGACTGACCGCCTCTTCGGTCTCCAGATTGAGCGAGAAGGGAAATCCGCCCGCTCGCAGCGTTGTCTCGTCACTGAACTGCGCGGGCTGCTCAAAGATATCCAGCACGGTTCCGTCCAGATCCACCAGCGGACAAGGAAGCCCGGCTCCGGTCATATAGCTGCGGGTATTCGGGGGGCAGGTAAAGTAGTTGCTGTCCCAGGTAAAACCGGCTTCGCGCATCCATCGCCCTCCCTGCACCCATCCCACCCAGGGAATCGCATGGTTGCGAACGCTGCAGCCAGGCTCGATGCCATACTTCTCTGCAAATGCCTCCCGATGCCGCTGCACGGTCGGCTGCCAGTTCCACTCCAGCGGAACGCTCAGGTCGGGATGAATCGAGAAGGTGTGTCCTTCCGCCGCCCACTGCTCCCGAAGCTCCGGCGTCACAATCGTCTTCTCCACCAGATAGAAGGTGATCCCCACGCGATGATGCCGCGCCGTCTGAAGCAGCGTCTCGAACTGCTCCCGCGACGACCAGTCGTCATCGCTGGAGACGATCAGCGCGGTATCGGCGTTACTGGGGAAGTACCAGAGCCAGGGCAGGGGAGCCGCCTCCGCCGATGTGTCGGTCAGAAGATGGCGCAGAAGGTGGCACTGCAGGTCTGCCTGCGGGATGTCTGCCAGCCTCATATCCAGATGCCCGACAAACATATCGGCGGCGCGCCAGCCGGGGGCAACCTCATTGGCGTGCATCGAAAGTCGGCGCGGGTCTCCCTGCCGCATCAGCGCCACGCTCTGCGGCAGATCGTAGAGAAAGAGGATCGCCTGTCCCCTGCCCCGCCGCAGACGGATCGCCGCCGCCTGTCCGGTGGGCAGATGATCCGGCGCTGCGTCCCGCTCCTCCAGAATCGTTTCGGCATCCGAAGGCGGCTGATACCGGCTGAGCGGTCCGTGAAACTGCATCGGCTGCTCGCGAAAACCCGGAACCAGCGCGCCCAGATAGCCGCCCAGAGTCGTCCGGTAGGTCGGCGTCAATCCAAAAACGGCGGCAAGTTCCGGCGAAGGCAGGAAGGCGACCAGCAGGCAGCCATTCAGCACCGCCTCGTATAACGCCTGCGCCTGCTCGCGACCCAGCGGCGTACTGGCGACCACCATTCGATCCGGCGGATCCCAGGAGCCGTCAGCGGGAATAGCGCGGGGGTGGAGGATGGCCGGTCTTCCAAGCCCCTCCATCCGCAGCAGTTCCGCCGTATACAGCCCGAAGTTGAAGGCACGCCGTTCATCGTCTGCAATCAATAGAAGGTCGGAGGCTCTCTCCATAACCGTCTCCTGCTTCAGAACAACGGAATCGGGATCGGCTTCCCGGCGCGCATAGACTCAAACGCGCAGATCGCCGGGGCGATCGAGCGCGCCGCCTCCACCGGACCGATTGCCGGGTCCCGTCCCTCGCCAATCGCGGCGAGAAACTCCTTCAACATAAAATACTCGCTGGTCCCATGCCCGGCATTCGCCTCCACGCCGGGATGGCTCCAGTAGGGATTTCCCGTTGGGGTCATCCCCCGCATATCCGGAGACTGATCGGTATAGTAGAAGGTGTCGTCCTGATTCACCCGCCCGCCCTCAAACGTTCCCCGGTCGCCGTAGAGCGAAAAGTAGAGCGCGTAGGGACGAATCATCGCGTAGGAGACGGTCACCTTATACGCCGCGCCGCTCTTCCCCCGTAATAGACAGACAGCGGTCGAAGGTTCCGGGTGACCGGGCACGGACTGCCCGACCCCGTAGGCGAAGACCTCCACGAACCGCTCCTCGCCCGCCAGCCAGCGCAGGGTGTCAAAGGCGTGCGGACCGCCGCCCAGCAGAGTGGTCTGCGGGCGCGCCGGGTCCCAGCGCCAGTGCGGAGCGCCGTCCGGCTCCACCGTATGCCAGCCATCCCGCAGCAGATTGTGCAGATACTCCGCCTCTCCATAGAAGACCTGTCCCCAGCAGCCCTCTTCCCCCATCCGCTTCGCCGCTTCCAACGCCGGAAACCAGCGCGCCTCGTTGCCCATCATATAGCGCGCGTCGGTGCGCGCAGAGGTCTCGATAATCTGCTCCAGCTCCGTCAGCGCATAGGCGGCGGGTATCTCGGAGAGGACATGCTTCCCGGCTTCCAGCGCCTCTATCGCCTGCCCTGCATGTTCGTGGTCGGGAGTCGCAATCATCACGGCATTCACATCCTCCCGCGCCAGCATCTCCTTATAGTCTGCGCAGACCGTCGGAATGCGATATGCCTGCGCCAGCCGCTGCGCCCGCTCCCGGCGCAGGTCGCAGACCGCCGTCACGCGCATCTCATCCGCCAGAGCCACCGCGCAGGCAGCCGCAAAGCTCCCTCGTCCACATCCCAGAATGCCAAAACGCAGCATGTTAGAACTTCCTCTTCTCCCTATCTCTGTTGCTCTCTCAATTCGCGTACATGGCGCTCAAATCCTGTATCTGAGGACAAGCCGGAGGCTGAAACCGATTGCTCACGCAAGACAAGGTACGCAATAGACGAGACCGTTAAGAGATAAGCCTCAATCTGAACGGACGACGGCGCGAATTTAAGATATGGTATCTGAAGGCTGCCCCTGTCGCTGCCAATAATCTCGAAAAGACCTGTTTGCAGCGCCTAAAGGCGGATAGATTCCGGTTTATAGGTACTGATTTACGGAGGACCTCACCATGCCCCCGTCGGGGAACAGAAAGCTGCTCGGGCAGCTTTTAATTGAACGGCGGATCATAACGGAAGAGCAGTTGCAGCAGGCGCTGGAACAGAAGCAGCAAACCGGTCGGCTTCTCGGAGAGGTGCTGGTAGACCTGGGATTTGTCAGCAGCGATCAACTGGGACAGATTCTCCGGGATATGGTCGGGGCGGACTATGTAGACCTCTCCACAACCGAGATCGCTCCGCAGGCGCTTGCGCTGCTGCCGCAGGATCTCCTCCGACAACATCATATCCTGCCCTATCGCCTGGACGGCAATCGGCTCTATGTCGCGATGCGCGACCCGCTGGACATCAAGACGATTGACCGGATCAACCTGATGACCGGTTGCGACGTCTGCCCGATGTTCTCCCCGATGCCGGAGCTTCAAAAAGCCTTTCAGCGGCTCTTCACCCTCAATAACGCCGTCCGCGGCGTGCTTCTGGAGATGGAGGAGGAGTACCAGGAAGAGTATGCCGATGAGAGCGAACTCTCGGTCATTCAGTTGGAAAGGCTGGCAGAGGACGCTCCCATCATCCGGCTGGTCAATATGGTGATCAATGAGGCGATCACCGCCAGAGCCAGCGACATCCATATCGAACCCCGCGAGCAGATCGTCCGCATTCGCTATCGTATAGACGGCGTTCTGTACGATCAGATGGAGTTTCCCCGCAACTACCATGCCGCCATCATCTCGCGCCTGAAGATCATGTCCCATCTGGATATCGCTGAACGCCGCCGCCCGCAGGACGGACGCATCGCCTTTTCGGAGGGAGGAGACCGGGAATACGACCTGCGCCTCAGCCTGATCCCCATGCTGTTCGGAGAGAAGGCGGTAATGCGTATTCTGGACAAGAAGGGGATGATGATCCCGCTGGACCAACTGGGGCTATACCCGGAACAGCTTCAAGCCTTTCAGCCGATGATACGCACCCCCCACGGGATCATCCTGATTACCGGACCGACCGGCTCCGGCAAATCCACCACCCTCTACGCCGTGCTGAACGCCATAGACGACGGGCAGCGCAATATCAGCACCATCGAAGACCCGATTGAGTATCAACTGGACGGCATCAACCAGTCGCAGGTCAACTCAAAGATCGGCTACACCTTTGCGGAGGGACTGCGCTCCTTCATGCGGCAGGATCCCGATGTGATCATGGTCGGGGAGATTCGCGACAGAGAGACAGCGGAGACGGCGGTGCAGGCGTCACTGACCGGGCATCTGGTGCTCAGCACGCTCCACACCAACAACGCGCCGGAAGGGATGGTGCGGCTGGACAATCTCGGCGTAGAACCCTATCTGATCGCCTCTTCCGTGATCGGTGTCGTTGCGCAGCGACTCCTGCGCCGGATCTGTTCCGCCTGCTCCACGCCCGTCAAGCCCGATCTCAAGCTGCTGCAAGCGTTCGGTATCTCGGCGTCGGAGGCTTCTGGCGGCGACTTTCGTAACGGACGGGGATGCGCGCAGTGCAATGGTCGCGGCTATCGCGGACGTGTCGCCGTATTTGAAGTGCTGCGGGTAACCTCCTGTCTGCGAGAGGCCATTCTGGAGCGTTCCAGCGGCGAGGCTCTGCGCAAGATCGCGCTGGAAGAGGGCATGATTCCGCTCTTGCAGGGAGGGCTGCGGCAGGTATGGGAGGGAGTGACCACCCTGGAAGAGGTAGACCGCGTTCTCCCCAAAGAGCAGACCGCCTCCTTTCCGCTAAGAATGCTGCGCGCCGCCTGACGCCTACCTTCTCTTTCTGAACGATTTCCGAAAGAAAGTGAAACGAAACTGCGCGGGCTTCGTACTGATATTTAGATATTTGGCTAACTATCGAAATAGCGAAAGCAGATGAAACTCGACCTGATCTTCAAGGCGCTGGCAGACCCGACACGGCGCGAGATACTGCGGCTCCTCAACGACGGCGAAATGACCGCCGGGCAGTTGACAGACCGCTTCGACATCTCCGCCCCTTCGATGTCGCACCATTTCAACGTCTTGAAACAGGCGGATCTGATCTCCGCGCGGCGCGAGGGACAGTTGATCTACTACTCCCTGAACACCACCGTCTTTCAGGACATTCTCACGAAGATGTTCTCTCTGTTTGAGCCGGGCGCGGAAGGAGAGGAACAAAGACGATGAAAACCAGACAGACCCTTCTCTACTGCGGACTGCTAATCGGGGTAACGCTGCTCTATACACTGCTCGTCTATCCGCGCCTGCCCGACCGGATGCCGATTCACTGGAATATTCGCGGCGAGGTGGACGGCTGGGGAGACAAGCGGTGGGCTGCCTTTTTCGGACTTGGGATCATGGCGATCATCATGGGAATGATGTTCACGCTTCCGTTGATCTCGCGACGCCCGTTCCGCGTGGATTCCTTCCGGGAGACCTATAACTTCATCACCTTCATCCTGGTCAGCCTGTTTGGTTATATCCAGATGATGATCCTGCG
>CAYSDM010000024.1:0-64916 GCA_964429855.1 uncultured Chthonomonadaceae bacterium
GATTTTATTGGTCAACCGGGCAGACGCACAGACGACTCTCTACGTCGCTCCGAACGGAAACGACTCCTGGTCGGGAACACGCAAACAGCCGACAGCGAAGGGAAACGACGGACCGCTGGCGACGTTGTCGCGCGCGGTCGCGCGATCACGGGAGATTCGCGCCGACGCAAAAGCCGCGCCGATACGCATTCTTTTGCGAGGCGGTAAGCACTACCTGCACAGCGCGTTGGAACTCAACGCAGCCGACTCCGGCCTGGTGATCGAGGCGGCTCCGGGCGAGACACCCATGTTGATCGGCGGCAGGCGGCTGACCGGATGGCAGCGCGAGGGAGAGCGTTTCTGGTCGGTTTCGATTCCTGAAGCCCGCAGTCGCGGCTGGGATTTCCGGCTGTTGACGGTAAACGGATCGGCGCGCTCGCGCGCGCGGCTGCCAGAGACAGGTTACTTCACGCATTTAACCCGTTTTGATGTGCCCTGGATGAGTACGACGGGCGGAGGCTGGCAGCGTAAGCCGACGGATCCGGAGTTAACCCGGCTTCAGTACCGTTCCGGTGATCTGGATGCCGGGCTGGATATCGCCAACGCCGAACTGACGGTCTACCATATGTGGGATGAGTCGGTGGTCGGGCTGTCGGGGCACGATCCCGCCACGCAGACCCTCACCTTCTCCAACCCCGCCGGGCATCCCCCCGGCGCGTTTGGCGTGCAGAAGTATGTGGTCTGGAACGTGCGTGAAGGGATGAAAAAGCCCGGACAGTGGTATCTGGATCGGACGGCGGGAAAGCTGGTCTACTGGTCTCATCCCGGCGAAGATATGTCGAAGGCGGAGGTTCTTGCCCCCACGCTGACTTCTCTGATGCAAATTCAGGGCAGCGTGAACAGTCTCGCGAAGTCCATTACGCTGCGCGGGATCACGTTTGCCGTCACCACCACGCCGCTCAAAGCGGGCGGTTTCGGGGCGGGCGAGTTTGCCGGGGCGGTGGAGATGGTATACGCCTCAGACTGCCGCCTTGAGCGACTGACGCTGATAAACATCGCCGGACAAGCGATCCGGGCATGGAAGACGGACCGCCTGCGAATCGAAGGCTGCGAGATACGCGATGTCGGCGCATGCGGCATTCGCGCTGAAGGTGACGGCATGGAGATCGCCGATAACCACGTCTATCGGGTCGGCACTCTCTATCCGAGCGCGGTCGGAATCTGGATCGGAGGCAACCGCTCATCAGTCCGTCATAACGAGGTGCACGATACGCCCTACAGCGCGATCATTGGCGGCGGCGAAGAGAACCGGATCGAATATAACCTGATCTATCGGGCCATGCAGACCCTGCACGACGGCGCAGGAATCTACTTCGGTTTCTGCAAGGGGATCGTCATTCGCGGCAATATCGTGCGGGATATCGAGGATACCGGGGGATACGGCGCATCCGCCTACTATCTGGATGAACAGGCCGAGAACTGTCTGGTGGAGGGAAACCTCTCGGTGAATGTAGCGCGTCCGGCGCATAACCATATGGCGCGCAACAACACCCTTCGCAACAACCTCTTCCTCGTCACCGGCAATGCCAGCATCACCTTTATGAAGTGTCAGGGGTATCGTGTGGAGAAGAACATCGTGCAGGCGACGGGCGAGATCACCCTGAGTGCGCCTCCACAGGGAATCGCCTCCATGCCCAACAACCTCTTCCATAGCGGTACGGGCAAGGTGCTGCTGGAGGCAATGAACGACTACAACTCGAAAGGCAAACAACCGTTGGAGCCGCGTGATGGCACGCGCTTCGCGGACCCGCGCCTGATCCACTCGAAAGCCGGAAACTATCCGTTTCGATCCGATTCGCCCGCAAAGGAACTGAAGATTGCGCCGCTGGATGTTCGGATCGCCGGGCGGCGAAAACCAGCGAAGGAATCGCCTCGAGCCGCGCCGTAATCTGCAGGATAACGATTGCGCGGGTCGAGATCCGCCGTCCGCGCAGAAAGAGAACAAGCGATGCAGGAAGAGAGTGATCTCTTGCTGGAAGACGACGACCCCAGAAAAGAGAACCCCCGTGAACTGGCAGAGAAAATGGCTTCTGATTCCGCCTCGATCATGCCGGAAGGAGTAGACGAAGAGCCTGAGTCCGCGCCGGAGACCTCTGAACCGGATACGACTGCGGATAATTAGGACGCGAGAAGGAGTTGAAGAGATGGGATTGACGGATGCGGAGAAGGAGCGTTTTCAGGAAGAGGGATTTCTGATCTTTCCAGGACTGCTCGTACCGGAAAAGCGCGCGCGCTATATGGCGATTTTCCGGGAACTGGTGGAGCGCAGCAAAACAATGACGGCTCCGCAGGGAGGCTTTAACCTTGCGCCGGATGCGGAGGGACGCCCTACTCCAGGTGTGCTGCACAAGGTGCAGGGAGTCTGCGTGGAGGAGCCGCGCATCCTCGATCTGGCGCGAGAGCCGGAGATACTGGATCGGGCTGAATCGCTGCTGGGACCGAACATAGATATGTTCGGCTCCAAGTTCTTCCCGATGATGGTTCGCGGCGCGACCTCCACCGGCTGGCATCAGGACAACCACTACTTCGGGACAAACTCCTTCCGTATCATCAGTTGCGCGATCTATCTGGAGGAGACGGATCGTGAAAATGGTTGTCTGCGCGTTGTGCCGCGCAGCCACCGCACCGGGGAACTGGTCTCGCACACTGCCGGAACAGGCGTCTATGCGCATGGAGCCTGGACGGAGGTGGATGAGAGTCAGGCGGTGGATGTGGTCTGTCCGGGCGGAACGGTCGTCTTCTTCTCTGCGAATCTGCTGCACGGAGCGCGTCCGAACCTGAGCGACCGCTCCAGCTTTCGCACCGCCTGGCACTACATTCCCGGCGACCTGAATCTGGAGTGGTTCCCGCGAGGCGGATATCAGGATCGGCATATTGTGCGCGGGGTATAGACAGAAAAGCCCGCCATAGACAGATAGTCCGGTCTATGGCGGGCGCAAGGTCTATCGCTCTCTCTCCCGTATCACAAACTGCACCCTGTCGGGCAGGCGGGGAACGATACGCATGGCGAACGGCTGCGTAAGCGCAAGCGTAACAATCGTGCCTTTCCCCGGCTTAATCAGCGTGGCATTCACCGTTGCGCCGCGCACGCCGCGCCGTATTTCGCCGATGACAACCTCGAAACCGCCCGTCGGCTTCGTCCCGGCAAAGACCGCCACCACATGATATCGTCGAAAATCCACCGTCGGCGCTCTGCGGTCGGGAGCGTGTTCTTTCCATAACGCCGACCACTCTCCAGCGTTCCGAATCACTGTTTGACGCGGTGCGCGTATATTCGAATGGAAGCCGGACAGCGCTCGAGAAACCTGCGCCTCCTGTAAGGTGGACTCAGGCTGACCCTGTCCTGCCAGACCGATCATCAGACCGGCAGCCGCCAACAGGAATCCAGCGCCGCTATATACTAAGCTACGGAGCATCTTCCCTATCCTCTCTCATGTTGACAACGACTATCACAGGCTCTATACGATCTCGCTCCCACAGATGTGACAGCGAACGATAATAGACATTTTATCGTAGAGAGAAGCATACAGGGAGAAAGCGCGATGCATGGCAACGGCGAACAGAATACGCGCCTGTGTCCAGACTGCCGATCCACCTTGAAGCCGGAGACTTTTCAGGGGATCGAACTGGATATCTGCGAAATCTGTGCGGGCATATGGTTTGATATGGGGGAGCTTCGTCGCCTGATGGATTCGGAGGAGCGCTCCCTGATAAAGACGGAAGACTGCGTCAAGCCGACGACGGATTCACGACCGAAACGATCCGATCTTCCCCGCCTGTGCCCGCGCTGTCGCCTTCCAATGAGTTCCCACCGCTATATGCATGTCTCGTTCATCTGGTTGGAAGGATGCGAGCGGTGCAGCGGCATATGGGTGGAGGAGGGAGAGCTTCAGCAGATCGAGGAGTGGCTCGTCAACAGAGAGCAGTTCGCCGCATCCCGTCCAGAGCACCTTCTGGCAGTAGATCAATATGAGCAGGAGCACGTGCGGCAAGTAGATCAGAAACGGATCATGGCGCACATGATGAGATGGCTGAAGATGCGCGCTCGATTGAGGTGAGAGGAGATAGCGCTGATGCCGCGCCGTCTGATACTGGCTTCCGCCTCCCCCCGCCGCCGGGAACTTCTGTCGCTGCTGGGAATACCCTTTGAAGTGATGCCGGGGGAGGTGGATGAGGACGATTTTGACCCGGCGATGAATCCCCCCGTGCTCGCTGGCAAACTGGCAGTCGAAAAGGCAAATCACATCCTGCAGAGGCTTCAGGATGCCGATCTACTGGTTCTCGGCGCCGATACCATTGTCGTCGCCCAATCGGGCGCAGAGACGGCGATTCTGAATAAGCCGCAGGATGCGTCGGATGCGCGACGGATGCTCTCGCTGCTCTCCGGCGCTACCCACACGGTCTATACCGGAGTCGCGCTGGTCGGCAGAAGCGCGGAGGGAACCTCGCTGCCGGAGATCGCGGAAGTGGTGGGCACGCAGGTAACCTTTCGAGAATTAAACGCGGCGCTGATGGACGCCTATATCGCCACCGGAGAGCCGTTTGACAAGGCGGGAGCCTACGGGATTCAGGAGCGCGCCGCGCCTTTTGTCGAGGCGATCCACGGCGACTATTTCAACGTGGTCGGTCTGCCGGTGAAGACGGTAGCGCGTATGCTGGAACGCCTCGGCGTGGAGTGGTGGCGAGGGGCGGAGGCATTCCGATAGAAGTCCGAAAAAGCGTCCCTGTACTGCTCTCAGGAGCAGCCCTGACGCAGATCGGCGACCACCTGCGCCACACAGGCTGCCGCGATCATACCGATCAGTGCAGCCGGGGGCAGCGCACCTCCCGCCGCGCCCAGTACCAGAATAGCTCCAGCGGTGGCGAATCGCCAGACCGCGCGCACTTTGCGGCGCGGGGCGGTGATGGTTGTGGTGCTGGCAAGATGAATCAACGCCAGACAGCAGAGACAGACAGCGACGGAGACGCAGAGCAGCCACCGATCTTCCGGCGTGAGAATGCCTCCCATCCCCGGCGAGATCACGTGTTTGACCCCGATAGCCGCCGCCGTGATGCCGATCACCAGAGGCAGATGTGAATAGAGCCAGACCTGATAGGTGCGCACCTGTCCAGCGGAGAGCGCCTCCCAGGGAGAAGCGTTATTCTCCGCGTTGAAATAGACCCACCAGAGGCTAAAGGCGATGGATAGCCCGAACAGTCCGGAGAGCGCGGCGTGAGGTTCCAGATCCTGTTTGGAGATTCCCGTGACGACCGCGACAATCGCTTCGCCCAGCACAATGATGGTAAACAGCCCGAAACGCTCCGGCAGATGGGAGATATGCGGCGGTATCCTTGCATGAAGCATCCCTGCCGTTAAAGGCGTTCCGATATCAATCGCCAGCCCCAGCGCCCAGAAGAGGTAACGCAGCGGCGCAGGCACAAACGCCGACGCGATCCATAGCATCGCGGCGATGCCGAATCCGACAGAGTAACGGTTCGTCAGTGGTCGCGCCGCCGGGATGTGGCGACCTGCCCAGAGATACTCCAGCACGAGCAGAGTCCGTACAAAGGCATAGGAGAGAGCAAAACCCGGCGCGTTCTCCGTAAAGCCGTCCGGGACATTCACCGCAAGTATGGCGACACCGAACATCGTCAGAATGGTTAACAGGCGATGCCCCAGATCATCGGTGTCGAATCGCGTTGCGTAGAAGGTCTGCCCGATCCACGCCCACCAGACCGGAATGAAAAGCCCCACGAACTGTAATACGCCTCGCAGCGACACATCGTTATGCAGGTTGTTCGCCAGTTGCGCAATGGTAACTACAAAGATCAGGTCGTAGAACAGTTCCAGCCAGGTGGCGTGCCGCTCCTCTGCCTTTTTTCCTTCGACTCGTAACTGCGGATACCACAGACGTCTTCTCACTTTTATGCTCCTGCGCTGTCCGGGGCAGTCCCCGTCAAAGCCACTTTATCATAGCAGAAGGAGAGCGCTTTTTAATTACCGGGAGCATGAAGAACAGGCGCATTCGGATATAGGGTTATAATGAAGGCATAGCTGGCGCAAACCGGCGCCCGTTCAGGAGAGACCATCATCCATGACCGATTTCGACTATCAGGTACATCCCGACATTTTTCAGGCGGAGACGCTGCCATCGCAGATCTACACCGATCCGGTCCTCTATGAAGCGATAAAGGAGCGGATTTTTGTCTCCGGGTGGCAGTTCATCGCCGATACCGACAGCGTGAAAGCGCCGGGGCAGGTGCTTCCGTTGACCCTGCTGGAGGGATGCCTGGAGGAGCCGCTGCTGTTGACGCGAGATAGCGAGGATCAGATTCACTGTCTCTCCAATGTCTGCACGCACCGGGGCAGTTTGCTGGTCGAGAGGGGAGGAAATGAGCGGTTCCTGCGCTGCCGGTATCATGGCAGGCGGTTCGGACTGGACGGAACTTTTCAGAGCATGCCGGAATTTGAGGGAGTTGTCGGATTTCCCTCCGAATCGGATCGCCTGCCGAAAGTCTCCTTCGGCATCTGGGGGAAGTTCATTTTCGCCTGCCTCTCCCCGGTATTTTCGCTGGAGGAGCTCCTGCTGCCCATGCGGGAGAGAGTCGGCTGGATGCCTCTTCCGCAGGCGTATCTCGATCTCTCCCGCTCTCGCGACTATCTGGTGCGCGCCAACTGGGCGCTCTATGTGGAGAACTATCTGGACGCGCTGCATATCCCCTTTGTTCACTATGAACTGGCGGAAGCGCTGGACTACAGCCTCTACGACACGGAAAACTACCGTTACTCCAACCTTCAGCTTGGCGTGACGACAGGAGCAGAGGATACCTTCACTCTTCCCGCCGACTCGCCGGACTATGGCAAACAGGTTACCGCCTACTACTTCTGGCTCTTTCCGAACACCATGTTTAACTTCTACCCCTGGGGAGTCTCCATCAACGTCGTTCGTCCGCTGGGCGTGGATATGACGCGGGTCTCCTTCCTGCGTTATGTGTGGGATGCCGGACGGGGCGGGTCGCATGTCAGCGCGGATGCGGCGGTAGATCGGGTGGAGCGCGAGGATGAAGCGGTGGTGGAGATGGTGCAGAAGGGCGTCCGCTCGCGATTCTATACACGCGGACGCTACTCTCCGACCCGCGAAACCGGCACGCACCACTTTCATCGCCTTCTTGCGGAGTTTCTGGAAAAAGGCGCACAGGGCGGATAGAAACTGTATGAACGTTGACAGAGATGAGAGGATGTGTTATGCTCTATAGACAGACACACTTCAACGTTTTCGAGCTGTTCTGATGGCGATCATCATTGATCCGATCTTTGTTGAGCCGATGCGGCGCAGCGATGTGCCGACCGTCTCCAATATTGAGAAGCGCTGTTATGCCACTCCCTGGCATGAGAACGCCTACTATACCGAGTTGTCGAATCGGAGCGCGGTCTATCTGGTGGCGCGTCTGGACGGCGAGGTGGTCGGCTACTGCGGGATGTGGGTCATCATGGATGAGGCGCATATCACCACGCTGGCGGTAGACCCCGATCATCGCGGTAAGAAAATCGGTGAACGTCTGCTCCATTCCCTGCTGGAAGAGGCGATCCTGCACGGAGCCAACCGCGCCACGCTGGAGGTGCGGGAAGGCAACCTCGTCGCGCAGAATCTCTACCGCAAGTACGGCTTTCAGGATGCCGCCATCCGCAAGAACTACTACTCCGACAATCAGGAGAACGCCATCGTCATGTGGGCGGAGGGATTGCGGGAACCGCACTACCTGGAGAGGATGCGCGAACTCAAACGCCAGTTGTATCAAGCATACGATGATCATCTTAGGACTCGAGACGAGCTGCGATGAGACCTCAGCGGCAGTTGTCGCCGACGGGACGCGGATTCTTTCCAACGTGGTCGCCAGTCAGGCGGATCTTCATGCGCGCTGGGGCGGCGTTGTGCCCGAAGTCGCCTCCCGCAAACATGTGGAGCGTCTCCTTCCGGTTATCTACGAGGCGCTGGAAGGCGCGAAAATCACCCTTCGCGACGTGGAAGGTATCGCCGTCACCAACCGTCCCGGTCTGATCGGCGCGCTCTTGATCGGCGTCACCGCCGCGAAAGCGCTGGCTTACGGTTTCAAGCTTCCGCTGGTTGGCGTACATCATCTGGAAGGGCATCTCTACTCCAACTTTCTGGCGGCTCCCGACCTTGCGTTTCCCTTCGTCTGCCTGCTTGTTTCCGGCGGACACACGGAGATCGTTCTGGTGGAGAGCCATGAGAAGCGCGAATCGCTGGGTCGGACTCGCGATGATGCCGCCGGAGAGTGCTTCGATAAGTGCGCCCGCCTGATGGGGCTGCCCTATCCCGGAGGTCCGCATATTGATCGTCTGGCGGCGTCGGGCAACCCGAAGCTTATCGCTTTTCCACGCGCCTGGCTCGGAGATTCCGGCGACTTCAGCTTCAGCGGCTTGAAAACGGCGGTGCTGCGGTTTCTGGAGACAGACCGCGGAGCGACCCCGCAGGAAGATGTGGCGGCTTCGTTTCAGGCGGCGGTGGTGGAGCCGCTGGTACGAAAGACGATTCGCGCCGCGCAGACGACCGGCGTGAGAACCGTCGCCGTTGCCGGGGGCGTGGCAGCCAATCGCGGTCTGGTTCAGGCGATGCAGCAGGCGTGCAACGAAGCCGGACTGCGCATGATTATCCCCCCTCCCTCCCTCTGCACCGATAACGCCGCCATGATCGCCGCCGCAGGAGCGCCCCGTCTTCTGCGCGGCGAATCCGATCCGCTCAGTCTCGACTCCTTCGCCGCAGAACCTATCGGATAGACGATCCCGTATCTCGCAAAACCAAACGCAGGTTTTCCACGTACAGAAGAGTATGAACAAACCTGATCCTCCGACATCGAATCCGCCTTCTGGAAACGCTAATCGGGCGCGGCGTCTGCTTCTTATCGCAAGCCTTGCCTCGCTGATTCTCTGGTTCATTCCCGGAGCCAGCTATCTGACCTATCCCATCAAGCTGTTCGTCACCTTTATCCATGAGGGCGGCCATGCGTTGATGGCGATTCTGACAGGCGGCACGGTCGAATCCATTCGAATACACCCCGACACCAGCGGCGTCGCTTTTACCTCCGGCGGTTTTAACTTCCTGATCTATCAGGCAGGATACCTGGGAGCAACGCTGTTCGGGGCATTCTGTCTGATCCTGAACAGCCGTTCGGGCAGAGGACGCGCCATGCTTGTCGTGCTGCTGACGGCGGTTGCACTGATTACTGCGATATGGACTCGCAACCTCTTCGGAATCATCAGCGGCTGCGTGATAGTACTGCTGCTGGCGGCCGCAGCGCGCCTCCTGACCGCGCAGGCGGCAGACTTTCTGGCGGCTTTCCTCGCTGTACAGTTGAGCCTGAACGCGCTGTTTGATCTACGAAGCCTGCTCTGGATCACCACCTACTCCACTCTGGAGAACGATGCGGCGAACATGGCGCGAGACTACTTCCTTCCGGCGTGGTTCTGGGCAGGAATCTGGGCAGTCAGCGCGGCGGTCATTCTGTTTGGCGCACTGCGTATCTACTGGCGCGACAGCCGATGATTCTCCTCTCTCCCTTCTCGAGTAGATCGTCAAGGTCGTTTGGATGGATGTCATTCAGAGAGAGACATAACTGTCATTCTGAGCGTAGCCCAACCCGGTTGTCATTCTGAGCGAAGAATCTAAAGATGTCTCGCTGCGCTCGACATGACAATACTTCGTTGCGCTCAACAGGACAGCCAGACCATGCAGCCCTTCTACCGTGAAGATGTACTAGCGTCATCAGGAAGGAATTCTGTAAAAAGAGGCGAATCCTACCGCCGGATGTTCAACTCATCCTCCAGCCGTTGCGACCAATAAAAAACTTGCGTCCCAGGCTTCATTGACGTTTACGCAGCATGGGCATATAATAGGCACATACCTCTTATATTCACTCTCCAGAACGTTAGATGGACATTCTCGAAAAAATTAACCGTGTCTTCGCCGGATGGTATGAAGGACTGTTTGCCGCCGGGGAGGATGTTCGCCCGAAAGACATCCTGCGAAAAGTCCTCTTCACGCTGGAATCGTACCGTAAAGAGGGTTTTGATAATCAGGTCTATGTTCCCAATCAGTATGTGCTGGAGATCGCTGTGGAGGAGGAGGAGAGAGAGACGCTGCTCTCCTTTCTGGATGCAGAGGAGCTTTGCGCCGTCATTCGCCGTTACTGCCAGCAAAATCGGTATGCGATACGCGGCGATCTGGAGGTAACGATCAAAGAGGTTCCTCTGGAGACGCTGCCTGCGAAAGAGAAGATTCGCGTTCGCTGCCGTTACACTGCGCCAAAGCGTACAAAGACTACCGTTCCTGCTCCCATTGAAACCGCACATCCCGAATCGCGTCTCGAGACGGAAGAGGCGGATTCGCAGGAGCCGGGAACGGTCGCCTCCGTCTGGCAGGCGAAGCTGACCATCTTCTCGCCGGGCAAGCCCGCCTATGGGATCGCCCTGCCACCGGAAGGTCTGAGTATCGGGCGATCCGCGAAGCAGGGCAATCAACTGGTGCTGGAGGGGGACGGCATGGTTTCGCGTCGTCATGCGCGGATCGAGCGCGAAGCGGACGGGCGTTTTACGCTCTACGATCTCGGCGCGACAAACGGAACCACTGTCAATGGCAGGCGCGTGGATAACTGCACCCTGCAGGACGGCGACGAGATTGTGATTGGCGCAACGCGAATCCATTTCCATCAGGCAGCGCCGCCTGAATCGGAAGATATCCGCCAGAATGCCGTTCGCGCCGTCAACGCCGCTCATTCCGAAAAGGAGAGCCAGCCGCGCCTGATCTTAACCGACAGCGAACGCGACCTGGAGGTGTTCGTGATCTCCTCTGAGACGCTCATCGGGCGCGGCATGACCAACGATATCGTCCTGCCGGATCGCTCCGTAGCCACCCGCCATGCGCGGCTAGTGCGCGGCGCGCCTTATATTCTGGAGGCGCTGGATTCTGAGCATGAGACGCTGTTGAACGGTCAGCCGGTGCTGCCGGGAAAGCCCATTGCCGTTCTCAGCGGCGACATGCTGCGAATCGGCGTCATGACTCTCCGCTTTGAAGAGGGCAAGCCATGAGTATCGCCCTCGGTCTGGCGCGATTTCTCTTTCTTGCCTTTCTGGCGCTCTTTCTTCTCTATCTCGTGTGGCTCATTCGCCGCGATCTGGATTAGCGTGTGATGATGAGGCGACTCACCTGGGCACATCTCAGCGATGTAGGCAGAACGCGAAAGAACAATCAGGACAGCCTGGCGGTCGTGGAAGCGCAGGATCTGGACGGTCATCTGGAGGGGCTGTTCATCGTCGCGGACGGCATGGGAGGGCACGCGGGAGGCGAGGTCGCCAGCCGGGTCGCGATTGAAGTGATTCCGACAGTAGTGCGGGAGACGCTGGCGGTCGGGAACGGTCATGTTCCGGGAGAGCGCATGGCGACGGCGCTTCGGAAAGCCATCGCCGCCGCCAACGAAGCCATTCGCGAAAAGGCGCGCAACACGCCGGAGCTTCGCAGCATGGGAACCACCTGCGTGGCCGCGCTGATTGGCGACGGACTGCTTGCTGTCGGGAATGTGGGAGACAGCCGCCTCTATATGCTCCGGGAGGGCGAACTGATCCAGGTAACGAAAGATCACTCTCTGGTGCAGGAGTATATCCAGTCCGGCGAGATGAGTCCCGCGCAGGCGCGCAAGAGCCGATTTCGCAATATTCTGACACGCGCCGTGGGAATCGCGGGGAAGGTGGAGGCGGATGTCGAGGTCGTTCCGCTGCAGGAGGGCGACAGCCTGCTGCTGTGCAGCGACGGTCTCACCAACATGGTTCCCGAAACGGAGATCGCCCGAATCCTGGGAACCGTTCCTGATCCCGAAGAAGCCTGCCGGCAACTGGTGGAGACGGCGAATCGCAACGGCGGGGAGGATAATATCACCGTCGTGATCGTCCGCAATGGAGAGTTTCGGGAGGTTCCGGTAAAGACTCATCTGGAGGAGCCGATTCCCGCGCCTGTCCCGGTTTCCGCTCCAGTCGCCGCGTCTCCGGCGCGTCGGAATCAGGATAAATTGAACCAGATCATGATGCTGGTCTGCTTTTTTGTGATCGGCGGGATTCTGGGCTATGCGACGGCGCGCAGTTCCGAGAGCAGCCAGAAGCCGAAGACTCTCGCTCCCGCGCAGAACACGCCCCCGCCCTCTCTTCCGGCGAAAGCGCCTGCGCCTCCTCCAGACTTCGGGAGCCTTCTCTACGATGCGCCGGTCACCATCTTCAAAAAGCCGATTCGCGGCGCTCCGCTGGCAACCGATACGGCAGGAAATATCTATGCGACCACTGAGACGGGGCGCATCTATCATATTGCGCCGGACGGCAGATCGTTTCGCGATCTGGGCGCGCCGGTGAAGTCCCTGGGACAGGAGCCGCGCATTCGCATGACGGCAGATTCCCAGGGCAATGTCTACATCGTCTCCAAAACGGAGCGGTGTATCTACCGTTTCGACTCGAAAGGAACGCGCCGGGGGGTCATCGGAGCGGGACAACTTCAGGCGCCTGAAGATATCGCCGTAGACGGCAGAGCGAATATCTACGTGGTGGACAAGGGGGTATTGAAACTCTTTCGCGCTCGCCACCCATTCGATAGAAGTTCGGGGGTGACCGATGGCGCTCGGTAAGCTCGGAAAGTATGAGCGCGTGGATGTGCTGGGGCATGGAGCGACCGGCATCGTCTATCTGGCCTGGGACACTCTCCTCAAGAAGCAGATCGCTCTGAAGGAGGTGGATGTTCAGTTTGCCGACATCAACCGCTTCCTGGAGGAAGCGCGGGTGATGGATCGGCTGAATCACCCCAACATCGTCCGCGTCAACAGCGTGGATATTATCGAGGGGCGGGTTGTGATAGATATGGAGTATGTGAAGGGGCAGAACCTTCAGCATCTCCTGCGCCGTCTGGGGCGTCTGCCTCTCTCCGTCGCGCTGGATATCACCATTCAGGTTCTGGACGCGCTGATCTACGCGCACCAGATGCGAACTATCCACCGCGACATCAAGCCCGCCAATATCCTCCTGAGCGCGACCGGACAGGTGAAGCTGACCGATTTCGGTCTGGCGGAGGTGCTTGCCAGCAACTCCTATGCGGGAGGAGCCGGAACCTACGCCTATATGGCTCCGGAAGACTTCTCCGAGGAGCGGCAGTCCGATCATCGCAGCGATCTCTGGGCCGTCGGAGTGACTTTCTATGAGATGTTAACCGGGAGGCGCCCCTTCAATGTCGCCAGCGCGCGCGATCCGTTTGCCTGGCGGCGGGTATTGACCACGGAAGAGCCTGCTCCTTTGACACCGCTGCTTCTCTCCCTGCCGGGTTCCTCGCACTCTCCTGACGGAACCGAAGCCGCAACAGCAGGAGGCGCGGCATACGATGCCGAAGAAGACTCCTGGAGCTGTCCGATAACCTCTACACAGGCGGTCAGCGAGGTAGACGAAGCGAAGTTTCGTCGGGCGGTGCAGGCGGTCGTCACCTTCGCGCTGGCAAAAGAGAAGTCTGTTCGCTATGCGACCGCCGTCGAGTTTCGCACGGATCTGATCGCCATTCGCGACAGCTTTCCGACCCTGGTAGAGTTTCCGCAGGTCTCCGATGCGCAGGAGGAGGCGTCCAGCCACGCGCATCCGGCGGCGGAGATACTGGCGGAGGATTCCAATGTGACTCCGCCCACCACGATGGAGCCGCCGCAGCCTCTTCGTTTAGAGGCTGCGGAAGAGCCGGTCTCTGTCAGCATGCAGACGCTTGCGCCGGAAACGCCTGTCCCGGAAAGCGCAGCCGTTGCCCCAAAATCTCCGGAGCCGGTCGGCGAAACGCTTGCGCCTGTAAACGAAACGCTGATGCCGGAACCGGCGGCGCGACCTGCGCCGTTGCCGGCGGAACCTTCTTCAGAACACCGTACCGTCACCGTCAGAGACGGAAAAGCGAAACCGTCGCGCATTCACGCCGAACCGGAACGGATTGATTTTGGAGTCGTTCGCGCAGACGAAGAGCGCGTTCGGGTGCTGACGCTGAAAAATGAGGGAGGAGCGCGCTCCATTCGCGGCAGGGTGGTCCATGCTCCGGCATGGGTACAGATCACGCCGAGTTTCTTCTCCCGCCCGGAACCGAAGCTGAAAGTGATGTTTACGGCGGAAGGACAGGAGCTTGACGGCGATCAGGATGGAGAAGTCCGGGTTGAGACCGATCACGGCGATGTGCGCCTGTCTGTTCACGCGAAGGTTCAGCCACCCCGTCCACGTTTCAGCGCGGTGGCGCTCTGGTATGTGCCGCTCTTTGCCGTCACGCTGCTGCCCCCCCTGATCGTCGCCTGGGGCGGTCAGCAGGAGATAGCGCGCCTGATGGTTCCGGCGGCGTCGCTTGCTTCCGCGCTGCTGGCGGTAATGCTGATGATGGTCACCATGTCCGCCGGGCTGGGTTCAGCGGAGCGGATGGCGTGCGGTATTCTGGCGTCCGTGATGGCGATTGTACTGGGCGTAACTTTCACGATTGTTCGGAGCCATAGCAGCGGCAGTCTGGATCAGATTATGATCGTGACCGCCGCGCCGTTTCTGGTGATGCTGGTCATGATGGCGTTTACGCGGAGGTACTGGCGGCTGTGGGCAGGGGCAATCGGTCTGATCGCAGTGCTTGCTGCCAGCGTTTTCGGGGTGGTGCTGATCGGAATATGACACGCAAAAACGGCGTTCAGGAGCATCTTGTATGAACCGTAAGTATATCAACTACGCGATCTTTATCGCCATTGTCGCGGTGGTGGTCGGTCTGGCGGTCAAACACAGCCGGGATATGCAGAACCTGGTCAATAACATGGCTGGAGACAACCGCGAGGCGCGAGTCGCTGCCGCTAAGGAGTTGGTGAAGGGCGAACAGTTTATGGACGCCATCACCGGCGAACTGGAAGAGAAGCGCGCAAAGATCGTACTGGCGCTGGAGGACTGGGGCGACAAGGATGCCACCAAGCAGTTGGTTGCGTTTCTCAAAGACCCGGAAAAGGATGTGCGGGAGCGCATCCTCCTGGCGCTGCTTGCCATCGGCGGGCGATCCGAGGAGAATCTGCAGGAGGTGATCAACGGGATCAAGGAGGGAGACGGCAATGTGCGCCGTCCCTGCGTGGTTACGCTGCAGGTGCTCGGGCAGAAGGATCGCGCAAGGGCGGGAACCATTCTCCGACAGACGCTGCCCTATGTGGATGACGCCAGGCTTGCCGGGCTGCTCGACCAGAGCAAGCCGGAGGTGACCGCGCTGATCGTCCCGAAGGTGGTGGAGTATATGAAGAAGGAGGGCGGGGCGCGCGGACCGGGCGGGGACGTGCTGGCGGCCTTAAAGGAACAGCGCGAGCAGAGCGTCTCCCTGCTGCTGCCGCTCCTTCAGGATAAAGATGAGGGAGTTCGCTCCGGCGCTGCCTCCGCGCTGGGCAAGCTGGGCAGTCCGACCGCAACGAAGAGCCTGATTGAGGTGATCGAGAAAGATACGGCGCAGGTACGGCGCGTCGCAATCGGCGCGCTGGCGCTGATTGCCGATCCTGCCGCCGAAGAGACGCTGGAGAGATCACTCGTCTCGCAGCAGACCGACAATGAGGCGCGCGCGCAGGCGGCGCTGGGTCTGGGAAGGATCGCCTCTCCGAAAGCGATTGATACCTTGATCGCCGCCCTGACTGATTTCGATCTGCGCGTGCAGGATGCCGCGGTTGCGGGTCTGGCGCGCGCTGGCGAGAAGGCGGTGGATCCGCTTCTCGTCGCGCTTCGTTCAAACAATGCAGAGCTGCGTATTCAGGCAGCGCATGCGCTGGAACGGATCGCCAGTCCCCGCGCCAACGCCGGACTACGCGCCGCGCTCAGCGATTCGAAATTAGAAGTGAAGAAAGCGGCGATCTCCGCACTCGGTTTCAAGGATAATCGCGAGGTTGTCGAGGCGCTGGCGGCGCTTCTCTCCGATCCGGACGGCTCTATCGCCTCGGAAGCGGCGGATGCGCTGGCGAAGATCGGCGTTCCGTCGCGGGAGGCGCTGGCAAAGGTGCTGACCGGAAACAACGATACCGCCGCCTTCTATGCCGCCCGCGCTCTGAGTCAGCAGGGATCAGAGGTGGTTCCCCTGCTTGAGAAAGCGTCTCAGTCGCCGGGCGCGGCGCGCTGGTCCGCCATTGCGCTGGGCAATGTCGGCGGGCAGCCTTCGGTAGAGGCATTGAAACGAATTGCGCAGAGCGCAGACCCCGATGCGAAGGCGGTCGCTCAGCAGGCGTTAATGCGGCTGGGTGTGAAAGAGTAGCCGTCCGTCAACGGCGACTTATCCGATTGGGTCTTTGCGGTCTCAGTACGCAAAGACCCATTCTATTCCAACACGTTCTTCGGTCCAGGTGAAGGCGTCTCTTCGTCAACGTCATCCCTATCATCTCGTTCCAACCGCTGCGAGATAGGCTTTCACGGCGGAGTGCATTCCCTGCACGATCCTGTCGGACGCGGCTCTATCCAGCCGATAGGCATCAATGCCCACGCCGGAAGGGTTCTCCACCGCATGGGCGTCCACCATCTCATTCCAGCTATAGAAGCCGATTCCGTTGGCAATCGCCGCCGTATCCATTCCGTGTTCGCCGCTCAACATCTCGCTGACCCGATAGCAGATCACCACATCCGCCCGGCTCATTTTACGAAAGCGCGTAATCGCATCGCGCTCCAGCTGAGTGGGACGCCCCTGTATCCAGCGCAGGATAAGAATATCGGCAAAGCGAAACGCCTCCGGCAGCGCGGCGCAGCTCCACTGATAGGCGGGTCCATGCGGATGGGGACAGTCGAAGGAATAGGGCATCTCCGCCAGAATCAGCAGGTCGGGGAAACGCCGTTTCAGGCGCTTCGTGATCTCTGTAAAGACAGCGTTTCCCGTCTCTGCCCGGAAGAGCGCATGATCCCTTACGGCAGGCGGAAGATGCTTCTGCGGGTCGGAGTAGTCGAAGAGGCGCGTCTCTCGCGGATCAATCTCCTCAAATGCGCCGAACTGCGTGCCCCAGGCGCGATTCAACCGGGGCAGGTCTTCCTGATACCGCCGCTTGAGCCAGAGGATAAAGGCGCGATTCGTCTGCGCATCATACATGGTTATATCGAGTTCGCAGCCGAGAGTCACCACCGGACGCGCCTTCCCTTCTTTCATAACATGCAGCAGCGCGCCGTCTTTCGCATAGCGTTCCACATAACGGGAGACATAGGCAGTCAGGTAGTCCTTGAACTGTGCCGAGGTGATAAGCGAGCCGCCCTGACTACCGTCCTGTCTTACCGTCAGAGGAATGTCCGCCGAGACACCCAGCGCTTTCGCTGCCCACTGCCTCCGATCGCCTATCGAGATATCGTTGCCGCCATGCGCCTCCAGCCAGGGAACGATCACAAATCCGCACTCTTTCGCCAGCCGATGCTCGCGATCCAGCCATTTCCACTCCCCGTCCAGCGACTGCGAAAACTCATGATCCACCAGCAGCGTGTTGAACCCCATCGCCTTCAGCCGACGCAGATCACGGCGGATCGCCTCATCATCGGACATCCAGGGCTGCCACCAGTGACCAAAGAAGTAGATAGCGACCATCGGTTCGCCGTTCGGAAGCCTCAGAGACGGCAGAGAGCGCGTTCCCTGCGCACATACCGATCCGGCAAGCAGCATGAGAAACATCAGTACGATCAACAGGCGCATGGCGTTTTCTCCTCACTCCTTCATTCCTCTCCTGATTCCACGCCTGCGGGAAATATATCCTTCTCTCCCTTTTTCAGCGAGAGATATATCCCGAAAAGAAAGATTGGAACCCTGAATCGGATAACGGAATGAGTCAGATAGCGTCATCTATTGTTAAAAGCAAACAGATCTCTTTAAAAAATGTCACCCTGACTGGACAAAGTCGTTGAAACTCGTTATACTGTTGCGGCACTAACTATTCGGATATGCGCGTCAGAGACCTGCTCTATTCTACGGGAGGTATAGATTAGTGAGGAGATGCGAACCGCGTTTTCGATTCGCAGCGGGTGCGCTTATTGTCATCGCTCTCAGCCTGATGGCTTCGACAGCGAAGGCGGATACGCTGACTCCGGTGCGCCTGCAGGTAGACGGCAAAGATATCTCCCTGAAAGTACAGCCCCTCTTTGATGGACGCGAGGTCTATTTGCCGCTTGAGGCGTTACGCGCCTTTGGAATCTCCTGGTCTGTCCTGCGACGCGAGGAGAGTGTCACTCTCACCTTTCCCGACGGCATCTCCTCTGAATTTGCGCTGGCGCACCCCCGGCATCAGCCGATGCTTCCCCTTTCCACACTGGTAAACGCTCTCAATCTCAAAGCGCAGGTGGAGAACGGCGTCTGCAGCGTTCGGCTGCCCCGAACGGAATCAAGGCGCGAAGCCGGTTCCTCCAGCCGGATTCAGCGATGGGGAGCCGTTCCTCCGCAATCTCCCCCCCCCTCTACACAGTCAGAGTACCGAAAGAACGAGACGGCGCGCACCGGAAGCTCAGGGATCAGCGCAAAGCAGCCATCTGATATTCAGAAGGGCGAATCGCTCGAAAACTTCACCACGCGCCCGACCGAAAACCGACCGAAGAACACGGCGCAAACAGACAGGCAGTCAGAACCGCCGGTCGCTCCCACCTCTACCGCCCGTTTAACGGCGCACGCAGGCTCCTCCTCCCCCGTGGTGTCACGGACTCTTGCGGAGAAGCCGACAATCCCTGTCCGTCAGGATCGCGAGGTCAATCCTGCTCCCGCCGTCCCACCTCGACAGAACGGCGCGCCTCCGGTACAGATTGCGGCATCTGACGGAAACGGGGAGCGTATGCAGGCTCCTCAGTCGCTGGACGGACTCGGCTCCTACTTCCAGAGAGTCTTCGAGAACGCGCAGGAGCGGAAGCCGCCTGCGGCCGCGACGAAACCGGCTCCCATACTGACCGCTATTCAAGATGTCATTCTGGAGCCGATGGGCGATGACCGCGCCAGACTGCGGATCGTGACCGGTGGGCGCGTGGGAGTCAGCGTTCGGTTTCTACGCCAGCCGACGCGACTGGCGATAGATTTGCCCAATACGCGCCTCGATTCTGAAGCGCGCTCCTGGAATGTGAACCATCCCCTTCTGTCGGAGATTCGCGCCCGGACAGGCGAAACGCCCAACATTACGCGCCTGGAACTGAATCTCTCCAAACTGATCAGCTACAGTCTGGTCTCCTCAGGTCAGGACGGCGTGATATTCAATCTGACCCTGCCGCGCAACGCCGGACAACCGATCCAGGATCTGGTGGTGGTGGTGGATCCGGGACACGGCGGCTCTTCCACCGGATGCAGCTGGCCCGTCGGCAGCCAGCGCGTCTATGAAAAGCATCTGGCGCTCTCAATGGCGAAAAAGCTGCGGGAGATCATGGAGGAGGCGGGTATAAACGTAATCATGACGCGCACGGAGGATGTGGATGTCAGCCTTTCCGCGCGTCCCGCCATCGCCAGCGATAATAACGCCCATCTTTTTATCAGCCTGCATATTGACGACTGCCGAATTCCCAACTCCGCCTCTGGAACCACCGTATACTATCATAAGAGCGAGCCGAGCAGCCGCACGCTGGCGCACTCCATCATAGAACGGATCGCAATGGTCAGCGGTCTGCCCAGCCGGGGAGCGCGCTCTGATACCGTCCTCTATGCCAGCGGTCTGGCGGTTCTGCGCGAGAGCGTAACTCCGGCAGTTTTAATTGAAGTCGGGTATATTAACCATTCAACGGATCGCGCAAAGCTCATGGACTCCGGATTTCAACAGCGTGTCGCGCAGGCCATCTTCGACGGAATTCGCGGCTATGTGGAGAGCGCGTTGCCGGAACGCCGCTTCTCCCCCATTGCCCGCGAGACAGAACAGAGCGACTCTCCGCGCTGAGAACCGAATCTATGCGACGCCCGTTACCGATTCTGATACTATCGCTGCTGATCCTCTTCGGCGGAGGACTGGGCTTCTGGTACGCCAGTTCCCGTCCGCCACAGCCCCCTACGCCCCCGACACCCGTTCAGAAGGGCGAAGTCGAGATCACTCGCCCCGGACAGACCGGAAATGATGTCACGCTCAAGCCGGAGAAGCGGCAGATTCCCCCCGGCAGCAGCCAGATCGCGCAGACACTCGAAGCCCTCTTCGAGACCGCGCAGGACAATAAGGGAACCAGCGCCTTTCCGAAAGGCGTGAAGCTGCACAGCGTCAAGATCGAAAACGGGGTCGCCACAATAGACCTCAGCGCAGACTTTCAGGGAGTTAATCAGCAGGGAGACACAGGGGAATCGCTGGCGTATAACGCGCTGCGAAAAGCGCTGGCGCAGTTCCCCGAGGTCGAGAAGATGCGGGTTCTCGTGGACGGCAAACCTTTCGAAGGCGAACACAGCGGAGCATGGATGGATATTCCGGTACGCGACCCCAGCACGGCGTCGGGAAGCAATCCCTGATGCCGGAAGCGCGTCCCATCGGGATATTCGATTCAGGGGTTGGCGGTCTGACGGTAGCAGGCGCGCTGCTGCGACGCCACTCCCGCCTTCCGATTCTCTATGTGGCGGATCAGGCGCATGTTCCCTATGGCGGTCGTCCGCTGGAAGAGATTCGCGGCTTTGCGACCGCCATCAGCGCGTTTCTGGCGCGGCAAAACTGCCGCGCCATTCTTATGGCGTGCAACATCTCTTCGGCAACCGCGCTGCCCTCCGTCTCGCAGTCTCTCTCCCCGCTTCCAGTTCATGGGATGATCGCCCCGGCTGTCCGCCGCGCGCTGCAATCGCTGGCAGTGTCGCAATCCGAAAATGCGCCCCGGATCGGCGTTCTAGCGACCGCCGGAACGGTGCAGAGCGGAGCCTACGCCGTCGCGCTGCACTCCCTGAACAGGCGTTGTCAGGTGACGCAGGTTCCCTGTCCGAAGTTCGTTCCGCTGGTGGAAGCGGGAGAGATAGAGAGCGCGGCGGCGCGGGAAGCTGCCTGCGAATACCTGACTTTGCTGGCAGAGTCGCGCTGTCAAACCGTAATCCTCGGCTGTACACACTACCCTTACCTGCTTCCCACGCTCCAGAGAGTTGCAGCAGACCTCTTTCCGTCGCCGGTCACCTTCATTGACCCGGCGGAGGCGCTTGCCGACGCTCTGCCAATCCCTATGGATCCCGACGACATCTCATCTCCTCTGCGCCTGCTGCTGACGACCGGCGATCCGGAGCATTTCCGTCGTCAGATACCCCGTTTCCTTCCGGATGTCTCCTGCGAGGTGCGCGCCGCCCGCTGGCAAACGGACGGATCACTGCAAATTGCCTGACATCCCCTCTCTCGTAAACACCTATTGATTGTCTGAATCCAATTTACGAAACGCTGTTAAATATATCACAGTCAGTAATACAGACGCCTCAACACCGTCCTGGAAAGTATGTTTAATTTTAAGCGATCCGACAAAAACCCGGCAGGAACTTCCCTGACGCAAGAGGAATTGAGCAATGTGGCACTGAATGCTCATAGAAGTATCTTGCTGCGCGATTTGCTATTGGCTCTGAGGTGACCGGTCCATTCAGGCGTCCCTCACACGTGATAATCCAACCCCATTCTTACGTGAATGACAGGCTGCCGTCAGAGACGAGACCCTGACGAGCAGCCCATATAAGCGAGTGAGTCTCATGTTTACCTGCCGAGTCTGTGGACGTTCTATAGCGGAGCCAAACCCGGAGAATCGCTACTGCCCCTACTGTGGAACCGCGTTCGTCCTCTCCTGCACCAATGAGCTTTGTGGAAACCGCGCGGATGGCATCGTCGTCCGCCGCAGCGCGACCTGCGGACAGTGCGGCGCGCTCTACCGCTATGCTCCCTCCAGCGGACTGCCGGTCCTTGTGCGTCACCTTGGACCGTTTCTTCCCCCGGAAGAGTCTGCGTCCGTGGCGGCCCAAACCGAATCGCCCGCATTTCTCCAGGACCTTCTGCCAGCAAGCGGCAATCCTTTCAGCGATTCCGCCCTGCTCTCGCAGCAGCCTCCCGACATCTCCATCCCCGAAAAAGAGGCGGATTTTGCGGTCAATACGCGCCTGCACGATGTCGAAGCGCGGCATGGACGCATCTATCTGGTTCCTCAAAACGGGATGGTACAGGCGCTGGATTACGAGTCCCTGACCCGCCTCAATTTCTGGGCGGGAGAGGTGCTGCCAAACTGGGTTCCCACTAATCCGCAGCCGGTAAAACTTCAGGTCTCTGAAACCATCGTCTATGTGTTGCATCGGGGAGCCATCAGCGGTTACGACGCGGGCAACGGCAAAGCGATCTTCTCCCTCACCGTCAACGACCTGCGCGATATCCACTGCCTGCTCGTGCGTAACCGGCTGCTGGTGGTCGGCACGGCGGGAGATCAGAAAGAGTATGCGCGGCTTTTCGACATCGAACATCTGTGCGATGCCCGCACTCCCGCCAAACGCCCGCTATGGGAGGGCGAGGTGCGCGGAAGCATCGCGCCGGGACAGGCGCTTCCAGCGAAACGACTGGGCGTTTTTGGCGGCTACTTCTACCTGATCTCCCGCAGCAGCCAGCTTCTTGCCCTGCCGATGGAGGGCGGCGGCTTTGAAACGATGTATGACAACTGGGGATCGCGCTCCATCCACGCCTGGACGATGAATGAGAGAGCAGGCATACTGTTCCTCTCCCCGCCCACCCCGCAGGGCTACTACTCGCTGGTGACCTTCACGCCGGGAACCGGAAAACCGGTCTCCAACGAGACTCAGTTGATGACGGTTCGCCCGCGCGAAAAGCCGCGCAGCGTCCTGCTCTGGGATGAAGACATCCTGCTGCTGGATGAGGCGGGAAGCCTGCAGAGACTTCCCCTGATCAATCCCAACAACCCGACGGCGAACTGGGGCGCGCTGACCGGTCTGCAGAATATTGCCGACCTCTATCCGCCTCTCCTGATTCCCTGGGGCAAGCAGATGCACTTCGTTATGCAGGTAAAGGAGCAGCTATCTCACTCTTTCCGCCATGTTCCGCTGAGCAAGGCGTCTACCGGCTTCAGCGCCAAACTGCCGGCATCTCCCTCGGCGCGAGACGATGTGCGAGCTATCTACTGTGGTCCGAATATCTACGTGTGTAATATGACCAATGGGAACATTAAACGACTACCTCTTCGCTAGGCGCGTAAGCCGCGCCCGATCCGGCTCTCCCGGACGTCGGACACTGCTGTTTCCGGCGCTGATGATGCTCCTTTCACTGGGACTGCTCTCCCCGCAGTCTGCTCTTTCGCAGACGCCTTATCGGGGCGACTTTTTCGATGTCTATCAGGAGATCACGCGCCAGCTTGCCACTCAATACAGGATGGTCTGCAACCGACGTCTGCATGTGGTGCTGGTGCTGGACGTGTCGCGCAGCACGCAGCAAAACGGGATGGAGATCCGGTTCGGTCAGATATGGTCGAAGATGTGGGATAACTTCCTGCGCGATGGCGATATGGTGACGCTGCTTCCCTTTGCGTCCAATTCGCTGCCGACATCCGGTCCCTTCAAGAAATCCGACAAGAGCGGTTTTGACTCGGCGGTGGCGAAAGCGAAGAAAGACACTGCGCAGGATACCGGAACCGCGCTCTACACCGTGCAGCAGTCTGCACTGACAGAGGCGAAGCGCATTGCGGAGTCGGATAAAGACCGCGCCGTACTGGTGCTGATGTTCACCGATCTCGACGGTCCCAATGTCACGGCGAACACTCTGACTCAGGAGAACAATGTCCGGGACACGGTCATCCCTGAGTTGATGAAAGAGTTCACGGTAGGCAGCCCGAAGAAGGAGCCGGCGCAGCCCCGCCCCACCCCGACGCCCGGTCAGCCTGCGCCCGGTCAACAGGGAACGCCTCCGCCCCCGGGTCTGCTGTTGATGCACAAGAAGTTCTACTCCATCCAGTCGGATGATCGAAAAGGCGCGTCTCCGCTCTGGCTTCACTCCGCGATGGAGTCGAAATGGCAGCAGAAGAAGGAGCAGGCGGTTTCACGCAAGATCGAGTCGCGTCCTACGGAGCCTCCTCCTCCTCCGGAGCCTCAGCCTGACCGCCGCCCGATCATTCGTCTGCTGGGTCTTCTGATCGGCTTTCTTGGATTTGCGTTTCTGCCGTTCCTGCGCTTCCGCGTGAAGGTGGTTCCCTCCGGCATCTCTCCCATCGGCGACACCGATAAAAAGGTCTCCGCCTATGGCAAGGTCACCGTCGCCGCGTGCAACACCGCCGAAACGCCGGAGCCGCGCGATCTGTGGCTGCCCCTCCCCTACAGTAGCGCGACCCCGGAGCCGCTTATCACCATTAAAGGGCTGAAACCCGGCTCCTGCGTGGTTGAGAAGATTGGCGGTCATATGCTGACACCAGACGGAGAGGCTGCCAGCACCGTAGATATTCCCTACGGCGAGTCGGAGACGATTCGTGTCGGCATACGTCCCAATGAACTCTATCCCCTGCAGATTGTTCCGGGTTCCTGGATGGAGGGGAAACTGATCCCGCTTCTGATGACGATGCTCTTCTTCCTGTTCGGCTTTATCGTGCTGGTGATCGGTCTGGCGATGAAAGCGCCGGAGCAGCCGGTGGCTCCAGAGCCGGAGCCTGCGATCACCGATGTCTGTCGCGCCACCGGCGGCAGCCTGATGGAGAGCGGCAGGATCGTTGTCTCGGAACTCAAATCATCGTCTGAAAATCGGGCATAACGTCCTTCGTATAATCCCATTCCCCTGACGGGAGGAGTATCCATGGCAGGACTTTTCGGAGATATGATGGCTCTGATCTGGATCGCGCTGATGGTGATCGGAATGATCTTTCTGGTCTACATGGTGCTTTTCTGGATCTACTTCGGGATCTGTAAACTGAACGGACCGGTCGCAATCCGGATTGCGTGGACAGTCGGCGTTCTCAGCCTGCTGATCGTGCTCGCTTTCATCTTTCCCTTCCAGGCTCCCTATTTCAATCCGCTCAGCGGGGATATAGGTTCGCTGGTCAACATGGCGATTGTGGCGGTGATCTCGATGTTCTTTCTGATTATCGTCTGGGTGACCAAACCGAGTCTGTAAGGTGTTCCTTCGTTCGCTTCCGGCGAAATAGCATGTATCGAATCAGAGGCTGCGCTCCGCGGCGCGCGGAAGCCCCTCTCACGCATTGTCAAGGAGACTGCACATGCTGCGTCCTGCACTGGTAATTGCCCTCGGCGGCACCGGCACGAACATCGTGCTCCGTCTGCGCGAACGCTTCCATATGATGTATGGAACTCCCGATCCGGAGGGCGTGCGCTATATTTTCGTAGATACCGACACGAAAAATAATCTGAGCCGGAGAGAGCTTCAGGGCTATGCGGGTCGTACTATCGGGATCGCGGTCGGTCCCAACACCCTGAACGATCTGCAGATCCCCAACTCTCCTACGTCGCAGCGGCTTCGACTGGACGACTGGTTTGACCCCGACCTTCGCGGGCGGTTGACCAATCAGAGCTTTCAGGCGGGCGTTGGCGGGGTGCGTATGTACGGGCGGCTGGTGCTGCTGGCGGCGGATCAACTGCGGCAGCTTACGGAACTGATCAGCAATGACATTCAAGCGCTTCGCCGTAACGCCGCCGGAAACGATCCCGGCTCCCTGCACATCTTCGTCGCATCCTCCTCTGGAGGCGGAACCGGCAGCGGCTCCTTCATTGACATGGGCTATCTGACCCGGCTGATACTGCAGGACTTAGCGGTTCCGGGAGGCGTCTGCGAACGTGAGGGGCTGCTGGCAATCGCCGTGCCGACCCTCGTTCCCGCGCCGCAGCAGGCGCGCAACTCCGCCGCCATGCTCTCCGAAATGGACTACTTCTGCGAGCCGGGAAATATCTTCCAGGCGGTCTATATTGATCGCCCCCTGCCGGAGAGCATTGGACGGGAAGCCCCCTACGACTATATTCTGCTCTCCTCCCCGACCCAGGGAGATCAGGTGCTCAGCGAAAATCCCGTTCAGGCGATGGGGCTTCTGGAGAGCAAAATGGCGGACTATATCTTCATCCGCCTGACCGAACCCGGACGCCTCGGCGGTCTGCTGCGCGATGTCCGCACCAACTGGCAGACCACTCCCCGCGACAACCGGGGCTATCCCAACCGCTTTATGACCTTCGGCGTCAGCATCCGTCAGTTCCCCGTCGGTCTGGTGGAGATGCTCGGTTACCGTTACGCCATCCGCAACTTCACCTGGGGATGGCTGAAGCGACCCCGCGAGGGCGACTCCATTCTGGACGACTCCGAACTGGCAACCAGACCGGATATACAGCAGGCGTACACCAACGATCTGGCGGCTCTGCGCAAGCTAATCGGTCTGCCATCGGTGCATGAGCAGACCGGCAAGCAGCCCCGCGATGCCGTGAACGACGCGCTCTACGCCGAACTGATCCAGACCCAGCAGGAGGCGCTGGAGGCCTCTCTTCGCAGCCGCGCCAACGACGGCAAGGTGGACGATCTGTTCCAGTACTCCGGTGCGGATCAGCCCGTAGCTCCCGGCTCTCCCGGTTATGTTGCTGGAACGATCAGCCGTAACGCCACGCGCCTGATGAATCCCAATGAGCCTGCCAGTCTGTTCAATCGCATCCGCGATTACCTGTATGCGGCAGCATTTGATCGAACGCGAGGACCGCGCTATGCCCAGCGACTGGCGCGCGACCTGGTGGAGGAGATGCGCCGCGAAGAAGAGTTCATGGATGAAGTGCTGCGCGCCGCCGGAATGGTGGGAACCGGCGGAACCGGCGGAGGCGGTCTCAACCGCGCACAGAAGGTGCGCCGCGATTTTCTGCTGCTATTCTGGGCAGACACGGCGGCAAAGCGGGAGCGCGGCGGCAGTGGCGGCGGAGCCAGCGGCCCCTATGCCAACCGACGGTTTGAGACCAGCCTGTTGGAATCCAAGAAGTTTATCTATGGCACGCTGCGGGATAAGCTTCTGGTCGGCGGTGAAAACCTGGAAGGACGCTTCAAGCGACTCTCCGCCTATATCGAAGCCTGGGCGAATCAGGCGGAGATGTCGGCGGCGGACAATGAGAAGCTGGTCGAGAACCTGCCCTACGGCACGATCTATCCGAAAGACCGCATTGAAGAGAAGTGGAAGAACCTGACCCCGACCGTCTCGCAGGATAGTCTGGAGCCGCTTCAGCGTCAAACCCGCAGCCAGCAGTTCGGCGTGGATATGCCCAAAGACCCACGTGGCGCGCCGGACTTTGCCCCGTTTGAGAACATCGGCGAACAGATTCGCGCCGCGCTGCGATCAGAGGCGGGAGAGTCCGCCAGCTCGATCTACGGAGAATCGGTGCTGCGCCTGATCGCCGAGATCAACGAAGGAAACCTGGAGCCGACATGCCAGCAGATGGCGTCGGAGAGCCGCCCGCTGCTGAATCTGCGGCTGGACGCGCCGGGATACGCCGAACTGCTCAACAGCCGCACCTCCTTCGGTCAGCCGACCTACCTCTGGTTCGCGATGGCAAGCCCGGAAGCGGATTTCAACTCCTATCAGGCGTTCTGGACAAGCACCCTGCGCGCCGCGCAGGGGATCACCCCGGTGGTGCGCGCCAATCCCGACGCCCCCATCCGCGACGACCTGAAGATCAAAAATGGCAGCATTGCAGCCCTGATATTCGTCCGAGCCGCCTTCCCCTCGCGCATTATCAACCAGTATGAGCAGGATGATCGCTGGGGACTGCTCTTCCCGCCCAATGCGACGACGATCACCACGCCCTTCACGCAGACCGGCATCCTCCTGCCGCCCCCGCTTGCCGTGTTGGACGAGGCGCGCGTACTGCTGATGCTCGGCGAGACTCTGCGAGTCATGCCCAACGACCCGAACGAGTTTGCGACCGAACCCAAAATCACCTGGGGCGGCGCGGAGCACACGTTCGAGTATCAGCTCGGTCCGTATGAAGTGGAGCGAATGCGCTACCCGAAGAACGACTTTGAGCGCGCCGCCTATCTTCTGGCTGTCAACGAGAAGGCTCTCAGCGCGCTGCGAAAAGCTCTCAACCTGCGCGCCGGAGATATGAACCAGCGAGGCATTATCGCGGAGAAGATCGTTCAGGAGATACACAAACTCAACGACCGTATCCTTAACGCCCCCGGCGGCGCGATGCAGGGCTACTACGACAGCCTCGATCTTGGCGGCATCAAGTATCCGGAATCGCGCAAGATGCTGTTCGAAGGCGCAAAAAAACTCGGCATTGACCTGTTCATCATAGACCCCAGTCTGCACCCCTGGGCGAAACCAAGCGATGCCGACAGTCTCTGGCGATGCAACAAGTGCAACTATGTCCTGGGAGCCGAGGTGCCGGATATGCAGGGCGAGTGTCCTAACTGCGGTCATCCTAACCGTTAGGCAGAGCGAATCCGCGCGTTCCCGCAGATCGCGTCTGGCGGCTCGATCTGCGGAGAGACGCTAGAGCGAGGAGAAAACGGTGCGCTACTACAAACAGGACTGGGTGGCTATGGGAGTGAAACCGGGAGGCGGCTCGACCGGCAGCATTCCGCTGGCAGCGCTCTTTTCCGTGATTCTGCTGGCGGGGCTGGGGGTTCTGGCGTTTTTCCTGGGCAACTTCAGCGGATTTGGCGGCGGCAATCCCGGCGATGCGACTGTCTTCATAGACTGCCAGTGGCAGATTAATCTGGCGGATGGACGGCAGGTACAGACTGGAGGAAGCGGTTCCGGCACGATCATCCATCCCAACGGCAAAGTCATCACCAATCACCATGTCGTCTTCATGAACAGCCTGAAGACACAGGAAGGCGAGATACCGCTCGATCAGGAGGTCGAGGCGTCGAAGATCACCGTCTACCTTCGCAGCGGAACCAACGAGGTGAAGAAGATGGAGGCGCAGGTCTTAGATACCGACCGCACCGGAAAGACCTGGACGGGCGCATCGCTGGACGATATGTGGCACGACTGGGCAGTTCTTCAGATCAAGAATCCCCCGCCCGATCTGCCCTATGTACGCATCGGGGACAGTCGCAAGGTGGGGCAGAACAACAAGATCACTGTCTTCGGCTTTCCGCTGGGACAGAAATACCAGGTCGAAGAGGGCAAAGGTCCAGCGATGACGGTGGTTCCCGGCGTGGTGAAGCGGATCGTTCCGCCCAACCCCAACACCTTCTTCTATTTCGTTCACAGCGCGAATGTGCAGCCCGGCAACAGCGGCGGTCCGCTCATCAACGACGCCTCGAAGGAGCAGGTCGGAATCAATACACGGATTTCCGTCATTCGCAGCATGGAGGGAGCCTCCAGCGATGAACACTATACGATCCCAACCCACAAACTGGAAGAGGTCTGGAAGAAGCACGCGAAGTCACAGGCGTTCGGCAAGTAGTCCTCTGATCGCAACAGGGCAGGAGCAAGCGAATGCGATACTATAAACAGGACTGGGCCGTGTCCGGTCCGGTCAAAGAGACCAGCGGCGGAAGCATTCCGCTCGCCATCCTATTCTCTTTGATCATCTTTATTGCGCTGGGAGTGCTGGCTTTCCTCTTCGGCGGCGCGCTTCCGTCTATCGGGCGCGAAGACCTGAAGAATGTGGTGCTCATCATCAGCACGCAGTATCCGGGAGAACAGACGCGATTTTTCACCTCCGGCGTGCTGATTAAGTCGGATGGGACTCTCATCACGACCTACAAGAACCTGAACCGGGCAGATCAGGGCGGTAATCTGGTCAAACCAGAGAAGATCGTCGTGATCCTTCCGCCGGAGAAGCAGGGAGACCAGCCGCGCGAATTTGAAGCGCAGGCGCTGGATGCCAATAAGTCGCCGGAAGAGGCGCTCTCCAGCGATCTGGAGAAGATGTGGCACGACTGGGAACTGGTGAAGATCAAGAACCCGCCGAAAGGACTGCGCGCCCTGCCCATCGGCGACAGCGCCAGCATCAAGCCGCAGGATAAGGTCACGGTCGCCGGTCTCTCGCAGGCGCAGCAGCCCATGCGATACGAAGGCATCAATATCGCCGACGGGCAGATCACCAAAGTGGTGCCGCCGAACAATCCCCGCAACTCCATCTACTTTGCGCACGATGTCAAGGTGGATCGCGGCAGTTCGGGCAGCGCGGTGGTGGACCAGCGCACCGGACAGATGATCGGTCTGCATATCAAAACCGATACCGACGAGCGAACCGGACGTTCGGAGTACTTCGCCGTCCCGTCGCGCAAGCTCGCGGACGCCTGGCGCGCCGCGGGGCTGGATAACTATCCGAAGTAGCAGGAGACGCACCTATGAACTGCATGGTCTGTCAGCGACAATTCGACCCCAACGATCCCGATATCTGTTACTGTCCGCGCTGCGGATGGTCGCTGGGACAGTTGAGCGTTGCGCTGCATCCCGAAACCCTGATTCTTGCCGGTCCGCGTCCGGTTCCACTGACCCTGATCTGCCGTAATACCGGATTCGGGAAGCTGAAGTGCGAACTGGATCGCGACAGCCTGCCGCCGGGCGTTACGCTCGCGCAGGGCAGCGAGTCCTCGCTGCAACTCACCTCGCAGCCTCAGGAGATTCGCCTGCTGGTAGACCCGCGAAATCTGGAGAAAAATCTGTCGGTGCTGCCGGTGGTGCTCCACTCGTATGATCGGCGCGGACAGCATCGGATGGATTTTCGTCCGGCGTCTCTGGAAGCGGGGCGCGTCGCGCAGCCCTGCGCCCTTCCTATTCAGAGAATGCGCTTCGGTCCGGTGCAGATTTTTCAGGAGATGCTGCTGTTTCGCAGCCTTCAGCGCAAACAGAAACTTCAGGTGCAGAATCTGGGCGATGTGGAGGTGGTGCTGGCATTGACGGCGCCCTCCGGCTTTCAGCTTCGTTATGGCAGCCAGCCTCCCGCCGGATCGTTCACCATGCGTTTGAGCGGAACGCCGGTTCCAGAAGAGATCACGGTCGAAGCGACCACAACCGGCGCGCCCGTTCAGCGCGGAGGCGCGCCGCTGATTCTGCGCGTGGAGGTGGCGGATCTGCCGGATGACAGCCGGGATATTCAACTGCTCTGGATTCCGGAAGAGACGGTCGAGACCCAGCGTAAGCGATGGATCATCGGCATTGACTTTGGCACGGCCAAGACCGCCATCTTCTACAGCGACTGCAACCTGCCCCAGCCGCAGCCCCGCCCCGCCAGATGGCTGATGCCGACCGGTGATGTTCGCATCAAAGTTCCGTCGGTCATCATGTATCCGTACACCAGCCCGCTTCCGCCGCGCTGCGGTTGGGATGTGCCGGAGACCGCCGAGGTGGACGGGCGCGATGTGGTGGTGCGCTCCATTAAGAAGCGGCTGACGGACGAGACGGCGATTGAATACGAGTTGTCGGACGGAACCGTTCTGACGGTGGATCAGGTGGTCGAACACTATCTGCGGTTTATTGTGGGCAAGTTCCGGCAGCAGGATGCTTTTCGGGGCGAAGGCAACCCGTTTGACAACGCGCAGGTAGTGTTGAGCCTGCCGGTGCGCGATGATGAGGAGCAGTACGAGGAGCAGAAGCGGCGCACGATCAATGCGGCAGTGCGTGTCGGGTTAAATGAAGACCAGATTCTCTGCTATACGGAGCCGGAGTGCGCGGCGGTAGACTTTCTGCGTCGGCGGCAGGAGCTAGGCATGACGGTGCAGCAGGGCGACCTGCTGTGCGTCTTCGACTGCGGGGCGGGAACGACGGATATCTGCCTGCTTCAGCTTCACTACAGCGGCGGCGAACTCAGCTTCACCCGACGCGCGCTGGCGGGATTCCCCTTCGGCGGAGACGTGATTGACGAACTGCTGACCCAGTATGTGCTGGATGAGTGGCTGGAGAAGGGCAAGTTCCACGAGTATAACGCCGACTTCTCAATGTTCCATCTCAAGGGCGAAGCGCAGGCGCGCACACGGCGGTTCCTGCTCTCTGCGCTGCGCCGGGTCAAGGAGCGTCTCGCGTTTGTAGACCCGGATCAGCTTCAGCCCAACAACGAGCAGAGCGTCTCCTTCAGCTACAACAACGATCCGGCCGACGCGATCCCGATCACCTGGTCTCTGATCGAGACGCTGTTCCGTCCCTATGTGCAGAAGATTCTCAGCGAGGGCTTTGATCCCAATGATATGATTCCGGACTGGACGAAAGAGCAGCCGCAGGGGCGTCCGGTGGGAGTGAAGCTGCCTTCGCTCAACTCCGTGCTGTGGCGCGAGGGGCTGGATGCCGTGGACATCCGCTGGCTCTGTCTGACGGGAGGAAGCAGTTTTATCCCGTTCCTGGTGAAGATGCTGCAGAATATGTTCCCGCACGCCGCGCTGGTTCCTCCGGTCACCATGATCCCGGATATGCTGCGTGAGCAGGATACGCCGATGACCCTCAATGTGGCGCAGGGCGCGGCGGCGCGCCCCCTCTACCGGGTCGAGGGACAGCTTCCGCTGGACTACCTGCTTCAGTATAGCTCCAGCAGCGGAATGACCGAACCGACCGTTGTGCTGACCAAAGGCGGCGCGCCGGGCAAGATCGGACCGCAGCAGGCGTACCGGCTGATGGCGGGTGATACCGGCACGCTCCGGCTGATCGCGCAGGTTGGCGGAGAGCGTGGAACCGTCTACAAGAAAATCCTGAAAAACCCGTATGAGGACAAGCATATCAGCGTGCTGGCGCAGGTCGAATACGGACGTGATATGAAGGTCTATCTGACCATCTCCTTCGGGGTAGACAACGACGTGATACCTATTCTGGAGAAGATCGCCGTCGTCGAATAGTCTACTGTGCGAACCATGACGCATGAGGGATCCCATGAAGATGACCCCCTATTCCATGCCATGTTTAAGCGTCAGGCGACTGCGCCTGCTGCCGATTCTTGCGCTGCTGCTGCTGTCGCTGCCGTTAGACGCGCAGTCAGTCTATACCCCCTGGCAGAAGGGGAACGGAAAGATACAACCGACCGGTGACAGGCAGGCGATAATACAGCCGCCGAAGGCCGCCGGGGAGTATGCCTTCATTCAGTTGAACGAACTCAAGGGAAAGAGCTGGAGCGTTCAGGCTAAAGTCATTCTGGAGGGTGTCGTTCCGACGAATCTGCCGAAAAATGCCATCACTCCGATCTTTCAGCTAAACAATAAGATGGCTGAACCGGGTAAGTGGAACTACCAGATGGCGCTGAGTCTGGACTGGGGGCAGGATGGCAAATCCACGCCGCGCATCGCGCTCCCTCAGGGTCTGAGACGCGACTTTCAGCCGATCCAACTGCCTCAGGTCTTCCATGTTCGCGTCCAGCGCAAAGAAGATCAGGTAACCATCGCGCTGCTGAAAGAGAGCAGCGAGCCGCCGCTGAGCGAAGTCACTCTTCCCGCCACCGGAGATACCCTCTACATGACATGGGGTTCGCTGGGGACCGATACGAAACACACCACCTTTGAATGGCGGATCAACGATCTGGAGATCAAGCAGGGAGAAGCCGCCAGCCCCGGCGTGACTCCCCAACCCGTACAGAATCAAGGGGGGGCGGCGGAGGGGCAGCCACAGGCGGAGGATCCCCGCGTGAGCAAGGCGACACAGCAGGCGGGAGGCGCGCTCGTGCTGGGCGCGCTTGCGCTGCTGGCGTCGCTGCTGGCAATTGTGCTGACCGTCGTGACCTTTGTGCTGAACCGCGGAAAAGGAGCCAAAGATTCCGGGGAACTGCCCGGCAAAATCACCGCCATCGAAACGCGGGTGAATACGCTCAACAGTCAGATGGCGACCAAACAGGATATCCAGAACAGCCGGGAGCAGATCACGAAAGACCTGACAGAGAGGGTGCAGCAGGGTTTCGTAAAACTGGATGATCGGATGAAGGCGGCGGAGGCGGCGGTTCAGTCCGCCAGCTCCTCCGCGCCGCCGTCCTCCAGTGATGGACTGGACTATCGTGTGCAAAGCTGTGAGGCGCAACTGCAGCAGATCGCCGGGCAGATTCAGAATCAGAACAGCGACATCAGCAACCTTCGCGCCACGCTGAATACGCTGATGGATAAGATCACTCTCCTGAATCGCGCGCTCCAGCAGATGGAGCAGGCGCAGCGCAACGCCCAGCAGGTTCAGACGACGGCTGCCGTCTCCCCCTCCACGCCAACTGCGAACGCCGGGACCGTGGAACCCGGTCTGGAAGATCGTTATCATACGACCCATCCGGCGACAACGCCAGCGGTCACCATCATCCAGAGCGGGCCGAGCGGGACGCCGCCCGCCGATAACGGCGGAACGGTTGTCTCCTCCACGCCGCCTGCATCCTCTAACGCTCCTCTCTGGGAGACACAGTGGAGGCAGCTCCGGCAGAGCCTCAACGCCCATCGCGCTTCGGTAACCGTCGAGAGCTTCAGCAAAGACCTGGATATGCTGGAGACCTACTTCAAGACGCTGATCGAAAAGTGGGAGACGCTCAAGCCGCCCGCCGAAGACGCGCATATGTGGGATGAGTGGCTGTTCAGTAATCTGGACTACCATCTCTATCAGGCGCCGCGCCTGACCTCGCTCGGAGAGGTTTCGCCGGAGATTCGAGGCGCGCTGGAGCGGATGCGCTCCGTGATCGAACAGGCGCAGGAGGCGCGCAAAGCGCAGTTGCGCGAGTGGGAACTGGAACGAATCGAGGGCGTTCCCGGCAAAGACCGCGCCACCGCCTATGTCATGGAAGCCGACCCGGAGAACCCGCCGGAGCCGACCACCGATCCGCGAAAGGACTACACCTTCTCGCATATCGTTCCCGGCAGAGGCGGATACCGGTTCCGGGGGCGCGTGCTGCGGAAAACGCACGCCGTTTTCTATCAGTTCAAGGGATAGTCGAAGGGAGTGGCTCTGTGACGACTGCCGCCGCGCCGTTTGCGCTGGAGATGCGTAACATCGCCAAGTCCTACCCCGGCGTTCGCGCGCTGGAGGATGTGAGTCTTCAGGTTGCGCCGGGAGAAGTTCACGCGCTGGTCGGCGAAAACGGAGCGGGCAAGTCTACCCTGATGAAGATTCTCGCCGGGGCGCAGCCGAAAGACTCCGGCTTCATTCTGCTGAACGGACACCCGGTGAACATCGTCAGCCCGCAGCAGGCGATGGATCTCGGCATCTCCATCATCTACCAGGAGTTTAACCTCGTCCCCTACCTGAACGCCGCCGAGAACATCTTTCTCGGGCGAGAGCCGGGGGCGAAGATTCCCGGTTTTGTGGACTTCGGGCGCATGTACCGCGAGTCGCAGGCGATCATTGACCGTCTCGGTGTCCCGGTCAATGTTCGCACACCCGTCAATCGCCTCTCCGTCGCGCAGCAGCAGATGGTCGAGATTGCCAAGGCGACCTCCCGTAAAAGTCGCATCATCGTGATGGATGAACCCTCCGCCACCCTGACGGAGCATGAGCTTCAGAGCCTCTTCAACCTGATCCGCCAACTGAAGCGCGAAGGCGTCGCCATCGTCTACATCTCCCATCGGCTGGAAGAGATTTTCGAGATATGCGACCGTGTGACGGTGCTTCGTGACGGACACTGGATCGCCACCGAGAATATCGGCGATCTCAAACGCGAAGATATCATCCGCCTGATGGTAGGACGCGAACTCAAACAGATGATTCCCAAAGAGACCGCTCCGATCGGCGCGCCGGCTCTGGAGGTGCGGAATCTGTCGCGTAAAGGCGTGCTGCGCGAGATTAACCTGACCGTTCATCAGGGAGAGATTCTCGGGCTGGCGGGACTTGTGGGAGCCGGTCGCACGGAACTGGCGCGCGCCATCTTCGGAGCCGATCCGATAGACGGCGGATACATTCAGCTTTTTGGGAAACCGGTGCGAATCCGTTCTCCGCGACAGGCGATCCAGATGGGGATTGGCCTGGTGACCGAAGATCGAAAGGCGCAGGGGCTGGTGCTGGGCATGGCGGTGCGCGAAAACATCACTCTCGCCAACCTGCCCGCCCTATCGGTACTGAACTTCATTCAGGCGGGGCGCGAACGCGAAGTCGCCCGTAAATATGTCAACGACCTCTCCGTGAAGACGCCCACCATTGAGCAGACGGTACAGAACCTCTCCGGCGGCAATCAGCAGAAGGTGGTTCTTGCCAAGTGGCTCTTTACACAGTCGAAAGTACTGATCTTCGATGAGCCGACGCGCGGCATTGATGTCGGCGCAAAAACCGAAATCTATCAGTTGATGAACAGACTGGCGGCGCAGGGCGCAGCCATTATCATGATCTCCTCGGAACTGCCGGAAGTGCTCGGAATGAGCGACCGTATTCTGGTGATGCATGAGGGAAGAATTGCCGGTGAGTTATCTCGTCAGGAGGCGACCCAGGAGAAGATCATGCATCTGGCGACAGGCGGAGACCACGAGGAGGAGTCGCCATCGCCGAACAGGGAGAAAATAGACGAGACCAAAGCCTGAGAACGCAATCCGCTGAATGATGGAGCATATCGCAGAGAAAGGAGGGCAATGATGCCTATCCTGCAAGAAGAAGCTCTTAACTATCATGCCGCTTATCCTGCCGGTAAACTCTCTGTCGTCCCCACAAAACCGTGCAGGACTCAACGCGACCTCAGTCTGGCATATACGCCGGGAGTCGCGATCCCCTGTCTGGAAATCCATCGAGACCCGAGCCTGATCTACCAGTACACCGCGCGTGGCAATCTCGTAGCCGTCATCTCCAACGGAACCGCCGTGCTGGGTCTGGGCAACATTGGGGCGGGAGCCGGCAAGCCCGTCATGGAGGGCAAAGCCGTCCTCTTCAAGCGTTTCGCCGATATTGATGTCTTCGACATCGAACTGGCGACCGAAAACCCCGCGGAGATTATTCGCACCTGTCAGCTTCTGGAGCCTACCTTCGGCGGCATCAATCTGGAGGACATCAAAGCGCCGGAATGTTTTGAGATAGAAGAGGAACTGAAGCGCACCATGCAGATTCCGGTGTTCCATGATGACCAGCATGGAACCGCCATCATCTCTGGAGCCGCGCTTATCAATGCGCTGGAACTGGTGGGAAAATCCATCTCCGAGGTGAAGCTGGTCATCAATGGAGCCGGAGCGAGCGGTATCTCCTGTGCCAGACACTACCTCAAACTGGGCGTACAACCGGAGAATATCACCTTCTGCGACAGCAAAGGGGTGATCTATACGGGTCGCAAAGAGGGTATGAACCGTTACAAGGAGTGTTTCGCGCGCGAAACCGATCTTCGCACGCTGGAGGAGGCGCTGTGTGGCGCGGATGTATTCGTCGGACTCTCCGCTGCCAACTGCGTCAGCCCGGAGATGCTCAAGGTGATGGCGGACGATCCAGTGGTCTTCGCGATGGCCAACCCCGACCCCGAAATTCCCTATGATGTCGCGAAGGCCGCGCGCCCCGACATCGTGATGGCGACCGGACGCTCCGACTATCCGAATCAGGTGAATAATGTGCTGGGCTTCCCCTTCATCTTTCGAGGCGCGCTGGATGTGCGGGCGACCGCCATCAACGACGAGATGAAACTGGCGGCGACCCGCGCGCTGGCGGATCTGGCGAAGGAGGATGTGCCCGACTCGGTGCGACGCGCCTACGGAGTGGAGTTGATGGAGTTCGGTCGGGACTACATTATTCCCAAGCCGTTCGATTCGCGGGTGCTGATCCGGGAGGCGTCCGCGGTGGCGCTGGCGGCGATGGAGACCGGCGTCGCCCGGCAGCCGATAGATATCGAGGAGTATCAGGATCAACTGGAACGGCGTCTGGGAAAAGCGCATGAGGTGATGCGCGTGATGATCCACAAAGCGCAGCGCAAGCCCCGCCGCATCGTCTTTCCGGAGGGCGAAGAGCCGAAAATCCTGCGCGCCTGTCAGATGCTGGCGGATGAGCATATCGGTATTCCGGTGCTGATCGGTCGTGAAGAGATCATTCGACAGAATATCGCCGAACTGCATCTGCATCTGTCGGAGGTAGAAGTGATCGAGCCGCAGAAGTTCCCGCGTCTCGCCGACTACTGCGAGACGCTCTACCGGCTTCGGCAGCGAAAAGGGGTGACCTCGCAGGAGGCGCAGCAGCTCATTCTGGATCGAAACACCTTCGCGGCGATGATGGTCTACAAGGGAGACGCGGATGCGCTGATCGGTGGACTGACGCAGCACTACCCCGACACGCTGCGCCCCGCCCTGCAGGTGATTCCGGTCACGGAAGGATTTCATCGGGTCTCCGGCGTCTATATGCTGATTACTCCGAAGGGGCATCTCTACTTTCTGGCGGACTGCACGGTCAATATCGAGCCGACGGCGGAAGAGCTTGCGGAGATCGCCATCAGCACGGCGAATGTGGCGCGAGAGTTCGATGTCGAGCCGCGAGTTGCCATGCTCTCCTTCTCCAACTTCGGCAGCACCCGGCATCCCCTCTCCGAGAAGATGCGGCAGGCGACGGAGATCGTCAAGCGGCGCGCCCCGGAACTGATGGTGGATGGCGAAATGCAGGCGGACACCGCCGTTACGCCCGAGATTCTGGAGGAGACCTACCCCTTCAGTTCGCTGAAAGGCAGCGCGAATGTGCTGATTTTTCCCAATCTGGAGTCGGCGAACATCGCCTACAAACTGCTGAACCGAATCGGCGGCGTCGAGGTGCTGGGTCCGATTCTGGTGGGGATGTCCCGCCCGGTTCATGTGCTTCAGCGCGGCGCGGAGGTCAACGACATCGTGAACATGGCGACGATAGCGGTGGTGGACGCGCAGTCGGATTAGTTCCGGGTCACCCACACAGGGAGGGCTGGCTTCCGCCAGCCCTTCGCGCCTGTCTGCCGGACAAAGAGGATTGCCGGGAGACGATGAAGAATAGTGCCGCTGTCTGATAAGTCTGAAGATGCACTGTGGAGAAGGGAGAGATCATCCATGCAGTTAGGAATGGTGGGGCTGGGGCGCATGGGAGCCAATATGGTGCAGCGGCTCCTCAATGGCGGGCATCAGGTGGCGGCGTTTGACCGAAATCCTGCCGCTGTTGAGGAGATTGCCTCCAGAGGCGCGGTCGGCGCGACCTCACTGGAGGATCTCGCGCGGAAACTGAATGCGCCTCGCGCCCTCTGGATCATGGTTCCGGTCGGCGCGCCGGTGCAGCAGACCATAGATGCCCTGCGTCCGCACCTGCAGCCCGGCGATATTCTCATAGATGGCGGCAACTCCAACTTTCACGACAGCCGCCGCCGCGCCGAAGAGCTTGCTTCTGCAGGCATTCACTATGTGGATGTGGGCACTTCGGGCGGTGTATGGGGTCTGGAGAAGGGCTACTGCCTGATGATCGGCGGAGCGAGGGAGGCGTTTGAGCATCTGGAGCCGCTCTTTAAAACGCTGGCGCCGCCGGACGGCTACGCCTATGTGGGACCGAGCGGCGCAGGTCACTTTGTTAAGATGGTGCATAACGGCATCGAATATGGGATGCTCCAGGCGTATGGCGAAGGATTCGAAGTTCTGCACGCCTCCGATTACGATCTCGACCTGCATCAGATCGCGCACCTGTGGAATCAGACAAGCGTGGTACGCTCCTGGCTCCTCGAATTGGCGGAACGCGCCTTCGAGAAGGAGGGCGACCTGGCAAGCATTCGCGGTTATGTTGAGGATACGGGTATGGGTCGCTGGACAATACAGGAGGCGATGGATAAGAACATCCCCGCGCCGGTGCTGACACTCTCCCTCCTGGCGCGATTTGCCTCCCGGCAAGAGGAGTCGTTTTCGGCGAAAGTGATCGCCGCCCTGAGAAATGAGTTTGGAGGTCATGCGGTCAAGCGCGAGAAGCCTTAACCCCTTGCCCTATTCTCCACAGATCGCCTGTCATGACCATGATTATAGACTTCCACACCCATATCGGCGATCTGCGCTCGCCATATAATCTCCAGCGCGCGCCTATCACGGCAGAAGACCTGATCGCGCGTCTGGACGACGAGGGCATCGCCCTTGCCGTCGTCCTGCCCTGGCCCAACGCGCCGGAAGCAGTGGAGTTTCCCGGACTGTTTGCCCCGCAGCCGGACGTGATCGGGCAGATTCGGGAGGCAGCCCGCTTCCCGGATCGGCTGATCCCCTTCGGCAACGCCGACCCGCGCTGGGGCGGGAACTCGCCGCGCGCAGACTTCTCCTGGCTCCTGGAGCGATTCGTAGAGATGGGCTGCCGGGGTATAGGTGAAGTGGCTGCCAATCTTCCCTTTGACGATCCGCGTGTTGTGAACCTGTTCCGGCAGTGCGGCGCATGGAATCTGCCCGTGACGATTGAGAGTACCGGTCCCGGCGAAGGCAGGTACGGTCTGGTGGACACCGCCGGATCACCGCATCTGGAGCGCCTGCTCCATCAGGCGCCGGAAACCGTCGTCGTCGGACACGGTCCTGGCTTCTGGGCTGACATCTCCGGCGACGCGAAGACGGAGGATCGGCTCGGCTATCCCGGAGGACCGGTGGTGGAAGGGGGCGGCGTGCCGAAGTTGATGCGCGCCTGCCCCAACCTCTACGCTGATATCTCTGCGGGCAGCGGTTATAATGCGCTCACCCGCGATGAATCTTTCGGCGTCCGCTTTCTGAACGAGTTTCAGGACAAATTGCTTTTCGGAACGGATGTCTGCTTCGCGGATGCCGAGGGGCGGATGCCGCAGTTGCCTTATCTGCGCCGTCTCCATTCCGAAGGAAAGATCGGTCCGGAAGCCCTGGACAAAATACTCTACCGAAATGCGCTGCGCCTATTGCGCCTGCCGACATAGCGCAGCCCTGATTCTATTCTGACGAAGATAGACATCGCCGAGCACCAGCCGGAGCAGCGTCGGCGGTTGCAGTAACGCAAGAGAAGCCGTAGAGACCTGTCCCATTCAGTGCGGAGGAAGAGAGAATGTCGTCCGGTGAAACGCGGTCTATTCATCCATTGTCCAGCATAGCGTCCGGCACAACCACCGTAGAGGGGCCTATCGTCAGCCGCTCCGTACTGGAGCGTCCTTCGGAAGGCAGCGCTTTCATCATCTTCGGCGCCAGCGGCGACCTGACTCGCCGAAAACTGATCCCCGCGCTCTACAATCTTGCCTGCGCCAGCCTGCTGCCGTATGGTTTTGTCGTCTTCGGATTTGCCGTCACCCCGAAGAGCGATGAGCAGTTCCGCAATGAGATGCGCGAATGGGTCATGAACTCCCCGGAAGCCAATGTCTTCCGGCAGGACATCTGGGAAACATTCGCCGAGCAGCTTCACTATATCACGGCGGACTTTGAGAGCGCGGAGGGTTACCAGGAACTCGCGCGACGGCTGCGGGAACTGGACGAGAGCGACGACTGCCCGGATAACCGCCTGTTCTACTGCGCGACCCCGCCCAGTTTCTTCCCGGTCATCGTAAGCAATCTGGGGAAGCACGGACTAACCACGCGAGCGAACGGTTCCAGCGCCTGGACCCGAATCATCATCGAAAAGCCCTTTGGACACGACCTGCAGAGCGCGATCAAGCTCAATGAAACCATTCACGAGGTCTTTCAGGAAGAGCAGATATACCGCATAGATCACTATCTTGGCAAAGAGACGGTGCAGAATATCCTCGCCTTCCGGTTCGCAAACTCCATCATCGAGCCGATCTGGAATCGCCGGTATGTAGACCATGTGCAGATTACGGCAGCGGAGACGCTGGGCGTGGAGCATCGCGCCCGCTACTATGAGGAGGCGGGCTGCCTGCGCGATATGTTCCAGAATCACCTGCTGCAGTTGATGGCGCTGCTGGCGATGGACGCCCCGGTACGCTACGATGGGCGATCCGTGCGAGACCGCAAAGCCGATGTGCTGCGCTCCATCGTGCCGATGAACCCGGAGAATCTGGCGGAAGTGGCGGTGCGCGGGCAGTATGGTCCCGGAGCCATCAACAATCTGTCGGTTCCTGGCTATCGCGAAGAGCCGGATGTCTCTCCCGCCTCCAATGTTGAAACCTTCGCCGCGATGAAGCTGATCGTGGATAACTGGCGTTGGGCGGATGTTCCCTTCTACATCCGTTCGGGAAAGCGGCTGCCCGCCAAACGCACGGAGATCGCCATTCAGTTCAAGCGCGTTCCACACCTCTTCTTTCGCGAGACGGCGGATCAGATCGAGCCGAACGTGCTGACCATCCGCGTACAGCCGGATGAGGGCATCTCGCTGAAACTGGGAGCGAAACAGCCCGGACCGCAGATGCACATCCGGCAGGTAAAGATGGAGTTCTCCTATGGAGATGCGTTCGGCGTGAACCCGGAGACCGCCTATGAAACCCTGCTGCTGGATGCCATGCAGGGCGACCCGACCCTGTTCAATCGCAGCGATGCGGTAGAACTGGCATGGGAGGTGCTGGAGCCGGTGCTGGAGACATGGTCGGCGACGCGCCCCTTCCACCCCTTCCCCAACTACGCCGCTGGAACCTGGGGACCGGCATCGGCAGACGCGCTGATCGCCCGGGATGGACGCGCCTGGAAGAACAGCTGACGCCGCCGCATTCGGGAGTGGAGGAGAGATGCGCTTGATTACCTGCCTGCTGTTGCTGGGGCTGATTATGCCTCTGTTCGGCTCTGCTTTTCCCCGACGAAAAGCGCAGGAAGAGCCGCCGTTCAAGATTCCGCTCTGGTCTCGTGGCGCGCCGGGAGCGAAAGGCAGCGACCCTGCCGACACGCCCTTCATCGCCGTCTATCGTCCGCCTGCAGAGAAAGCCAACGGCGCGGCGGTGGTGATCTGTCCCGGCGGCGGCTACGGATTTCTGGCTCCACATGAGGCGGAACCGATCGCGAAATGGCTGAACTCGCTGGGGGTAACCGGACTTGTGCTGACCTATCGCCTCGGACCCCGTTACCATCATCCGGCGATGCTTCAGGATGCCTCCCGCGCCATTCGTATGGCGCGCGCCCATGCGGTGGAATGGAAACTGGACGAAAAGCGAATAGGCATTCTGGGATTCTCCGCCGGGGGGCATCTGGCATCCACCGCCGCCACGCACTTTGACGCCGGAGACCCTGCTGCCGACGATCCCATTGAAAGAGTCTCCTCACGCCCGGATATTGCGATTCTGATCTATCCGGTCATCACCATGAGCGATCCTTACACGCATGCAGGATCGCGCTCCAACCTGCTGGGCAGAAGTCCCTCGCCGGAGCTTGTGAAACTGCTCTCCAATGAAAGACAGGTGACGCCGCAGACGCCGCCTGTCTTTCTGGTGCATACCACCCAGGATTCGGTTGTGCCGTTGGAGAACAGCCTGCTGTTCGCGCTTGCCTGCCGGAAAGCGGGCGTTCCGGTCGCCATGCAGGTCTACGAAAAAGGGCAGCACGGTTTCGGACTGGGCGGAAATGACCCGATTCTTTCGACCTGGCCCCCGCAGTGCGCGGCATGGATGAAGTCCCGGGGCTTTATCCGCTGACCGTCTCCTCCTACGGATCCTGCCGATAACGATGCGCCTCGTCAATGGCGGCGCGCAGGTTCTCCCAGGGCGTTCCGCCGGGAACGGTGCAGTCCGCGCCCAGAAGAAAGCGTCCGGGAGCCTCCTGCAGAACCCGGCGCGCCTCGCGGCGGACCTCCTCTTCGGTTCCCGCCGCCAGAACGCCCTTGCGCTCCATGCCTCCCATAAACGGGCGTCCGAACAGTCGCGATAGCTCCACGCTGCTCAAGGTTGTACCGCCGATGACGGGATTGCAGTTAACAACATGACCGGGATAGTCCAGGAAAGGCGTCAGATCGTCGTAGCCGCCATACTCGTCGCTGTGATAGTCGCAGATGTGCAGGATGTTGAAGGGACAGCGGCGATTGATCTCCTCCATTAACGCCAGATCATACGGCTTCACATAACGAGTAAAGAGCGAGGGATCGCGGAACCGGCGGCTCTCGCCTCCCTGCGTGGAGTGGTAGAAGCCATCTACGCCGATCTCGATACAGGCTCTCACAAACCCGAGCAGGCTGTCCGTCACGATCTCCAGCCCCTTTTTCACCGCGTCCGGATTCTCGTGGAGGTGGCTGTTCAGCGTATCCCTGCCGCCCAGATGTCCCGCGCACATCAGCGGCGAATAGAGTGTCAATACGATCAGCGCCTCCCCCTTCATTGTCTCCACCAGCCCGCGCACCACCTCCAACTGCGGCTCGAAGAAGTCCAGTCCCAGATGCGGCACAGATGCCCAGTCCTCCGGTCGGGACACCGGATACGCGGGAAAGGTTCGCTCATACTGAATCTTCACGAAGTCCATCCCGGTGAAGCGGAAGAACTCCTGATGCTTTGCGACGGCTGCCGCTCCTCGATGATACTCAGGCGGAAAGTGCAGGAAGAAGGCGGCGGGAATATAGGTCTGTGGCGGATTGCCCTCCAGTCCCCCATCCAGCAGGCTTAGAACGGCGTCTCTTCGATTCATGGTCTGCCCCCTGACGGCGTTTATCTTCTCAATTCCGCTATCGGGATGGGACTCTCCTGCTCAATCCAGAAATCCGGCAGCCCGAAATCAAACCGGTTCGTCGGCGAATTGTTTTCCGCGCGTCATGAAAGAAGGTAGGATTTTGACGGTATTTCGCACAACTGAATAGATAGCTGGACATGGCTGCATGAAGGCGGAGGCGCGCTTTCCTGCCGTCGGGGAAATAGATAGAAGGATTCGGTATGAAGCGTATCACTGGAATATCGGGTAGATGTCTGGGATTGTCGGCGTTGACCCTGCTGCTGGCGGCTTTGACCGTCATGGCGGCGTCGCAGACGAAACGTCCCGCGCCAGTAATGTTCAATCGGGACATTCGCCCGATCCTGTCGGAGAACTGTTTCGCCTGTCACGGTCCCGATCAGAACAAACGGATGGCGGGACTGCGGCTGGATGTTCGCTCCGAGGCAGTAAAGCGTGGAACCATTGTCCCCGGAAAACCGGAGCAGAGCCGCCTGATTACCCGTGTCTTCGCAAAGCAGCCGCAGTTACGGATGCCTCCCCCTTCCACGCATCGAGCACTGACTCCCGCGCAGAGATCGCTGCTTCGGCAATGGATCGCCGAAGGCGCGAAATATGAGAAGCACTGGTCTTTCGTTCCGGTTCCAGCGCAGGTCGCTCTCCCGAACGTCAAAAATGCCGCCTGGGTTCGCAACCCGATTGACCGATTCGTGCTGGCGCGTCTGGAGCAGGAGCGTCTAAAGCCCTCGCCTCCTGCATCGCGCGCAGACTGGCTGCGCCGGGTCACCTTCGACCTGACCGGACTGCCGCCTGCTCCCGCCGAAATCGCCGCGTTTCTGGAAGACCGATCGCCACAGGCATATGAAAAGGTGGTGGACCGCCTGCTGGCAAGCCCGCGATATGGAGAGCGGATGGCGCAGCCCTGGCTCGATGTGGCGCGTTATGCCGACAGCTACGGTTATCAGAGCGACCAGCTTTCGCCTACCTGGCCCTACCGCGACTGGACGGTTCGGGCTTTTAACAGCAATCTCCCCTACGATCAGTTCATTACCTGGCAGCTTGCGGGCGATCTGCTGCCCTCCCCCACACGCGAACAGCGGCTGGCAACTGCCTTCAATCGCCTGCACCGCATGACAGGAGAAGGCGGGAGCGTTGCGGAGGAGTGGCGGATCGAAGGGGTCTCAGATCGCGTGCACACCTTCGGCATGGCGTTCCTCGGCCTGACTCTGGAGTGCGCTCGCTGCCACGATCATAAGTACGATCCTATCTCCCAGCGCGACTACTACGCGCTCTCCGCCTTCTTCAACAGCATTGACGAGTACGGCCTGTATGACCGCGCCGACATTGTGCCGACGCCGACTCTGCTCCTGCCAACTCCGGAGCAGGAGAAGGCTCTGTCCGTCGCCCGCGAGACATTAGCGGCGCGTGAACGGGAATATGCAAAGACACGCGCCGAGAGGGAGACCGCCTTCCGCGAGTGGCTGGCATCCCCGACGCCGCTTTCACATCCAGACATGATCGGACGGTTCGATTTCGAGCGGTTTGACGGCGCGACGCTGCCGAATCTGGTTCCGGGAGAGAAGCGAAACGGCGCGCGGCTGGATGAGGTTCCTCTGGTGGAAGGACGCTCAGGAAAGGCGGCGCGTCTGGATGGAGAGAACAACGTCAACTTCCCGGAACTCGGTCGGTTCACCCGGCATACGCCCTTTACCATCGCCTTCTGGATGCGCGATCCGCGCCTGATCGAAGAGCCACTGGTCGTCTTCCAGGCATGCAGCGGAACCGATGTCGGACCGCACGGCTACGATCTGATGATGGAGAAGGGCGTGTTGACGGCGCGGCTCTTCCGCCACTGGCCCGGCAATGCCATCGCGGTGCGAACCCGGGAGTCGGTTCCGAAAGATGCCTGGACGCACGTCGCCGTTACCTACGATGGCTCAAGCCGCGTTGCCGGACTGAAAATCTACCTTAACGGCAGGCTTGCAGACAGTGAGATGCTACGGGACCACATGGTGAAGGGGATCGGTCAGCACACGCTGATCTTCGGGCAGCGTTTTCGAGATCGCGGTTTCAAAGGCGGACTGATTGACGAACTGAATATCTATGCCCGCGATCTATCGGCAGTGGAGGTGGCGCAGGTCTACGACGGGCGCAGCCTCGCTCTGGCGCTGGCGCAGCCGCAAAAGAACGAAGCCGCTCTGCGAGAATACTACTTTTCCGCTCTGGACTCTCCCACAAGAGAATCGGCGCAGAAGCTGGCGGCGGCGCGCGCGCAGGTCATCGCGCAGGAAGACGCCCAGTTCGAGATCGCCGTGATGGAAGAGATGTCTCAGCCTCGCCCCACCTTTGTGCTGGCGCGAGGACAGTATGACGCGCCGAAGACCGCCGCAAATCGGGTCTACCGCCACACTCCCGCCGCGATTCTCTCCTTCCCGGAGGGTCTGCGGCGGGACAGGCTGGGTCTGGCGCAGTGGCTCACTCTTCCCGACAACCCGCTCACCGCGCGGGTCGCCGTCAACCGCCTCTGGGCGCTCTTCTGGGGGAGAGGGCTGGTGGAGACCGCCGAAGACTTCGGCATTCAGGGACGCCTACCCTCGCATCCGGAGCTTCTCGACTGGCTGGCGCGTGAATTCATGCGGTCAGGGTGGAACGTCAAGAGTCTGATCCGGCAGATCGTTCTCTCCAACGCCTACCGGCAGGCTTCAGCGGTGCGTCCAGACCTGCGTGAGCGCGATCCGAATAATATACTGCTGGCGCGCGGTCCCAGTCATCGTCTGAAAGCGGAGATGATTCGTGACGCCGCACTGTTTGCCAGCGGCTTGCTGGAGGAGCGTCCGGGAGGACCTCCGGTCAGCCCCTATCAGCCGGGCGATCTCTGGCGCGAGAGCAACACGATGAGTCCGGCGTACCGGCAGAGCGTCGGAACCGATCTGTATCGGCGCAGTCTCTATACGGTCTGGAAACGCACGGCTCCCATGCCGAACATGATGGCGTTTGACGCCGTCACCCGTGAGGTCTGCGTGGCGCGTCGTCAGACAACGAACACGCCTCTGCAGGCGCTGGTGCTGCTCAACGACACGCAGTTTATCGAGGCGGCGCGCGTTCTGGCGGAGCGCGCTCTGAAGGAGGGCGGTAAAAGCGACAGAGAACGCATACGCTTTATGTTCCTGCGGCTCGCCTCTCGCGAACCGACCACAAAAGAGTCGCATCTTCTGACCTCGCTCTGCGAACAGCAGCGCGCCATGTTTATTAAAGAGCCGGAGCGCGCCGCAAAACTGATACGGATCGGAGAGCGCAAGCCCGATCCTGCGCTCCCTCCCATCGAAACGGCAACGGCGGCGGTTCTGGCGCAGACGATCCTGAACCTCGATGCCGCTGTCTGGAAGCGATAAAGGTGAATCGAAAAGAGCGATTGATGGCGACGCTGCGCGGGGAGAGAGTAGACCGTCCGCCCGTATGTTTCTATGAATTGAACGGGTTGGATGAGAATACGGAGAGCGCCGATCCCTACAACATCTTTTCCGATCCCTCCTGGCAGCCGCTTCTCCAGTTGACGCGGGAGAAGACGGATCGGATCGTGATGCGCGGCATTCCGTTCCGAGACGCTTCCGCCGAGCCAATGAGCGAGTTGACGACGGTCGAAACGGAGGAGCGCGACGGGGAGCTTATCACCAGGGTTACCATACGCGCCGGAAACCGAATCCTCACCGGGCGCACAAAGCGACAGGCGGCGATCAACACGGTCTGGACGGAAGAACATCTGCTGAAAAGTGTGGAGGATGTGAAAGCCTATCTGGAGATTCCCGCGCCGCCCTTCGGAGGAACGCCTGACCCGTCGCATGCGCAGGCGACCGAAGAGGCGCTGGGAGATACCGGAATCGTAATGGTGGACTCGCCCGATCCTCTGGTGATGGCGGCATCCCTTTTTGAGATGGGAGAGTACACGATCTTCGCGCTGACGGAGCCAAAGCTGTTTCGCCGGCTGCTGGATCGCTTTGCGGAGACGCTCTATCCTCGCGTGGAGGCGATTGCCGCCGCCTTTCCCGGTCACCTCTGGCGCATCTATGGACCGGAATACGCCTCTCCGCCCTATCTGCCTCCATACCTCTTCCGGGAATATGTGGCTGCGTATGACCATCCGCTCGTGGAGAGCATTCAGCGGTATGGCGGTTATGCGCGAATCCATTCGCACGGACGCCTGCGGGCCATTCTGGACGATATCGCCGGGATGAAACCGGACGGTCTCGATCCTATCGAGCCGCCGCCGCAGGGAGATATGCAGTTATGCGAGGTGTGGGAGAAGATGGGCAGGGAGACGGTTCTGTTCGGTAATCTGGAGATCAGCGACATCGAGACTCTGCCCACACCTCTGTTTGTGGTGAAGGTAAAACGCGCTCTGTCGGAAGGAGTGAGGGAAGGCGGTCGGGGATTCGTGCTGATGCCCTCCGCCTGCCCGCTCGGACGAACGCTGCCCGCTCTCACCCTCTGTAACTATGAGGCGATCATAGATCAGGTCGAACGTTTTTCAGCGTAATGGGGGAACAATATGGAATCTAACGATCCGCTGGCGATTACCCGCCGACACTTTCTTTCCAGCGCCGCGCTGAGTCTTGGCGCGCTGGGGCTGTCGCAGATACTGGGCGTTTCGGCGCAGAGTCAGGCGACCGTTCCCGTAAAAAGGCAGCGTATCGGCGGACTGCCCGGCGTTCCGCACTTCACCCCGAAAGCCAGCCGGATCATCTACCTGTTCCAGAGCGGTGGTCCCGCCGCGCAGGATCTTTTTGACTACAAGCCGCTGTTGAACGAGAAGAACGGCGAGCCGCTTCCCGACTCGGTGCGTGGCGGACAGCGCTTGACTGGCATGAGCGTCAATCAGGCGGTGCTGCCGCTGGCAGGCTCCGCCTTCCGGTTCGCGCAGCAGGGTCGAAGCGGAGCCTGGATGAGCGAACTGCTGCCCCATACAGCGAAAATCGCAGACGACCTCTGCTTTATCAAATCCATGTGGACGGAGGCGATCAATCACGATCCGGCGATCACCTTCTTTCAGACCGGCTCGCAGATCGCTGGGCGCCCCTCCATGGGTTCCTGGGTCAGTTACGGGCTGGGTTCCATGAACGAGAATCTGCCTGCGTTTGTGGTGCTGGTGACTGCCGGACAGGGCGATCAGCCGCTCTATGCGCGTCTGTGGGGCAACGGCTTTCTGGACTCGCGCTTTCAGGGCGTGCAGTTTCGTTCAGGGCGCGAACCGGTGCTCTACCTGACCAATCCTGACGGCATCTCCCCGGAGAGCCGACGCGCCATGCTGAACACTCTCGGCGCGCTGAACCGGCTGCAATATCAGCGCGAACTCGACCCGGAGATCGAATCACGGATCGCGCAGTATGAGATGGCGTACCGGATGCAGACCAGCGTCCCGGAGGTTACCGACCTTTCAAAGGAGCCGGAGAGCGTCTTTGCGCTCTATGGCGAGGAGGCGCGAAAGCCCGGAACGTTCGCCGCCAACTGCCTGCTCGCCAGGCGACTGGCAGAACGCGGCGTGCGCTTCATCCAACTCTATCATCAGGGCTGGGATCATCACGGCGATCTGCCGGCAGGCATTCGCTATCAGTGTCAACGCACCGATCAGGCCAGCGCGGCGCTTATCCTCGACCTGAAGCAGCGCGGACTGCTGGAGGATACCCTTGTCATCTGGGGGGGAGAGTTCGGGCGCACCAGCTACTCGCAGGGCAAGCTCACAAAAGACAACTATGGCCGCGATCACCACCCGCGCTGCTTCACCATCTGGCTGGCAGGCGGCGGAATTAAGCCGGGCATCACCTACGGACAGACCGATCCCTACGGCTATAATATCGCCGACTCCCGCGGGAACGCCATACAACCGAGCAAAGAAGAATTCACGCCTGGAGCGGTGCATGTGCATGACCTTCAGGCGACGATTCTGCACCTGTTCGGTATAGATCATACTCGACTCACCTTCCGCTTCCAGGGGCGCGACTTCCGTCTGACGGACGTTCATGGTCATGTCGTGAAAGATATTCTGGCATAGCGCCTCTCTTGTCGGCGTGTCCCGCTTCGTCTGACACTGATGTCACGATCTGTTCTGTGTGCTATAATCAAGCGTATTTGCACGCAAAAATACCAGAACAGGAGACCCTCTCCATGACCACCATAACCGAAGTTGTTGCGCGTGAAATCCTCGATTCGCGTGGGAACCCGACCGTCGAAGTGGACGTGTTCCTGGAGGATGGAACGATGGGACGCGCCGCCGTTCCCTCCGGAGCCTCGACCGGATCGTATGAAGCGGTAGAACTGCGCGATGACGACAAGGCGCGTTATCTTGGCAAGGGCGTTCTCAATGCGGTGGACAACGTCAACGAGAAGATCGCCCCCGAAATCATTGATATGGATGCGACCGACCAGATCGGCATTGACCGCCTGATGCTGGAGATGGACGGCACGCCGAACAAGTCCACACTCGGCGCAAATGCCATTCTCGGCGTCTCGCTGGCGGTTGCGAAGGCGGCTTCCGACTCGCTGCATCTCCCTCTCTATCGCTATATCGGCGGGGTCAGCGCGAACACCCTTCCGGTTCCGATGATGAACATCCTCAATGGCGGCAAACACGCGGACAGCAACGTGGACTTTCAGGAGTTCATGGTGATGCCGGTCGGCGCGGAGACGTTTTCCGAGGCGCTGCGCATGGGCGCCGAAGTCTTTCATGCGCTGAAGAAGGTGCTCAAGGGGCGCGGTCTCGGCACGGGCTACGGGGATGAGGGCGGCTTCGCTCCCAATCTGGAGAGCAACGAGGACGCCGTCAAAGTCATCGTGGAAGCCATCGAACAGGCGGGCTATCGTCCCGGCGAACAGATCTATCTGGCGCTGGATCCGGCATGCACCGAAATCTTCTCCGACGGAAAGTACCACCTGAAGGGAGAGGGACGAGTTCTCAGCCCGGAAGAGATGGTGGACTACTGGGAGTCGCTCATCAATAAGTACCCGATCATCTCTCTGGAGGACGGTCTGGCGGAGGATGACTGGGAGGGCTGGGCGATGCTGACGCAGCGCATTGGCGGACATGTGCAGCTTGTCGGCGATGACCTGTTTGTCACCAACACCGAACGGCTGGGACGGGGAATCAAGTCTCACTGCGCCAACTCCATTCTGATCAAGGTCAACCAGATCGGGAGCCTGACGGAGACCCTGGAAGCTATCGAGATGGCGAAGCGCGCCGGGTATACGGCGGTCATCTCGCACCGTTCCGGCGAGACGGAGGACTCTACCATCGCCGATATCGCCGTCGCCACCAACGCCGGACAGATCAAGACCGGCGCGCCTAACCGCTCCGATCGTGTCGCCAAGTATAACCAGCTTCTGCGCATTGAGGAGGAGCTTTCCGAGGTTGCCCGCTATGGCGGCTGGAAGGCGTTCTACAACATCCGCAAGTAGCGCCCAAAGACTTCGCCGTATGCAAACAGGTTCCTCGCCCAACCGACGGGGAACCTGTTCTTGCAGACGGCGGGCTGCTCATTCGGAAGAGGAATAGCGTCCGGCAGTGTATAATGAACCGATAACAACGTCACGATAAAAAGGCGCACAGTCATCTATGAGGAAAACGCGGATCGTTTGTACCCTCGGACCGGCTTCGTTGAAGCGCAGCGTGTTGGAGAAGATGCTGAATGCCGGGATGGATGTGGCGCGCCTGAACTTCTCTCACGGCTCCCATGAACAGCATGCCCAGACCATCGCCCTGCTGCGCTCCCTGAGCGCCTATCGTGAAAAACCGCTGGCGATCCTGCAGGACCTCTCCGGCCCCAAGGTGCGCCTGGGAAAGATCGCCTGCGGAACCGTCCCGCTTCGTCGGGGACAGCAGATCGTCCTGACCACGCGCAGCGTGCCGGGAGATCATCAGGAGGTGCCGCTGCCTGTCCCCGAACTGGTCGCCGCCCTGCGTCCCGGAGACCGACTCTTCGCCGACGACGGGCGCGTGGAGATGCGCGTTCTGGAGGTATCCGCCACCGACGTTCTGGCGCGAACGGTCGTTCCGGGAGACCTGAGCAGTAACAAGGGGGTGATGTCGCCGGGCGTTTCGCTGGATATTCCCGGCGTGACCTCCAAAGATATCACAGACCTGCGCTTCGGGCTGGCGCAGGGCGTGGACTGGGTCGCCGCCTCCTTCATTCGCAAGCCGGAAGACCTCGCTCCCCTGCGCGAGGTGATGCGCGAAATGGATATTCATCGCCCGATCATCGCCAAGATCGAAAAATGGGAGGCGGTGAAGCGGATCGAAGAGATTATCGCCTGCGTGCAGGGCGTCATGGTGGCACGAGGCGATCTGGGCGTCGAGATACCGATTGAAGAGGTGCCGGGCGTTCAGAAGAAGATCATCCGACTATGCAACCGCGCCGGCAAACCGGTGATCACCGCGACGCAGATGCTCGACTCGATGATTCACAACCCGCTTCCAACCCGCGCGGAGGTGACCGATGTGGCTAACGCGATCCTGGATGGAACCGACGCGGTGATGCTCTCCGGAGAGACGGCGGCGGGACAGTATCCGCTCGAATCGGTGCGGATGATGGCGAAGATCGCCGCGGAGACGGAACCGCAGGTACCGGATCGAGCCGCCTTTTCCGGCATTCGCCCCGGACGCGCCGATGCTGCCGAAGTGGTGGCACAGGGCGCTGTGGAGATGGCTCGCGCGCTGCGCGCCGCCGCGATCATCTGCGCGACGACCTCGGGCAGTACGGCGCGGCTGATCGCCAAATATCGCCCCGATACGCCGGTTGTCGCGCTGACGCATCAGTCGGAGACCTTCCGGCGCCTGGCGCTGACCTGGGGCGTGCGCCCGATCCTGATAAGCGCCATTGCCGACACCGATGAGATGATGGAGAAGTCCATCGCGGCGGTGGTAGAGAAAAAGATCGTCCGAACCGGCGACCTGGTCGTATTGACGGCGGGCGTCCCTGTGAATATCGTTGGCAACACCAACCTGATTCGAGTCCATACCGTCGGGCAGCCGATTCGCGCCCGTTAAAACGGTTCGCAGAGCCTCAGAAAGAGGGGATCATGAGCCGATCAGAAAACCAGACCGTTCCCCCCCGCCGACAGATCGCGCTGCTGTTTATCTTGCAGATGGCGCTGGTCATCGGGATGATACATCTCGGCGTCCAGACCGGCGAGCGGTGGATGCGCGCGCGGGAGATGCGCCGGGAGAATGCCCGGATCGAGCGCAGGCTGCTGGAGGTTCAGCAGGAGAATCAGCGGCTTCGCCGGGAAGCGCAGGCGCTTCAGACCCCGAACGGCATGGAGCGGGAGGCGCGTCGTCTGGGCTATGTTCGCCCGGGAGAGGTTCCGTTAATCGTTTTGCCGCAATAGCAGCCACGACAGAGAGCATCCCTTCCTGCGGACATGGCGCAATGCCGTGTCCGCTTTGCACATCCGCAGGCGGAAAAAGATGGAAACACTGTTCAGCATCTGTATCGGGGTGGGTTTAAGCGCGGCGGTCGGTTTCCGGGTGTTTGTGCCGCTCCTGATTCTGAGCATCGCCTCCTACGCCGGATCCCTTCCCCTGTCAGACAGCTTTGCCTGGGTCGGGACGCTGCCCGCGCTGATCGCCTTCAGCATCGCCACGTTGTGCGAGGTTGCCGCCTACTTTATTCCCTGGCTGGATCACCTGCTGGATGTTATCGCCACTCCCGCAGCGGTGGTTGCGGGAACCGTCGTAACGGCAAGCGTCGTCGCCGATCTCAACCCGTTTCTGCAATGGTCGCTGGCGATTATCGCCGGAGGAGGCACAGCTGGTCTGATTCAGGGAGGAACCGGCGCAGCGCGGGCGATGTCCACCGCCGCCACCGGAGGACTGGGCAACCCGATTTTTGCGCTGGTCGAGGCGGTCAGTTCCATCGCACTCTCGCTGCTGGCGCTGCTGCTTCCCATCATGGCGTTTGCGCTGGCTCTCTCGCTGGTCTCCATCGGGATCGCAGTTATCATCCTGTTTCGACGCGCCCTTGCGAAACGCAACATATCGCCTCCCATCCGCGATAAACATGGATAAAGAGGCGGGAAAAGAGAGTATTGCCGTCGTACAAAGAACCTGAATGCATAATGAGGATGGCGACTCGCTTCCAGACGCCCTCCGCCAAACAGCAGCCCGACTGCCTATCTGTTTCAATGCCGTCATTGCGGCGCATCTGGAGGATACCGGGATTCCGATTAAGAAGGGAAAACGATCATGGCACGCACCTACAACTACCTGACATCCGAGCAGATCGAGCATTTTCTGGAGAAAGGCCATATCGTTCTGCACGACTGCTTTTCGCGAGAGACCGCAAACCAACTGACGGAATTTGCCTGGACACGTCTGGGCTACGATCCCAACGATCCCTCCACCTGGGAGAAGTCTCGCATTCACATGCCTTCGCGGGAAAGACTGGAGGTGCGCGACTTCGCTCCGAAAGCCTGGGGAGCCGCCTGCGAACTGATGGGCGGCGAGGATCGGGTCGAACAGCCTGCCTGGTGGGGCGACTCGTTTATTATCAACTTTCGCGACGGCGCAGACCGCCCCTGGGAGCCGCCTTCCGCACAGTCACCTGGCTGGCACAAGGACGGCGACTGGTTCCTGCACTTTCTGGACAGCCCGGAACAGGCGCTCCTGACGCTGGTCATCTGGTCTGATATCGAACATCAGGGCGGTGGAACCTATGTCGCCTGCGATTCGGTCGGACCGGTGGCTCGTTTTCTGGTCGAGCACCCGGAGGGCGTTCAACCGGGCGGCTTTGATTTTCGCGCGCTTGTCAGCCAGTGCAGCGATTTTCTTGAGTTCACCGGAAAGGTCGGAGACGTGGTGCTGCTGCATCCCTACATCCTGCATGCCTCCTCGCAGAACCTCTCCGGCAAGCCGCGATTTCTGACCAACCCCTGCTTCCATCTGCGCGAACCGATGCAGTTCAACCGCGCCAATCCCGACGACTATTCGCTGGTAGAACAGGCGGTGCTGCGCTCTCTGGGCGTGGAGAGTCTGGATTTCCAGCCCGCTGCGCCGCGCGAGCGCATTGTCCCGGAGCGCGAGCGTATCCAGCAGAAGATGCGCGAGGAAGAGGAGGCGCGAATCGCGCAGGCAACCGCCGGATGAGCGATGCGTAAAACCGCCGCGAAGGAAGCCTCTTCGCGGCGGCTATTTTTCTGCTATTCTCCTTACAGCACAGTATATGCCTGATCTGCCATGCGTAACTCCTTCCGATTTCCGCCCGCCTTCTACCACGCGCTGGAGCAGTTTAACGCCGGAGAGTACTTCGCCTGTCACGAGACTTTGGAGGAACTATGGATACCGGAGACGGATACGATCCGGGAGGTCTATCAGGGAATTCTCCATGCGGCGGTCGCCTGTTACCATCTGGTTGAACGCGAAAACTGGCACGGCGCAGAGCGGCAGTTAGGGCGCGCTCTGCGTCGGCTGGCTCCCTGGCTCTCCATCATCGAGAGCGTGGATCTGGCGCAGATGCAATCGGACTGCCAGCGCCTGCGCTCCCACCTGCACGCCCTGGGATATGCGCGTGTCCGGGAGTACGATTCTTCACTGCTGCCCCGAATCATCTTTTTTAAACCCTGTGAGAAAGAGTTTAGTTAATCTAATAAACTATCAAGATAAGGTACTATAGCAACCATATTTCGTCAAGCAGCCTCGAACCGTTGCATCCATCACGGGATTTCATCCCGTCACCCGGTATAAGGAGTCTATCCATGTATCGTTTACGGCAGACGTATACCCCGGCATTGATCGTTGTCCTCGTCCTGGGAATCTGGCTGAACGGGTGCGGGGGCGGAGGCAGTACTCCGGAGAAGTTTGAGGAAAAGTTCGCCACATCGCGAGAGGCGTTTCGTCCCCTGTCCGACAAACTGCTGGCTCTCTTCACGGTGGGCAACACGGGAACGCTTAACACCAGTCAGGCGGAAGGTCTGAAAGTACGGCTGAACACCGACGCGACCCGACTTTCCATCGAGTTTCACAACGAGGCACAGGGACTGGTCATCAGTCCGGTGGAGTTGCTACCCGATCCAGCGGCATCGGGCGGTTTCCGGGCGGAAAATGTGCAGGCGTTTGGACGAAATGACCTGATACTGCTGGCGCGCGTTCACGAAAATGGACCGGACGGCACCGAGATATCCCTGATGATTACCACCCCTGCCACACGCGCCGCTTCACGCACACGCGCGGTCATTAATACGTCTGCGGATCGAGCGGAAAGGCGTCAAGCCTATAAACGTCACAATGCGGAGTTGATCCGTCAGAACGTCTGCAACGATCTGGAGCGGTTCGCCTGCATGGTTCAGGATATTGTAGATACTGGCGTAAGCAAGTTCGGTCGTGACCAGGCTGCCCTGGATCTGATCATGGACGATCTGGTGGATATCTTCGTTCCCGCCGGTTACTACAAGAGCAGCATGATGCGGTTGGAGCCGACCCTTCAGGAAGACGTGCTTACCGATCCGGGTCCCGCCTGCGGCAATGCGAAGGGACTGAGCGGTTTTGCTCCAGAGTTTCGCAACGGGGAGGGGCGTTTCCGCCACTTTATGGCGAATGCCTCCTCAAAGCGGTTCGCACCCGGATTCATCGTGAATCTGACAGCGCGCTTCGTAGGAGGCGACTGGGGGTGGAAGAACGACCCGACCGGAGATATCGCCGCCGATCTGGCAACCAACGCAGCCGGACGCGATTTCTACGATTTCCTGTTTGGTCTGAAAGGGGACAACCGCCTCGGTGATGGCGTGACCGTCAAAGAGTGGATCAGGAACAAGTTCAAAGACCCGAACGATCCGAATCGCACGAATGTTCTGTTGAAGCTGAATAAACAGGTCGGTCCGTATGCCGCTGGAACCGAGATCGCCCTCTGCCGGATACGCGGATGTATGATCAATCCGATCCATCTTCCCAATTGCGCATATGAGCATATGCATGCTCAGCATGAAGAGGGAATCTTCATTGATGATCAGGGTCCTTATACGGATACGGAGCATACGAAATGCGGCTATGGCGAGATCGTTCGCCGCCCCTCCAACTGAAGTAATCAAAATCAGCGCATATATCCTGTGTTTTTTGGGTAACTATGTCTAGCCATATCCAGTATTATATGGTAGACTACTCATAACACTGATAACAGATTTCATAGCATAAACTTTATGCCTTTGTCTGCACAGCAGAGACGCTGCGCGGGCAGAGGCTTTCGGCTTATTGGCAGCCGCGAATCGGCATCGGGCTGCAGTCCTTGATGACACGATGCCGGAGAAGGATATAATCGCCCCATGTTCGCAGTACATACCAACTGGTTCGGAGCCGTGCAGATGCATGGCTGGATGGCGTTGTCTGGAGAGATGACGGAACGTTAGGCGTCCCGTCGGACAGAGAGGATCAGAAGGATCTCTGTCGGCGGAGACGCCCTGTTCACGCGAAAAGGTTATAAGCTCATGCGAAACTTTTTCCGGCTTCTTCGCGAAGTTAGACGCTACTGGAAGGTACTGCTGTTAATCGGCTTTTTGACGCTGATTGCCGCAGCGCTGGGTCTTCCCGGTCCCCTCATCATCAAATACCTCGTTGACCACCTTGTCAGCCGCCAGCCCTTCAGCATTTTTGCGGTTTTCTGCGCCCTCGTCGGAGTCGCCATCGCCAGCGGTCTGGTTGGATTTGCCCTCACCATGTCCGTCACCTATCTCGGACAGCGTTTCAAATTCGATATGCGCCGCAAGCTCTACGCGCATATGCAGACGCTCTCGCTGGGCTACTTCGAGAAGAACCAAACCGGCAAACTCATGTCCAACATCACCAACGATGTGGCGACGCTGGATCAACTGATCGGCGGCGGTTTTGTCACGCTTGTCTCCGATCTGGTGACTCTGACCGCGGTACTTATCATCATCTTCACCATGAACTGGCAGCTTGCGCTGGTGGGCATGTCGGTATTCCCCTTCTATATCGCCAACTACCTGGTGCATATCGGCAAGATCAAACGCACCGCCGACGACATTCGCGAAGAGCGCGACGTGATGCTGGGCGACCTGCAGGAGAAGCTGGCAGGCGCGCTGGTGGTTAAGTCGTATGCCAAGGAGCGATCCGAGGTGCTTCAGTTTGTCGGTCAGAACCGGAGCCTGCTGGGTTTGAATGTTCGTCAGGGCGTGCTGGGAACCCGGTTGTGGACTATCGCCGAGTTTATCGGAAGCGGTCTGGGAGTCGCATTGATTCTCTGGTTCGGCGGACGACAGGTCATGCAGGGCAACCTGTCTCCGGGCGCTCTGGTGGCGTTCGTCTCCTTCATCACCGGCTATCTTTACGGTCCTATTCTGCGCCTGATCCAGTTAAACGATCAGATTGCGCGCACTAACGCCGCGCTCCGCCGCATCTTTGCCACGCTCGACACCGAGCCAAACATCAAAGACCGCCCGGACGCCAAACCCCTCCCTCCCATTAAGGGTGCGGTTCGCTATGAGAATGTCTGGTTCGAATATGAGCCGGGACAGCCAGTACTCAAGGGGATCAACCTGGACATCCGACCGGGCATGATGGTGGCTCTGGTGGGACAGTCCGGCTCCGGCAAAACGACGATGATCAACCTTCTGCAACGGCACTACGACGTGACGGAGGGCAGGATCACGGTAGATGGATACGACCTGCGCGATGTAACGCTGCTCTCCCTGCGGAAACAGGTGGGAGTCGTCATCCAGGAGACCATCCTGTTCAACACCACCATCCGCGAAAATATACGTTACGGGCGGCTGGAGGCGACGGACGAAGAGGTGGAGGCGGCAGCACGCGCCGCCAATATCGCCCATGTCATCGAAGGGCTTCCCAAAGGCTACGATACGCGCATCGGCGAAGAGGGAATCAAACTCTCCGGCGGAGAGAAACAGCGGCTTGCCATTGCCCGCGCCATCCTCTCCGACCCGCGCATTCTAATCCTGGATGAAGCCACCTCCTCGCTGGACTCCGAGACGGAGACGCTCATTCAGGAGGCGCTGGAGCACCTGATGCAGGGGCGTACCTCTTTTGTCATCGCCCACCGCCTCTCCACCATTGTCAAAGCCGATCTGATCGTCGTCATGGAGAAGGGGAACATCCGGGAGATGGGCAGTCATCAGGAACTGCTGCAGCAGGGCGGAGTCTACGCTGACCTCTACAATCAACAGTTCAAAGTCGCCCTGGACGCGATCCAGACGGAGGGAGCCGCCGCTTAGCGGCTAGAGCCAGCCATGAATAACTTCTCGCGACTGCTGAGCTATCTGAAACCTTACCGAACGCGAGTCGGTATAGCGGTCGGATTGATGCTGCTGGTAACTCTGACCGCGCTGCCGATGCCGCGCATCACGCAGTACGTCATTGACGATGTGCTGCCGAAAAAGCAGTTTCACGCTCTCAATTACGTCTTTCTGATGGTGGTGCTGCTCTATCTGATACGCGGGACGATCTCCTTTCTGCTCAACTACCTGATTAGCTGGCTCGGACAGCGCATTGTCTTTGATCTGCGCTTCCAGTCTTACCGGCATATCAACCGTCTGTCGCTCTCCTACTACGACAAACGACAGACCGGCAAGATCATGGCGCGGGTGATTGACGACATCAACGTCATTCAGTACATGATTACCGGCGGCTTTGTCACGCTGATCACCGATATTCTGACTCTGGTGGTCGTTATCCCGGTAGTCTTCTGGATGGACTGGCGGCTTGCGCTCATCTCCATCACCGTCGTCCCGATCTACGTAGCCTGCTACAAACTATTTCTGAAAAAGATTCGTCGGTTGAGCGAACAGCTTCGGGAGAAGTGGGACGCCCTGCTGGGCGCGCTGCAGGAGAAGATCACAGGCATTACGGTCGTGAAGGCGTTTGCGCGAGAGACCCATGAGACCGAACGGTTTATGTATACGGTGCAGGATAACTTCTCGCTCGGAATGCAGCAGGCAAAACTCAATCGAACGCTGGGCGTCGTCGCCACCGTGATACGCGCCGTCGGAACAGGACTAATCTTCTGGGTGGGGACAAAACTGGTGCTGGGAGAGCAGCTTCAGCCGGGCGAGTTGATCGCCTTTGTCGGCTATATCGGCTATCTTTACGATCCCTCCGTCCGACTGGTGGACTTCAACATTCAGGCGCAGTGGGCAGGCGCGGCGATGGATCGCGTCTTTGAAACGCTGGATACGCGCCCGGAGATCACCGATGCGCCGAATGCGGTTACCATCCGCGAGATGAAGGGGGCGGTGGAGTTCAAGAACGTCACGTTCGGTTATGAGGCAGACAGTCCTGTGCTGCGAAATATCAACCTGAATGTAGAACCCGGCAAGGTGGTCGCCATCGTGGGACCGTCCGGCGCGGGCAAGACCAGTCTGGTGAACCTGATTGCCCGCTTCTATGATGTGAGTGAAGGGGCAGTGTTGATTGATGGGGTGGATGTGCGGCAGATTCGTCTGGAATCGATCCGGCGTCAGATCGGATATGTCAGTCAGGAGTCGCTGCTCTTCTCCGTCTCCATCCGTGAAAATATCGCCTACGGCAATAAAGAGGCGACGGATGAGCAGATCATACAGGCGGCGAAAGACGCCGATCTGCACGACTTCATCACATCGCTGCCGGACGGCTACGACACCAAGATCGGCGAAGACGGAATCAAGATGTCCGTCGGGCAGAAGCAGCGTCTGGCGATTGCTCGCGCCACGCTGACCAATCCGCGCATTCTGATCCTGGACGACGCCACCTCCGCCCTCGACTCCAGAACGGAAGCCAATGTGCAGCAGGCGCTGGAGCGCGTGATGCAAGGACGCACCAACTTCGTCATCGCGCACCGCCTCTCCACCATCGTCAACGCCGACCAGATCATCGTCCTGGATCGCGGCGAGATCGTGGACCTCGGGACACATGCGGCACTGGTGGCACGCCCCGGTGTCTACAAAAATCTGTACGATGAGCAGTTCAAGAGCGCGCAGGAAGAGGCTCTCACTGCGCTGCTGGGATAAATACGGGTATACTCTGGTACGCAACCTTCCGACCTGCGCGTAACGTATAGGAAATGATCCGGGCGTCTGCTTAAACGCCCGGATCTTGTAAAGTCGCCCTTGAAGGATGGATGCATGATCAACAGTCACCTCGTCTGGAATCTTTTTCTGGCGGTCATACCGGTTGTGTTAGCCTGGACGCTTGCCTGGGGACTGACCCGCCAGGGCAAGCAGCGACATCTGCCCCTTCTGGTCTGTCTGCCGCTGGCGGTCGCATGGCTGGTCTTTCTGCCGAACACCTGTTACCTGCTGACCCAGTGGCGGCATCTTCTCTTTGATGCGCGCTGGGAGGGGCTTCTGGACAGCGGACATGCAGACCGCCTCGCGATGCTCTCCACCGCCAAATGGTCGCTCTTTTTTCTGATCTACAGCGGAACCGGCGTAATTCTCTTCACCCTGGCGATTCGCCCGATGGAACGCTGGCTGCGCTCCATCAACCATAAATTCTATCTCTACGCGCCGTTCTTCTTTTTCCTGATGTCGTTCGGAGTCTATCTGGGGCTGATTCCTCGCGCTAACTCCTGGGACATTCTCTCCAATCCACTCTGGTTATGGCAGCAGACTCTCTATGCTCTGGGGAACACCACGCTAATAACAGCGATTGTCGTCTTCGGGTTAATCCTCTGGGCGCTCTACGAGGCGATTGATCTGTGGGTGGACGGCGTGGCGGAGCGACTGCATCGCTGGGGCATTCTGCGTTCCCCGGCGCGCGCCCGCGCAACGGCATAGACAGACGATGAAGATCACCGGTCCGGGCAAACACCTCTCGATCTATATCGGCGAATCCGACCGATGGCACGGCAAAGCGCTCTACATGGCAATCGTGGAGCGTGCCCGCCAGGAGGGACTTGCGGGAGCCACTGTGACGCGCGGCATCGAGGGATTCGGAGCCAACAGCCGCATCCATACCGCCTCCATTCTGCGCCTCTCGGAAGACCTGCCCATTCGGATCGAGATCATTGATAACGCCGAACGAATCTCGCGATTCCTGCCGCTGCTGGATGAGATGGTGTCCGAAGGGCTGATAACCGTTCAGGACTGCGAGATCGTGAAATACACGCACGCCGATAAATGATAATCCAGAAACGAAACCATGACCACCTCTTACCATAACCACACGACCTGGAGCGATGGAACGACCGCGCTTTCCGAGATGATTGAAGCTGCCGAACAGATCGGGTTGCAGGAACTGGGTATCTCCGATCACTTTGTGCTCTATCCCGGCGGCGAACAGGTCGGATGGACGATGCCGCTGGATCGGTTGGGGGACTATGTGGGGGAGATTTATGAGGCGGGACAGAGCGCGAAGGTGACGGTGCGCGCCGGAATAGAAGCCGACTACTTCCCGGAGACGGTCGAAACATTGCGCGGGCTTCTGGCGCAGCATCCTTTTGACTACGTGATCGGGTCTGTCCACTATCTGAATGGCTTCCCGATAGATGAGCATCGCCGTTACTGGGATGCCCTCTCCATAGAGCAGCGCGAAGAGAACTGGCGGCTCTACTGGGAGCGAATCCGGCTGCTGGCGGAGAGTCGGGTCTACGATTTTGTGGGACACCTGGACCTGCCCAAGAAGTTCGGACACCTGCCGACCACCTCGCACGCAAAGGCGGAGAGCACCGCGCTGGACGCCATTGCGGCCGCCGACATGGCGATTGAGATCAATACCGCCGGATGGAGCCTGCCGGTACAGGAAGCCTATCCTGCTCTCTCGCTGCTGCGCGCCGCCCGTGAACGCGACATTCCCCTGCTTATTAACGCCGACGCCCACACGCCCGCGCATCTCACCCGCCACTTCGACCGCGCCCGCGACCTTGCCCGGGAAGCCGGGTACACCCATCTTGTTCGCTACGAACGCCGTCAGAGGGTTCCGGTCCCGCTCTGACACGGCTTCATTCTGCCGCCTAATCCCGCGTCGGCGCTTTCACCCGCTCCAGCAGCAGTTTAATGATCCGATCCGAATCCATGCCTTCGGCTTCTGCATTGAAGTTGGTGATGATTCGATGACGCAGCACCGGCAGGGCGACCTCGGCGACATCGCGGGTCGTGGCGTCGTGGCGTCCATAGAGCGCGGCGCGCGCTTTCGCCCCCAGCACCAGATACTGCGAGGCGCGCGGTCCGGCGCCCCAGCTTACGTACTCTTTGATGAAGTCCGGCGCTTCCGATTCGGTCGGGCGCGTGGCGCGGGCAAGCTCCATCGCATACTGCAGCACATGATCCGTCGCGATGATGCGCCGAACGGTCTCCTGCAGGGCGATGATATCCTCCGCATGCAGCGTCTCCGAAACCTCGGATTTGAGCGCGCCGGTCGTGGCGCGAAGGATGCCCATCTCCTCCTCCGCGCTGGGATAGCGCACCGAGATCATAAACATGAAGCGATCCAGTTGCGCCTCCGGGAGTGGATAGGTTCCCTCCTGCTCGATGGGATTCTGAGTCGCCAGCACGAAGAAGGGCGCGGGAAGCGGATAGGAGTGTCCTGCCGCCGTGACATGATGCTCCTGCATCGCCTCCAGCAGAGCCGCCTGCGTCTTCGGGGGCGTGCGGTTAATCTCGTCGGCGAGGATCATATTGGCGAAGATCGGTCCGCGGGCAAACACAAAGGTGCGCTCGCGGGTCACCTTATCTTCCTGAATGATCTCCGTTCCGGTGATGTCGGCAGGCATCAGGTCGGGGGTGAACTGAATGCGTTTGAAGGAGAGGGAGAGCGTTCGCGCCAGCGTGCTGACCAGCAGCGTCTTTGCCAGCCCCGGCACGCCCACCAGCACGCAGTGACCGCGCGCAAAGATGGCGATCATTAACTCCTCGATCACCTCATGCTGCCCGATGACCACGCGCCCGATCTGCGTTCGGATATTTTCGTAGGCGTCATGCAGCCTCTGCAGCGCCTGTTCGTCAGGATGCTCCCGGGACGCGGCAGTATCCGGGTTCGTCATGATAAATCGCTCCTATTTCTGATAGATCGGCAGCAGTCCCGCCGGAACCTGCAGCACCAGCACCGCCATTGAGGTTGCGTATTCGGGACCGGGGCTGTCCGTCCAGCTTCCGTCCGGACGCTGAGAGGCGATCAGCCGCTCCCGCACCGTCACGAACCACTTTTTCCAGGGTTCGCCGCCCACCTGATACCATGCCTGCGTGCAGTAGTAGAGCGCATAGAAGTAGTGCTGCCGATATGCCCACTCATAGGTCTCCAGAGGATGCTCCTGGAGATACTGCAGTCCGCCCTTACACTCCGGCGAATTGCGCTCGCCGGTTAAAAACAGACACAGCACCCCGGCTCCGGTGCGTGCCGGTCCGGAACCGCGAATGTTCGCCTGATAGCTGAAACCGCCGTCCGGGTTGTTGGCGCAGCGTTTGATATAGCCAACGGCTTTACGGATCGTCTCCTCCGGGACTTTGATACCCGCATTGGCAGAGGCGCGCAGCGCCACCACCTGCACCGCCGTCACCGAGATATCCGCGTCGGCAACCTGCGGCTGATACCGCCAGCCCCCTTCGGCATTCTGCGTATTGCAGATCAACTGCACCGCGCCTTCCAGCTTCGAGCGGAAGTCCTCGCGTTTGGTCATGCCATAGAGTTC
>CAYSDM010000025.1:0-60735 GCA_964429855.1 uncultured Chthonomonadaceae bacterium
ACAAATGCAGACGGAGAGAGAGTTGGAGCGTTCACGCCGGAAGCTTGCCCGTCGGATGTTATCGTTTCGCCGCGCTGATTCATAGCTCTACTTTGCGCTGACATTGCCGGACTGATCTACGGCGCGCACCCGGTAGTATCGCTTCTGACCGCCTTTAGCGTTACGATCCACGAACTCACTGGCGACGGTGACGCCGATCTGCGAGGAGAGATTGGCTTTGAAATCCGGCGTATCGCCGCGATAGATACGGTAGTAACAGAGGTCCAGTTCTCTATTTGCCTGCCAACGAATCGTCGTGCCGGAATCGGAAGACGGTTCCACGATAACGCCCTGTACCGTTGCCGGAGCGCGGTCATCATAGGCGGAGGTGTAGACTGCCAGAGAATAACCCGCTATCTGATCCGTCATCTTCCCGTTCTGAAAAACCGCTGCACCGGAGGGTGGCTGTAAATCCCCGAAAGGATTCTGTGGCACGCTCTGTGGATTGTAGACATACTTGCGAAATCGTCCGTTGACCGGCGCGCCGTCTATCGTCAATTGAAGCGGCACGGCATTCCGGTTGCGGTTAACGACCGCGATAGACCAGGTTTTCCGTCCATGATGCTGGATAACCGCCACACGCAGACGGGGATCGTTACACTCTACCCGGTAGACGGTTGCCGGCCCCCGGAAAAACTTCGTCAACAGCCCGTAGGCGTAGTAGAGCGAGCGCGTGGAGCGATCCTCTCCGGAGTGCTTGAAAAGACCCCACTTGTTTTTATAGGTCTTGCTGTAGTCATCCGGGAAGTCCATATAGGTCCAGTACCCCAGCGTGTAGACCCCTGCATTCATTGCGGCAATGGAAGCCTCCGCCACCTGTATCGCCACCAGCGGCTCTTGCGGCGTATCCCAGTAGATACAGGCATCCATCAACACGCCGTTGGTCGTTCGCCCGTCCTGCTTCGCGCCAAATTCGCCGAGGATGAAGTTCTTGCCCTTTTCGCGCGCTACGCCCACTCCCCACTCCAGCTTCGACAGAAACCAGGGATAGAAGCGTTCATCCTCCAGCGGACGGTCATTGATATAGTGGTGACCGCCATAGACCGCCGTAATGGAGTCCATATTCTGCGCGGCCCATTCAATCGTCCACCAGAAATCTATGGGAGAGGCATCCGTGGCAAGAAGTCCGATCTTCAGATTCCGGCGTTGGAACTCTTTATGAAGCGCTTCGTGATAGGCTTTGAAGAGAGGCAGATCGCTGCGCAGAACTCCCCATCCGTTCAAAGAAAGTTCGTTGGTCATGCAGTAGTAGCGGATATTGGTCAATCCTTTTGACTTCACCAGGTACTCCAGATTGTCCGCCACCTTTTTCGCATATTCGGCGCGGGATTCCGGCGTGCGCGCCTCCACCGGGTTCCAGGTCGTGACATAGACCTGCGTTCCGGTCTCCTTCATCCGGAGAATATGCTCCGCTGCCTGATCCCATCGGGCGCGATCCCAGTTCCATTCATCATTGATTCGTACAAAGGAGGGGTTGAGTTCGCGCCAGCGTTTATAGATCACCTGATCCATCTCTTCGCGAGAAGCGTAGAAGCTGTGCTGAAATGCATGGAAACCGACACCGCCGAACGCCGGATGCACCACCTTTCCGGTTCTCGCCGTCACTTTGCGGACTTCGGTTCCCATCTCCTTCCAGGGGGTCTGTCGGGCTGCGCGAACGATCCGCGGGTCTGAAAACCATCCCGTTCCATGCGCGTGAAGGATCAGGCTGAGTCGGATCGCTTTCGTACCGGCAGGCGCAACTCCGCTTGCTGTCAGATTCTCCCAGCCATTACTTCCGTTTTTCGCGCTGGTGGCGCTGTGCGCGATCCCGACCCGTGCATCTCCCTCACCCAGAAACTCCAGCGCCATATAGGCCCCGGGATCGCCGCTCAGGTCGTGTGAGCGCACCCAGACCATCGCCTGAAACTCATCCCCTTCGCGAATATCTTGCCGGAAGTCGCGATATAGCTGCTGATAGTTCAGCGGTGTCTCTTGAGCGATGAAGATACGCGCCGCAGGGCGTCCTTCTCGAATCTGTTCAGAATCGAGCGAGAACTGCGCTTCTCCGCGCCGTATCCAACCCGAAAGATTCGCGTCAAAAGGTCTGGGCTGCATGATCACCTCTCGCTGTGCAACACTTCCAGACGACAGAAAAAGAAGGAATACTGCAAGGAGTGGAAGGAGCATTGCGCTCCATGACAGTTCGATTCGTTTTGCATTCTTCCTGCCGTTCAAGAGACGCTCCTATCTACAGGATATGCCTACTGCCCGATACAGTAAAGGTTCTTTTTTGCGCGAATATAGAGACGGTTTCCCGTCAGCGCGGGAGTCGCCCCGACATCCTCTCCGAGTTCCGCTTTCCCAAGCTCTTTGAAAGCTCTGCCCGCCTCAATCAGATAGGTGACCCCCAGCGTGTCTATCAGATAGATCGTCTTTCCGGCAAGAATGGGAGAGGCGCGAAACATGGTATCGTAGTGATGCTCCCAGACCTTCTTGCCGGTCGCCGCCTCCAGACAGGTGATCGTTCCCTCCGTCGCGATCAGAAACACCAGTTCCCCGTTGGAGATCGGGCTGACGGTGTCGGGCAGGTTCTCGGTATATGTCCAGACGATTCCGGTTGTCGTAATATCGCCGGTTCCGGTCGGGTTGATGGCAGCCATACTCGATCCCATATTGCAGGCGAATACGACCCTGTCCCCATAGGCGGGAGAGGGCGCGATATCTCCTTCCAGACACTTTGCCCGCCATATCTCTCTGCCGTTGCGCGGGTCGTAGGCGATCACCCACGGGCTGCCGCAGGTGATGATCTGCTCCTGCTTACCGGCGCGAATCAGTATCGGAGAACTCCAGGAGTTGGGAACCGGACGCTTCACTTGCCAGACGGTTTTTCCGGTGGCGATATCCAGCGCCAGCAGCGCGGACTTCTCCTGCGAGGGGTCGCTTCCCTGATCAAACTGTACAATCACGCCGTTGCCATAGAGCATGAGCGAAGAGGCGTGACCATAGAGGCTCTCCGGTACTCCCAGCGCGCGAATCCATAGCTGTTTTCCGCTGTAGTCCAGACAGACAACCTCCCCGGTTACAAAGATGGCGCAGACCCGCTTCCCGTCGGTCACCATCGTGGAAGGCGCATAGCCGGTCTCTCGTGATACTTTGAAGGTATTCGGCAGCGCGGGAACCGGAATCGGCTTTTTCCAGAGGATTTTCCCGCTCCGGGCGTCCAGGCAGTAGATTTCACGGTTCGTTTTATCGGCTCCCGACAGAAAGACGCGATCCCCCCATACGATGGGCGCATTCATCCCCGGTAACGGAATGGCGGTCTTCCAGAGTATCCCTTTGCCCTGCGCTCCATTCCAGACGGTCGGCGGATTTCCGGTCAGCGCAAGCCCCACCCCGCTGGGTCCGCGAAAGACGGGCCAGTGCGCCTCCCAGGTCTTCGGGAAGAGCGCAGTTACCTTCAGGTTGGAGGGAGGCGGAGTCGGTTTTGGTTTCACCGGAGCGGTGGAACCGCGAGGAGCAGGATTCGGCGTCGGGTTGTTCGGAGGAAGCGAGGATGTAGACCCAAACTGAGGAGGAGCCGAGAGCGATCCTCCAGATGGCGCGGGCGTTGGAGAGGAAGGAGCGACGCTGTTAGGAGCGGGAACGACGCTGTTAGGAGCGGGAACGACGCTGTTAGGAGCGGGAGCGAGCAGGCTGGAGCCGCCCATCGCAGGGTTCACCGGCGCAGTGGGCACAGAAGCGCCGGGATTGGAAGCTGCGGCAGATGATGTTTGTCCCGACCTCAACGTATACTCCACTGCCGCATCATGCCGCGCCATCACCATCAGAGTTATCCATATGCCTGCGGCGATCGTTGCCAGCGCGATCACGGCGCGGCGATTCGTCGCGGCGGCAAGCATGGCGTTCTGCGCCAGAGCGCTGTCTGGCTGTGGAAGCTGCCTGCGTATCGCTCGCATTGCCTCCAGCGCCACAAGAAAGACCGCCAGACCGCCGATCAGCAGATAGAACCCGCTCATCGCGAAGGATCGGCTGCGAAAATAGGCGGAGCGCACCTGTTGATCGAGACGGCGCACCCGGGCTTTCAGGGCGTCATCGGTCGGGTTACGGTTCAGTTCCATTATCAGCGACTGCAGACGCGGCATCTTCAGCGGATCGTTGGCGCGGCTATTGAAAGCGTTCACCAGCAGCAGAACAAAGACCACCAGACAGAAGATTGCGGCAATCCATGCCACTCTGCTCAGGGCGCGATGCCACTGTTCCATACGCCTGTTATTCGATTCGATCTCATTTTTGTCGGGGTTCAAGTTCGATCCTTATTCCACTGCCATTGAATTTCGCCAGACGCTCCTGTTCAACAGGGCAGGAGGAGTAACAACGCGCACAGGAGAGACAGGAAGCGGGGTCGGCTTCATAGTCTTTCTGCGTTCGGCGGAGAGAGAGGAAGATCAGTTTCATTCCGATCACCAGCCCGCACCAGCCCCCGAAGAGTGCAGAGGCGATCTCAAATCGTCTGCGAATACGCGCCGCCTCCTGATAGAGGGTCTCAGACGATCCGCCCAGATTATTAAACGCTTGACTCGCTTCAGTGGTACCAGCGACAACTCCCTTCTCCTCCTTCCAGACTCGTTCCGCCAGCACCACAGTCTTATTCATCCGCGCCAGTACCGGACTGCTCAGGTAACCTGCCCATCCCATTCCGAAGAGAAGGATCGGCAGCAGGATCAACAGAATAGCCAGCCGCCGCCTGCCAATATGCCTCTCTTCCTTCTGCTCTGGAGGAGTAGGCAGCTTGATGGCTCCATAGGGACAGGAATCGGCGCAGAGATGGCACTGAATGCACTCTGCGGGCGTGATCTTAACCTTCCAACGCGCAAAGGGAGCCATCCAGCGCAGCAACACTCCATATGGACAGAGGTAACGGCAGTAGGGTCGCCCGATAAATGTTCCCAGCAGCAGCAGAGCCGCACCAAATGCTACCACGCCGGGGTTTCCGCCCAGACGATAGAAGACGATGAACGGATCATACTTACAGATGATAAAGGCGCTGCCGGTGGCGGCAAAAAGAACTCCCGCTCCAAGATAGAGATAGGGAATCAGGCTGAGCGCATGATCCAATGGCAGCGGTACACGCTTCGGGCGCACCAGCGCCATCTCTTGAATCGTGCCGAGAGGACAGACTGAGGAGCAGAAGACTCTCCCGAAAAACAGCGCGAATACCAGAGGGAGCAGAAAAAAGACTCCTACCACGAACGGCAGCGCATAGCCGTTCTGGAAGAGAGCGAGAGAGACGTTCTGGATGGCTCCCACCGCGCAAACGCATCCCTGCCGATAGAAACCAAAGTAGAGCAGAGAGAAGAGGGTCAAAACCCTTAACGCGCTGCGAGATCGTTTTGTCAGCACGATATAGGCGGCAAGCGAGAGCGCAGCCAGTAGAATAAGAGCGTCCAGATAGGCAAACAGTTCAGCGCGCGGAAGAGGCGTGGAAGGGAGCGGAGGCGCATAACCGGAACTGAACTCCGGTGGAGGCTGCTTTTTCGCCTCCTCCAGTTGACAGAGCGAGGATACCGGAAGGCAGAACAGCCCGACGCATACCAGTAACCAGGGTATACGCAGACAGGGAAGGCGCAGGCGTCTCAGGAACCCGTTGTCGGTTCGCCACATGACGGTTCTACCGATGGATGGTTTTCTTCAGCCTGTAGGGCCGGGAAGCCGGGACACGCGAGATGGCTTCTGAAGGACAGGCGTTTGCGATGGCGCACTGATTGCAGTTTACGCAGCGATCATGGCGAATCTGCAGGAACATGGAGCCGTTTCCGAACGCATTGCACCCTTTCACGCACCTGGCGCAGCCGATGCACAGAGGTTCATCAATATACATCTCATAGTAGGGGTCTTCGATAAAACTGCGTTTGATCGCATCGGTCGGACAGCGATTATTTTCGGCGGCGGTCGTGTTGCCTGTGCGTTTATCGCGCAGCAGACCGAAACAGAGCTTGCAGTAGCCGCAGAGCGCATAAGCATGAACGCACTTCACCGCGGAGGGCGTCAGCACGCACTCGGTCGCACACCGACCGCACTGTATACAGCGTTCTGGATCAATCTGCCAGACCATGGAACCGGAGTCGGCGCGAATCGCCAGCGCGCCAAGCGCGCCGCTTGTCAGAATCAGGCTGCCGGTGCGAACTGCCTCCGCCAGAAAGTCGCGTCGGCTTTTCTTCTCTTCCTGCGGCATGGTTATCTGCCCTCCACTATACGTCGTGTTTGCTGCGCCTGCGGCAAATCGCATCCCCGGAAGCGATCACACTCCCGGCAGGCAGCGGCAAGAGCGCACGCCTGCCCCTTTTTGCCGACCAGCCCCCCTGTCCCGATGAGCGAGACGGTCAGCAGGGTCCAGCGCGCAGCGCGTCGTAAAAACTCCCGCCTGTCTACATCCCGTTCGAGAAACATCTCGCGCTCCTATCCCGCCTTTGCGCCGGTACGCTGGAAAACCCGCACGACTTTCGCCTTCGGGTCTAAAACCAGCACACTGCCATCCGGGGCGACCGCCAGATCCAGTCCCATCGTGTTACTGACAAAGGCGTCTGGTCCGGCGACCACCTCCTGAAACTGCCCGCTCGAACTATAGACCTTCACACGGGGAATGCCCGTCTCGCTGGTAATGAATCTCCCGTCGGGAAGCAGCGCGAAATCGGTTGGATTGCAGCAGCCGCAGAAGGAATCGAGTGCGCTGGAGGAGTTTCCCCATGCGGAGAGCATCTTTCCATCCGCCGAATGGGTCTCCACGCGATGCATACCTGGATTGGAGACATAGAGTTTGCCGTCCGGCGCGACGGCAACATCCAGATGCGGGCTGGGAACGATAAGTCCAGGGTAGCCATCGGCTTCACTCTTCTCCCCGAACTGAACGATCACATTCCCCAGTAGATCGGCGCGAACAATCACGCGACCGGCAGAATTGGCGATCCAGATATCTTTCTCCGCGACCGCAATTGCCGTGATGTAAGCCCCTGCCCCGACACTATGCCAGACAGCCTTTCGCTTTCCATCCTGTGTGTAGACCTCCACATGATCGGTCATTCCCAGATAGAGATGACTATCCTTCCCGACGGCGATACAGGTCGGTACTCCCTCCAATGCGGTGGTTATCTGCTTCGCGCCTCGCCCCTCATCGCGCAGCAGCGCGCGGTCGCCGACCACAAAGAGCGCGCCGTCTGTCGCGGATGCAATTCCACGCGGATTCTCCATCCCGGTCGCGATTTTCGCCGTCTCTCGATAGGTCAGGTAACGGGGATCAACCTTCCTGAGCGATTCCATCTCCGCATCATCCACCGCATTGGGAGCGACATCATCGCGGGAACATCCTCCCAGCGTATTTGCGACCAGTGCCGTCAGCGTAATGATGGCGGAGGAGAGAAAGGCGCGTCGGGGAGTGCCGTTCTCATTGAGGTCGGTCTGCGGTTTCTCTTTCATCTCAAGCCTTCCGCATTCTCCGTTATTCTCACGGGGGAATCCTATTTCTGCGCAATATCCAGACAGGTCATACTCTTCAGATCGCGGACGATCAGTCGCCCGCCCGCTAGAGCCATTGGTCCCCAGCATTCATGCCCATCCATCACCTGCGCCGTTGCCAGCGGCTTGTATCCGGCGGGAGTCGCCTCCGCCAGCGTCATCTTGCCGGTATCGTTCAGCAGATAGATCAGACCATTGGCGATCATATAGGGACCTAAGCCAAATCGGTGCTGCGGTCCGCTGCTCCAGACCTGCTGCCCTTTAAGATCAAGACAGACCAACTGCCCTCCCGGTATCACTCCGTAGATATGTCCCAGATAGAATATCGGCGTCTGCTGATCTGATCCAAAGATGGCGGCAGGAACGCGAAACAGAGTCTGAACCGAATACTTTCCGGCTTCCGGGCGAATCTGAAGCAACATGCTCCCAGCTTCATAGCCCCCGGTCAAGAAAATCCTTCCCTCTCCCGCATCCACCGGGGTCGGGACTGTCGCGGTATCAATCGTCCAGTCGGTCGTCTCCCAGAGCAGGCTCCCGTCTTTCGCGGAGACGCCCGCCACGCCGCCGCTTCCGCAGTAGATGTACATCTTCACGCCGCCGACGGTCACGGGAAGAATCGAGGAGTGAGTCATCTGCCAGTTGCGCGGGTTGGGAGTCTGCCAGATCGGCTTACCGGTCGCCAGATCCACCGCCATCAGCAGCGACTTGCCTCCCGGCGCGAGAATCACCCTGTTTTCGTCAATGAGAGGACACTGTCCGGCGTACCATTCCGGTACGGTCGAGCCATAATCGCGTACCAGATCGAGCATCCATCGCAGTTCTCCGGTAGTCGCGTCCGCACAGAGCACATGGCATTTGGGTCCCAGAGAGACCACATAGTTTCCGCTGACCGCCGGAACGGTGCGCGACATACCGTGATTACGTTTCACGGTCACCGGATAGGATCGCCGCCATATCTCCGTGCCGTCTGCGAGGGAGAAACAGCGCAGCGCATCCGCCTGCCCCCCCTGATCATAGTCCAGCAGATAGACCCTCCCGTTCTGGATCACAGGCGCAGCGTAACCCTCACCGGTGGCAACCGTCCACAGCTTCGGGGGACCTGTCGCAGACCAGGACTTCGCCAGCGTGATGTTCTCCACCGCCACATTATCGCGTTTTGCTCCACGAAACGCGGGCCAGGAACCGGGAAGACCGGCAACGGACACAGAGTCGTTATAGAAAGAGCTTCCCGCAGAAGAGGGCGCAGAGGCGGAAGAGGAGGGCGCAGAGGCAGGGCGATTCATTCCGAACGAGCGCTCGGGAAGCGCAGGCGTTCGGAAGTAGCTTCTCACCCACAGGGCTATGAACAGAGTGGCGAGGAGAGCGATAAAAACGGGGAGTCCAGTGTCTATGAGGGAAGGTGACTGCTTCATACGGATTCGCCCTGCCCTGTACCGGGAGATGTCGGGCACGGCGTCCAGGCACTTCCCAGCAGAGCCTCCTGATGATATAATGCCGGAAGAATCTGCATTTTGTCAAGACAAAGGAGCGTGACAGTCGGGGGACGCCGACAGAAGGCGATCACCCACAGGTTTCTGTTCGGAAAGAGAGCGCTTTGATTGAACCACTACACGACCATCTACGGCTACATCGTGTTATGGCCCGGTTACGATGAACGGCACAGACAGACATTAGCCGCTTTCCCCTTCGATAACCGGCGGGACTTCCCCAACATCTTTCATTTTCTGGCGGGCCCGCATCATCCAACCATCTCCTTCGCCATGTATGCGCGGGACTTTGAGAACGAACTGACGCGCTGGTTGGAACGCTTTGAGACGCTTCTGGGCAGTCTTCTGGCAACCTATGCGCGTGTCCATCTTGTCCCTGAAAGCAACGCCTGCCCTGCCGCTCCGCGCAGCATTCAATATATCGTTGCCGGGGAGACGAACGCCGACGGAAGAACTAAATGGACACGCATCACCACGCCTGATCGGCCTGAGATGAAACGGGAGACTCTCTCAACGGAAGAGACGATCTTTCTCTAACGACAGCGGACTTCTGTCTGAGACTGTTACTTCAGTTCCAGACAGGCGATGGCGGTGTTATTGCGAATGATCAGCTTTCCGCGCGAGAGGATGGGAGCCGTCCAGCTTCTGCCTCCCAACGGCTTCAGGCGTCCTAACTCCTTATAGGCGGAAGGGTTACGTTCGACGATCACGACATCCCCCTCCGCGCCGTTCATGACGATCAGCGCGCCATCCACGCCCATCAAACCGCCCCACTCGAATCCGCCCTGCTGCCAGATCACCTTACCGGTTTTCGGGTCCATACAGAGCAGTTCGCCCGGCTCGGTGGTTCCATAGATGTGACCGTCGTAGTAGATGGGAGAACTGAAACGGGACTTCATCTCGCGGTTCTGCCAGCGAACCGAGACGCTGCTGCCCTGAATATCGAGCATGGCGCACCCGGTTCCATATCCGCTGGTGATGAAGACCGAATCCCCGATTACCAGAGGAGAGGCGGCATTGACATCATAACTGGTACTCCAGGGATGCCGCCAGATCACCTGTCCGTTCTCCGCATCCACGCCGGTGACGCTTTTTGCGAGAAAGCAGACATACTGTTTTTTGCCGTTGATGGTGGCGACGACAGGCGTGGCGTATCCTGGAGCCTCGCTGCCTCCACCCTTCCAGATCACCTGCCCGTCCTTCTTATTGAGCGCCACAACGGAGGCGTTACTCCCGCCCGGAACGACGATCAGCTTCTCGCCGTCTATCACCGGAGAGACCGCGATATCCCAGGAGGGTCGCTGCCCGCCGAACTCCGCGATCAGGTCTTTCTGCCAGAGAAATTTCCCGCTGACTGCTTCCAGACAGAGCAGTTTTCCCATTCGACTGACAGCATAGAGCGTATTGCCGTCAATGGCGGGCGTAGAGCGCGAAAAACCGTAGTTATCGCCGGGTGCGTCCGCATAGCTGTAACGCCACTTCTCCTGCCCGGTTTGCAGGTCAAGAGCGCGGATCACATCCTCATTTCCCTGATGGTCAATGATATAGACCAACCCGTCAGCTGAGGAAGGTCCGGCAAATCCCCCATCGGAGAGACTCTGCTTCCATAGTTGTCGGGGCGGAGAGGAGGACCAGGCTTTATTGATTCCGGTTTCCGGAGAGATGCCGTCGGCATTCGGTCCCCGGAAGGCAATCCAGTCGGTAACGCCGGATTTTCCGGTCTTTGTCGTTTCAGGTTTCGTGGCGGATGGCGCCGGGGGCTTTGCACTCGATCCCGTTCCCGTTGCATTCGGCGGCGGTGTACTGCCGGTCTGGGGAGCATTCTGACAGGAGGAGAGTACGAATCCGGCTAACAACATCAACAATCCGAGGCGAACAGCGCGCATAGAGGCACCTCCAGATGTGGTTCCTCTCAGATTTCACTTCGGACAGTATGTTTTCCTGCTAAAATTCGGTTTTCGCGTGGATGAAAGGGATAGATGCATTCTGTAGAGAAGATTGATGCGATCTCATTTTCTGTCAGTCGCGTCAGCATTTTCGCAATTAACCATCCCCGGTTCAGGAGGAAACATTCATGCGGCTCTCAGTATCACTCCGCTATTTCGCTTCCATCTTCGTAATTGTCTCTCTGTTCGCGTCTATTTCCGCCTTCGGGCAGTCCAATCCGGCAGCGGGACTGGGCAGTCCTCTTTCCGGGCTGGCAATGAAACGACAGGGAACGCCGAAACATGAGGGCAGTTGGGATCGCAAAGGAGGAAATGCGGACTTTCGCACGGTCGCGCCTGGAGAGACTATTACGCTTTTCGACTACAAAGGAGCGGGGATCGTGCGACGTTTATGGGTAACGATTGCGCCACGCGCCGAGATGACCATTCATCGGCAGGCGATTCTCCGGATGTACTGGGATGATGAGACGACTCCCAGCGTTGAAGCGCCTATCGGCGACTTTTTCGGCGTCGGCTTCGGCGAGCAACGCGACTATATCTCCCTTCCCCTGAATGAGACCAGCGGCGGTTATAACTGTTACTGGCCCATGCCTTTCCACCGCTCCGCCCGCTGGACTCTCACCAATCTGAGCAAACGCCGTATAGACGCCTTCTACTACAACATTGACTTCACCGCCTACGATAAGCTGCCGAAGGAGATCCTTCATTTTCACGCGCAGTGGCGTCGAGAGAACCCGACTCGCCCGAAAGTGAACTATACCCTGCTGGAGGCGGTCGGACAGGGTCATTTTGTCGGCGCAGCACTCTATATGCAGAACCGCCGGGGGAGAGGACTGGGCTTTCTGGAAGGCGACGAGATGATCTATGTGGACGGAGAGGAGAATCCCTCGATCATCGGCACAGGCACGGAAGACTACTTCTCCAGCGGATGGTACTATGACCGGGGGGTCTACTCTGCCCCCTATCATGGAATCAATATCAAGGACGAAACGCTGGGTCGCATCAGCACCTACCGCTGGCATATCGAAGACGCCATGCCGTTCAAGCGATCGTTAAAGGTGACCATCGAACATGGACACGCCAACGACCATGAGGGAGACTACTCCAGTATCGCTTTCTGGTACCAATCCGAGCCGCACTCCCCCTTCCCCGCCTTTCCGACCGATCCGGCGTTGCTGCTGCCCTATGTGCCTCCGCCCCCTTTTAAACTTCCGGGAGCGATTGAGATCGAATCGCTGGCAGCCGTCGCGAAAGCCACCCAGGGCGAAGTGACGATTCAGGATATGGAGCTATTCGGAAATCACTGGAGCGGCGGCAGTCATCTCTGGTGGCGTCCGTCGGAATCGGGAGCGGCTCTGTCTCTTCCCCTGAAGGCGGATGCCGAGGGCGAATACGAGATCGTCGCCTACCTCACGAAAGCGCCGGACTACGGCAATATCAGGCTGACGATGAACGATGTCGCTTTCGGACCGGAGATCAACCTGTATGATGAGAACGTCATCGCCACGGGAGCCATCTCTCTGGGAAAAGCGAGGCTAAAGAATGGAGAGAATATCCTGAAAGTCATGGTCGTTGGAAAAGATAATCGCTCTCGCGGCTTTCTGGTCGGGATAGACGCCATCGTACTGAAGAAGACAGGAGAATGAGATGCCCCGTAACTGCAACTGCGCGGGAGGCTGCGGACCGCAGAGAGACGGCTTCTCTCGACGGGAGTTTATCACGCTGGCAGGCATCGGAACAGCGAGCGCAGCCATGAGCGGAACCGCCTGGGCGGAATGGGTTGCCGGACAGGCTGCCGCCGATGAACTGGCGCGCTGGAAACAGCAGCTTCTCAAAGCATCGCCCGTCAGACGCTACCGCTCCGATACGCACACCGACGCCCGGTTTCCGCTGGGCGGGATCGGAACCGGGAACTTCGAATTGAGTCCGACCGGTCAGTTCACCACCTGGCAGCTATTCAATACGCTTCGTGACGGGCATATCCCCTTCTTCTTTGCGGTTCGCGCCGGAAAAACCGCCAAACTGCTCCAGACAACCGGCGGACCGGACTGGCCGCGGATACACGCCATTGAGATGACGGGAGAGTATCCGATTGCGCATCTACGCTATGCGGATGCGGATGTTCCGGTTCAACTGGAGATGACCGCGTTCAGCCCGTTCGCTCCGCTAGATACGCGCCTCTCCTCCATGCCCCTGGCTTGCTTCATCTTCAAGATACAGAACTCTACCGGTAAGAAGCAGAGGGTTTCTCTGGGGGCATTTATGCAGAACCCGGTGGGTTATGATGCGATGGGCGTTCCGGTCAGTTTTAATTCGGTGGGCTTTAACGCCGTTGGTGAGCGGCTGGCTGCCGTTCATCCCAACTATGAAGGCAATTTCAACGAGTACCTGCGGGAAGGGAGAGCATCCGGCATCCGTTTCCGCGCAAAAGCCGGAAAGAAAGCCACTCTTGATAGACCCGTTCGGCTCTACACCAACCTGCCGGTGAACGCCCTGAATGCGCCTCCATCCGACCATCCTGACAAACTGACAATTCTGGGACTGGAACGGCTTGCCGCCGATCTGGAGGAGGCGCAGTCTCCGCTCCGCGCGCAGCCGACCTCTGCCGTCATCCTGCTGGAAGATGCCCCGTCGGCTCTGGCAGCGCAGCATCTTCAAAGAGCGAAAGTGGCGGTGGAACTGGGAGCAAATCTCGTCTTTTCGGGAACGACGATGCCGCTGCTTCAGAGCTACGCCGACGTGACAGAAGGCAAGCCGCTGGATCGCGCCAACCTGAAGCCGGATATCCTCTTTGAGGACTTCGAGAGCGGATATGATGGGTGGAAAGTGGAAGGAACCGCCTTCGGTGAACAACCGGCTGCCGGTACGCTTCCGGGTCAGCAGCGAGTCAGCGGTTTTCTGGGGAAAGGTCTGGTCAACACCTTTCTGAACGGCGATACGACCACGGGAAAACTGATCAGCCGAAGTTTCGCCATCGAACGCAACTATGTGCGCTTTCTAATCGGGGGAGGTTCGAGCGCATCCACGCAGTTCAGGCTGCTTATCGAAGGGCGCATCGTCCGGGCGCAGTCCGGGCGCGATGAGGAGCGGCTGCTTCCAGCCGTCTGGGATGTACGCGAGTTCCGGGGACAGAACGCCCATTTTGAGATCGTGGATGAAGCGACCGGGGGCTGGGGACATATCAACGTGGATCATATCGAGTTCTCTGACCTGCCGGGGAGCGCGGTTGTGATGGAGATTCTTGAAGACCTGATGCCCCTTCGATTCTCCGGACTGCGCTCCAGAGATGGGAGAGTCGAATTTCTCAAAGCCGAACCGCGACAGTCGCCTCCCATTCTGAAATCGGAACCGGACGGCGCCGTGATCTACTCTCGTTCTGTAGGAAAGGGCTGGACGCATCTTGGCAACGGTCCGGTTCTGGAGACATCGCAGTTTGAGCTGACCGGCGCAAGACAGAGAGCGTATGTCCGGCTGTGCGCGTTGGCGCAGTCAAATTATGCTGCCCCCGACGGGGTTCAGTCGGATATGCCTGGATACGGCGAGTTATCGCTGGCAGCCGTGAGCGATACTACCACCGCCATGCTTCAGTTTGAGGACTGGGCAAAAGCCTGGGAGCAGTTCTCCGGGCAGGGAGGCTTCGGGAAGATTCCAGAACCGAACGTGCCTCTTCCTCCCATTGCTCCCTCCAGGAGCGGACACACCGTCAACGGGGCGGTTGCGGTAGAGGTGGAGGTTCCGGCGGGGAAAACCGTCGAGGTCCCCTTCCTGCTGGCGTGGCGCTACCCGAACAAGTATAACTGGGGCGGCGTTAAAATGGGGAACCACTACGCGGAGACATGGAAAGAATCAAAAACCGTTATCCGCGAGGCGGCGCAAAACCTGTCCATGATTCGCGAGAAGACGGAGCGATTTCGCCGAACCTTCTATGACAGCAACCTTCCCTACTGGCTGCTGGACTGCGTATCCTCGCAGATCAGCACGATCCGTCATATCGGAGTCGTCTTTCGAATCGCCAATGGCGATGTCTACGGCTGGGAAGGCTCCAACGGCTGCTGTCAACCCACCTGTACCCATGTCTGGGGATATGAACAGACTCTCTCTCGTCTCTTTCCCGATCTGGAAAGAGATATGCGCCGGATTGATCTTCTGCATCAGCAGCGACCGGACGGCGGCATCAATAACCGTACCGAAGTGCCATCTCCGCGAAGACCAACCGGCGAACAGCCTTTTGCGGATGGTCATGCAAGCTGCATCCTGAAAGCCTACCGCGAGGCGCTGAACTACCCGGACGGATCCTGGCTGAAAACGCACTGGCCGCGTATTCGGAGCGCGGTGGACTATCTCGTGGCGCGAGACGCCGCCACCTCGCAGGGAGAGCCGAACGGTGTGCTGGAAGACGATCAGTGGAACACCTATGACCAGGTACTCAATGGGGTGACCACCTTCATCAGCGGCTACTATCTGGCGGCGCTGCGAGCCGGTGAAGAGCTTGCGAAACGCTGCGGCGAACCCGCGACGGCGGAGAAGTATCGAGCCATCTTCGAAAAGGGACAGAAGCGTCTGATAGAACTCTGCTGGAATGGAGAGTATTTTCAACAGCATCTTCCAGGATATGAGCGGTTGCCGGGAACCGTCGGACCGGGCTGCATGAGCGATCAGCTTATCGGGCAGTGGTGGGCGCATCAGTTAGGGTTGGGCTATATTCTGCCTCGCGAGATGGTTATCACCGCACTGCGCTCCATCTTCAAATACAACTGGATTCCAGACCTGACCAACTGGCAGCACAGTCCGCGCGCCTTCGCAGGAGCGAAGGATAAGGGGCTGATAATCGTGACATGGCCCCGGGGCGGCCGTCCTCCGCATGTGATGCTCTACTCCGATGAGGTATGGACCGGAATCGAGTATCAGGTTGCAGCGCATATGCTCTATGAAGGTTTGATAGAAGAGGGGCTGTCCATCATCAAGGGAGCCAGAGATCGCTATGACGGCATTCCGCGCGCCCCGATCCCGCGCAGTCCCTGGAACGAAATCGAGTGCGGCGGACACTATGCCCGCGCTATGTCCTCCTGGTCGCTTCTGCTTGCGTTGTCGGGATTCCGGTATGATGGGATCACCGGACAGTTGCAGTTCGCTCCCAACATGACTCCTGAACGGTATAAATCGTTCTTCTGCGCCTCCGAAGGATGGGGCAGCCTGACCCAGTCGCGTCAGGGAAACGCTCAGAAAAACGAGATATATATGGCGGAAGGCAGGCTCAGAGTCTCTCAACTGGTTCTGGAGACCCATCGTTCCGGCGCAACCGGCAGGCAGTATCGCGTTCAGGTCGCGCTCAACCGAAAACCGATCGCTGCCGTCGTCTCGCGCACCGGAGACCAGCTTCAGATCGTTATGACTTCTCCGATTGTCCTGCAAGCAGGAGACAGGCTCCGGGTTTCCACAGCCTGATTACGAGAGATAACGAGACATCGAAAATCGCTGTAGATTATGCGAGAAGGTTCCCTCTGTCGCCAGGTCTGCAGCGATTTTCCCCAGCAGAACCGTAAACTTAAATCCATGCCCGGAGCATCCGCTCACCAGCCAGACCCCTTCCATTCCGGGTACGCGATCCACAATAAAGTCTTCATCGGGAGTGTTGGTGTAGAGACAGACGACTCCATGCAGCAGACGATCTGACACTCCGGTAAATCGCGAACGCGCATACCGCGCGGCTTCCTCCACATACTGCCGGTCTATCTCCCGATGAACCTGATCGGGATGGACCGTCTCCCCGTGTTGATGACAGGCAAGCTTTATTCCCGGATAGCGTCCCTCCAGAGGAAAACCGTACCACCAGGTTGGCACATCCACCCAGATCGGAAAGCGCTGCGGCAGAAAAGCCTCCATCGGTTCCTCCACCGCCAGATAGACAACCTGCTGGCGGGTGACTGTCAACGGCAGGCGCAGATGCCGATAGAGATCGCCTGCCCATGCTCCCGCCGTCACCACAACCCGATCGAATGCCTCCTCGATTCCATTCTCGGCTGAGACTATCACCTGATCTCTATGTGGCTGTATCTTTTTCACAGGCGCGTTCTCGTAAAGAGTTGCGCCGTGCTCCCGCGCCAGCCGTGTATTTGCCAGAACGCACCGACCGGCGCGCAGGTATCCGCTGCTCTGCTGATAGAGTCCCCGCTCATGAGGCTGTAGTCTGAACGCCGGATAGCGATTCTGAACCTCTTCCGGAGACAGCATCTCATAAGGCAAACGGTTCGCTTCCAGCGAATGCGTCGTCTCCACCATGTCCTTATGCTCAGGATGCCCGATGAACATTCCTCCACAGCGCACAAAAAGCTCCTCGCCCGCTTCCTGCTCCAGCGCATCCCATAGCGGATAGGCGTCCGCCATCAACCGGGTGTAGAGCAAATCGGGATAGGTGTAGCGAATGATACGCGAATCGCCGTGCGAACTCCCCCGGTCATGCCCGACAGTAAACTGCTCAAATCCGACCGTCTCATGCCCCGCCTGCGCCAGAAAGCGAAGCGCAGAGCTACCCGTTCCACCGATACCGATAACGGCTATTCGCATGGCGTCACCTCCACTCCAGCAGCATTTTTTTATTGAGCGGCAGGTTCGCAGCGCCAATTTTTAACTCTGGCGTAACCTGCCCTCTGATATTCAGTCTATCATTTTGTTAGAATAAGGATCAATCGCGTTCCATTCATTCGTACTCATAACTGTGTCTGCCGATACCCGGAAGGCAAAACATCTCTGAAGAGGTTACTCCTGCATGGCTGAGGCGGTTATACCTTTAACCTTTAACGAAGACCATGATACGAAGGCGGGGAACTACTTTGTTTCCAACTATCCCCCCTACTCCTTCTGGACATCGGAACGCCGTGAAGAGGCGTTTATGGCGCTGGATCGTCCGCCTCTGCCGGGAACTCCGCTCGGTCTCTATCTGCATATCCCTTTTTGCCGGAAACGCTGTCACTTCTGCTACTTCCGAGTCTACACCGATAAAAACGCCGATGAGATAAAGGGCTATCTGGACGCCGCGATTGAGGAGCTTCGCCTCTATACGCAGCGAGCCTTTCTGAGTGACCGCAAACCGCTCTTTGTCTATTTTGGCGGAGGCACGCCCTCCTATCTCTCCACCCAGCAACTTCTCTACCTTACGGACAATCTGAAAAGGCTTTTAACCTGGGAGGAGGCGCAAGAGGTCTCCTTCGAGTGCGAACCGGGGACGCTGACCGAGGCGAAGATGCCGATTATTCGCGATATCGGAGTGACGCGCCTGAGCCTGGGTATCGAGCATTTCGAAGACCGAATCCTGAAACTGAACGGAAGGGCGCATGGCGCTAAGGAGATTGACCGCGCCTACGGCTATGCTCGCAAAGTCGGCTTTCCTCAGATCAATATTGATCTGATTGCCGGAATGATGGGAGACACCGACGAACACTGGCAATTCGCTGTGGACCGTGTCATTGAACTGGCTCCTGAAAGCGTCACCATCTATCAGATGGAAATTCCTTACAATACAACCATCTATCAGGAGATGAAAAATCAGGGGCATGAGATTGCGCCGGTTGCAGGATGGAGCAAGAAGCGCGAATGGGTGCGATATGCCTTTGAACGACTGGAATGCGCAGGCTACACGATTACCAGCGCCTATACCGCCGTCAAAGCCCCGGAGACAACCCGGTTCGTCTACCGTGATCAACTCTGGATGGGGGCAGACCTGCTTGGTCTGGGAGTAGCCTCCTTCTCGCATGTGGGCGGAACGCACTACCAGAATCAGCACAACATCGCACCCTACATGGACAGTCTGAACCGTCGAGAACTGCCCATCTATCGCGCATTGACCCCCACCGACGAGGAGCGTCTGATCCGGGAGTTGATCTTACAGACCAAACTCGGTCAGGTGAGCGCAAGCTACTTCCGGCAAAAGTTCGGTGTGGATATACGCGAACAATTCGCGGAGGCGATCATGCGGCTGCAGGAGTGGGGTTTTCTGATGGATGATGGCGGTGATCTGCTAAAACTTAATCGGGAAGGGCTGCTGCGCTCTGACCGTCTGGTACATGAGTTCTTCCTGCCCCAGCATCGGGATGCGCGATATGCCTGAAGCGGCAACGAAACTGAATCTGCTCTATCCGCTGGATATCTTTTACAGACGGATGAACCTGACGCAGCCGAATGTGGTGGAGGTGGCTGCAGAGGCTCTTCCCGAACCGTATCGCCAGCTTCTCGCGCACTACAACGATATGACTCCGACGCTGGAGGAGTTTCATGGCGAAAGGATATTTATCGAGGTGCTGGAACAGTGGCGCGACAGCACCGCGTTATCGCGCATGGTATCGCTGCGTCTGCACGGCAGCCTGCGCGCTGTGGAGTTTGGCGCGATCATCATCTATCTGCGAAACTTCCCGGCGATTGCGCGGGAACTGATACTGGAGGGAAGGCTGCCGCTTGGAACCATCATGGCCGAACACAATGTCGAACGTCGCAGCCATCCGCAGTGCTTTTTGCGATTCCAGTCCGATTCGCTGATGTGCCGCGCGCTCGGTCTTACACACCATGACTTTCTCTATGGAAGAAGAAACATTCTGACGACTCCGGACAGCCGCACGCTGGCGGAGATTGTCGAGATTCTGCCCCCGAACCACATATAAAACAACTGTCAGGAGAAGGGCTGAATGACCTGGTTTAATAATCAGTACGATGTTATCATCATGGGAGGCGGTCCTGCAGGCGCTACGGCAGCCACCGTGCTCGCTATGCATGGACGCAGAACGCTGGTACTCGAGAAGGAGAAGTTTCCACGCTATCACATCGGCGAATCTATGATGCCCTACTGTTACTTCCCGCTTGAGCGTATCGGGCTGATTGATAAGATAAGCGAATCGCATTTCGTTAAGAAATACAGCGTGCAGTTCGTTTCGCGCAGCGGGAAAGTATCGCAGCCTTTTTACTTCTATCAGCACTTTGACCATCCCGCTTCCAGAACCTGGCAGGTGCTTCGGAGCGAGTTTGACCTGATGATGCTGGAGAATGCCCGCGAGAAGGGCGCGGAGGTGCGCGAAGAGACGAAGGTAAAAGAGGTTCTGAAAGATAATCGGGGATATGTGGTCGGCGTAAAGGCGGAGACGAAAACCGGTGAGGAGTTAACGTTCCATGCTCCCATCACCATAGACGCCACGGGACGCGATGCGCTGACGCTGGCGAGAAACGGCTGGCGGGTCATGGATAAGCGGTTGAAGAAGATCGCGCTCTGGACCTACTATCGCGGCGCGTTGCGCGATCCGGGTCTGGATGAAGGCGCGACCACTATCGCCTACATCCCGGAGAAAGGCTGGTTCTGGTATATTCCGCTTCCCAACGATATCGTCGGTGTCGGCGTTGTTGCAGAGAAAGAGTATCTCTATCGTGATACCCGCGATCCGCACGAGATTTTTCAGCGCGAAATACGAGAGAACCCCTGGATAGAGTCGCGACTTACAGTTGGCGAGAGAGTGGATAAGTATTATGTGACGGGAGAGTTCTCTTATCGCGGTCAGTATTGCGCTTCTGACGGTCTGGTGTTGATTGGCGACGCTTTTGCATTTCTCGATCCGGTCTTCTCCTCCGGTCTGTTTCTGGCTCTGTGGAGCGGCGAAAGAGCCGCGGATGCGGTACACGCCTCGCTGGACGCCGGGGACTATTCGGCGGAGCGTTTCAGCGACTACAGCGAGACGATGATCTCCGGTATCGAGGCGATGCGAAAGCTGATCTACGCCTTCTATGACCACGACTTCAACTTCCGCGAACTGGTCATGAAGTACCCGGATATCAAGGGAGACCTGACTGACTGTCTCCTCGGCGATCTGTTCCGGGACTTCTCGCGCCTCTTTACGGCGGTCAGCGATTTTGTGGAGCTTCCAGAGCCTCTTCCGCACGGCAGACCCCGCAATTCCGAGCTATGCGTATCCTCCAGTTAACGCCGGGTACCGGGAGCTTCTACTGCGGGACCTGTATGCGCGACAATGCGCTGGTGGCTGCGCTGGCGAGGCTGGGACACGACGCCCGCACCATTCCCCTCTATCTGCCGATGACTCTGGATGAGGAATCTACAGCGGAAGACGTCCCGGTATTTTACGGCGGCATCAATGTCTACCTTCAGCAGAAGCTCCCCCTCTTTCGACGCACGCCGCGCTGGATGGACAGTCTGTTCGACAGCGCGGCGATGCTGAAGATGGCGGCGGGACGCTCCGGTTCGACGGATGCCAGCACGCTCGGAGACCTGACGATCTCCATGCTGCGCGGTGAAGAGGGCTTTCAGGTCAAAGAACTGGAGCGGTTAACAAACTGGCTGAAGTATCATGGAAAGCCGGATGTCGTCTGCCTCTCCAACGCGCTCTTGATGGGCATGGCTCGCGAAATACGCAGATGCACCGATGCGCCGGTCATCTGTACACTGCAGGGTGAAGACTACTTCCTGGACAGCTTTCCGCCAGAGGAGCGAGACACCGCCTGGAAGACAATGGCGCAACGCTCTAAGGATGTGGATGCCTTTATCGCCGTCAGTCGTTACTATGCCGACCGGATGATCGAACGCGCCTCCCTGCCGCAAGACCGCGTACATGTCGTCTATAACGGCATCTCGCTGGAAGGATACGATCCCGCGCTGCAGCCTCCCTCTCGGCCAACCATTGGCTTCCTTTCGCGCATGTGCCCCAACAAGGGGCTGGAGACGCTTGTGGAAGCCTTCATCCTGATCCGACAGCGAAATCTCGTGCCGAACGCCGCGCTGCATATCGCCGGAACGGTTACTGCCAGCGATCTGCCCTATGTGGAACGCCTGCAGAAGCGTCTGGTCGAGACAGGGCTTGAGAAAGAGGCGGAGTTTCAACGCAACATTAGCCGGGATGAGAAGATCGCCTTTCTGCGGGGACTCTCCGTGATGTCTGTCCCGGCGACCTATGGCGAGTCGTTCGGACTCTATCTTCTGGAGGCGATGGCGGTTGGCGTGCCGGTGGTACAGCCGCGTCATGCCGCCTTTCCGGAGATTCTTGCGGAGACCGGCGGCGGCATTCTGTGTGAGCCGAACAGCGCAGAATCGCTGGCGGCGTCTCTGGCGGAGATACTGAGCGACCCATGTCGCGCCCGCGCTCTTGGCGAAGAGGGAAGACAGGCCGTTGTGTCGAAGTTTAGCGATGCAGAGATGGCAAGACAGGTTCTGAAGGTGTTCGAAATGGCGAAAAACAGAGAGTCGCATGGCGCACACATTTAGCTTGACTCATCGGGTCGCCTTCTCCGATACCGATATGGCGGGAATCATGCATTTTGCCAACTTCTTCCGTTATATGGAGATGACGGAACATGCCTTCTTTCGCAGTCTGGGGCTTTCTGTCCACATGGAGATTGACGGACGCTTCTATGGCTGGCCCCGCGTGCAGGTCTCCTGTGATTTCAAGCATCCCCTGAAGTTTGAAGAGGAGTTTGAGATTACGCTGATTGTGAGCGAAAAACGCGCGCGCTCTCTGCGCTATACTTTCGAGGTATCCAGGCAGCGCGAAGATCAGAGGATATTGGTCGCCAGGGGCAGTTTCACCGTTGTGTGCGTCTCTATGGACACCGAGTCCGGTCAGATGAGAGCCGTATCCATACCAGAGATCATCAGTCGCCGGATCGAAGCGGCGCCGGTGTCTTCCGAGCGCTGATTTTTAGCTTCTCGCCCATATCTTTCCGCCTCACCCCGTCGTTTCATCATCGGAGGTAAATATACAACATGGGCAATGAACAGGCGAATCAGCCGGGACTCACCTGGCTGATATTCGCTCTTATGACGGTCGCTTCCTGGGGCGTTTATGGAGTTTTTCTGCACACCGGACAGATGGCGATGGGCGATCCCGTCAATGGTCGCTTCAAATCGTTTCTGTTTGTGGGACTGGCATATTTCCTGACGGCGGTGCTGGCTCCGCTTGCTTTCCTGCTCATTCGCGGGGCAGACTGGAAGCTGCCGGTACAGGGCATGAGTTGGTCACTGGTGGCAGGAATAATGGGCGCTATCGGCGCGTTCTGCGTCCTGCTTGCTTTCGGCGCAAAGGGACAGCCTCCGGTGGTGATGTCCATCGTCTTTGCCGGAGCGCCCATTATCAATGCCATTACCGCCATTCTGATGCATCCCCCGGCAGGAGGGCTTTCGACTGTACGCTGGCCCTTTGTTCTGGGATTGATGCTGGCGGCGGCTGGCGGCTGCCTGGTTACCCTCTATCGCCCGATGGACGCCCGCCCTCCGCAAAAACCGGCGTCTATGGCGCAGACCGTCGAAAAGACGCCAACCGGACACTGATGCGCCGCTCCTCCTTCCCGGACCGTCAGCAGATCAGGGAGCGTCAGCTTAGCGCGCTGCGCTCTCTCTTCGAGACTCTGATGCCGGATAACGCCTACTACACTCCCCTGATCCGGGAAGCCGGTCTGGAGGGCGGTCCCCCCGACCTGGAGACCTTCTTTGCGCGAATGCCTTTCACGCGCAAGCAGTCGCTTGTGGACGACCAGCGCGATCATCCTCCTTATGGAACCAACCTGACCTATCCCCTCTGGCGATATACGCGATTCAGCCAGACCAGCGGAACTACCGGCATCCCCATACGCTGGCTGGACACCACCGAATCCTGGAACTGGATGGTGGATAACTGGATGCAGGTGATGGAGGCTTCCGGCGTGCATCGCGCCGATCATATCTTTTTCGCCTTCTCATTCGGACCGTTTCTGGGTTTCTGGACGGCATTTGAAGCGGGGATCAAGCTGGGATGTATGTGTCTTCCCGGCGGCGGGATGAGCAGCGTGGGACGCCTTCACTCCATTCTGGAGAATCAGGCAACCGTTCTCTGCTGCACGCCCACCTACGCGATTCGTCTGGGAGAAGTGGCGGAGGAGGAGCATATTGATCTCTCGGCAAGCCGCGTCCGCTCGATTATCGTGGCGGGAGAGCCGGGCGCAGGCATTCCGGCGACACGCAGACGCATCGAGCAGTACTGGCAGGGAGCCAGAGTCTACGACCATCATGGAATGACGGAGATAGGTCCCGTCACGTTTGAATGCCCTGTCCGTCGGGGAACTCTGCATGTCCTGGAATCCTCCTTCATCGCCGAAGTCATCGCCCCGGATACCGGGCAGCCCATCGCTCCCGGAGGGCAGGGTGAACTGGTGCTGACAAATCTGGGACGCCTCGGATCGCCTCTGATTCGTTATCGAACGGGTGATCTGGTGCAAACGGCGGAGTTGTACCCCTGCGACTGCGGGCGTTTCGATATGGCGCTGGAAGGCGGCATTCTGGGACGCGCGGACGATATGGCGATCATTCGCGGAGTGAACCTGCACCCGACGGCGGTGGAGGAGATTCTGCGCCGCTTTGATCGTATTGCAGAGTATCAAGTCGAGATCTATACGGAACGCGCCATGCTGGAGATACGCATTCTCGTGGAGCCGATGCCCGACTGCATCGAGCGAGAACACCTCCGACACGAGATCGAGGCGGAACTGCGCGGCGCGTTCAATCTGCGCATTCCGGTACATCTGAAAGAACCGGGAACGCTCCCACGCTATGAACTGAAAGCCAAACGCTGGATTCGAATCGCATGAAAAACAGACTGCTGGAGCTGACAGGCGTATCCAAACGATACGCAGCGACAACCGAATTCCCCGAGACCGAAGTGCTGCGCGACATTCATTTCCGAATGGAGGAGGGGGAAACGGTCGCCATTGTCGGTCCCTCCGGCTCCGGCAAAAGCACACTCCTGAATATCATCGGCACCCTGGACAGACCCACCGAAGGCAAAGCCTTTTTCGATCAAAACGACCTCAGCGTCCTCAATGAGCAGCAGCTTGCTCAGTTGCGTCGGCAGCGAATCGGCTGGGTCTTTCAAATGCATCACCTGCTGCCGCACTGTACGCTGCTCGAAAACATACTGGTCCCTGTCCTTTCTGGTAAGATTGATGCGCGCAAAGAGGAGCCGCAGTCGCGCGCGCTGCGTCTTCTGGAGCGAGTCGGTCTCTCCGCGCGACTGAATCATCGCCCGGGACAGCTAAGCGGAGGCGAACGGCAGCGAGTCGCCGTTGTGCGCGCCCTGATTAATGAGCCGGCTCTGCTGCTGGCGGATGAGCCGACCGGCGCGCTGGATCGCGCCTCCGCCGAGAATCTGGCGAATCTTCTGGTGGAATTGAATCAGGAGGAGGGTGTCGCGCTGCTGGTCATCACCCATGCGATGAGTCTGGCAGCGCGTATGTCTCGCGTACTGGAACTGAGAGATGGAACACTGGTTCCCGCGAGCAGCCTGAAATGAACCGATGGCGGATGGTTCTGCGCAGCCTGCTCTTTCACTGGCGGGCGCATCTGGGGGCGCTGTTCGGCGCAACGCTTGCCACCGCGATTCTGGTAGGCGCGCTGGCGGTCGGCGATTCGGTTCGGTTCAGTCTGCGGGAACTGGCGCTTGCGCGTCTAGGCGGGGTGCATCTGGCGCTGAATGCCAGTGGAACCTTCTTTCGCGAGCAGCTTGCCAGTGATGTCGCAAAGGACATTCAGACGACCGTGGCTCCGGTAGCGCTGCTGCGCGGAACTGCCTCCACCGAATCCTCTACAGCGGGAAGCGTGCAGGTGATTGGAGTGGACTCGCGATTCTGGTCTCTAGCTCCGTCGCCTGATTCCGCCCCTCCCCTGCCGGATTCTGGCGAGGGAGTCGCCCTGAATGCAGAGCTTGCCAGAAAGTTGAATGTGAAGATTGGCAACGATGTTCTGTTGCGTGTGGATAAACCCGGATTGCTCTCCCGCGACGCTCCTCTCTCCACCCTCGAAGACGCGACCGTCGCCCTTCGACTGCCCGTGACAGCGATACTGAACGAAGGGCAGTTCGGGCGGTTCAGCCTCGCCGCAAACCAGATTCCTCCGATGAACGCCTTCGTCCCCCTGCGTCTTCTTCAGCAGAAGATCGGGATGCGTGACCGCGCCAACGTCCTGCTGACGGGAGCTATCGCCCGCGAAGCGGATCCGCGTGTCGCGTCCGAAGAGGCGACTCAGTCTTTATGGAGCCACTGGAAGCTGGAAGATGCGAACCTGGAGCTTCGCGAACTCCCGCGCGACCGTATTCTGGAGCTTCGAACCGATCGAGTCTTCCTCGACACAACCATCGGAGGCTCCGCGATACGGGCGACAGGTGACGCGAAAGGGGTGCTGACCTACTTCGTGAACTCCCTCAGCGTCGGAAACCGCTCGACTCCCTACTCCACTGTCTCGGCGATTCAGAGCGACCTTCTTCCGCCGGATATGGGTGAAGATGACATTCTGATCAATCGGTGGCTTGCAGAGGATATTCAGGCGCGTGTCGGGGATAGATTGAAGCTGCGATACTGGGTGGTCGGCTCGAAACGTCGTCTGGAGGAGCGGACGTTCGAATTTCGAGTACGCGCCATTCTTCCGATGGCGGGAAAAGCGATTGATCCCGACCTGATGCCCAATATTCCCGGTCTGGCAGATAAAAAGGATTGCCGGGAATGGGAGCCGGGAGTCCCGATTGATCTGAATAAGCTGCGCGATAAAGATCAGGACTACTGGAGCCGATATCGCGGAACCCCGAAAGCCTTCATCAAACTGAGCCGGGGGCAGATCATGTGGGATAACCGCTTTGGGAATCTAACGGCGGTGCGCTATCCCATCGCGGGAGAGCATACTCGCAGCCAGATCGAAGCGACATTACGGCAGACGATCAACCCGGCCGCTCTGGGTCTGTTCTTCACCTCCACTCGTCAGCAGGCGATGGCAGCCAGTTCCCAGTCGCTCGATTTTGGACAGCTTTTCCTGGGATTCAGCTTTTTCCTGATAGTCGCCGCGCTGCTTCTCACAGCGCTGCTGTTCGGTTTCGGAGCCGCGCAGCGAACCGAAGAGGCGGGCATTCTGCTGGCGATCGGCTGGACTCCCCCGCAGGTGAGACGCCTGTTTCTGCTGGAGGGAGGAGCGATTGCGCTGCTATCCTCCCTGCTGGGCGCATTTACTGGCGCCTTCTACACTCAGGCAGTCATCTACGGGTTGTCTACTATCTGGAAAGGCGCGATTACCAGCGCGCCTCTTCGCTTTCACGCACAACCAACCACGCTCGTCACCGGCGCAGTTATCGGTTTTCTCGTCTCCCTCTGCTCTATCTGGTTCGTTACCCGTCGTCAGGCAGGCGCATCGGTGCGTTCTCTGCTCGCAGAGGAAGCCGACATGCCGCCGCGTCCGACCGCATCTGTCTCCCGCCAGAAGAGCGGGCTTCCGGGACTGCCTCTGATGATCGGCTCACTGGCGGGAGCGTCGCTGATGATGATGGCGGCATTTCTCAACTCTGGAGACAGCGGAACCGCCTTCTTCTTTATCGGCGGCGCGCTTCTGTTGATCGGCGGACTCTCCACTGCGCGCCTGCTGCTGGCGAAACTGGAGCGGGAGACCGGCGCGAAGAAGCTCTCCCTTCTGTCGCTTGGGTTTCGAGGAATCGCGCGGCGTCCCGGTCGCAGTCTGAGCGTTATCGGGCTGCTTGCGTCCGGCTGTTTTCTGGTCTTTGCCGTCGGCGCGAATCGTCACGACCCCTCCGAGCGTGCCGAAGAGCGATCCTCCGGCACAGGCGGCTTTGCCTACTATATGGAGACGACTCTGCCCGTCTTTCAGGATCTGAACAGCATGGAGGGACAGGAGTCCTTCACGCTGGATCACGACCTGATGAAGCAGGTAAAGGTGGTCGCGATTCGGCTGCAGGATGGAGATGAGGCAAGCTGCCTGAACCTGAATCGCGCCCAGGCTCCCCGCCTCTTCGGAGTAGCTCCCTCAGAACTCATGGAGCGCAAGGCGTTCACCTTCATTCAGACCGCCGGTCGCCCGGAGGTGAACGGACAGAGGGAATCGGGATGGGGGATGCTGGACGACCAGTACCGGGATGAGACGATTCCGGTGGTCGGAGATATGAACACCGTCGTCTGGTCGCTGGGGAAGAAGGTGGGCGATACGTTCCTCTATACGGATGGCCGGGGACGTTCTCAGAAACTGAAGATCGTCGGCATGATCTCCAACTCTCTTTTTCAGGGCGGTCTGGTGATGTCGGAAGCGCACTTTGTCCGCATGTTTCCCAACCACAGCGGTTACCAGGTCTTTCTGATTGATGCGGACGCTGCTATCCGGCAGAAGGCGCAGCAAGAACTCTCTCGCGGTTTACGCGACATCGGTCCCGATATTACTCCCTCCGCCGAGAGACTGGCGACATTTCAGACGGTGGAAAACACCTATCTCTCCATCTTTGCCGTACTGGGCGGACTGGGAATGCTGCTCGGAAGCGCCGGACTGGCCGCAGTGGTGCTTCGCAATGCGCTGGAGAGACGAGGCGAATTCGCCGTTCTCAGAGCAATCGGCTTTTCAATCTCCAGCCTTCACAGGCTGCTCTTCCATGAACACCTGATCCTGCTGACCCTGGGTCTGCTGATCGGACTGCTCTCCGCGCTTGTCGCCACACTGCCCGCGCTGCGCTCGCCTGGAGCGGAAGCCCCGGTTCTCTCCCTGGGCTTCACGCTTCTGTTGATTTTCGTCAGCGGTCTGCTCTGGACATGGCTGGCGACAACCCTGGCGCTGAGAGGCTCGCTTCTGTCGGCATTGAGAAGAGAGTGAGGTCAGCCTATCCCCGCCGGGCTGTGTGCTATAATTCACTGGTAAATATCGCAGGGAATGGAACATGAAGCTATCGCTGGAAGAGATTCGCAAGGTGGCGCTGCTGTCCCGGCTGGAACTGGATGAGGCGGAGTTGGAGAAGCAGACCCGAAACATTAACGACCTGCTGGCGCGTTTTGAAGCGCTGCAGGCGCTGGATGTGGCCGGTATTGAGCCGACCTCGCACAGCCTCCCCCTGTTCAATGTGATGCGCGAAGATGAAACGACACCTTCTCTCTCCCGTGAAGAGACTCTGAGAAACGCCCCGGAGCAGTTGGACGGCTACTTTATCGTGCCGCGCATTGTGGAAGGAATTTAACGGTCTGGAGTAGAGATGGCAGCCCTGTATGACCTGACCGCGCATGAGTTGAGCGCGATGCTGAAAAGGCAAGAGATTTCGGCGCGTGAACTAACCGAATCCGTACTTGCCCGGATAGAGGCGGTTGAGCCGAAAGTCAAAGCCTACCTCACCCCGACTCCTGATCTGGCGCGGCAGCAGGCGGCGGAGGTGGATGAGCGACGCGCGCGGGGAGAAGCCCTCCCTGCGCTGTCGGGCATTCCTCTGGCGCTGAAGGATATTCTCTGCACGCGCGGCATTCGCACCACCTGCGCCTCGAAAATCCTGAACGATTTCGTTCCACCCTACGATGCCACCGTCGTTTCGCGCCTGCGCGAAGCCGGAACCGTCTGCCTGGGGAAGGTGAATCTGGATGAGTTTGCGATGGGGTCTTCCACTGAGAACAGCGCGTTCGGACCCTCCAGCAACCCCTGGGATGTTCTGCGCGTGCCGGGCGGCTCTTCAGGTGGCTCTGCGGCGGCGGTCGCCGCGGGCGAAGCCATCATCGCGATCGGAACCGATACGGGCGGCTCCATTCGCCAGCCGGCATCCTTCTGCGGCATTGTCGGTTTGAAACCGACCTACGGGCGCGTCAGCCGTTACGGTCTGGTCGCCTACGCCTCCTCGCTGGATCAGGCGGGACCGATGACGCGCACGGTTCTGGATGCCGCGATGGTGATGAACGTCATCTCCGGGAGAGACCGGCTCGATTCGACCTCGGTAGACCTTCCCGTCCCGGATTTCACACTGGCATGCCGCGCGGATGTTCGCGGCTTGCGGATCGGCGTGCCAGAGGAGTTTTTCGCGCAGGGCGTTGATCCGGCGGTCGTACAGTGCGTCAGGAAGGCTATCGAGAAGCTCTGCGAACTCGGCGCAACGGCCGAGGAGTGCAGCCTGCCCTCCATTGACTACTGCCTCGCCGCCTACTATATCATTGCGCCTGCGGAGGCCTCCAGCAATCTGGCGCGCTACGACGGCGTGAAGTATGGACACCGCTCCAGAGAGTGGGCAGGACATATCGGACTCATGGAAAAGACCCGCGCGGAAGGGTTTGGCGCGGAGGTGAAGCAGCGCATCATGATCGGAACCTATGCGCTCTCCGCCGGCTACTACGACGCCTTTTATAAGCGGGCGCAGCAGGTTCGCACCCTGATTCGACGCGACTTTGACCGGGCGTTTTCGCAGTACGATGTTCTGCTGACCCCGACTGCTCCGACCACCGCCTTCCCTATTGGCGAAAAGGCAGACGATCCGCTTGCGATGAAACTGGCGGATGTCTGTACGCTTCCGGCAAACATGGCGGGCATCCCCGGTCTGTCGCTGCCCTGTGGATTTATCGAAGGGCTGCCCGTCGGCTTGCAGATTTATGGGAAGCCCTTCGACGAAGAGACGCTGCTGCGCATCGCCTTCACCTATGAGCAGGCGACCGACTGGCATACGCTACGACCCACGCTCTAAACACAACCGCCTGTGAGGAAGTTCGCCCAGATGGCTGAATATGAAGCGCTAATTGGAATGGAAGTGCACGCAGAGCTTCTGACGGAGAGCAAGATGTTCTGCGGCTGCCGGAACGCCTTCGGGGGAGAGCCGAATTCGCGCTGCTGCCCGGTCTGTCTCGGTCTGCCGGGAGCGCTGCCCGTGATGAATAAGAAGGCGGTCGAGCATGTGATTCGGACCGCGCTCGCGCTGAACTGTTCCATCACTCCGAACGCCAAATTCGACCGCAAGAACTACTACTATCCCGACCTGCCGAAAGGCTATCAGATATCCGAATACGACGCGCCTATCGGCGTGAATGGCTGGCTGGATATTGAGGTCGAGGGCAGGGAGACTCGTGTTCATATCCGCCGCGTTCATCTGGAGGAGGATACCGGAAAGCTGTTTCACGTAGTCGGCAACGTCAGCCATGTGGACTACAATCGCTCCGGCGTTCCCCTGATGGAGATCGTTACGGAGTTTCCGCCCGATATGACCACTCCGGAACAGGCTCGCGCCTATCTGGTGAAACTGCGCTCCATCCTTACTTACATCGGAGTGTCCGACGGCAAGATGGAGGAGGGCAGCCTCCGCTGCGAGCCGAATCTGTCGGTGCGTCTGTACGGCTCCGGAGTCTATGGAACGAAAACCGAGATCAAAAACCTGAACTCCTTCCGCGCCGTCTATCGCGGCATTCAGTATGAGGTCGGCAGACAGATCGCCATGCTGGAGCGAGGCGAGAAGGTCACCCAGGAGACTCGCGGCTGGAACGACGCGAAGGGACAGACCTTTCCGCAGCGCAGTAAAGAGGAGGCGCACGATTACCGATACTTTCCCGAACCCGATCTCGTGCCGCTTCAGATTTCGGAGAGGTGGGTTGAGGAGATTCGCAGTTCCATGCCGGAACTGCCGGACGATGCCCGAAGACGCTTCGTGGAGCAGTATGGTCTTCCCGTCTATGATGCCGATGTGCTGACACAGACCCGCGCCGCCGCGCGCTATTTCGAGGAGACGGTTCATCAGTGCAACGACCCGAAAGCGGTCTCCAACTGGATGATGGGCGATTTTGCCCGGTTGCTCAACGCGGAGAACCAGGAGATCGGGGAGAGCAGGGTCACGCCGAAGATGCTGGCAGAGATGATTCTGCTGATAAAAGACGGTACGATCAGCGGTAAGATGGCGAAAGACCTGTTCGAAAAGATGTTTGCGACCGGAGAATCGCCAAGAAAGCTGGCAGAGGCTGCCGGCCCGCAGATCACCGACAGCAGCGCTATTCAGGGAATCATCGAAAAGGTGATCGGCGAGATGCCGGAAGTCTGGGCGGCTCTCTGTGCCGGAGATGAGAAGAAGTTTGGCTTTATGGTCGGACAGGTGATGAAAGCCTCGCAGGGAAAAGCCAATCCGCAGGAAGTCAATCGCCTGCTGCGCGAAAGAATGCAGCAGGGATAGTTCTGTACTACCAACAAAGGAGCTGCCGATGACCAGCCGCAGGCGAATGATTATGACCGGTATCCTCTGCCTGAGTATCGCCGTTGTGGGAACCGTCACCGCGCGCGCCTCTGCCGAGACTCAGAGCCGAAGCGCGGCAGAAGCCATCATAGACGATGTTGTCAATAAGCTATGGGATCAGTCCGACGCGCACTGGCATAAGGGCGAGTATAACCACCTGATAAACTTGAACAAGATTGTCGTAGGCGGACATCCCGACAATCTGGATGCCTATGCCAATATGGGCTGGCTGCTCTGGAGCATGAATCGGGATGCGGAAGCCGTCGCGGTCTATAAACAGGGCATCCGCGCCAATCCCAACACCTTCTATATGTACGATGAGCTTGGCTACTACTACTTTCTCCGAAAGAAAGACTACAAACAGGCTGTCGTCTACTATGAGCAGGCGGTGAAATTCCCTGACTGCCCTGCCCCCTCCGTCAACATGCTGGCGCACGCCTACGAAAAGACCAACCAGTTAGAAAAGGCTCTGAAAACCTGGCAGCGCGCCGTGAAGATACCAGGGAACGCTCCAGCGAAAAGTAATCTGGCGAGGGTGCAGCGTCTGCTTCAGCAACGGGATCGGTAAAAAAGCGACCCTCTTCATGAATGCAGAACCGGTTTTTGCTTCGTATTGAGAGTATCACAGGCTGTAAGGAGTTCGCAGGTGTTCTTTTTTGTTCCGTTTACCAATATCTTCTGGATACTGGCGAACCTTCTGGAAGTGCTTGCGCTGCTCATCATCGTGGAGATCATAATCTCGTGGGCGATCTATTTCGGCGCGCGGGGCATCTCTCGACACCATCCCTGGGTGCGAACGCTGGAGAAGATCACCACGCCGATTCTGTCTCCGTTTCGCGTCCTGTTTCCGCCGGAGAGACTGCGCGGTTTTGACCTTTCTCCTCTACTTGCGTTGATTCTGATCCAGATCGTTCAGGGCATTCTGATCAATATGGGTCGTTCAAACTGATTTGGTATAATAGACCTACGTAAATCCAGCAGGAGCGACATGCCAGATCGGTATGATGGATAACGAGGACGCCCTTCCCCGACAGGAGGAGACTGACCCTGAGTCTCCTCCGGAGTCGCCCGCCCGTCCGCCCGAAGCCGGTCGCGAGTGGTGGCGAGGCGCTGCGCTGCTCCTCGTGGTCGGGATTCTTTTTCTATCCTCCGTCATCAACCTTCGCAGCAAGCCGACAAAACAGAGTCATGAATCGGCGCAGCTCTCCCTGAACAGCACTCTCCTGTCCCGTCAGGCATATGCTGTCCGCAATTTTCATCTCTCTCAGGTACAGCGAGAGTTATCGCGGCGCAACGCCTACGAGAGTCTGGAGAAGCTGATCCAGCAGACCGCCTCTCCGAACTATGTCCGTCGTCTTGCCATTTTGAAGCGATCCCTCAACGATCCGACCTGGCGCGAGACGCTGATTCAACTACATCAGCTTCCGCGAACCCGCTCCCCGTATGAGGTGGATCGCGAACTGTCGCTCTGGAATCAGGTTCTCGGCTACCAACGACTGAATCAGCCCGTTGTTCCCGCGCTGAGGGATCAGGTTCAAGCGATGCGCCTGGGCTGGTATGAACATCTGGCGCTGGAGAATCTCTATATCAATGCCCGGATGAACAGTCAGGCAGAGTCAGCAGCGAGAGCGGCAAATCGCTCCCTGATCCTTTTCACCCTTGTAGCGCTCCTGGGATTTGGCGCGTTTCTGATCGGCGTGATGCTCAATATCATGGTCATCGTCTATCTGCTGCGACGGAAGCGAAATCCGCATCTGTTGACCGGACTGATCTCGCCGCCCGCCCCGTTAACCCGCCCTCAGTCCAATACTCTCTACAATGCCTTTCTGCTCTTTCTGCTCTGTTTTGCAGGCATTCGCTTTCTCATTCCCCTGCTGATCTATGCGCTTCCCGGCGATTTGAAGCATAAGATCTCGCCTGTCACCAACTCACTCCTGGGTATCCTGGCGATCAGCGTCGCCGTAGGGATTCCGCTCCTCTACCTGAAACGGATGAATTCGCGAGTCGGGCTGACATGGGCGAATTCCGGCTTTCGCTGCCCCAGCCTGGGGCTGGAGATAATCTGGGGAGTTGTGGGCTATCTGATCGCGCTGCCGCTTCTAATCGCCACTTCGCTGCTCTCCAGTTGGTTGTTTCGCGGCATAGATACCCCGTTGAATCCGGTGGTTACGGAGATGGCTTCCTCTCCCGGCAGCCTTCTCGCGCTGCTCATCTTTATTCAGGCGGTTATCCTGGCTCCTTTGACCGAAGAGACGATGTTCCGGGGCATCTTCTATCAGGGACTGCTGGGAAGAATGAGCCGGGCGATGGCGTTCATCCTATGCAGCGCAATCTTCGCCGTCCTGCACCCACAGCTTCCACTCGGTTTTCTTGGAATCTTCACGCTGGGAATGGTCTTCAATGTTCTCTTTGCGCTGAGAGGATCGTTGATCGCTCCCATACTGGCTCACGCGATCAATAACGGGGTTGTCTTTATCATGCTGACGATCATGATGGGGAGTTAAGAGATGGAGTTATCCCTGAGAATCCGGTTGACGCCACGCGCCGCTAGAAATGAGATCGTTCGATGGGAAGCGGGAATACTATCGGTGCGCGTCACCGCTCCTCCCATAGACGGCGCGGCAAATGAGGCTCTGCTTCAACTGCTGGCGGACGGGCTGAAGATTAGAAAAACAGACATTCAGATTAAGTCTGGCGCATCCAGCCGGGAGAAACTGCTCATCCTGGAAGGGCTGGATCAGGAGTCTCTCTATGAGAGGTTGAACCGGCTATGCTCCTCCTGAACGATCTCTCCCTTCTCGCTCTGGCTCCGCAGCAGATCGCCCTGGCGCTTGCCATCGCCCTTGTCATCTTTGCACCGCGCCTGATCCCCCCGGTCGCGCGCCTGCTGGGAAAGCTGATCGGGCGAGCAGCGCGCGCGCGCGCAGGAATCCCGCGTTGTGAGTATCGAAACGGGCATCGTATCAGAACGATTACGGTGGAAGATGTTCCGCCGGAACCGGAGGAGACTCCCGCCTTCCGAATGGAAGGCAACGCAAAAACGCATTCAAACGCGCCCTCTCCATTGCGAACGATCCTTCCGGTGATGGTGGTTGTCAGCGGAGCGGTTGCTGTGATATTATGGGTTCTACTTCATGCCCGATAGCGTCTCGGGTAGAAAAGAGGATGGAAGATGCCGCAGGTGAAAGTCTACGTTACGCTCAAACCGACCCTGCTGGACGCGCAGGGACGTGTCGTCCATAATGCCCTGAATTCGCTCGGTTACGAGAATGTGGAGCAGGTTCGCATCGGTAAATATATCGAACTAGAGGTTACCGGCGGCTCTCAGAATATCGAACGCGATGTCAAGGAGATGTGCGAGAAGCTGCTGGCCAATCCGGTCATCGAAAACTACCGTTTCGAGGTGGTCAAGTGAAATTTGGCGTGGTTCAGTTTCCCGGCTCCAACTGCGATCAGGACGCCTATTACGTGCTGCGCGATGTGGTTCGCGTTCCGGTAGAGTATATCTGGCACCAGACCACCAGCGTCAAGGGGTATGACTGCATCGTTCTGCCGGGCGGCTTTTCCTATGGAGACTATCTCCGCACGGGCGCTATTGCGCGATTTTCCCCGGTGATGGAGGCTGTTCAGGAGCACGCGGCGCGAGGGAAATATCTGATCGGCATCTGCAACGGCTTTCAGATCCTCTGCGAATCGGGGCTTCTGCCCGGCGCGCTGGTACGGAACGAGGGGCTGAAGTTCGCCTGTAAATTTGTCCATCTGCGAGTTGAGAACAGCGATACCCCCTGGACCTGTGGGGCAAAAGAGGGACAGACGCTGCGTATTCCGATTGCACATGGCGAGGGGCGCTATGTCGCGGGCAATGAGACTCTGGCGGAACTCGCAGGCGGCAGGCGCATTCTGGTGCGCTACTGCGATTCCGCAGGACGCTACACACCCGGCAGCAACCCCAACGGCTCCGTGAATAATATCGCGGGGATCGCCAATGAGACCTTTAATGTCTTCGGGCTTATGCCGCACCCGGAGCGCGCTTCGGAGAAGATTCTGGGTTCTGCGGATGGACGCATCATCTTTGAAAGCATCGTAAAAACCATACGGTCAGGATAGAGTGAGGAATGGATGAGAATGAGGTAAGGGTGCAGCGACTGAAGAAGCTGCAATCCCTGCGCGAGGCGGGTATGGATCCCTACGCCATCGAGCGGTATGAGCGAACGCATTCCTGCGCGCAGATCGCCGCGAACTTTGAGGCGATGGAGAATCAGACGGTTCGCATCGCCGGAAGAATGACCGCGCACCGCCCCAAGGGCAAGGTTGTCTTCGCAGATATTCGCGATCAGAGCGGGCGGATTCAGGTCTACGTGAAGCGAGATGATCTTGGCGAAGAGGCGTTTCGCCGTTTTGAAGACCTGGATATCGGAGACATCCTCGGCGTGGAGGGATGGGTCTTCCGCACTCGCGCCGGAGAGATCAGCATCCACGTGACCGGCTTTGCCCTGTTGTCGAAGTGTATCCGTATGCTGCCTATTGGCAAAGAGAAGGATGGCGTCCACTACTCCGGGCTGCATGATGTCGAGACTCGTTATCGTCAGCGCTATGTGGATATGCTGGTGAATACCGAGGTTCGCGATGTGCTGATAAAGCGCAGCCTCGTGATCCAGACGGTGCGAAATCTACTGATGGAGCGGGGCTATCTGGAGGTGGAGACTCCTGTTCTGCAGGTGGAAGCAGGCGGCGCGGCGGCGCGCCCGTTCAAGACGCACCATAACGCGCTGGACTACGATTTCAAGCTGCGTATCTCGCTCGAACTCTACCTGAAGCGGTTGATCGTCGGGGGACTGGAGAAGGTGTTTGAGATCGGACGGGTCTTTCGTAATGAAGGTCTCTCTCCGCGCCACAATCCAGAGTTCACGCTGCTGGAGCTTTATGAAGCCTACTCCAACCTGGAAGATATGATGGATCTGGTGGAGGAGATGTACACCCGTGTCTGCCTGGCAGTGAACGGCAGCCCCTGCCTGACGGTTCAACACCGGTCAGAGACGGGCGAGACCCAGGAGACGGAGATAGATTTCTCGGCTCGTCCCTGGAAACGCCTGCCGATACTGGAGGGCATTGAGCAGTATGCGGGTATCTCTCCCGACGCCTTTCAGACATTCGTCTCAGCGAAACGCGCCTGTGAGCAGGCAGGCGTTCCGACAGAACACGAGCACAGCATCGGCGGGATTATCGAGAAGCTGCATGAGCGATTTACGCAGCCGCGTCTGATTCATCCCACCTTCATCACGGACTTTCCCGTTGAGACATCCCCACTGGCGAAGATGCGCCCGGATAACCCCGCGTTGACGCGGCGTTTTGAGGTCTATGTCGCCGCGCAGGAGCTTGGGAACGCCTTTTCGGAGATCAACGATCCGCTGGATCAACGCTCCCGCTTTGAAAACCAGCTTATTCAGAGACAGGCGGGAGATGAGGAGGCGCATCCGCTGGATGAGGACTTCCTTCGCGCCCTGGAGTATGCCATGCCTCCCACAGGCGGGCTGGGCGTCGGGATGGATCGGCTGGTGATGCTTATGACCGGGCAGGACTCGATACGCGAGGTGATCCCGTTCCCGCTTCTGCGCCCGGAGAAGCCACAGGGATAGAACGGCAGGGAGGTTTTGCCGTGGCGGAAGATGCGGAACGAGATCGTATGGTTCGCGAGCAGCTAGAAGCCCGCGACGTGCGGGATGCCCGGCTGCTGGAGGTGATGCGCCGTGTTCCCAGGCATCTGTTCGTGCCGGAAGCCTACCGCGATCACGCCTATCAGGACTCCCCGCAGCCCATCGGGAACCAGCAGACCATCTCTCAGCCCCTGATGGTTGGAGCGATGACGGAACTGCTCCACCTCACCGGAGAGGAGACGGTTCTGGAGATCGGTACGGGGTCGGGTTACCAGACCGCCATACTGGCGGAACTCGCGAAGAAGGTGATCAGCATCGAGCGTCACGACGCGCTGTCACAGCGGGCGAAAGGTCTGCTGGAATGGCTTGGTTATCAAAACATCGAGATTCACTGTGGAGATGGAACTGCAGGCTATCCTCCCGACGCTCCTTATGACCGAATCATTGTCACAGCAGGCGCGCCGCAGATTCCCGCGCCGCTCCTTAAGCAGCTTTCTCCGATGGGTCGCATGGTCATCCCGGTCGGAAGCATGGATATGCAGAATCTATCTGTCGTTATCAGGGATTCTGACGGCAGCATACGTACAGAAGATCATGGTCCGTGCGTGTTTGTGCCGTTGATCGGCGTGCACGGATGGCACTCCCCGCCTCCCCCGAACGCCGCCAGCCGCTAATCTCACGCCGCATGACGACACCCAGATCGAAAAAACGAACTACGCCGGATCGTAGACGAGTCTTCCGAACGCTCTATGTCCTTTTTCTGGTATTCCTTGCATCGCTTTTGCTGACACGCTGGCGACCGCAATGGGCTCCCTGGATCGGGCTGATGGACGGGCTTGCCGTCGGGATCGGATTGGGATCTGCTGGACTGGTGCGAAGCTACGACGAGAGTTGGGATGAGTTCTGGGAGACGACCGCGCAGGTCTATCTTTTCGGTCCCCTCTCCCTGCTCCTCTACTGGATTCGAAAAGAGACTCCGAGCGCATTCTTCTGGGTGGGACTGGCAGCAGAGTTGATGAGCTATTTGATGCTCTGCTTCGTATCCCCGATTATCTGGCTTGCTGCCGACCTGATGCTTTTCCTCGGAACATTTGTCGGCTGGCTTCTATCTGGCTTCTTTCGTCCAGAATATTATTGACATATACCGGATCATGCCTGCAGGAAAAGTCGGGTATTCGTCTCGAAATGTGCGCTTATGTAGAAGATTGATCTGGGAGACAGACGATGGCAAAAGCGGTCATGACGGAGGAACAGCGTCTTCAGTTTGAGACGAACGGATATCTTGTGATACCGAATGCGCTGTCACCGGAGGAGTTGAAACGGGCGCGCGAGGCGGCGGATCGCGCGGAAGCGACGTGGAGAGCGGACACATCCCGTCTCGGCGTTCGCAGAGATAATCTTCAGCAGGTGCAGGCGATTATCGAATATGATGACGTTTTTCTGGACCTGATGGAGCATCCGAAGGTATTCCCGATTGTATGGGAGATACTCGGAGACTCCATTCAGATGATTGACAACGACTACTTCATCTCTCCGCCGCACACCACGACGCATGCGGACTGGCATCATGATGTCGGGATGGGAGGCGTCTATCATCCGCGTTCCACTCTAATGGTCAAGGCGTTCTTCCTGCTGGATGACGCGGCGGAGAACGGCGGATGCACGCTCTACCTTCCCGGTTCTCACCGCTACCCGATGGATTTCCGGCTGCCGAAGGTTCAGGACCCGAAGGAGATGCCCTGCCATGTGAAGATGGCGTATCCCGCCGGAACTGCCTATATCTTCCACTGTCGCCTCTATCATGCAGCTTCCAATAACGAGAGCGACCGATACCGCCGTGTTCTGATCTACAACTACGGTCACTTCTGGATGAAGATGTGGCAGGGGTATGAACCGAGCGAGGCGTTGAAGGCTAAAGCTAAGACTCGCGTTCGGAAACAGCTTCTGGGGATCGGCGACGCTTACGGAACTTCGCTGGCCGGAGTGAGCGATACTCTTCAGGAGTAGAGACTTCTGCGAGTCATCAATTTTACGAGGTTTTGTTCGTCTATATGCCCGGAGCACGCACACATGACTCCATTACAATCCTGACTGCTGTCGGCGGAGCCGCCGCCTACTGGCAGTACGCCCCGCAGCCCGATCTGGTTCACGCAACGATATTCACCGGGACCTATCTGTTCGCCGGGTTCGCCTGCGCGGGCGATCTTGATATCGACTCCGCGCAGTATCGCCGCTGGGGACCGTTGCGCTTTCTCTGGTTCCCCTATCAGAAGATCGTCCCGCATCGAAGCTGGATATCGCACGGCATGATCGCGGGAGGCTTGATCCGCGCGCTCTATCTTGCGCTTGTCTTTCTCTCTCTGGCGGCGATGGCGTTGGTTGTCTATGGCCAGATACAGGGAGCGGAAGCCGCACAGGAGATGGCTCAAACGCAGTTTGACTCTCTGAAGACCTTTGTCGCGGACTATCCGACTCATATCGGATTCGCGCTTGCCGGTTTCATACTCGCGGGAACCGTGCATACCCTGACAGATGCCATCTCCACCTGGTTCAAACGCCGTTTCTGATATCAAAACTCCGGGATCGTATCGTCCAGTGTGATGAGAGGAGCCGGAGCGGGTCGCTGCTCATCCGGGATAAACTCATCCAGCACGATCAGCCGATCCCCCTCCCGCACAACCTCTTCCATATTGACATGCCGCAGTTCCATCTCGCCGCGCGCCTGTCTCAGCACCGCCAGAATTCCGAAACGCGCCCGGATCTCCTCTACCGTGAAGTTTATGCATCGCATCATCCGCTTCTCATCCAGCCAACGCAACATCAACAGCTTTGATCCGAGCGTAAAGCCCTGTACAACATCTGCCGCCAGCGCGCAGACAGCGAACGTTGCGGCAACCACCTGCGAGGGATTGAAAGCCTGATCTATTCCCAGCAAGGAGGGCCCCAGGCGCGTGGAGAGAGAGGACTGAAACAGACGCACAACCGTGCGCGCCTCCGGGTTGATGATCTCGGCATGGTGCGCAATGCGTAGATTCACCAGATCATCATTGGTTAACGCGAGAACGGCGCGCGCGCGATCCAGTCCCGCCTGCTCCATCGTCTGCGGAAGATTGGCATCTGCCAGAATGACCGGTATCTCGTCTGGAATCTCACCGAGAAAATTATTCTCCGGATTGCGTTCGATCACCAGCACCGGCAGACCGAGTTCGTGCAGCCGTCCCGCCACCACCGACCCGACGCTTCCGATTCCTGCCACGATGATATGATCGGTCAGCGTGGTGCGGGGGCGTCCAAGCATCTGTTCAAAGCGTCGGCTGATGAGATAGTCCGCCACCACGCTCATCAGCAGAAGAAACATGCCGACGCTTGAGACCATCAGCACGCATCCAAGCAGCTTTACCAGGGGAGGGGCATTTATCAGGCTGATGTCTCCAAAGCCAACGGTGGTCAGGATGGTCACCGTAAAGTAGAGCGCATCCAGCCAGTTTAGCCCCAGAGAGAGGTGAAATGTAAAAAAACTAATGACAAGGAGCGCAATAAAACCGGCAAACGCCGTTCTCAGGATGGGAGAGGCATGGCGCCACAACCGTTGAACAAATACGAAGGGATTGGTCTTCGGTCGTCTCCAGAAGTGGCGTCGCTTTTTCTGCCGTTTTGTCAGCTTTTCGCCGGGCAGAAGCCGCGTGAGAGGATGGTGACTGCGTAAGTGGTCAATCAGATGCGAGGAGGCGGCGACGATCACCTCGTCACCCGCCTGCAGTTTATAATCCATAACTGGAATATGCATCAGCCCCGCCGACCCGGAACGCAGCGCCAGTGGAGTCGCCTCCAGATGAGCCGCCCATTCGCGAAGCGTCTGACCTTCGCCGGTAGCGGTATCCGCCACCTTCATACTCACGATACTGAGAAGCACGCTGCCGATATCAAAGGCGCGGATAACCTGCTCTCCCAGCGCAGCGGCAATAAACGCCGGAGCAGCCAGTTCAGCGGCATTCAAGACAGCGCGGACATCCATCTGCTGGCGTACCCGCTCAGCGAGGTCCCGATCATAGAGGCGCAGCACAATCGCGATCTCTGGAGCCAGACGTCGGGCATCCAGCGCGATGGTCAGGTTGGTCAGGTCATCGTTCGTGGCGATGATGATCGCGCGCGCATCCCGGACACCGGCTTCGATCAGCGCTTCATCCGTGCGGGCATCTTCGAGAATAAGGTGAGAAGCTATCTGACCGGCGCGGTGCGCCCGATCTGGCTGAATGTCCCGCGTGATCGCCACTACCGGCACGCCCTGTTGAGAGAGCATCTCCAGCGTCGAATATCCGACCTTTCCCAACCCGCACAGGATCACGTGGTCGCGCATGACATATCCATTTCAGAGCATCGCGTGAGATGACAACTCACGCACCGGACTCTCTCGGCTTCTCCGCCCATTCCAGCAGCATGAGTCGCGCCTTCTCACGGTCTTCCGGTCCGAGAATCCCGTCTATCACGGCATTCGTCAGAAACTCCTTCGCCTCCTTCACCTGCGGCCCGGGCTGAATACGCAACAGTCGCATGATCTCGCCGCCATTCAGCGGGCTGGTAATCGCAGCCGCATCCGATTCCCGGTTGATCGCCTCAATCCTCCTCTTCAATGCAGAGAGATTGGTATGAGGAACATCCCTTCTCATGGCTGCCTGATCGCATTCAGCCAGTTGAAAAAGCGTCTCCGTATACGGTGTAGTCGCCCGGATTAATCGCCTGATCGCCGCATCAGACCAGTCCGGCTGCGCCTCTCCCAGTCGCATATGCAGCCGAACCAGCGCGCAGACCTCGCGAATCTGATCAGTGGTAAATCGCAGTCGCGTCAATACCTGCTCGGTGATCTTCTCGCCAACGAGCGGATGGTTGTAGAAGTGCACACCTTCGGCATCTTCGCTGCGCGTCGCCGGCTTGCCCACATCGTGCAGCAGCAGCCCCAGCCTCAGTTCCAGCGAAGCGTCCGGCGGTAGATGACGCAGCGCTTCCAGCGTATGCTCCCAGACATCATAGAGATGCCAGTGGTTCTGCATGACTCCTGCCATCTCCAGCAGTTCCGGCAGAAATTGCAGCAACAGGTTGCCTTCCCGCAGCCGCTCAAGCCCGGACGCCGGGTCGCGAGAGAGCATAATGCGAACGAACTCGTCCCGAATTCGCTCCGCCGAGACGACAGGCGGCTCCGGTCCCATCAGATTAAGTCTGCCCGCCTCCTGCCGAATCGCCATCCAGGTCTTCTCTTCAATCTGAAAACCGAATCGAACCGCGAATCGAACGGCGCGCAGCATTCGCAAAGGATCATCATAAAAGGTGATGATCGGATCGAGCGGCGTCCGAATGATTCCGGCGGAAAGGTCAGAAAGTCCCCGTCCGGTCAGATCGAGCCGTTCCCCGGTATGCAGGTTCTCCATCAGCGTATTGATGGTGAAGTCTCTACGCAACGCATCGTCCATCAGTGAGGAGCGCTGAACGAGGGGCTTGCGGCTGTCCGGCTGATAGGATTCCGACCGTGCAGAGACCAGTTCCACCGGTGACCCATATACGGTAATCATCGCTGTGCCGAAACGCGGATAGAGCACCGGATGATGGTCGGACAGCCCGCGCTGATAGAGAAAATCCGCCAGCGACAGCGCGTCGCCTTCCAGCACCAGATCCATATCCGTACCTGTCGGCAAACCAAGCTCTCGATCCCGTAGATACCCCCCGACGAGATAGAGCTTTCCCTCATACTCTGTTCCGCGAGTCGCCTCGCGAATCTTCTGCATGACCGCATTCATAGCGCCTATTATAGCGTATCCCTGTGCAGACTGTTTAGTGAGAAACCTCCTCTCCATCATGCATTTGACCGGGTGATCAATCCTGCCCTATAGTAAATTTGAGGGTTCTACGCAACGAAATCCGCTTTTTTCTGCCTCAGAAAGGCACTGGTAGAGAATATGCAGTAACCATCTGTAAAATGAAATGATTGTCCGTTTGTAGATACGTACTGTTCCAAAATCAGCCTCGCTCTGAAAGGACCTGAAATGGCGCATTTAAAACTGCTGGCTGGTATCTTCTTACTTCTGTTATCTTCCCCTGTTCTTTCGCAAATAGACTACCACGAAGAAGAACCCAACGAGACTTTACCGGCGTCGTTCCTATCTGGAAATCCCCTGTTCCTTCCAGGGGACCGATTGATCGGTTCCATCAGTCCGGATGATATTGATGCGCACTACATACGTTTCAAAGGGGCGGAGACTCCTGGAATCTATCGCTATACATTTTACCTTTATGATCGCAATCAGGCTGGCGGAGACCCTGTACTTTTTCTGTTCGACACCCATGACTCCCCGTTTTTGCTGGGCGCATATGACGACTTTCCGGGACTTGGACTGAACAGCCGGGTGATCTTTGACCATTTCGACACGACAGGAAACGATCTGGTTTATGGAGTGGGAATTGCAGGCGCAACCCCGTTTGAGGAGTTTGACTACGCAGTGGAATGGAGCCGCGAACGGACGCCGGTCACAGCGCTGGGCGCGCTTGCAGGAGGCTTCCGACAGGTTGTCGGAGCTAACAGCCCTGGTGAAGGCGACTGGTATAGTTTCACGTTAGATCAGGAGCGCAGCCTCAGCATAGACACCCTTGGTTCGGAACTGGCGGATACCGAACTCGCTCTGTTTGACGAAAACGGAAACACGATTGCCGGCAATGATGATATTGATCTGTTCGGTGGTATCACCGCCGCTCGTATCGAGACTCGCCTTCCGGCAGGAACCTACTATGTGACGGTCGGTCCGTTTGACAGCCAGTACAACTGGAACAATCTGCTCAACGAACCTCTGGGCTGGGATCGCGCCGGTTTCAGCGCGGATATATTTTCCGGCAGATATCAACTGAACTTCCATGTGGTACCGGAGCCGGGTTCTCTCTTTACACTCGCCAGCGGACTCTCCTGTCTCGCTCTCTTCCTCAAGCGCAGGAGGAGGCAGCGGCCGCGACTCTGAAGGGTCTATTTTCCGTTTCCTACAAATAATCGGGAGCGGAAGGAATAGTCACTCAACGTAAAGAATAAAGGGAATGTTATGAATCAGGGCGCGAAGAACGATTTCTACGCGCCCTGAACCCTTTCAGGATTAATTCTTCACCCCTTCCAAGGAGTCGCCTGCATCATGAGTGATGAGAAGAACGACAAGCTGGAACCGTTGCAGGGAGATGTCTCCCGCCGACAGTTCCTCAAAGGGCTGGGAGGCGGAATCGCCGTCACAGGCGTTCTTGCCACCGCCACAGAGACAGAGGCGCATCCCTCGCCGGAGCCTGCCCCTTCGTCCGCTGTTCAACGTCTGAGAGGCAAGGTGCGCGTCAAGCTCAACATCAACGGACAGGAGATGACCGCGCTGGTAGAGCCTCGCACAACGCTCCTCAATACCCTGCGAGATCACCTGGATCTGACGGGAGCCAAGAAGGTTTGTGATCGCGGTTCATGCGGTTGCTGCACGGTTCTGGTGAACGGCAAACCTGTCTACTCCTGCATGATGCTGGCAGTAGACGCGCAGGGTAAACAGATTACCACCGTCGAAGGACTCGGCACGCCGGAGAAGATGTCTCCCGTACAGGAGGCTTTCGTCAAACATGACGCGCTGATGTGCGGCTTCTGCACCCCCGGCTTTGTGGTCTCCTGCACCGCGCTGCTCCAGAAGAACCGCAATCCGTCCCTGGAGGAGGTAAAGAGAGCCTGCTCCGGCAATGTCTGCCGGTGCGGAACCTATCCCCATATTTTTGAGGCGGCACTGGATGCTGCTAAAAAGATGCGAGGAGCGTAAACATGCCAGGTTGGAAGAAACCTTCAGAAAACAGCGTGCTGGGCAAGCCGACACCTCGTCTGGATGGACCGGACAAGGCGACTGGTCGAGCAAAATACGCCTACGACATCAATCTGCCTGGACTGCTGCACGGGATGATCCTGCGCTCTGCGCACGCTCACGCCGAGATCGAGAGCATTGACGCCAGCGCCGCGGAGAAGATGCCCGGCGTGAAAGCGGTCATCCTCACGGCAAAAGCCGGAGATCGCATGCGGTTTCAGGGGCAGGAGATCGGAGCGGTAGCAGCAGAGACCATCGAGCGCGCGGAAGACGCTATTCGTGCCATAAAAGTCAAGTACAAGATTCTCCCCCACGCCGTTCATGAATCGGTCGCCGTTAAGCCCGGGGCGCCGGCTGTACGCAATAATACCGAGAACAATCTCTCCGAGCCGAACCGCACAGAGCGAGGGAACGTTGCCCAGGGTTTTGCATCGGCGAAGACCATCAGCGAAGGCTCCTACGGTTGTGAAGTCCGCACGCATCTGCCGCTGGAGACCCATGGCGTCACCTGCCGATGGGACAGCCCGGAGAAACTGACCTGCTGGGCTTCGACACAGGGCGTTTTCAGCGTCCGCGACGAACTGGCAAACGCCCTGGGCATACAGCCTGCCTCCAACGTGACAGTGATCACGGAGGTGATGGGCGGCGGTTTCGGCAGCAAGTTCGGCGCAGGGTATGAGGGCGTCATCTGCGCCCGGCTGGCAAAAAGCGCCAATGCGCCGGTGAAGATGATGCTGACTCGCTATGAAGAGCAGTTAGCAGTCGGCAACGAGCGTTCAGGACATATGAAGATTCGGATCGGCGCGGATGCGGAGGGTAAGATATGTGCGCTCGAGGCGACGATCCATGGCAGCGGCGGCATTGCCGGGGCGGGCGTCCCCTTCCCCTACATCTACCAGGTGGGGAATGTCAAAGTTGAGCAGCGCTCCGTCTATATGCATACCGGTCCCTCGCGCGCCTGGCGCGCTCCCGGGCACACAGTCGCATCGTTCCTGATGGAGTGCGCCCTGGAAGACCTCGCCGTCAAAGCAGGCATAGACCCGTTGGAACTGCGTCTGAAAAACGATCCGACCCCGATGCGCCAGAAGCAGTGGCGCGAGGGGGCGCGATTGATAGGATGGGAGCGGCGCAATCCCCGTCCAGGACAGGGACCGCTCGCCGGCAGCGGGCGTTTTCGGCGAGGCTTGGGGTGCGGCGCAGCGATCTGGGGCGGCGGCGGCGGTCCGGGATCACAGTGCCGTGTCACCATCAACCGCGATGGAACAGTACTGGTGGAGATTGGCGTGCAGGATATCGGTACCGGCACGCGCACCTACTGCGGCATGATTGCCGCGGAGGAGCTGGGCATTCCGCTAGAATCGGTCCGCGCGAGTATCGGTAAAACCTACCTGGGTTACGGCGTTCCCTCCGGAGGCTCCGTGACCACAGCCTCCACCGCTCCCGCCGTCAAGCGCGCCGCGGAGGCGGCGAAACAGAATCTTCTGGAGCAGGTCGCCCCGCAGATGGGCGTCTCCCCCGACGATCTCGACTGCGCCGGCGGCAAAGTCTTCTCCAGAACCGATCCAGCAAAGAGCGTCTCCTTCAAAGAAGCCTGCTCCCGTCTCGGAATGGAGGGCGCGGTGGGCAACGGCACATGGGCGCGAGAGCTTCAGCAGAGCGGAGTAGCCGGCGCGCAGTTCGCCGAAGTCTCCGTAGACATCGAGACCGGACATGTGAAGGTAGTGAAGATTGTCGCCCTTCAGGATGGCGGCGTCATTCTCAACCCATTGACCTTCAAGAGCCAGATCAACGGTGGCGTCATCATGGGCATCGGCATGGCGCTCTTTGAGAGCCGCCAGATGTGCCAGTTAACGGGGCGTATGGTGAATCCGAATATGGAGTTCTATCAGATACCCGGCACAATGGAGATGCCGGAGTTCGTCAGCATCCCCTTTGAGAATCCCGACGCGAAAGGGGTTACCGGGATCGGCGAGCCTCCCGTCATTCCCACCGCAGCCGCCATTCGTAACGCTGTCCTGAACGCAACCGGCGCTTATGTTAACACCACGCCGATCACTCCCGCACGTGTCCTGCAGGCGCTTGCAGACGCCAGGAGAAGGGGATAATTCGATGAAATCCTTTGAGTTTGTCAATCCTGCCAACCTGCGCAGCGCGATCAGCACACTGGCGAGTGCGGGCGAGAAGGGAAAGCTGCTCGCCGGCGGCATTGATCTGCTGGGCGAGATGAAGGACTACATTCAGCAGCCGGATATCGTGGTCAACCTGAAAACGGTTCCCGGACTGAACCGGCTGACGGCGGATCGTCGCGGTCTGCGGATCGGTCCGCTGGTGACCCTGATCGAGATTGCGGAGCATCCCGTGATCCGGGCAAACTATACCGCGCTGGCGGAGGCGGCGGAATCGGTCGGGACGCCGCAGATTCGCAATGTGGGGACCATCGGCGGCAATCTGTGTCAGCGGCCGCGCTGCTGGTACTACCGCGATGAAGCCGTCGTCTGTCTGAAGAAAGGCGGCTCGGTCTGCTACGCGATCGAAGGCGAGAATCAGTATCATGCGGTGCTGGGAGGCGGTCCCTCCTGGATCGTTCATCCGTCGGACTGCGCCCCTGCGCTGATTGCGCTGAACGCCTCAGTCGAGATCACCGGACCGCAGAAGAAGCGCGTCGTACCGCTGGAGAAGTTCTTCACGCTGCCAACGGAAAACGTCCTTCAGGAGACGGTTCTGGAGCCTGGCGAGATCGTGACGCAGATCATCGTTCCCGCGCCTGCTGCCGGAACCCGCAGCCACTATCTGAAGGCGCGTCACAAGGAGTCGTTTGACTGGGCGCTCTCCGGGGCGGCGGTTATGCTTCAGATTCGTAATCGCCGCGTGACGGCTTCGCGCGTGGTACTCAGCGGAGTCGCGCCCATTCCCTGGCGATCTCCGGAGGCAGAAGCGGCACTGCGCGGCAAAGCCGTCACGCCGCAGGTTGCCATTCAAGCCGGTCAGGCGGCGATGGCGAAAGCCAGACCGCTCGGGAAGAACGCCTACAAGGTTCCCCTGACCCGTAATGTCGTCAAGCTGGCGGTATTGAAAACCGCCGGTGTCTAAAGGGAAGGTAAGGCATGGCTGAGAACGAATCGGTCTGGGTTCAGCCCTCGCGCTGCGCCCATAAACGCAGTAAAGCGATCTACATGGGGCTCTCTTTTCACCCGTCGGGCATGGAGAGCGGTGTGGAACTGCCCTGCACCTGCCTGAAAACGATGCAGTTGTTCGGTCCGGATGATGAGCCTGCTTCGCTGGACGCCTGCAACTCCCGCCGCGCCTGCTACGAGGCGGAAGGAGCCTGATCGTAACGAGCCGGGAAATTGCTCTCGCCTCCTTTTTGCGGCTGTCGCCCAGGAAGGAGGCGGGAGCGGTTCCCGGCTTTATCCTGCCACCCCTGCCGTGCATCCCCTCCCGGCGATGCCGGGAGATATTGTGGTAGAATGTACACGTCCGGCAATAGAGGAGTCATCGGGCAGGACACGGAGGAAGCGAACGGTGGAGTTCGTAAAGTTTTTTAACAAATGGCTGCATTTGACGAGTATGATCGGCGTACTCGGCGGCATCATCTTTGCCTGGATTTCGCTGCGTCAGGCGGCAAAGTCGGATGACTCCGCCACCGTCGAGATTCTGAAACCGATCCTTCGCGCGTTTGGAATCAGCCTGGGAGTCTTCTGGATCGTCGCGCTCCTGACCGGTTTCTACAACTACTTCATGGTCATGGGCAGCGTCACCGGAGCCTACCATATGTATGCCGGGATCAAAATGATGCTGGCGATTCTGATGTTTCTTCTCTCCGTCTATATGGCGCATCCCGGCAGCGGGGACGCTCCAACGCTGAAAAAACGGTTCAACTGGCTGGTGGCGCTGATCGTTCTGGGAGTGATGATCGTCGGGATATCCGCGCATCTGAACCTGTCCCGCATCTCCGGAGCCTATATCAAACCGCCGGTGAACTCTCCCGTTGCGCCGGGACCGTGACGATTTTCCCGGAGTCTCCTTTGAAGTTTCTTGATATAACAACGATGGTTCTGGTTCAGGACATGGATCGGGCGCTGCGGTTCTACCGCGATATACTGGGCTTCACGCTTCAGGAGGAAGCGGAAGACTGGGCGATGTTTTCGGAACGGGTCGGGCTGATGCTCTCCCCGGAGCCGCTTCCACTGGATAATCTGAACCTGAATGCGGTCACTCTCTCGTTGGGTGTGGCGGACGCAAACGCCGCCTATTCCGAGTTGATTCAGAGAGGAGTTGCTTTTCTGGTTCCGCCGACCGATGTGGGCGGCGCGATTGTCGCCTCGTTTCGCGACAGTGAAGGCAATATTTTACAACTTATTCAGAACAATCTAGCGAACGAAGCAGTCAAATAGGTTAAATCCCCCGGAGTGGTACATGAATTCGTCTCGACTGCAAGAAGGCTCCCTTCTCGGCGGACGCTACGAAATCCTGGAGATTGTCGGCAAAGGCGGTATGGGAACCGTTTACCGCGCGCGTGACAATCGCCTGGAGATCATCGTCGCCGTCAAAGAGATGCAGGAGAAGGCGGATACGAGCCATGAACAGGAGACGGCTGTTCGTCAGTTTGAGCGCGAAGCCAAACTGCTTGCTCAGCTTACTCACCGCAACCTGCCCCGCGTTACCGACTACTTCGTAGATGGAACCCGCTGGTATCTCATCATGGAGTTTATTAACGGCTCCACGCTGGAGAGCAAACTGCGCGAGTTCGAAGGTCAACCGCTTCCCCTGACGGATGTGTTATCCTGGGGGATTCAACTGGCCGATGTGCTGGACTTTCTTCACACGCAGAATCCACCTATCGTATTTCGCGATATGAAACCGGCAAACGTGATGCTTCAGCAGGACGGGGTGATCCGACTGATTGACTTCGGCATTGCGCGCCGATTTCAAGCCGGTGCAACTAAAGATACGCTGCTTTACGGCAGTCCAGGCTACTCCCCTCCGGAGCAGTATGGAAGGTCTCAGACCGACTCACGCTGCGACATATACGCGCTGGGAGCGTCGCTGCACCATCTGCTGACGGGTAGAGATCCTGCCACGACCCCCTTTAAATTCCCGCCTCTACGCTCGCTCTCGACCGCCTTTCCTCCCTCGCTGGAGACTTTGATCGCGCGATGCGTGGAGATGGAGCCGGAAAAACGGGTGCAGACTGCGGCGGAGGTGCGAGACAGTCTGATTCAGATTCGCAATGCGGTCATTGCGGCGGAGGGAGCAAGAGCAAACCTGCTCCAGAACCATCCCGCTCCCTCTCCGGGAGGCAGGATCGTATCCAATCGGCTGCCGGTCGCGCAGTCGCGGAGTAAAAAGCGGTGGGTCGCCATCTCGCTGATCATCGCTCTGCTTCTTCTCGGCGCGGGAATGATGGCGATGCGGATGCGCTCTCCGGGGCGGGTCGTTCGAGATCCTTCTCCCCAGAAATCGGATACACTTCCGAAGGCGATGCCCGCTCCCGATCAACCGCCTTCGCCGGGGAATCTGGAGCCGGGCACGCTGAAGATTACCAGTAGTCCCAGCGGAGTTATGCTCGAACTGAACGGGCAGCCGCTCGGGCGCACCCCGTTCCAGCGCAGTCAGGTACCTCCGGGAAAACACACGATCAGACTGATCCCTGCCGCGGAGAGCGGCCTTCCTACGGTTACTCGCGAGATAGAGCTTCAACCGGGACAGACGCTCCCCATTACCGTAAATCTCTACGAGCCGCAGGATAAAGAAAAAGCGACCGCGCAGATCATACGAACGGAAGCGCAGATCAGCAGCGATTCACAGGCGGGCGGCTCCAATGCGCTGCGCGGTGTGACGATCAGCATCGCCTTCCGCGTCCAGAACGCCGCTGGAAAGAGCGGAACCGTCGGCGCATACTTCTATGGCGCGGATAAGTCCACGCCTCTCTCTCCGGCGATGGGTTTTGACTCTTTTAAAAACAGCGAGGGACAGTTATGCGTCTCTCGCTCGTATACCGCCATGAACAACCCGCAGGACTTTCCCTCCTATCAGCTTTTTATCCCCGAAACCGTCTTTACTACTCCCTACCCGCAGACAACTTATCGGATCATTGTCTTTCTGGATGGAAAAGCCATCGGGCAGTCAGATATGATTCCTCTTACCGCCACTCCCTGAATCTCTCCATGAATCCAGTCTGTTTACGTTTAGCCTGAAAAAATAGGACTTTCGGCTCAGGTGCAGATGCGTGCCGCTTACGTAATATAGGGTATAAAACAAAACACACCTGATACAGGAGCGGTAGATGGCACTCTCGACGATATATCGGATGTTCAAGCAGAGCGTGGATCAATTCGGCTCTCGCCCCGCGCTCGGTTTCAAAGAGGGCAGCGAATACCGCGCCCTGACCTATCGAGAGGTGTGGGAGAAAGTGCAGGCTCTTCGCCGGGGACTGACGGCTCTCGGCGTAAAAAAAGGCGACCGGGTGGCGATCCTGTCAGAAAACCGATACGAATGGGCGATCACGGACTTAGCCGTTCAGAGCCTGGGCGTCGTAACCGTTCCGATCTACCCGACTCTTCCCGCCGCGCAGGTGGAGTATCTGGCGCGCGACTCAGCGGCGCGGGTTCTGTTCGTCTCCGATACAAAGCAGCTTAAGAAGGCGCAAGAGCTTTTACCGAACGTCAGAACCCTCGATCATATCGTGCTGATGAGCGGAGTCGCGCCGGAGGGTGTGCATACCTTTGAACAGGTTATGAAAATGGGAAGAGAGTCGGACATCTCCGAGGAAATCCTGGAGGCACAGGAGGCTTCCGTATCCCCCGACGACATCGCCACGCTGATCTACACCTCCGGCACTACCGGCGAGCCAAAGGGAGCCATGCTCACTCATACAGGTCTGTTGCACACCGGGTTCGCCGCGCGGCAGATCGTCGAACTCAACGAGACCGATCTCTTTCTCTCCTTCCTGCCGTTGTCGCACATTATTGAGCGCGTCGGCGGACACTTCCTGCCGCTCTCCATCGGCGCACAGATCGTCTATTCCGAAGGCGTGATGTCTATCGGCAAGGAGATTCCAGCGGTGCGACCGACGGTCTTTCTCTGCGTGCCGCGCCTGTTCGAGCATATGCAGGAGCGCGTTCAGGACGAGATCGCCAGAGCGCCGGAAAAAAGACGCAAGATCGCCCACTGGGCGCTGGAGGTGGGGAATCAGGTCGCGCAGCGAAGGCGCGAAGGCAGAGGCGTCAGCCCGATTCTGGCGCTCAAGCACTGGATTGCCGATAAGATCGTTCTGAGCAAGATCCGCGAAAAGGTCAGCGGGGGCAGACTGCGCTTCTTTGTCGCGGGCGGCGCGCCATTAAATCCGGAGACGGCTAAATTCTTCGAATCGCTCGGACTGTTGCTCCTGGAGGGATATGGCTTAACGGAGTGCCCGGTAACCAATCTGAATCGCCCGGATAAGCGTCAGATCGGAACGGTCGGTCCCACGCTTCCCAACATGGAGGTGACGATCGCGCCGGATGGAGAGATACTGACTCGCGGGCCGAGTCTGATGCGCGGCTATTTCGGAAAGCCCGAAGCGACGCAGGCTGCCATTGATGCTGAGGGATGGTTTCACACCGGAGACATCGGCGAAATCAATGCAGAAGGAATGCTGAAGATCACCGACCGCAAGAAAGACATCATCGTGCTTGCGAACGGCAAGAATGTCGCGCCGCAGCCTATCGAAGCGTTGATTAAACAGAGTCCCTATATCGGCGAGGTGGTGTTGATCGGGGATAAACAGAATGTCATTACAGCGATTATCGTTCCGGCTTTCGACCGGTTGAAGGCGTGGGCGAAGAGCAATGAACTGCCGACCGGCGATATGGAGGAGCTTGTTCGCAGGGCAGAGACCCGAAAACTGATTAAAGAGGAGATAGACCGCCTGTCGGTGAACCTTGCCGATTTCGAGAGGGTTAAGCGTTTTGAGATCGTCTCGCAGCCCTTTACCATTGAGGGAGGTGAGTTGACGCCGACTTTGAAAGTGAAGCGCAAGGTGATTATTCAAAAATACTCTTCGCTGATTGAGCAGATGGCGCGTTAACATTCTCGCCCCTGCGGTTTGCGTCTTGCAGCCTGGAAGGAGCGCAAGAGGATCAGACCGAACGGAAGCCACCAGATCAGGTCGTTGGTCAGGATGGTGGCTCCGGCGATCCAGGGCAGTTCTCCCTTCCCGGCTGCCCAGACGAACCCGATGGGACCGAATATCTTCCCCAGTAGACCCACCAGCACAATGGGCCAGTGCCGGAACGGGTCAGTTGCGGCGCAGGCATATCCGACTCCATAGACACCCACGATCATGCCTACACACTGCCAGATCGCGGGGTAGTTCGGCGGCTCTATCCCGATCCACTGAAAGGGAAGCGTCGGGAACAGAACGATGAAACCGCCCCAGAGCAGGTTATAGACCGCCGCCATCCATAGTGTAGCCGACATCCAACGCTCTGCAGGCTTACTCTCGCTCACCCTGTCTCCCCTGTAACATCCGTGCTTCTCTGTTCGCATATACGCAGTGCGCGCTCCGTCTGCTCCGGAGAATTGACGGAAAGAGGATGCGCCCCCGCTTTTAACAACCGGCTTTCGCCATCTCCCGGCGACCCGATCACATAGACGGGCTTTCCCTGCTGAATCGCCCGCAGGCACTGACGCTCCATCTGTCCGCCCGGTCGAATATATCCTGCAAAGATCGCCTCCGCCAACGCAAAGATAATCTGATCTCGCCGACGATTGTGGAGGGCGATCATGTGCGCGTCAGGCGGAAAGGGGGTGAGAGTCAGATCGCGCTGTGGATCGTATTCGACGCGCCAGATTCGCGCCGCCGGAAAGAGCGAATGCGACAGCGCGCCATTGAACGCCCTCCACAGACCGCTGTCCAGCACATAGCAGACACTCCCCCCGTTTCGCAGAGACGCCAGCGCGGAACGCTGATAGGCAAGACGGTTGTGTCCGGTTACAGGCATCCATCCCCGTAAAACCGCCGTTTCCGCCACCCGGTCACACGCATCCAGCGCCTCTTTCGGGGCATCATTGGAGTTTACCGTCATAAAACGGCGCTGATGCAGCAGCGAGAAGTTCCCATGAATGTAGAGAACGGGCGGAGGATATTCCAGATAGTTCAGCAGTGCGGCGGGATAGGTCGCATCCTGCAATGTCAGAAGGCTGACTCCCGGTCGCTGCAGCCTGCGCGCCTGCTCCAACGATCGGCGGATTCGTCTGGAAGCCTCCTGCTTCAGACAGAAGACGCTCTTATCCTCCAGATGATACTCTGAGCGCAACTCCCCGGCGGAGAGGTTCAGGAACTCCTCCGGCGACCGGCGAAGAACGGCGTTGCGCTGGAGAATGTTTCCCAGACGCTTCTCACCGATTCCCGGTATCTCGCTGAGCAGGAGTACGAACTGCAGAGTGTCCATGAGCGGTGATCCCGAACCACGATAGCAGGATTCCTCTCCTGGCATGACGAAGAGGATGACGCAATTCCAGCCATGTCACCGGATTCGGTTCAACGGATAGAACTTCCTTCATGACCGCGAACGCCTCTACCCGCCCCTCTCCCGACAGGGGGCTTCCGTATGCCCTCGCCATCGCGACTCTGGCGGTACTGGTTCGTCTCTATCTGCTCTATTCTACCGGCAGCACGGCGGAGGATTTCTATATCACCCTGCGCTACGCGGAGAATCTGGCGAACGGACAGGGATTAGTCTACAATACGGGGGAGCGTGTGCTGGGAACCACTACTCCCCTCTACGCGCTCTTCCTCGGACTTGTCTGTTGGATCGGCGCAGACCCCGTCGCCGTCGGAAAGGGCGTGAACATTCTTGCAGAGGGAGTCTCCTGCCTGCTGCTCTATCGTCTGGGACGGACGGTTGGCAGACCGGGTGTCGGACTCGCCGCCTCTGCACTGCTTGCGCTCTCCCCACCAAACCTGACCTGGGCGATCTCCGGCATGGAGACTGGACTGGTCACCATGACCGGACTGGCAGTCTTCACCGCGCTGGCGGAACGCCGTACTGCGCTGATGGCGGTCTGCGCTGCCATTCTGATTCTATTCCGGATTGACGGCATCAGCCTGGCATTCATTGCCTTTGCCTCTCTTGTTCTTGCCAATCGCAGACTACCCGTTCAAGAGTTGCTTATCTTGACCGTAATGGTTGCGCCCTGGCTTCTCTTCGCCACGCTCTACTACGGCTCCCCCGTTCCAACCTCCGCGCTTGCCAAGCTAAGGGTCTACTCCTGGCATCAGGAAGCCGCCTTTCCTAATGTCCTGCCTTTCCTGCAGCGAATGACCGCCAGCTTTCTGCATAAAGTGTTGCTGCTAGGTGCGCTGCTTGGCGTTCTGGCGGTCATCCGTCAGAATCGTGCCCTGATTCCCGCCGTCGCATGGATAACCTTTCACTATGCGAGCATGGTTTTCTCAAAGGTCTTTCTGTTCGGTTGGTACTATATCCCTCCGAGTCCTGTCTACTACCTGTTGGCGATCATGGGATATTCGACGGCGTTTAAGAAGCTTCAGAGGCTGGGAACAGGAGACAGAACAGACGAGACTTTGCCTGAGCCTTCGTCCTCCTCCGCTTCCATCGGCACCTTTTCGAGAAGAGCAATGGCGGTGACCGCGCTGATACTCCTGCTAGGCGCGAGAGGCTTACCGGGCGTTCGCCGTGAGCTATATCAGGCGCAGCAGGGAGAGGAGCGTCTGCGAAAACCGATCGGGCTTGCCCTGCGGAAGATCGTTCCTCCGGGGCAGCGCATGATGCTGGAACCGATTGGCTATATTGGATACTTCTCGCGAGTACGCGTGCTGGATGCGGTGGGATTGGTATCGCCGGAAGCGCTCCCCTTCTATCGCCGGGAGATCGCCAGCCCCTATCTGGAGATGATGTATGCGCTTCAACCGGAATATGTTTTGCTGCGAACCGGTGAATACAGGGACGCGATGCAGGCGAAGGTTCCAGTGGAGAAGTCGCTCTTCGCCCACTACCGCTTGCTTCGCTCCTTCTCCGATCCGCAGTCTCCTTCCGATTCTGAACCCGCATTCTATCTTCTGCAGCGAAAACTAACAGAACCCCTGTAACGAACAAAGCGCTTTCCGCGTCTAATGCTACGAACAGTCTCCCCCGTTCAGTGATGGTCTTCCAGCGGAACTCACCTGACGCTGGAAGACTGTCAAAATGCGTCTCATCGGAGCAACAACCCTATCATCCAGAACAGGAGGGTTTTCGATGCGAAACCCACACAGACTGTACGCGCTGCGCCTGGCGATTTCCGTGCTCTTGATGACCATGCTGCAGTCGTCCTTACAGGCGCAGGGCATCATCGTCCCACGAAACGAAGTCCGAGACCAGCCCTTCTCCGTGAAGTCCGTGCGCGTCAACAGCGTCATCAACGACAGTCTGGTTGAAACGACGGTCGAGCAGACTTTCGTCAATAACTCCAGCGTGCAACAGGAGGGAACCTATCTCTTTCCGCTTCCGGAAGGGGCATCTATCACCTCTTTGAGCCTTCGCGCTGGAGATAAGGTGCTGGAAGGCAAGTTGATGACCAGCGCGGAGGCGCGGACGATCTACGAGTCCATCGTTCGACAGCGAAAAGATCCTGCCTTGCTGGAGTATGTCGGACGCGGCGTCTTTCGCACTTCGGTATTCCCCATTCCTCCGCGCAGCGAACGCATTCTGACTCTGCGATATGTGCAGATGCTAAAACTGGAAGGCGGTTTGAAGCGATTCTCCTATCCTCTCTCCACCGGACGCTTCTCCTCGCGCCCGCTGGAGACGATGTCGGTGATGGTGAGATTGAAGACCACTGCTCCCCTGAAGACGGTCTACTCTCCCTCCCATGATGTCAGCGTTCGCCGAACGGACGACTACAACGCCACAGCCAGTTGGGAGAGCCGAAGCGAGTTTCCGGATCGGGACTTCATTCTCTATCATGCGACCAGCGGTAACGATGTCGGCTTGAGCCTTCTGACCTACCAGAGTGGAGAGAAAGACGGCTACTTCCTGCTGATCGCCTCCCCGCGCTTCAGCGTGCCGAAAGAGAGAATTGTCCCCCGTCAGGTGGTCTTTGTGCTGGATCGCACCGGTTCCATGCAGGCGAATAAGAAGATGGAGCAGGCGCGAAACGCGCTGCAGTTCTGTCTGGACAAGCTCAATCCCAACGACCGATTCAATGTCATCACCTTCAATGAAAGCCCGGACACTCTCTTCCAAACGCTGGTTCCGGCAAATGCGGAGAACCTCCGAAAAGCGCATGGCTTCGTTCAGCAGGTCGAGGCGACCGGCGGAACCAACATCAATGAGGCGCTGCAATCGGCATTAAGCCTGCTGAAAAAGGAAGAGGGAAGCCAGAAGACGGTGATTTTCCTGACGGACGGACTGCCCACCGTTGGCGAAACCAATGTAGATAACATTCTCAATAATGTGCGCCGGGTAAACAATCCTGGAAGGCTTGCCTCTGCCAGTCAGGAGGGCGCAACGAATGCGGCAGGTGTTCGGGCGCGATTCTTCTGCTTTGGCGTGGGATATGATGTGAACGTCCCCTTCCTGGATCGGCTTGCGGTAGAAACTCGCGCCGAAGCCGACTATGTGCGTCCCGAAGAGAGCGTCGAGGGGATTGTATCTACTTTCTATTCAAAAATCTCCTCCCCCATCCTGACCAACCTTCAGTTAGCCTTCGACGGGCTGCAGACTTACGATGTCTATCCGAAAGATATGCCGGATCTGTTCAAAGGCGGTCAGGTGATCGTAACGGGAAGATATCGCGGCAGCGGCTCTGGCGGAGTCCGGCTGGCAGGACAGGTACAGGGACAGGCAGCCACCTATCGGTTGGAGAGAGCCTTCGGCGAGAACGCAACGCGCAGTTCGATGGTTCCCCGTATCTGGGCGACCCGTAAAATCGGCTATCTGCTGGATCAGGTTCGCCTCCATTCCAATCAGGAAGTGATTGACGAGATCATCCGCATCTCAAAGGAGTATGGCATTGTCACCCCGTATACCTCCTATCTGGCGGATGAGCGGCAGGATCTGACGCTGAATGAGATGCCCGCTCCCGGATCGCCCGGCGGGATCAGCGTCTATCGAATAGATGCAGGCGCGATGGATAGGCTGCTTGTCCAGGCAAAAGAGGACCTGTACAGTATCGGCGGAAAAGAACGCGATGGTTCCGGTTCCTCAGAGGCGCACCGCTCTCTCAACGCAAAAGGCTACCAGCAGGCGAACCGCGCCCCGACGAACGCACAGGGCGGATTCGCACGAGGCGGATTGGGTGGCGGAGGTTTTGGCGGCGGTCTCGGAGGCAGAGGCAAAAACAGCGGTGACGCGCTCGGAAAAGAGACTCGCGCCGGTATCTCGCTGGATTTCGGGAAAGCGACGGACGAGAAGGTACTCAACTCCTCGATGGAGAACAAGCCGGGTTATAAGCAGGTGTCGGAAGCCGCCAGAGTTCAGGCAGCCGGGGGACGAGTCTTCTATCGCCGGAAAAACATCTGGTTCGATAACGAGTACCAGTCCGGGCAGAAAGTCGTCAAGGTTCGCGCCCTGAGCGAGGCCTACTTCCAGCTTCTTCGCGCTCGACCGGAGCTAAACCGATATGCGACGGTCGGGGATGAAGTGGTGCTAAATATGGGCAAGGTCGCCGTCCAGTTCGGCAAAGAGGGCAAAGAGACGCTCTCCTCCTCAGAACTGAACGAGATCGTCCAGGCACGATAATCCTGAAAAACATCGAGCGGAGGGAGCTTCCCTCCGCTCCATTTCATATCACTCCCTGAATTCTTCCCTCAGAGTCCACGTCCATGCGAAATGCCGCCGGGATTGCTGGAAGCCCAGGCATGGTCATGATCTCGCCGCAGTAGACTCGCACAAACCCCGCCCCCGCCGCCAGTTCTACTCCGGTCACCGGCAGCGTGAATCCGGTCGGCAGTCCACGCAGCGCGGGATCGTGGGAGAGGGAGTACTGCGTCTTTGCAAAACAGACCGGCAGCTTCCCGTATCCCCACTTCTCGAACTGCCGAAGGCGCGACTTCACACCCGTCTCATAGCGAACGCCTTCCGCGCCGTAGACCTGCGCCGCAACACTCTCTATCTTCTCCGTCAGCTTCCGATCGGTCTCATAGAGCGGATGAGCGTTGGAAGGATGCTGCTCCGCTACTAGCTCCACGCATCTCGCCAGTTCGGAGCATCCCACTCCGCCTCGCGCATATCCTTCCGAAACCGCCACACCTTCTGCGCCGTATTCGGAGGCTATCGCGCACAGGGCTTCCAGTTCCGCAACGGTGTCCGATGGGAAGCGATTTACGGCGACAATCGGCGAGACGCCGAAACGACGAACAATCTCCAGATGCGCCTTCAGATTGACCGCGCCTGTCTTTAGCGCGGAGAGGTCTTCCTGCTGAAGCTCTTCAGGAAGAGGTTTCCCCGGAATCAACCTGAATTTCCCGCTGTGCGCCTTCAATCCGCGCACCGTCGCCACGATCACCGCGACATCGGGATACCTGCCAAGCGCGGGAGCCACGAGATGCATGAACTTCTCAAAGCCCAGATCGGAGCCGAAACCCGCCTCCGTCACCACAAAGTCTGCCAGTTTCAGGGCGAACCGATCCGCCAGGATCGAGTTGCAGCCGGTCGCGATATTGCCGAACGGACCGGTATGGACGAAGAGCGGAGTCTCCTCCAGAGTGCGGATGAGGTTGGGCAACAGCGCGTCGCGCAGGAGAACCAGCATCGCGCCGGAGGCGTTCAGGTCACGGGCAGTGATGGGTCGGTCTGCGCGGGAGACGCCAACGACAACATTCCCCAGCCGATCACGCAGATCGTCCACGCTCAAACTCAGGGAGAGCAGCGCCATAATCTCGGAGGCGGCGGTGATCTCAAACCCCGTCTCTCGCGGAATGCCGTTTGATTTACCGCCAAGACCGGTAATGATCTGCCTCAGTGCGCGGTCAGTGACATCCAGAACGCGATTCCAGGAGATTCCGTGAGGATCGAAGTCCATCGCATTGCCATAGTGGAGATGCGCCTCGATCATCGCGGCGAGGAAGTTGTGCGCGGAGGTCACAGCGTGGGAGTCGCCGGTAAAGTGAAGGTTCAGGTCTTCCGACGGAATCGCCTGCGAACGCCCGCCTCCCGCCGCGCCTCCCTTCATGCCGAAAGTCGGTCCCAGAGAGGGTTCTCGCAGGCAGATTACCGCTTTTTTCCCGATGACGCGCAGACCATCGCGCAGCCAGCGCACGGCAGCGCCGGCCACGAAGA
>CAYSDM010000026.1:0-60069 GCA_964429855.1 uncultured Chthonomonadaceae bacterium
TTATGGGCAGTACTGGATTTGAACCAGTGACCTCCTCGGTGTGAACGAGGCGCTCTACCACTGAGCCAACCGCCCAAATTGATGCCATTTATACCACAACCAGACTGAAAATGCAAGCGGTATCTACACGAACAGGGGGACTGCCGCTGTCGTTCTGGGACTAACCTTTTGAGTTTCGGATGTGGACGATGTCGCCATCTTTCACCGTGTACTCTTTCCCTTCCAGCCGCATCTTTCCCGCATGACGGGCTTCGTCCCAACCGCCGGCAGCCTGAAAATCCACGAAAGGGATCACTTCGGCGCGGATAAAGGTTCGGGCGATCTCGGTGTGAATCTTCTCGGCGGCTCCCAGGGCATTCGTTCCTTTACGAATCGTCCAGGCGCGCACCTCATCGCTGCCGACCGTAAAGAAACTGATATATCCCAGCGCATCGTAGGCGACACGGATCAGTCGGTCACGGGCAGGTTCCGATACTCCCATCGCCTGCAGAAACTCCCGCTCATCATCCGGCTCCATCTCGGAGCACTCCATCTCGATCTTCGCGCAGAGTTCTATCAGGGGCAGATGGTTCTCCGCGGCGTAGGCGCGCAGTCCCTGCATCTCCTGGGAACCGTCTGAAATATCGTCCTCCCCGATGTTTGCGACCAGAATCAGCGGCTTCCCACTCACGAAAGAAAAGCTGCGAACCGATTTCTCCTCATCCGCCGTTAGCTCCATCGTCCGCACCGGTTTGAGCGATTCCAGATGGGCGCGTATCTTCTCCAGTGTCTGCTGTTCAACCGCTTCTGTAGAGGTGATTCGTTTCATCAGCCGGTTCTTCTCTAGACGATCCAGACGGGTCTCTATCACCGCCAGATCTGCCAGTAGAAGCTCTTCATTCACCTTGACGGCATCCCTGCAGGGATCAATTCCGCCGGGAGGCTCCGGCAAAACCGGGGATCGAAAGGCGCGCAGCACCAGCGCCAGCGCATCCATATTACGCACACCGCTGAAGAAGTCTGTTCCAAACTTCTCTCGCTTCTCTTCCATCGCGATTCTCGCGCCGCCATCCGCGACTTCCAGCGTTGCCGGGGTCTCCTTTTTCGGTTTACAGACCTGAACCGCAAAGTCAAAACGCGCATCCGGTACGATCACCGATCCCAGATTCATCTCTTCTTTGTGCGATCCATAGGCGTGCGTCGCCGCATGCGAGCGAGTCAGCGCATTAAACAGCGAGGTTTTCCCGACCTCCGGCAAGCCAATAATGCCGACTTTCATCCCCTGATCTCCGGCTCTTCATATTTACAGGATGTCATCATACCGTCTATCTAGTTCTCCTTCAAGGTAGAAGGGTTGAATGGTCTGGCTGTCATGTTAAGCGCAGCGAAACGCTGATATGTTGAGCGCAGCGAGACATCTTAAGATTCTTCGCTGCGTTCAGAATGACAGCCATCCAGATTATTTTGACGACGTACTGGTTGGCGAGTCTACCAGTGTCACCGAAACCGACTGCGGCTTCCTGTTCCAGGGAGCATACCATGCCGCCCACACGATCAGTCCGATCAAACCTCCCAGAGCTATTACCCTCAACAGATATCTCCCGACACCAGCCTCGTTCTTCCGCGTCCTGGCTGTCTTGCGCATGATCTCCCCTTCATCCGTTTCCTTTTTGCATGATAGTAACTCCGTTCCCATCTTCGGGACGATTCTCCCCTTTTGCATCTCCCTGTACTATCTTCTTCAGCAAGAAAGCCGCTCCCTGCTTATCCAGAGGTTCATTGTTGTTACCGCACTTGGGAGATTGCACGCAGGAAGGGCATCCCTCCACACACGGACACCGCTCGATCATCTCCCGTGTGGCAAGCAGCAGTTCACGCAGTCGCTGGTACGTCGTCTCCGCAATCCCAATTCCGCCTGGATATCCGTCATAGATAAAGATGGTTGCCATATTGGTATCAGGGTGATTGGGTGCGCTGACGCCCCCGATATCCCATCGGTCGCACATCGCAAGCAACGGCATCAGACTGATCGCAGCATGTTCGACAGCGTGAATGGAGCCGTTGAGATCATAACCTTGATTCCCCAGTTCCAGAACAAGTTCCTGTGGGATCGTGAACCAGAATCCTTCCGTCTCAAAAGCGCGTTCCGGCAGTTCAAGGTCAACCATCGCCAGAACCTTATCGGAATAAAGCTGCTTCTGTCGGTATCCCATCACCTGCGAGGTGACCACCACCTCGCCGAAACAGGCGTTTGTAATCCCCAACGGCTTGCTTTTCTGCTCGGAAAGAACCGTGATGAGAACCACTTCACGCGGCTCTGTGTAGTAGTTTACTTCCACAGGACGAACCTCAATCAGACGGTTGCGCTCGTCCAGAGCCTCCACCAGATAGGTCTCGCCCTGATGCAGATAGACCGCGCCAGGGTGCGCGGTAGAGTAGACGCGCTCACTTTCTATGCTGCCGAATCGGAAACCGTTTCGGCTGGCGTCCCGAATCTCAAATGTCTCTGAAGAAGCGGAGCGGATATTTACCTGCGCCGGCGGATAATCCTCTCCAGAGCGGTAGTAGAAGCGTGACCCGCGTGAAACAATGATCCCCTCCTCCACCAACTGCTTGAGCGCATCAAGGGTCTGTTCTCCGAATAGATGCAGATCTCCCTCCGAAAGGGGCAGTTCAAAAGCGGCACAGGAGAGATGCGCCTTCAGTATCCGCCGGTTGTGCGGGTTAACAATCGCCTGTTCATACCGCCGTCCAAAGAAATACTCCGGATGACGCATCAGATATTGATCCAGCGGGTTATCCAGCGCAATCATCACGGATAGAGCCTCTTCTCCCGTTCTGCCGGAGCGTCCCGCCTGCTGCCATGCGCTGGAGATGGTTCCTGGATATCCGGTCATGATGGTGGCATCCAGCCCGCCGACATCTACACCGAGTTCCAGCGCATTGGTTGAGGTGACGCCGATCAGGTCGCCCTCGAAGAGACCGCGCTCTATGGCGCGACGCTCTTCCGGGGTATAGCCCGCGCGATAACACATCACCTGCTCGCCAAGCCTGCTGTTTCGTTCCACGAAGAGTTCACGGGCATATTTCAATATGAGTTCCGCGCTTTTTCGCGCCTTTGCGAAGGTGATGTTTCGAACGCGATGCGCTACCAGATCGGTGAAGAGCGCGGTCGCCTCCATGTGCGCGCTGCGTCGTTCGCCATTTTCGCCAATCAGAGGCGGGTTCCAGAACACGAATGTCCGAGCCGAGGAGGGAGAACCGTCCTCATCAATCACGGTTGGAACGTGTCCTGTCAATCTCGTGAACAGTTCGGAAGGGTTGGCAATGGTCGCCGAGGTTCCAATAAACTGAGGGTTTGCGCCATAGTAGGCGCAGATGCGTCGAAGTCGTCGCAGAGTCTGCGCCACATGCGCGCCGAATACTCCCCGATAGGTATGCACTTCATCCAGCACAATGAAGCGAAGCGAGGAGAAAAAGGCAGACCAGCGGGTATGGTGCGGCAGGATGCCTGTATGCAGCATGTCCGGGTTCGTCAGTACCACATGCGCGCCTTTACGGATATAGCGTCGGTCCGTCTGCGAAGTATCGCCGTCATAGGTGGCAAAACGCACAGTGGGGAATAGACCGAAGTTATTCAGCTTTCCCAGTTGATCCTGCGCCAGCGCTTTCGTCGGATAGAGATAGAGGGCGCGCGAAGCGGAATCAGCCAGGATCGCCTCCAGTACGGGAAGGTTATAGCAGAGGGTTTTACCGCTGGCAGTTGAGGTGACCGCCAGCACACTCTCCCCGCGTCGAGAGGCGTTCAGGGCTGCCGCCTGATGCGTATAGAGTTGATGGATACCCTGCGCATGAAGGCTGGCATTCAGAACGGGAGGGAGCGGGAAGTCGGGATCGGCAAAGGAGGCTTTGCGTTCAGGAATAGACTGGATATGCTCCACCTGTCCCCGATAGTCGGCGCTGGACATCCATTCCTGAACATACCGGGCGAAGTCCATAACGCTCTATTCTCAGGAACTCTCTTCCGATTGAAGTTTGCGCAGGCGCGCATCCCGCTTGCGTTCGATGATCTGCACCAGAAAAATGCTTCCCAGATAGAGGAAGATGACCGGCACGATCATCATCATCATCGTGAAGACATCGTTCGACGGGGTGATGAGCAGTCCAAGGATTGAGATGCCGACGACTGCCGTTCGCCAGGAGCGTTTCATTGCCTGCGAACGAAGCATCCCGACCCAGGCAAAGAACATCAGCACGACTGGAAGCTGAAAGGTGACGCCGAAAGCTCCCATCAGTTTCAGCATGAAAACAACATAGGCTTTCGGATCTTGATAGAGCACCGCATTCGGAAACAGGTCTACATAGCCGATAAACCATCCGATGGCATACTTCGCCACCCAGTACGCTAAAAGAACACCGGCGGCAAAAAGAAAGACGGAGAATGGAGCGATGAATCGCAGGGGGCGTTTCTCCTCCTTTGTCAAAGCCGGGCCCACAAATCCCCAGAGTTCCATCGTGATAAGCGGAAAGACGATGATCAATCCGGCAATGGCGGATATCTGTAGGACGACGAAGAAGGGCTGCGTAAACTGCGTGAAGATGATCTTCCAGTCAGGATGACTCTTCAGGGCTGTCTGCATCGGGCGAAAGAGCAGCGCATAGATCGGTTTAAAGTAGATATAACTGACGATCGTTCCTATAACAAGCCAGAGGAAGATGCGAATGATTCTTGCGCGAAGTTCGCCGAGATGCTCGGTTAACTCCATGCGTTTCTCTTCGTTCTTCTCTTTTCGCTTTCTTTTTGGACTGGTTTCTACCGCCACCGGGTTACCTCATCTAGCATTCCGACATCCGTTTTTCCACATAGATATGCAGAACGGGCGACACCGTATTATACCACGGCGTCGCCCGTCATTGCATTGTCTTCCTGCCGGTTAACGGTTGGCGCGTCGCCCTGCAGGCTCGGGTTTGATTTCGGTCGTTGTGGTAGAGCGCAGAGTGATCTGCTGGCTTGCCTGAGGCTGTCCGGCATTGCCGAAAGCTCCCATACCGGCTCCCGGCCCACCGGGTCCACCGCTCATCATACCGCCGCCCATCATGCCGGGAGGCATGCCCATGCCGCCATCTATTCCGCCGCCTCGGCGTCCGCCACTGAAGCGACCGCCGCTGCGACCGCCGCGCGGGCCGCCGGAGAATCCGCCCTGTCCCAGGCCGGGAGGTCCGGAAGTTCTACCGCCACCCATTCCGGAGAAGGCGCCGTAGTTCAATCCAGGAGGCGGTCCGGTCATCGTTCCGCCGCCGCTCATGCCGGGAGGGCCAGTCATACCGCCGCCCATCATGCCGGGAGGTCCGGTCATTCCACCCCCCATCATTCCAGGAGGTCCGGTCATGCCGCCACCCGACATGCCGGGCGCAGAGCCTGCGGTAGGACTGATCTGCTGCGTGGTCTTTCCGGTGACCTCGATCTTGCGAACGATCTTCACCAGAGTCCCGGTGCGGTAAGCCACATAGATGTTCTGCTCAAATTTTATCTGTGGGCTGTCTACCAGAATATTACCGAAAACAATGCTCTTCGCTCCCAGCGGGCTGGTCGCGCTGTCATACGTCTGCGTGATTTTGGCAACCTGATAGTTATTCTCCCACTCAACGCCCGCAAACTTGCTGGTCACCGGAACGCGAGGCTGCTTCTCGGGAGCGGTTCCAGGAATATCCAGAGAGACCTTCTCGGTTACCCAGGTATCGCCGATACGAACAGGCTGAACTGGTAGCTTCGGAAGCTCCAGCGTCGCGCTGACAGGAAGACCAAGCTGCGCAAACTCGTCGAATGAGACAGTGTTGTTCTGGTAATAGACCCGTCCGATGGGATCAACCTCCTGATAGAGCGAATTGGGGAGGGACTGGGTCGGAATGATCGTCTCCTGCCCGCTCTGGCGCACGGAGAGCCGCATCAGCTTATTGCGAACCAAAGAGCGTCCGTTATCATATTTGTCTTCGACAGCAAGCAGAAGTTCGCTGCGCTGCGCGACAAGCTCCTGATCGGTAGTACCGCCCGCGCCCTGGGTCAATCCAGCGACGACAACGGTTTCGCCATTGCGTCCATAGGTACGGGCATCGCCATCTACAAAGTTGTAGCGGAGAGTGATTGCTCCGGGATCGTTTTTAATCTTATTCGCCAGATTCACACGGACAGAACTGGTCTGCGTGGCGACGGCATTGGCAGTGTTCGCGGATGCAGGCGCATAGAGTACCGCTGTGATCTCATGCTCGCCATCTTCGGGGGCAGGCTGTTCTTTTACGCCGACTCCCTTGAAAGGCGATTTAGTATCCCAGGCGAACTCAAACATCTCGCCCGGCTTTTGAGAGGCGCGCTGTTCTGCAGTAGGCGCAAGAGCAACGCGAAACTGACCATTGATGTAGTAGGCTACATATCCGTTCTCAGGAATGGATGCAAGCGGAATTCGCACGCGCACCGTTTCACGGACTGTCGCCCCATCCGGTGGGAAACGGATTGTAAAAGGCGCCTGGTTCTGGGCAACGGAACGCGCGCCCGCAACGCTCAGCAACGCCAGACCACCGGCGACTGCTAGCAGTGTTCGCAGCTGCATGGACAACTCCCTCCTGGTGTCTCTGTGCTTGAACTGATAAAGTGTAACATAGTCTGTATATACCTGTCAACCACATGGTATCTGGAACCATTGACAAGCCTGTTACGTTAAAGTACACTGGTTAGACGAAATAATGGATCATCCGGTTACCGATCCTGTTAAACTATTCGCCTTCATGATTGGCTGTCTGCCGAACGTTTTTGTTAGAGAGAGCGTCTCTCAATCAGAAGACACCTTTCAGACTCGATATGGTCACTGAAGGCATGATGTAGCCCTGCCTGCATCCGGGAGGTTGGCTGTGAAAACCATAACGAAGACAGCTTCAACGTTGATAGCTGTTTCGCTATCGTTATGCATGGCTCCTGCGTTTTGCCAGTCGGTTTCTCTACCGCGAATCATCTCTGTCAGCGCGGACAGAACGTTGCGCATCTGGGATTCCGATGCGAAACAGGTGCAGAACGCACAGGGGCATGACGGTCCCATCACCTGTCTGGCAATCTCGCGAGACGGTCGTCAATTAATCACCGGCAGCGAAGACCGCACCGTGAAGTTCTGGAATGCGGAGGATGGTTCGCTGGAGAACAGCTTTGAAGCGCATGACCGACCGGTGCTGTCGGCAGCCTTGTCCGCCAACGGCAGAATTCTGGCAACTGGCGGTGCAGACAATCGCGTTAAGCTGTGGAATGCCTCGACCGGAGCCTTGATCGCCAATATTCCTGCCCACACCCAACCAGTTCGCGCGGTCGCCTGGAGTCCGGATGGCTCTCTGCTTGCGTCGGGCGGAGCGGATCGCCTGATTCAACTCTGGCGCGCCGATGGCCAGCTTGCCGGAACCATCGTCGGGCACGATGAAGCGATCAACACGCTGGTCTGGTCGAGGGACAGTCGCTCTCTGTTGAGCGGAGCCTCCGACGGCTTTATGAAACTCTGGAACGTCTCCGATTTTTCGCTCATCGCTCATGTGAAGGCGCATGATCGCGCTGTTAATGCAATCGCCATCAGTCCCGACAACCAGCAGATTGCTACGGCAGGCGCAGACGGTCAGATACGGATCTGGACTCTGCGGGGGAAAAACTTCCAGGAAGTGAATGGCACATTCATCGAGCGAGCTGTCAATACAGTAATCTGGAGCCGGGACGGGAGAATCCTTGTGACCGGCAGCGCAGACCGAACCATCCGCTACTGGAACGCGAAAAACCTGAACGCTCTGCACCGCCTGAACGCCCACGATGCCCCCGTAATCGCTCTGATTGAAACGAACTGATCGCAGCGGTCTAAATTTGTGGCGCGACGAACTTCGCCAGATCCTCATCGGTTGTCGGAACGATCAGTTTTCCCTCGGCAATCATCCTTGTCAGTTTTTCGATATCTTCCAGCACTTTCGGCGGAACATCCTTCCGGGTATACTTCATTGGCGAGAGGCTGAGACCTCCTTCCCGAATTCCCAGTATCCGCTCTCCCGGCTGCCACTTTCCTCGATAGAGATCGGCGACCGTTTCATAGACGGCGTTATCCACCCGCTTCATCATGCTTGTCAGGATACGTCCGGGGAACATATAGTCCTGATCGGCATCCACGCCTATCGCGTAGAACCCCGGTCCCTTCTCGTTCACCGCCCGTAAAACGCCCTCTCCGCCTTTCCCTGCGGCGGCAAAGAGAATATCCACGCCCTGACTCATCAGCAGAATGCCAAGGTCCTTTCCTTTTGGCATATCGGTCCAGTTGCCGATATACTTCACCTGAACCTGAATGCCAGGTTCGGCGGTTCGCGCTCCGGAGATATAGCCTACCTCGAAACGCTTCATAAGCGCCCCTTCCATTCCACCGACATAGGCGATTTTCTTATTTTTACTCATCTTTCCCGCCAGATAGCCCGCGAGGAAACAGCCTTCCTGCTCCCGAAACTTCAGAGAGATACAGTTTGGAAGGTCTGGAGCATTGCCGTCAATGATGGCAAACTTCACATCCGGAAACTTCGGCGCGACCTTCTTGAGCGCATCCTCCGTGAGATAGCCTACTGCAAAGATCAGATGATTGCCCTTTGAAGCCAGATCTGTCAGGTTCGTCTCGTAGTCGCTCTGCTCCCGGCTTTCAATAAAAACCGGCTTCACCGTAAACTTGAACTCCTCATGCGCGCGGGTTAATCCTGCCCAGGAGGAGGCGTTAAAAGACTTATCGTCAATACCGCCCGAATCGGTTACCATTGCGATCTTTACAGCATTGCCCGTCACAGGTGTTGCTGACCGGGACGGATTGCCGGATGACTCGTTCTTCTTATCGGGAGGAGGAGGAGGATCGCATCCCCAGAGGCATAAGGCGATGAATATTACGAACAGCCCGGATATTAGGCGCATGGGAGTTCCCTTCTTTGGCGTCGCTCCCGCTACCGCGAGAGCGTAATGGTAGAATCTACCAGCGCAAAACGCAGCGAATAGTAGAGGTTTTGCGCCCGATAGTTCTCGGCTCCTGTGGTCAGACACACCTGCGTACATCCCAGTTCCCGCAGGTTTTTCAGAGTATGGCACATCAGAAGGCGTCCAAGACCGCGCCCCTGATAGTTTTGCTGCACACTCAGACCATTGATGTAACCTACGGACTTTGCATCAGGGTGGCGGTTGGTTGTCGGATTCATCAGGGAGTAGTAGCACGATCCAACCAGCGCTTTGCGGTCAAAAACCTGCATAACGAAGCGGTGGGAGTCTCGCGCCACTCTCTGAAGATGATAGGGAGAGTCCGGCTGCGAAGGATTCGACAGTTCCAGTTCCCGGCAGGTCAGGCAAAACTCTCGATGACGCACACGAAAACCGTACAGAACAAGCGTCTGAACCACCTCTGTCAGTTTTTCGGACAGACCGCACCATCCCCCGTTGTAATAGGGGATGGTGACAGATTCAACTGGGTCGAACGCGAGATGCAGACGGCTTCGATGCCGATTCAGAAACTGCTCTGCCGCATAGAGCAGTTCCATCCCTGCCATTCTACGCTCCGGCAGAACCATCGGACCGAAAATCAGCCCCTCACCCTCCCTTGCCAGTGTCCACCGATCCGGTACATGGGCATATTTACCGACCCGTGCAAACCCGACAATCTCTCCATTCTCCTCTGCAACGAGAGTCTGACTCACCTGATGATTGATCGGTATTCCCATGAAGGAGAGCGCAAACTCCTCCAATTCTGGCGGGAAACCGTGCGGCAGGCTGGAGGTAAGCGAACGGAATAACCGATAAAGGACATTTAAATCGTCAGGAACCATAGGACGGACAGACATGATATTCTGCTCCCGGGCAGTCCCGACTGCCCGCTTCAGGTATGAAAATTATACATTTATGAGTAAGAACCGTCAATGATAACAGCAGGAATCGGCACTTGATATCCAGAAGCTACGTAATGGATTATAGTAACCGTGAAATGCGGAAAAAGGAGATAGCGGAACCGAAGGTATACTATGGCAGTGACCTGTCAAAAAGGTCCTTTCTCCTCAGACGCATCGGATAAAACTATCGCTACAGTTGATTCGAGGAGGAATCAATGACTGTTACGACTCTAGAACGCCCGAATCGCAGAGTTGCGGTGCGGGAAAGTACAAACCCGTATGAGAATGCGCTTCATCAACTGGAGATCGCTGCCCGTCATCTGGGACTCGATCCCGGAATGCATGAGATTCTGAAATATCCTCAGCGGGAGATTACCGTCCACTTCCCTGTCAAACTTGACAACGGAATAACCCGTGTTTTTACCGGATACCGTGTTCAGCACAACCTCGCGCGAGGTCCCTCGAAAGGCGGTATTCGCTACAGCCCCAAAACCGATCTGGATGAGGTGCGCGCGCTTGCCATGTGGATGACATGGAAGAGCGCGATCGTAAATATCCCCTTTGGCGGAGCAAAAGGAGGCGTCCTTTGCGATCCCAAAGTGATGTCGCTAAGCGAACTGGAACGTCTCACCCGCCGTTACACCACCGAGATCAGCATCCTCATCGGTCCGGAAACCGACATCCCTGCGCCAGATGTAAATACCAATCCCCAGGTGATGGCATGGATTATGGATACGTACTCCATGCATCGCGGCTCGACGGTATCCGCTGTTGTGACCGGGAAACCGGTCTCTATCGGCGGTTCAGAAGGGCGCGTCGAGGCGACCGGGCGCGGTATTGCGATCGTCGCTGTTGAAGCGGCGCAGCAGATGGGACTGCCGATTGCAGGCTCGAAGGTAGTCGTACAGGGTTTCGGCAATGTTGGTTCTATCGCGGCGCGCTCATTCTATGAGCGCGGAGCCAAGGTGATCGCGGTCAGCGATGCTATCGGCGGTCTGTGGAATCCCAACGGACTGGATATTCCGGCTCTGCTGGAGTGTTCACATCACGAAGGCACCCTGACCGCCCATAAGGGCGGCGAACCGATCTCCAATGAGGAACTGCTGGAGCTTCCCACCGATCTTCTGATTCCTGCCGCCACAGAAAACCAGATCACGACCGCCAACGCCCATCGCATTCAGGCGCGTATCATTATCGAAGGCGCGAACGGTCCCACTACGCCCGCCGCAGACCGGATTCTCTATGATCGGGGCATCTTCCTGGTTCCAGATGTGCTGGCGAATGCAGGCGGCGTTGTCGTCTCCTACTTTGAATGGGTTCAGGACCTTCAGAGTTTCTTCTGGGCAGAAGCGGAAGTGAACAATCGGATGGAGCAGATGATGGTTCGCGCTTACAAATCGGTTGCCGAGATCGCCCAGCGCAAAGAGATAGATATGCGTACCGCCGCCTATATGATCGGAGTGAAGCGCGTGGCGGATGCCGCAACGACACGCGGCATCTATCCTTAGTTAATTTTAGGATTATCATCAAAGCCCCCGCTTGATAAGCGGGGGCTTTTTTTATGCCTAAAAAGCGCCAATCGCTGTCCGGACGGAGACAGAGCGCGGTGAAAACGGGTATTGTTAATTAGATGAGTTTCAGACATTCTTTCTGCAGAAGGACTATGCCATCCGGTCTATATAAAACCGGTTGAGAGCGTCCGTCTCTTCTTCCACTGTCGGACGCACGCGCCCCCGCCCTTTCTGCTTCTGGAGGTTTTATGGCATCCTACACAGCACAATCGCGCGAACCTGGACGCGCGCCGCTCCCCATGACAGACCGACAGGATCGCTGGTGGGTGCAGCCGGTTCTGATCGTTACCGCGCTGGTTCTCTTTGGAATCTACGCCGGTTTTCGCGCCATTGAAAACAACTTCTATGAGACCAGGCAGCTTATTGAAGCGCAGCCCGGTCTACAGGCTGCCCCTCTTTACCTCTCCCCGTTCTACTCTCCCCCGCTTCATCACCTGATCGCCTCCTGGCCCGCGGCGCTATCCCCCGCCCTGTTTCTGGTGATCTTTCCTCTCAGTTTTCGGGGAACCTGCTACTACTGCCGGAAAGCCTACTATCGCGCCTTTTTCTGGGATCCTCCTGCATGCGCGGTTGCCGAGATTCGCGACCGCGCGCGCATGAAATACAGCGGAGAGACGACTCTGCCTTATGTCGTCAATAACTTCCATCGCTATGCGCTCTACCTGATTCTGGTCTATGTGGTCTTTCACTGGTACCACCTGTTTGAGGCATTTCACTACATAGACGGAACCGGAAGCGTCAAACTGGGTTACTTTGGACTTGGCACGCTTATCTTCGGGCTGGACGCCGTCTTGTTGAGCCTCTATGTCTTCTCTTGCCACTCCTGGCGGCACCTGATCGGGGGCAGCACCAACAACTTCAGCCGTTCTCCCATCCGCCTGAAACTCTGGCAGATCGTCACCACGCTTAACAAGCGTCACGGACTCTATTTCTGGCTGAGTCTTGCTACGGTGGGTCTGGCGGATCTCTATGTTCGACTGGTTGCCTCCGGCATCATCACGGACATGGCGGTGAGGTTGTAAACGATGGAATCATACAAAGAACACACATTCGATGTACTGGTGGTCGGCGCAGGTGGAGCAGGGCTGCGCGCCGCCATCTCTGTCATGGAAGCGGGTCTCTCCTGCGGAGTCATCTGCAAATCGCTGCTGGGAAAAGCGCATACGGTGATGGCGGAAGGGGGTGCCGCCGCAGCCCTCGGAAATATGAACGACGGCGACAGTTGGGAATGGCACTTTGTGCATACCATGAAAGGAGGCGGGTTCCTCAACAATCCTCTCATGGTGGAGATCTATGCCAAAGAGGCCCCGGAGCGTGTGCGCGAACTGGAGGAGTATGGGGCGGTTTTCGACCGCACGCCTGAAGGTCTGATCGCCCAGCGCACCTTCGGCGGTCATGTCCCCTTCAAGCGTCTGGCGCATGTAGGAGACCGAACCGGACTGGAGATCATTCGGACACTCCAGGATAAAGCGGTCTCGCTGAAACCGCAGGTTTTCATGGAGATGACCGTCATCCGTCTTCTGAAGGATGGCGGACGGGTGATCGGCGCGCTTGCATACAACCGACACTCCGGCGAGTTCATCGTCTTCCATGCCCGCGCCGTCGTTCTGGCGACAGGCGGATGGGGACGGATGTATAAATTCACCTCTAACTCCTGGGAGAGCACCGGAGACGGAGCCGCAATGGCATTTGAGGCGGGAGCGGAACTGATTGATATGGAGATGGTGCAGTTCCACCCGACCGGCATGGTCTGGCCTCCTGGCGTGCGGGGTATTTTGGTAACGGAAGGCGTTCGTGCCGAAGGAGGTTTTCTCCGCAACAGCAAAGGCGAACGCTTCATGTTCAACCCGGAGTACATGACCGATGTCTATCGCGGCAAGTTTGCCGAGACGGAGGAGGAGGCGCTCGCCTGGCTGAACGATACCCGCAAGCATCGCAGCCCGCCGGAACTGTTGCCTCGCGATGTCGTTGCACGAGCCATCTATAAAGAGGTGCGCGCCGGTCGCGGCAGCCCTCACGGCGGTGTCTTTCTGGATGTCAGCCATCGCGGCGAAGAGTACATTAAGCGCAAACTGCCTTCGATGTACGAGCAGTTCCGCGCTTTGGGGGACATTGATATCACGAAAGAGCCGATGGAGATTTACCCCACCATCCACTACACGATGGGAGGCATTCGCGTCGAGCCGCAAACCTGTGCGACGACCCTGCCGGGACTGTTCGCGGCCGGCGAGTGCGCGGGAGGGCTTCACGGTGCAAACCGGCTGGGAGGAAACTCGCTTACGGATATTCTTGTCTTTGGCAAGCGCGCAGGAGATGGAGCGGTTCAGTTTGTCCAGAGCGTCACCGAAGCAAATGCCTCCCATGATGAGATTGAAGAGGAGATGGCGACGATGCTGGCTCCACTGAACGCCGCTTCCGGTGAGAACCCCTATGTCCTGGCGCAAGAGCTTCAGGATGCGATGCAAAAGGGAGCCATGATCGAGCGTACCGAAGCCAGTCTTCAGGAGTGTCTTGATAAAGTGATGGAACTGCAAAAGCGCGCAAAGAGTCTGCGCGTCGAGGGAGATCGCTGTTATAATCCTGGCTGGCACACAGCCCGCGATCTTCAGTTCACCCTGCGAATCTCGGAGATCATCGTTCGCTGCGCGCTGGAACGAAAAGAGAGTCGAGGAGCGCAGTGGCGATCCGACTATCCTGGATTGAGCGAAGAGTGGGGCAAGAAGAACCTGGTTGCGGTAAGAGAGGGCGATTCTGTGAAAATCATGGAGCGGCCGCTGCCCGAAATGCCTCCGCATTTGAAAGCGATTATGGAGGAGAAGAAATAATGCTGGAGACCATCACCGTCCGCGTATACCGGGGCGATGCAAACGGAGGAGAAGAGAGGGAATACCGGGTCAAGACCTTTCCCGGCATGGTTGTCCTCGACGCCATTCATCAGATTCAGGGAGAACAGGACAGCACGGTTGCCTGCCGTTGGAACTGTAAAGCTGCCAAGTGCGGTTCTTGCAGCGCTGAGATCAACGGTAAGCCGCGCCTGATGTGCAAAAGCCGAATCGAAGACTACTATGGCGAAGATGGTGTCATCCGGGTACATCCCCTGAAGACCTTCCCGCTCATCAAGGACCTGGTTACGGATGTATCCTGGAACTACCGAAATGCCGAGAAAATCCCACCGCTTTCGGTCTCTGCCGGGGTTCCTCGTCCTTTCAAGATGCAGCAGGTGGATGTGGAGCGCGTGCAGGAGTTTCGTAAATGTATCGAGTGCTTCCTGTGCCAGAATGTCTGCCACATTTTGCGCGATCACAACCGCAAAGACAGCTATTTCGGACCGCGCTTTATGGTGAAGCTGGCTTCCCTGGACATGCATCCGCTGGACGAGACAGATCGTAGAGCGCAACTGCACGCAGAAGCCGGGATCGGCTACTGCAACATCACCAAGTGCTGTGAAGAACTCTGCCCGGAGCATATTCACATCACAGACAATGCTATCATCCCGCTGAAAGAGCGCGTTGCAGATGAGTACTATGATCCTGTGAAAAAGGTGATCCGCCTGATTTTTGGCGGGAAAGGGAAGAAGATTCTCGTCTCCTCCGATAAAAAGTAGTTCACCCTGAAGAGCAGGAATTTTTTCCTGCTCTTTTTTTTCGATTTGCCATGAAGAACAGGCGAACAATTCACGATAATAGTATTAGATACTTGTATTCCCTTGTTCTCCACACTGAATTCTTCCCTTACGCCGAACAATCCAGCTGTCAACGTCGTCTAATAATTTAATTCATTTTCTATAGATAGTTTTTTTGCCGGGAACATGGTAAATTTTACAGGGATAGTGTATGCTCCCCTGCTATCTGCCGATCTTCGCACGGAAAAGGATGCTATAATACTTCACAGTTCTCACAGTGAACCGTAATGATACCCATACTCACAGGATTGGACGGTAGCTTGCTGTCCGTAGGGGTATTCCAGATAGATATAAACGCTGACGAACATCCCTTATAGCATGGAGGCTCAGACAATACATGAGTGATCGGATCACGTCCTATCCCTCAACAGCTGGTTATAATGTTGTCTATGAATTCGCCAAGCGATTCACGGATGTCGTCCTTGGCAGCATTCTTCTCCTTCTGTTCAGCCCGTTGCTGCTGGCGGTAGGGCTTCTGATCCGCCTGACATCAAACGGTCCTGCTCTATTTCGACAGGCGAGAGTGGGACGTCTCAATCGAATATTCTATATCTACAAATTCAGAACAATGCATGAAAATGCGGATCAGGGAGGTCCTCAGATTACCTCTGCAGACGATTCGCGGGTTACCACCGTTGGTCGTATTCTACGCGATACCAAACTGGATGAGCTTCCTCAGCTAATCAATGTTGTCAAAGGGGAGATGAGTCTGGTGGGTCCTCGACCGCAGGTTCCCCGTTTTGTGAACCGATTCCCGGACGAGTATCGCGATGTGATTCTCGCCGTGCGTCCCGGCATTACCGGACCGACTCAGTTACGTTTCCGTAATGAAGAGTCTCTTCTGCGCGGTCAGGCCGATCGTGAAGACTATTATATCCGAACGCTGCTGCCGATCAAATGCGAAATGGACGCCAACTATGTTAACCGACGTTCCATCGGCATGGACCTCATTGTTCTATGTCACACCTTCTACCTGTTTACGCGCGGTATGCTACGAAAATCTCTGCGAATGAAACCACAGGCTGTCTGCGAGTCCTATCCGCGAGAACGAATCCTCGACGAGCGTGAGGAGAAGGCGGATGTAGTGGCGTAATCATGTTCAGCATTGCCCGGATAGAGAGTGCGGGGTGAGGAGAACCTCACCCCGCTTTCGCTTTCTGATAACAGTCCAGATAGACCTTTTGTATCTGTTGAACCATCTCCCTGTCACAGAAGGTCGGGTAGACATATTCCAGCGCGTTTCTTCCCATCTCCAGGCGCATCTTCTCATCCCCCAGAAGCTGAAGCACTCTCTCCGACATCAACGCGCAGTCTCGCGGCTTCGCCATAAAACCGGTCCTGCCTTCGAGGACGGCTTCAGGCGCGCCATCCACCTGCGTCGCCACTATCGGAAGCCCCGCACACATCGCCTGTGGAAAGACGCGCGGCAACCCTTCCCATAGAGATGTCAGAAGGAAAATATCGAACACGCGAAGAATCTGCGGAATATCGTGACGGTATCCCAGATTGATAACCGCCTCCTGAAGCCCCGCCTCGACTATTCCGGCTTGAAACTCCGCCTGCATCGGTCCACCACCAACAAATATGAAACGCGCTTCAGGACATTTCGCAGTGACCATCGAAGCAACCTTCAGAAAGTCATCGGGCGCTTTTTGCGCTGCCAGCCGACTGACTGTTCCTATCACAGGCGCGTGAGGAGGAATTCCGATCTCTTTTCGCAGCGATTGTGCGTCCACCTCGACATCGCGATAACGGGCGATATCTATCCCGCTTCGGATGACCGTATACTGTTCCGGCTTTCCGATGCCATCCGCCAGCCCCTTCTTGCAGTTCGCCCTTGCGACCACAATGATCTTACCGGAGACCTTTGCCGCCTGTCGTTCCAGAAGTATATAGAGTCGGCGTGTTAACGGGTTCATATGGGCATGATGTCCCCATCCATGAACGGTATGGATGATCACCGGCACTCCTGCCTTCGCCGCCGCCAGCCTGCCCAGGATGCCCGCTTTACTGCCATGCGTATGCAGCACATCCCAGGAGTTCGCCCGAAACCAGGCGACCAGATCGCGGTAAGCGCGCAGTTCCCATAGAGGATGAATGGAGCGTCGAAGACTGGGGAGTATATGAACGGGAATCTGATGTTTCTCGGCAAAGGAAGAGAGATTCTCTTCATCATGTGCCGTCTGACCGGACAGAACAGCGGATTCGAATCTCTCCGAATTGGAATAGCGACAGGTCGTCAGGGTGTTTTCCGTTGCTCCCCCTACCGCCAGATGCGTGATCAGATGCAGCACACGTATGCGACTCACTCTTAATCTGCCCTCTTTACAGGCTGCGGCTGGAGAATCTCCTCATAAAGCAGCCGATAGGCGTCGCGCATCTTCAACAGTGTAAAATGCTCCTCCACGCGCCTTCTGCCAGCCTGCCCCATTTCTGACGCCTGTATAGGATCGGACAGGATTTTTCGGATAGCCTGCGCCAGCGCCTCCGGCGATTCCGGCGCAACCAACAGCCCGGTAACGCCTTCCAGGACAACTTCAGAGAGACCGTCTACACGACTGGCGACAACCGGTCGCCCCAGAGACATCGCCTCCAGCGCCACGATCCCCAATCCCTCCCAGCGAGAGGGAACGACGACCACCGCCGCCTCCGTCATGGCTCGGACCCCCTCCATTCCTGTCTGATCCCAGCGGACGCGACTTTGAAGGTTATCTCTCTGCAACTGGTCCACAACTCGCTTCTGCTCTGTCTCATTCCCGATTCCCACCAGCCATCCCTTACACTCCGGGAGAAGACGCAGCGCTTCCAGAAAGATATCCACTCCCTTTTGCTGGTTCAGACGACCGACGAGAGAGATAACAGGCTGTGGCTCAATGGTATACGGAGGCACGCTTTGCGGCGGCTCGATACCGTTATAGATAACGCGAATATCCTTGCAGCGAAAACCTTCCATTTTCAGACTGCGTCGAACCGCCTCCGATACGGCGACCACTGCATGGTCTTGATGACACGTATAGGCGTTTAACTTAACAAGCCAATGGGGAACATGTCGGGAGGCTGCATAGACGTTATGTTCGGTAGTGACGAAGGGAATTTGCTTCATGCGGCGCATCGCCCATCGCGTCAACAACTGGGCATGAATGAGATGCCCGTGAACTACCTCCGGTTGAAACTGTGAGATTCGTTGTCGCAGCAATGCGATTGCGCGAGGCAGATCCCGCAATCCATGTGTGTTAAGAGGCATCAGGCATACCCCGGCTTGATCCAACGCATCCTGCCACTTCGCAAGAGGACCTTTCAGCCAGACAATGCCTCCCTGGCTTCCCGCATGCGAAGCCAGTTGATAGACGACCTTTTCCGCCCCTCCCAGCCCCATGCCGGTGATAACATGCAGAACGCGCGGATGTCTGTATCCCGCGCCATTCTGTAGATTTGCGTACTCACTCTCGACGGGAGGATTACTTCCTGAAATCATACAGATCCGCCTGATTCCTGCCGGAAATGTAGAGCAGAGGATGGATATAAGTCATCAGTCAGCTTTTCTTCATGAACAGACGCCAGACGCGCTCCCGACAACGCTAACCCGACAGTGACACAAAAATAGATGAGGAAGAGCGGGTTCAGACTGAGATACTGTATGGCACATGCCGCCAGACTGCACCCCAGCGCGTAGACGCCTGGAGCGTTTCCTATGCCGCGTTTCAGGATTGCCCGTATCATAATATACGCACCGGCAATCCAGCAGGAGATCAACGCGGAAAATCCCAGCAAACCGGATTCGGTCAATGTCATCAAATAGAGATTCGTTACCTCCGGGACGCTTCCTGTTGTAATTTGAGATTGAAGAAGCGGATGGTAACGCGGGAAATGGTATCCAGCCATACCGGGCCCGACACCCAGCAACATATGATCCTGGAAGATACCGATTCCGGCCGCCCACTCTCCCTGCCGTACCCGATCTGCGCCAGTAATTTTCTCCGTAATGCGCGTGATGATCGTCAGATATTCTTCAAATACCACGAATACGGTTGCGCCTGCCAACAGCGCCGCAAACGCGCCTGCGCCAACCGTCATAAGAACACGGCGCGGGATTTTCCCCTTCATCACCAGCGGAATCAAAAGCAGCATGGCCGCCGTCAATGCCGCCCACCCTCCTGCGGAAAATGTCAGAGTCAGCGCCAGAACCTGCAGCAGCAGCGAACTGGCGGTGAGCCATCGCGGAAGGAGGTTATTCCAGAACAGCAGCGCTACCAGTGTAATCGGTATCACGGTCTGCAGATAGAAAGCCAGAAATAGAGGTTCATAGGCGACGCCAGCCAGCCGAAGCACATCGCCTGATTGTGGAACCAGGCTGCGCGTAATCCCTGCCCCTCCGAGATTCTGAAGCTGTATCCCCTTCAACGTCGCCACATACATACCCAGACTGATGAAGGATGCCAGACCACCGGCAAGAATGTGCGCTCGAATGCACCGCCAGTAGAGGTCTGGACGCTTCCCGATCTGGTGATAGAGGGAGATAACCACCATCCAGGAGAGTCCCAGCCAGATAACAATACTCAGGGAGCGAAAATTCGGCGAGTTACGGTCATAGGGCGCAACCGCGCCTCTAAATGGCTCCGCAACCATCGGGCCACAGGCGGCTGCCAGCGCAAGAATGGCAAGGTAGACCATCACAAGCGGGGTCATGGAGGGCATAGAGAGCCGATGTTTCTGGAGAATAACCCGCGCAATGGTGGAGGCTGCCAGCAGATAGGCGACCACTTCCGGCAGTTTGAGTGTGAATGCGCCCGTTGGCAGATTCACAACCATGTAAGGGAGCGTCCAGAAAGCGAGGATGCACAGTTGATCCAGCCATCGTGTCGCGATGACCACCCCGCAGACGGCAATGATCAGAAATGCAAGGATCGGCAGTCTTCCAACCGCGACGGCAAGCAGCGCAAGCAGCAGAAGCGCATAGACCATATCACTTCCACGAAAGGCGGAAGAGGTCTCTTCACGGTTCGGAAGCGATGGCACCATATCAGGCAGCCTTCGCCTCTTCGCTTGCAGTGGATCGCAGCGCAAGATAGGTCAGAAAGGCAAGCCCCAGAAAGAATCCGGCGACCGCCGCCAGACCGCTGGTAAACAGCTTCCGCGGCCAGAACGGCTCCTCCGGCGGTTCTGGATTATCCACGACCTGATAGGCGGTTGCGTCACGGGTTTCGGCAATGCGGGCGCGCTCTGTCTCAATCTCCAGCATCCCGACCAGGTCGGTGGTAAATCGCATCTCGCGCTGCAGGCGTTCGCGCTCTAGCTGCCTGCGTGGAACGCTGGAGAGACGCTGACCGATCTGCCGAAAGGCGCGATCCAGTCCCTCTACCTGCGCCTCCAGACTGGCGCGCTGCGACCATAAACCGATAACCTCCGGCGCAACTCCCTTCGTTACGGCTCCAGCAACGCGCTCCATCTCCTGGCGCAACTGTTCACGCGCCGCTTTCAACTCCCCTTCAACCGTGCGATAGCGTGGATTATCCGGACCGAACTGGATCTTGATGATTGCGAACTCCGCCTCCAGTTCACGGACTCGCGTACGTTCAGCGCGCGCAATCGTGGAGTTTGATGGCAGCTGCGCGCCGTTATCCAGCGTCTTCATCACATTCTGCTGCCACTCTAACTGCGCCTCCACGCCTTCCAGTGTAATTCTAGCCCGGTTTCGCTCGCTTTCAAGATCAATGAGAGCCTCCCCCGCTTTCCCGGATCCCGCAATTAACTCCGGATTCGGGTCATTCTCCATCGCGAGCAGCATCTTCCTCTCGATCTCCGTCAGTCGCAGGCGCGCACGATTCAGACGACTCTCCAGAAAAATCCGGTTGCGATATGAGACGTTCAGGCTTAACTCCTTTGCCAGTTCTCCCAGCGTCGCGATATAACTGTCAAGGATCTCTGCGGACAGATTCGGGTCTCTATCATCCGCCTGCATGGCAAGCAAGCCATTTTTATCCACTCCAAAGGTAACGCTGTTCTCCAGTTTTTCAAGCGCTTTGCCACGCGGGAGATTCCACTTTGCGGGAAGCCGCAACTGGTCGCAGACACGTTCCCGGCAGCGCGCGCTCGCCAACACGGCAATTGCGGTCTGTGGCCCCGTTGCCACCTGCGGCGAAACCAGCATCCCGCCGAAAAGAGACACCGCTCCGCCTCTCTCCATCACAGAACCGGGACGAGTCAGGTTGGCAAGCGTGCCTAACGCCCCCTGTGTCATATCTCCCGACATGGGAAAATAGAGGGTGGCTTCGGAGCGGAACACTTTCGGGATAAACAGGGTGACGATATAGGCGATCAATCCAGCCGCCAGCGCGGTCACCAGCGGGATAGCCCGTATATAGCGCGGCGTATGTGTATTTAGCCTTCGAATTGACATGGATTTCCGTCTATTCGCTTCACGGTAGATTATTCAGACTGGAGAGATACGCGCTGCCATTTTTCGCAGCGGCTGCCAGCGCAGGAACCGATAGATGAGTTGACGATCCTCTGCACTCAAGTAGGGAATCATCCACAGGAATACCTGCCCGCATACAGAAAGCAGTACAGCCAGCGACAGAATACCCATCCGCGAGGAACCGATGACAGGGGTCAGCAGAGTCAGCGCAAGCCCTTCCGCCATGCCAACTGCCAGCGGAACGGGAACCATTTTAATCTGCTCCCAGACCGATGTCTGAAACGCCTGCTGAACGCTGACGGCAACCCAGAGAAACAGGATCAAAATTGCGAAGGCATGGGCGGCAACCACGCCATAATAGCCTACTGTCAGCACGCCGCTCCAGGCAAGCATCAGCCCTGCTCCGGCAGAGATCAGCGTTCCAATCAGAACCGGGCGCAGTCTTCCTGCTCCCAGGAGCATGTGATATCCGGCTGCATTGCTGCTGTTGAATGCCTGGACGGCTGTCAGGATGGCGAGAGTCTCCGCAATGCGCGGTTCCGGTCTTCCAATCCACGCCGTAACGATTGCAGGCGCGCCGGTACAGATCAGACCATAGACTGGGGTCGCCATGGCGGTATAGAGTTTGGATACTTTACGTATCCACTCCCTTATCTCCTCTGTGCGCTGCACCGCATTTAAACGCGCGGCGGCTGGATAGAGTGGCGCAAGAAGCTGGCTCATTGCCGTATGGACGGTGTAGAGCGCTTTCACCACCACATCATACTTTCCCGCCAGCGCGACCCCCAGATAGTGACCGATGAACAGGCGATCCATCTGAGTCATCATCTGCATGGTGGTCTGCGTCAGCTGGAATCCCCCGCCAAATCGAATCAGATGACCGGCTTCCGAAAAGTCTATGCCTGTGAACGGACGAAGACGCACCTGCGGCAGAGTCCTTCGCGCCACGATTATATAGAATGCCAGACCGAGTAGATTGGCGGAGAGGTACGCCACCGCCAGCCCGATTAAATTGAACTGAAAGAAGACCGCCGCCGCGATCCCGACCGCCTGGATCATGTGTACGACGCCGGATATCTTCTTCTCCTGATCTGTTCGCTGCGCTCCGATGAGCAGGGATGAGAAGGAGGGTGAGATCAGCGCGATCAGCGTCGCGACAAGCATCAACCCGAACGAGGAGCGCGAATCATCGCCATAGATCAACGGAATGCGAAAGAGTGAGAAGAGAATCGGGTCTCGCAGAAGCCAGGCTGCGCCACAAAGCAGCAGACCGGATATCAGAATGAGCGTGGTAACGGAACTGAGCGAACGCTCCAGCCGACCGATCTCTGAATGCGCCAGCCTTTCCGCAACCGTGCGGGAGAATGCGGCGGAGAGTCCGAAGTCGCCAACCCGTAGATAGTTGCCGAAGACGGCAATCAGCGCGAACGCGCCGTACATCTCCGCGCCCATCTTCGCAAGCGCGTACCCGGTCACCGCCAGATTCAACGGCGCGGCGACTGCATTGACCGCCACGCCCCAGAGCGCGCCTCGTGCCGCAAGTGCGCGAAGCGATGCCTCCGGCTTCTCCGTCGGGTCGGTTGAGGAACTCATGAGACTGCAGCCTGACCGGAAGAGGAACGCGATTCGCGATACCCGATCACTCTCGCCGGAATCCCGCCCACAATGGAATAAGGTTCTGTGCTCTTCGTCACGACCGCTCCCGCCGCCACCACCGTTCCTTTCGCCAGTGTGACTCCATCTGTGATACAGGCATTGGCGCAGATCCAGACATCCTCCTCCACCGTAATTCCGATCCCGGTATAGGGTTGCTGCTGGATGGGAATTTCCCCGCCATATCCGTGATTGCCTGCGGCGATAATGACATGCGGTCCGAGCAGACTTCCCTGCCCGATGGTGATCCTGCCGGGTCCCAGCAGAATTGTCTGATAGTTCACCGCTACGCCGTCACAAAGCTCCACGAACCCGCCATATGTACGGATTTTGACCTCTTCCGCCAGGTAGACCTTTCTACCAAGATGAATGGAGCCTCCCTGATCGGTGGAGAGCAGAACTCTCCCCTCTACCAGACAGAGCGATCCCCAGCGGACACGCGGTTGCCAGCGCAGCGCGGTTGACCAGTGCGCCATCCCTTTGAAGCCAACCGGCAGATACCCCCGACACAACAGACCGACCAAACGTAACAGACGCTTAGCTTTCATGCCGGATACTGTCCTGCGACGGTGCATCTGGAAGAGCGACCCCTTCGAAGAGCTTCGCCCAGATCTCCACCTGATCGGGCAAAACCGTCTGCGCGTTCTCCTGAATGATGCGGCTTATCTGCTGCAGGCGGCGTCTGTCGAGGCGGTCTCCCTGCCATGCGACTCCGGTATGTGGAAAAAAGACGGAGAATGCGTAGCGATGCGGTGAAGGCTGCGCGGCAAGCCGATATGTCGTAAACTCAAAATCATGAATGACGACGATATTACGCGGGACGGCTCTCTCCATCACTGTGCGAATGGTAGCGGCTCTCTCATGAAACTGCCTGCCATTATCCACGAAGATAAGATCATACTCCGACATATCCCGCGCTCTCAGACTTGTTTCCCAGTCTTCGATATACTCCATGCTGATTCGCGGGTCATCCCCGACAACCGACTGAACGCGCTCCATCCACTCCCTGTCATCTTCCCAGGAGTGTATCCTCTGCAGATCAGGGTACATATCGCGATCCAGGAAGGTTAGCGTGCTGAAATCGCCGCATCCCAGTTCTAACACCCTCTCTACGCGAGTCAGTCGCGGGAGCGCCGCCAGCACGGGCATATGCGTGGTGTAAGGTTTTTGCACGCGCAGACTCATTCTACGGCGGACACTGGTCATAGCGCGATGGAGAAAAGGTTCTTTCATGCGTTTTTACTTAAGAGGAGCGTTAGCGGAGATTCAGTTCCGTCCGCATCCAGGCGACATAGTCCTGCAGCCCTCTCTTTATCTCCACTTCGGGAGAGAATCCGAGAGCATCCCCGATGGCGCGGATGTCCGCAAGACTGTGCAGAACCTCGCCCGGACGGCGCGGCGCATGAACATAGTCGGCTTTCAACCCGGAAGCCTCCTCCAGCAGGCGCACCAGCGTATTGATTGTGATGGAGGTCCCGCTGCCAAGATTGAAAGCTCCGTTCACGGTCTCCGATTCCCCTGACAGCACATTGGCTCGCGCCACATCGCGGACATTGATAAAGTCGCGGGTCTGTTCGCCGTCGCCATAGATGTTCAGACGATCCCCTTTCAGCAGCAGGGTCGTAAAGATCGGGATAACGTTGCCATAAGCATCAAACCGCTGATGGATGCCGTAGACATTGAAGTAGCGCAGGCAGACGATCTGAAGCCCGTGAATCTTATGATAGGAGAGACAGTGCTTCTCCCCGGCGAGTTTGCTGGCTCCGTAGGGAGAGTCTGGTTCGATGGGATGGTCCTCACGGATAGGCAGGAGCTTCAACTCCCCGAAGATCGCCGCAGAAGAGGAGTAGACCACCTTTCTCGCCCCGACAGCGCGCGCTGTTTCCAGCACGTTGATTGTTCCGATCACGTTCACCATACTGTCGGCGACGGGATCACGGATCGAACGCAGGTTCCCCACCGACGCCGCCAGATGATAGATCACCTCCGTGCCGGAAGCCGCCTGTTCGAGCAGGTCGCGGTCAAGAATATCTCCCTCGATATAGCGAACGTGGTCCGTCAGAACATTGCTGCGGTAGCCGGTAGAGAGATTATCGTATACCGTCACTTCCGCGCCTCTCTCCAGCAGTAGTTTGACAACGTTCGATCCGATGAAGCCTGCCCCGCCGGTAACCAGCGCTTTCAACTGTTTCACTCCTGTTAGATGGTGTACTTATCCAGTCAGCGAATGAGGCAAACGATATCCGAGCAGCAGCTTCATCACGGTATCGCTGACCTGTCTCTCCCGGTATTCGGTCGGAACGGTCCATTCACGCCGCTGATCCAACACCGTTCGTACACAGGTTAGAATGTGGTCCGGGTCTGCTCCGCTCAACATATTGCTGCCGCATTCAACCGTCTCCGGTCTTTCGGTGACATCCCGGATCGTCACATTCGCGACCTGAAAAATGCAGCACTCCTCTTGCACCGTCCCACTGTCGCTCAGAACACAGAATGCCGACCTCTCCAGGGCAATGAAATCGAAGAAGCCCAGTGGAGCAAAGAAACGCACCTGCTCGTTGTCGGTCTTCAGTCCAAATGCCTCCATCTTGTTACGGGTCCGCGGGTGAAGGCTGCAAAGGATGGGAAAACCGTATTCGCTCTGAAGCCGCTCCAGAGCCGTGGTGAGCGCTCGAAGCCGATCTTCAATGTCCACATTCTCCGCGCGGTGCATGGTGACCAGAAAGAATTTGCCGGGTTCCACCCCCAGATCGCCTAACGCTTTCGACTGCGCGATTCGCGGCTCGTAATGCTGAATGACCTCCAGAATCGGATTGCCAGTCACGAAGACCCGATGCGAGGCGATCCCTTCGCGCAGCAGATTGGCGCGACTTCTTTCTGTATAGGGCATAAGGATATCGCTGCTATGGTCTATCACCCGGCGATTGACCTCTTCCGGCACACGGTCATCATAACAGCGGTTTCCGGCCTCCATGTGATAGACCGGGATTCCCATCCGTTTGGCGACAAAGGCGGCAAGCCCGCTGTTAGTATCTCCCAGAATCAGCAGCCTATCCGGCTTCTCCTGGCGCAGGATCGGCTCAATGCGCGATAGAATCTGCCCGACCTGCTCGCCGAACGAGTCGCCGCGCACTTCCAGAAAGTGGTCAGGAGTTCGAACGTCCAGTTCTCGAAAAAAAACATCGCTTAATGTCGGGTCGTAGTTCTGTCCGGTATGCACCAGCACATGATCGCATAACCGATCCAGCTTTTCTATCACACGGCTAAGCCGGATTATCTCCGGGCGCGTCCCCAGAACGGTGACGACTTTCATCGAAGCAGTTCACCCTCTCCGGCGACCGCATCCTCCAGGCGAAGCTTCTGACGAATCAACAGTGCGCATAGGTCCTCATAACTCATGGTTTCAGTTCCGGAACTGTACTCTCCTGGCAGGTTCGCCAGCTTCTCTCCATAGGCGCGAATTTCGGGAAGAATAGGCTGAATGGCATAAAAGCTGCCACGATCCACCGTGCGGTATCGTTCTTCATCCGAGATTAGAATCTCGTCCACCTTCTCTCCGGGACGTATGCCGATGATCTTCACCTCGATCTTTCTGTCTCCGATGAGCGCGCGGGCGATATCCGTCACCCGGGCGGAGGGAACGCGGGGGATATAGGTCTCGCCGCGCTTCCCGTCCCTCACAGCCGCAAAGATCGTATCCACCGCCTGATCCAGGCTGAGAAGGAAGCGAGTCATATCCTCAGTCGTGATCGTTATCGGTCCTCCGCTGCGAATCTGTTCATGAAACAGCGGGATCACCGACCCGCGAGAGGCAAGCACGTTGCCATAACGAACACAGATAAAGCGTGTGTTCGGGCAGGTCAGGTTAGCTGTGATAAACACTCGCTCCTGAATAGCCTTCGTCATTCCCATGACATTCACGGGCTTGCAGGCTTTGTCCGTAGAGATACCGACGACCGTTTCGACCGGCAGGTGATTCTCGCGGATGGCGCGAACGATGTTCTCGGGCCCCCCGATATTGGTCTGCACCGCCTCAAAGGGGAAATATTCGCAGGTCGGAACCTGCTTGAGAGCCGCCGCGTTAAAGACCACCTCGGCATTTCGCAGCACCGAGGCGACGGCATGATAGTCGCGCACATCGCCGATAACAAACGCCAGCAGTTCCTCAAAATTCCTGTAGACGATCTCATCGGTCGCCGCCACCACATTCATGTAGTGAAGGCGCATATCGTGCTGTTTGGCTTCATCGCGGGAGAAGACGACAATACGTCGCGGACGACCCATCTCACCGCTCAACAGCCGTCGAACCAGCACCTTGCCCAGCGACCCGGTTCCCCCGGTCACCACAACGGTTTTTCCATCCAGACTCACGCGGTTATCCTCCAGGCATCATAGGGCGTCGGATCCTCGTACATTTCGCAAATCATGTCTGCCCAGGACGGCGGACGATAGCCGGTCGCTTCGCGAAAACGAGAGGAGTTCATACTGCGGTCACAGACAAAACTGGTATCCGGCTCCAGACAGATATCCAGTCCGTATATGCGGTTCACCATCGCCAGAAGCTCGTATTTATTGATGGGATCGCTGGAGACGATCCAGACCCCGGAGAGTTCGGGCTGTTTTTCTGCAATGAATGCAAGCACGCGCGCCAGTTCCAGGGTCGTGAAACCAGTGTAGATGGCGCGCTGGTACCCCCGCGCCTGTCCGCCCCTCTGAGAAAGAAACCACTCTATCAGCCCGGATCGCGTCTCCAGTTCCCGCCCGATCATTGAGGTGCGAACCGTCACGCTTCCCGGCGCGGAGACCTCTCCCAGAAGTTTGGTGCGACCATACAGATCTTCCGGGTCTGGAATATCCTGCTCGGTATAGCCGCCTTTCTTCCCGGAAAAGACGCAGTCGGTGCTGATATGGATCAGCCTTGCGCCGCACGCTGCGCACAGCAATCGTAACTGATGTGGAAAGAGCGCATTGATAGTAATACTGGTTACCGGATCGTGCGCCTGTTTCAACTGTTTGATGATGCCGACAGCGTTAAAGACCACATCCGGACGAGCCATTGAAAAGGCGCGGTGCAGGTCGTGTGGATCTGTTACATCCACATTGTCAATTGTGAACTCTTCTTCAAAAAGCCCAGGGCGCGCACAGGCGCTGAAAGGTCGCCGAAGGGTAACATAGGTGGTCATGCGCGATCGCAAAAGCTGCCAGAGCTTATGCCCGAGCATTCCCGCCCCGCCCAGTATCAAAGCTCTCACGGCGCAGGAACCTTTCTATCGTCGCTCATCACCGCCGGAGTATGTCCGGTCTCTTCGATCATCCGATAGACGTTGCGTCCTGCTCGCTTCGACTGTGAACCGCGATATTGGATCGCCCAGGGAGCGATGCGTCCCCGGATCCAGAACTTTACCGCGCCAATTCGGGGAAGCAACGCTCCCCACAGCTTATATCGAGGATTACCCGGATCGAGCTTTCGAGCACGTTCTACCCAGACGGATGCCAGACTGTTATCACTGGTTCCAGCACAAGATTGTGCCAACAGAAACCAGCCTGCCGCCTCCGCTTTTGCTCCCTCTCTCTCTCCCTGCCAGTCCAGCGGGAGCAGCGCTTCCACGCCAAACTGCCGGACCGTCTCCTCCGCCATCCACTTCTGATTCTCCGTCACCAGATGTGAGCGAACGCGGCTGTCCTGCCCTGGATGGCGCGTGCAGAAGGTAGAGACCTGCGTAATATAACCGACCTTGCCGACACCGCACATACGTATCCACATATTTGAATCCGGCGTGCCGATCAGCTCCTCGTTAAAACCGCCTAACTGTTCGTAGATTTGACGACGAAACATCGTTGAGGAGCCATTGACCGGATTGCGCATCAGAACATCAAACGGGCGCAGCGGGTCTATATTCTGAAAGCATCGCTCCATCAGAACATTGCCCTCCACATCCACAAAGTAGTGCGCGGCATGGACGCAAACCGCCTCCGGGTGGCTGTCCAGATAGGACACGGCGCGCTCCAGATAGTTCGGCAGGTATCCGTCATCGGCGCTTACCCAGGCGAAATACTCACCGGCTGCGGCGCGATAGCCATGATTCAGCGCGCGCGCCGGACCGCCATTTTTGTCCAGTTGAATCAGACGCACGGATGGGAATTGACGAATGATCTCCGTGGTGTTGTCCCTGGAGCAGTCATCCACAATAATATGCTCAAAATCGCGAAATGTCTGGGCTTGGACAGAGCGGATGTTATTGGCAATAAATTTTGCGCCGTTGTAGACAGGCGTTACGACGGAGACACGCGGCATATGCTTTCCCTGAAAGGTATGCAGATGGTCGTTGGAACGGCATTTCTACCGGTCACAACGTATCTCAAAGTATACCCATTCTCCTCTGGAGCGTCAAGGCGAGAGGTTCGGGTGAATCGTTGATCCCGATAAGAAAGCCAGACATGAAATCGTCCGCCATCTTCCGCTTGAGAAGAAAAGAAGATGACGGACGACCGGAAGAAGCTTACAATCCCAGCAGCTTCTTCGCAACCAGCAGGATCACGGATGTATTGGTGATATTGCGGAAGATGTTGTCAATATCGCTGCTCCGCGTAGAGAGCTTTGCCGCCAGAACCTGGGTCGGGATCAAGATTACATCACCCGGCTGAAAACTCTTCACCTTATTGATAGGCGTTAAGCCGCCGCCCAGACGAATAACCAGCACTCTGTCCCGGGCAGCATCTGGAGCATACCCGCCGGATTGCGTAATGTAGTAATCGAGTTTGGCCCCTTCCCGATAGAGTACGCCGCGCGCATGGAAGACCGCGCCGATAACCTGTACCGTTGTCGGCCTTTCAGGTATATTGACGCTGTCCCCGTCCAGCATGATGATATCGTCCTCGCTGTTCGGCTTCTCCAGCGCGGCAATCAGATTGATGGCGACATTTCCTTTCGGCTGCAGGTCCTCTGTGGTTAAGGTGCGCGGCGCAGATACCAGTTCACGATTGAAGAGATTCGATGTTCCCCGCGCTGCCACTGCCGCGGAAAGCCCCTGATCAGATGACGAGGAGCTTGTTCCAGGGATATTGACCGGCGTGCCGGCACGCGCCGCGAGCCCCGCCGCCTTCAGACGATCTATGTCAGAACGAGCCAGTTCCCGCCGATACTGGCTTTCGTTAAGCAGATCGCTCAGTTTGGAGATGACATCGGCAATCTGTTTCTGAGACTGTGTTGCCAGAATGGCAGGATTGCGATAAAACTCTACACCCTGCGGGAAAGCTTCCGGTCGAAGCCCACCCGCCTGATTTATGACCTCTGAAAGCTTCACCCGGGGACCGTTCAGGATCACCGGCCCGGGATGGTTCACCGCGCCAGAGACGGTTACTACCGCCGGTCTCTCCCGGAAGTCGCCCCGTCCCTGAATGGTGATCAGGTCACCCTCCTCTATCTCCGGATCTGGCGTGAAGGTGTTCGTCGCTTGAGAGTATACGCTCTGGATGGGAGGCGTTGTGTTGGAACTGCGCGCCCGCGCAATGAGTATCTGTGCGCTTGCGCTCGGTTTCAGTCCGCCAGCCAGCGAGATCGCATCGCTGAGGCGCATTCCCTTGCCGCGAATATAGATGCCGGGTGAGACGACCTCCCCCTGAATATTGAAGGTTGGATCAGGCGTGAAGCGAGCCTCATCCTGCCGGTAGATCGCCAGAATATCGCGATCCTGCAGCAGGACATTATGTTTCGGATTATCGCTGCGCGCCTCAGACAGATTGATGAAATCATATTCATAGGTACCGTCAGGACGCTGATGCAGCAGAACCGCGCGCGTTTCATACGCTTCCGGCAGCGTTCCGCCCGCCTGAATCAACAGGTCCATCACCCGCATATTATCGCTGCGATAGTAGATTCCATGTCGCCGAACCGCGCCCAGGATTTTCACCTCACGCTGCCCCGTCCAGGCGACCTCTTCCCGCGTATAGATATGCAGGCGATCCCACCGCAGGAGGGAGATGTTATTCGCAGGATCCTGTCTTAAGGCTTTCTCCAGATTGATCGGAATCAGAGTTAACGTGTTGTCGGGATTGTACCGGAACAGGTCGGCGCGGGTCGGATACGCTTCCTCCAGAAGTCCGCGCGCGCGCTGCACCAGATCAGAGACGGTCATGTTCGGAGTAATTGCGTACTCCCCTGGCTGATCCACCGCCCCTTCAATGGTCACTTTATTCACGAGTGTGCTGCGCACCGAGAAGACATCCACCGTATCCCCGTCATAGAGAGGAACCGGCTGTCCTCTCTGCGCCGCAGAGAGATCCACATCCTTGATCAACCGGGATTTGCCGGGTTGTAGAGTTGTCACCTGAACGCGCTGAGTCACGCCAGAAGGGTTCGCGCCTCCCGCATAGCGAATGGCATCCGGCAGAGTCTCGCTGTCCAGCAGTTCATAGATCGCCGGACGACGCACCTCTCCCCGCACGGCAATCCTGCCATATCTTCCGGGAATATAGATGACATCCCCCGATTCCAGCTGAATATCCGCCGTCTGATCGCCCGTGATGAGAAACTTATACATATCCAGTGTGGCGATCATACGCCCGCGCCGACGCACCTCGATACGGCGCAGCGATCCATTCGCGGTGGGACCGCCGGTCGCATAAATAAGATTGAAGGCGGTGGCAATCGCCGGAACCTGTCGGGTTCCCGGATAGTAGGACTCCCCGCTGATGGTAACGGGAATGGTTCGAAGCTCCTTCAGAGCGAGGGAGACATCCGCATCCCGAAAAGAGCGGCGCAGGCGACCGCGAAGCCCCTCTTCCGCCTGCGCCAGCGTCTGCCCGCGCACAATGATTCGCCCCAGGTCCGGAATCGTGATTCCTCCCGTCGGGTCTACCACAACTGTCAGTTCCCTCAAGTTCATCGTGGGACTCCAGTAGCGGATCGTAAGCGAGTCGCCGCCGGAAAGCTGATAATTGGTAGGAACGCTGGCGACCACCTGCTGTAGAACGGTGGAGAGAGGATCGGCGATCTGACGATAGGCATCCACCGAAGAAACAGAACTCACATCCTCTGCCGGGGTATCTTCCGCCTCCTGATTGCCGACTCTTCTATCCGTTCGATTTCTGCGAGGGGGAGTGGAATCGTCTTCCTCTATCTGAGTCGCGTTGGAGCGGTTTCCGCTGCCGTTCTTTTTAACAAGGTTATCTAGAAAGGTTTTATATCGGGTTAACTCATCCGGAGTCAGCATATTGCGCTGGAAACGTTGTATCAGGTCCTGTTTTTGCGGCTCGGTCAGGTTAGCTGTCGGGTCTGGAGATGGGTCGCCTTTTGATAGAGAGGTATCTTCCAGTTCCTCCGGGAACAGAAGGAGGCGATATTTCCGTTTCTCCTCCTCCGTCAGTCTATTCGCCTGCTTTCGGATCATGAGGTCCTGCTTTTGCTGATCGGTAAGTCCGATCAGCGCGTCCAGTTCCTCCCGCGTCGGCGGCTTCAGCGAGCGAGTCTGTGATGTCTTCTCCTCCTCCGGCTTAGGGGTCTTTTCGCCCGTTTTCAACTGTGCAACGCTCTTCACGATCTGGTTCATCATCGCGATTCGCGCATCTATCACCTGTCGAGCCGCATAAAAGTAGTTGTATCCAAAAAGAGCCAGCGACTGGTTATCCTGTCGTGCCTCTCGCGAAGAACGGGTATCTCCACGGCCGCGATAATCGGGAAGAGCGCTTTCCGGCATCGGTGGCGGATTTTTCTGCTGATCCTTGATTGCGTTTAACTTTTCCGGGGCGATGGGCGGTCGAGACGGCGCTTTGGAATCCGTACGATTCTGTGCGAGAATCGAAGAGGCTCCAACAAGGAGGATAGCTACGGTCAGAATCATCAAGCGCGCAGACATAACATCGCTTAACATACCGGGTCGAAACATAGCGACGATCCCCTTTCGCAATGGCTGTTGGCAGAGCGAAACTGCAGGCGGTTGGCAGGAGAAGTATCGGCGGGAAGCATGTTCATGCAGTGTTGGTGCAGAGATCCTGTTACTGGCTACTGTCGGTATTCTTTAAAAACAGAATAACCTGATAAAACAACCTGCTCCAGTGTATAACAATCAAGGATGGATTGTCAACGCTGACACAGATACAGACAGGAGTTGCGTGTGCTGTTCTATGCAAAAAAAACCGTAACCGGACAGATCATCACTCTCTGTTCGCTGCTGATCGTTTCCGGTCTGCTGACAGCGATCCTGCAGACGAACGTCTCAATTCAGGCGTCTGTGGAAGCAGTTCTGCTCTCTCTCGCGGCACTGACTGTTGTCGGATTGATAGACGGTCTGACTCTTCTGCTGCACATGCTCACCGCAGGAAGCGCCTTTGTTCGAGAGATATACTCAACGTTGGAAGGTATCTTCGGCAAGCTCTCCCCGGTGGAAGTTATAGGCGCGGGGATCGTTGCAGGCGCAGGGGAAGAGCTTCTCTTTCGCGGAATAGCACAGAACCATCTTGGGCTTCCCGCAGCAATCGCGCTCTTCACCCTGGCGCATATGGGAACAAGACCGCTGCTGCGCCTGCTGCTCTGGACGGCGTTGGAAGGTCTATGGTTCGGGCTTCTCTATGCCAGAACGCAGAACCTGCTCTACCCGATGATCGTTCACAGCCTGCACGACATCATCGGTATTCTGGTAATTCAACAGTTCTCCCGGCGTCCAGAATGGCAGCGACGTTTCGGGATCGGATAGACCGCTTAACGTTTCTCGCCGACAGCGACCAGATGCCCCTGTGTGCGAAAGAAGAGAGTCCCCTCCGAAATGGCGGGCGTCGCCATGCAGACTTCGCCCATCGCGTTTCTCGCCAGCACTTCGAAGCGGGGACCGGCTTTAACCACGATGATCTCTCCCTCTTCGCTGGTGAAGAAAACCTTCCCATCGGAAGCCACAGAAGAGGCGGTAAAACCGGTTCGTCCGGTTCCAATGCGCTCCTGATAGATCAATTTACCGGTCTTCGCCTCATAACAGCCAAGCACGCCATGATCCCGAAGGACATACAGATAGTCGCCATAGACAACGGGAGTCGGCATATAGGCTCCGTTTCGTCTCTCGAACCAGGCGATATGTTCATTGGATGTCTCCTGTTCTTTCAGAGAGATGTCGCCGCTTGCTGTGACGCGAATGGCATAGATGGGAGACATTCTGCCATGTGAATTGGTGATGAAGATCAAGCCATGCGAAACCACCGGAGTGGGAACAGGAATGTCTCCGCCTCCCGTCAGCTTCCATAGCTCTTTCCCCGTCTGAAAATCGTAGCCGCCAATGTGCCGGTAGCCATTAACGATAATCTGCGTTCGATCTCCGTCCCGATGAACGGCAGGCGTTCCCCAGGTAGGAACATCGGCACGCGCGGTTCTCCATATCTCTATCCCGGTTTTCACATCAAAAGAAGCCAGGAAAGAGCCTTTCTGTACATCGCACTGTACAATGACCCGGTTATCAAAAATAACCGGCGAACTGGCAAATCCCCACTGCGCGGTGGGAACCATAAAGAAACCGGAATCCAGCACGCCCAGGTCTTTTTTCCAGAGCATTCTGCCGTTCATGTCGTAACAGAACAGTCCTTCGGAGCCGAAAAACGCAACCACATGCTTCCCGTCCGTCGCTACTGATGGATTGGCATGGGTAGATTTGGGATGCCTCTGCACTCTGGGAACGCCTTTGTGGACAACGCGCTGCCAGAGGATTTTCCCGGTCTTCTTATCCAGACAGTAGAGCAGCCATTGATGCTCCGTTTCGTCCTTCACCGGCGCGATATCGCCATAGAGACCCACCTTCAGTTCCGGCTTCTCCTGTCCGCTGATGGAACTGGTCAGGAAGATGCGATTACCCCAGATCACCGGACTGCTGTGCCCTAGCCCCTGTACAGGCGTCTTCCAGCGAATGTTCTCCTGCTTTTTCCCATCGGAGTCGTCGGCGTTCCATGTAACCGGCAGCGAAAATCCTTCGACAACGCCTCCCCCACCGGGACCGCGAAAGGAGGGCCAGTGTATCTCTCTGGCAGGAGCGGCTCGAAGTGAGGAAGAGAAATCTGAACCCGATGCTGGAACACTGAAAAAAAAGAGAACGGTGAGTATCAACGATTTGTAGGCAGCATTTCTCAAAATAATGCGCTCCTCTCAGAGAAAATCCGTGAAACCGGGTACGTACAGATTGATCTATACGTATATAACGCATGGCGACGGTTACAATCGCCGCGTTTCACCGTCTGTTATGATAGCATCAATACTTCGATAGAATAATGGATTTTATACGGGTCAGTCTTTCGATCAAAGACACTTTCTGCCTCGCTTCAGGCGACCCATTTTGATATTGACTCAGCCCTCACCCATTCTGAAAGTCCCGGAAAGGAGAAACGTCATAGATACTCGAATACGGCATCACCGCCTCGCCTTTACGCTGATCGAACTGCTCGTCGTGATAGCCATTATCGCGATTCTGGCTGCCATCCTCTTTCCTGTTTTCGCACAGGCGAGAGAGAAGGCGCGTCAGGCAAGCTGTCTGAGCAACAACAAACAGTATGCACTGGCTACACTGATGTATGTCCAGGACTATGATGAGACCTTTCCGCTGTCCGCATACTTCACCGGAACCTGCGTCTCTACTTTCTACCAACAGGTTGAACCCTATGTGAAGAATGATCAGGTTACCCTCTGTCCCTCCGAACCGCAGGCGATGCAGATTCTTGCGCTGGTCGGAGCGCCCTGCCAGGGAACTCCCCCCTACTCCAGTTATGCGGTTAATCATGCCCTGTTTAAGAATGGTTTCATTCCCGGCGCCTCCGCGTTTCGACTGGCTGCCCTCAATGCCCCCTCGGAAACCGTGATGACCTATGATGGAAATGTCGCGCTGCATCCCTTCCCGGCGGAGCGTCCCGATCCCTATGAGCCTCGCGCACAGCTTGCACAGGCGCGACATAACGCGCAGATCAGCGTTAACTATGCGGATGGACACGCAAAAGCGATTCAGGGACGTGATACAGGCACGACCGCGCAGCAGTTCACGGTATTCGGTCCTGGAAGCAGTCTTAAGGTCTATCGGATTGGAGCCAATGGAGGTTTCTACAGAGACCGGATTGAATTCTGGGGCATGCCCCAGTAGAGCCTGAACTCAGTAAGGTGGCAGGAAGATTCGGCTGTTTCTGCACATGTATTTCACATCATGGCAAACTGCCGACCTATTTCGAACGGGCACAACAACCAGAATCAACCCGATTCCCCAGGAGATTCACGATGAGTCATCCGTTGTCATCAGGATCACAACTTCTTCACAACGTCGGACGCACAATTCTGTCGGCACTCTGCCTCTCCATCCTGTTCACAAGCCTTCCGCTTATCGCTCAGGACTGGCCCCAGTGGAGAGGACCGGAGAGAACCGGACACTCCAGAGAGACCGGACTTCTGAAAAGCTGGCCTGAGGGAGGACCGAAGCTCCTCTGGACCGCGCAGGGAATCGGAGGAGGAAACTCGACTCCCTCCGTTAGCGGTGGAAGAATCTACGGACTGAGTTATCGCGGCAATGATGAATTTGTCTGGGCAGTAGATGTAAAGACGGGCAAAGAGGTTTGGGCGGTTCGCATCGCTGCTGCCAACTATCGAATCGGGCGTCAGGCGCATGATGGATCCGGAAGCACCCCGACCATAGACGGAACCCGTCTCTATGCTCTCGGTACAAGCGGCGATCTGGTCTGCATGGAGACATCAAATGGTAGAATCCTCTGGCGTAAGAACCTTGTCAGCGATTTCGGCGGCAGCGTTCCGCAATGGGGCTACAGTGAGTCGCCACTGGTTGATGGGGATCGCGTCGTTGCAACGCCGGGCGGCGCCAGCGCAGGAATAGTTGCCCTGAACAAAGCCACAGGCGATGTCATCTGGAAAGCGCAGATACCCGGAAACGACGATGCAGGTTACTCCTCAGTGATCATCGCCACGATCCAGGGTCAGAAGCAGTATGTTCAGTTCATGAGTGGCGGCGTGGTAGGTGTAGAGGCAGGGTCCGGCAAGTTCTCCTGGCGTTACAGCAGTCCGGCTAACGGAGTTGCCAACTGCTCCACTCCGATCTACGTCAACGACTCGATCTTTGCCGCTTCCGGTTATAACACCGGCGGAGGGTTGGTGAAGCTGACCAAGACTGCCAGCGGAATGAAGGCGGAAGAGGTCTACTTCACGCGCAGTATGCGAAACCATCACGGCAATATGGTGCTGATCGGCGACTATCTCTACGGTTTTGATGAATCCAACCTGACCTGTTTGAATGTGAAAACGGGCGAGATCGCATGGCGAGATCGAAGCGTGGGAAAAGGCTCCGTCAGCTATGCCGACGGATTCATCTATGCCCGCAGCGAGCGGGGACCGATCGCGCTGGTTCAGGCGACCCATCAGGGATATGTGGAGAAAGGTCGTTTTGATACCCCCAACCGAAGCGGAAAGACTACCTGGACGCATCCAGTCATCGCGGACGGTAAGCTCTATCTGCGCGATCACGATCAGCTTTTCTGCTACGATATCCGCTCTGGCTCTGCCAGCATCAGCCGGTAGGTTCGGAGAGTAGAACGACGCAATGCCATTCTCACACATCTTGAAGGGACGCTATTTATGGCTCCGGGCAGGAACTGCTCTTTCTGTTGTCTGTTTGAGCATGCTCGGAATGGTCGGACTTGCCGCAGAGTGGCATCAGTGGCGCGGTCCACAGCGCAATGGCATCTCCTCAGAGACCGGGATCCTTTCGCGGTTTCCCGACGGCGGTCCGCGTAAGGTATGGTCTGCACAGGTTGGGGTCGGTTACTCCTCTGTCGCCATTCGCGGAAATCGCCTCTATACGATGGGAAATGTCGGGGGGCAGGATGTTGTCTACTGCCTGGATACGAACAATGGTCGCGTAATCTGGCAGCACCGCTATCCGTGTCCTCCCGGAGACTACAGCGGTCCTCGCGCTACCCCGACGCTCGACGGCTCCACCGTCTACACGCTCAGCCGCGAGGGTCATGCCTACGCCCTGAACGCAGACAACGGCAAGGTGCTTTGGTCAAAGAATCTGCAGCGTGAAATCGGCGCTGAGATACCGCGATGGGGCTTTGCCGGTTCCCCTCTTGTCGAAGGGAACCTTGTCATCTTTAATGTCGGGAGCGCGGGCACGGCGGTTGACAAACGCACAGGGCGTATCGTGTGGCGTTCACAGCCCAGCGGGGCAGGCTACTCCTCTCCGGTCGCGCACACTCTGAACGGTCAACGCTTCATCGCTCTGTTTACCACCTATGGACTGGTGGCGGTCTCCCCGGCAAATGGTCGCATCCTCTGGCAGTTTCGCTGGGAGACACAGTACGATATCAACGCTGCCGACCCCGTTTTTATGGGAGATACTGTCTTTATCTCCTCCAACTATAACAAAGGCGGCGCACTGCTGCGGATGGGCGGTGGAACGCCGACCGTCATCTGGCAAAACCGCAATATGAGAAACCACTTCAACACCAGTGTTTTAATCAACGGGTTTCTCTATGGCAATGACGAAAACACGCTCAAGTGTGTTGACTGGCGAACCGGCGCGGAACGCTGGCGCATGCGCGGGATGGACAAAGGAGGGTTGATCGCTGCGGATGGCAAACTGATCTGCCTGACCGGACGCGGCGCGCTGGTTCTTGTCCAGGCTGCTTCAGACAAATATACGGAGCTTGCCGTTGCGCAGGTTCTTCGCGGCACAACCTGGACTCCCCCTGTTTTGACAAATGGTCTTTTATACTGTCGAAGCCAGGAAGGGGAACTGATCTGTCTCGATCTTCGCGGCAGATAGACACTGGCATCACGGAGGAGAAGAAGCTAATGCGTAGGTCGCTCACCATCCGGTGCACTCTTGCCGTCGTACTCCTTTCGTTCGCAATGGGAGCGTTTGCAGAGGTTCGCGGATGGCTTAACTGGCGCGGTCCGGACCAGAACGGAACCTCGCAGGAGAAAGGGCTGCCAGATACCTGGTCTCTCGGCGGGACGAATCATCTGTGGCAGGTAGACATATCCGGCGGCGGTACGACCGTCATAGGAAACGGGCGTCTCTACGGACTGGGCTATCAGGGACAGGGCCCCGATCTTCAGGAGGTTGTCTTCTGTCTGGACGCCGAGACCGGACGAAAAATCTGGGAGCATCGCTTCAACGACTTCCTCAGCGATATCACCTATGACCGCTACGCTATCGGCAGCCCGTCCATTGATCCAGAGACCGGCAATGTCTATGCGCTGACAGCGGCGGGCATCTTCGCCTGTTTCTCCCGCGACGGCAAGCTGCTGTGGAGTCACTCGCTCATGGAGAAGGTCGGACGTTTGACCTTCCCGAATGGACGTAACGGCAGCCCCGTTATCGAGCAGGATCTGGTCATCATCCGCAGCGTTACCAGCAACTGGGGCGGCGAGAGCGCGGCGCTGGATCGCTTCTATGCCTACGATAAAAAGACGGGGCAGTTAGCATGGGCATCCAGTCCGGGAATTGCCCCCAAAGACAACTCCTTCGGACGCCCCTATGTCACCTGGCGCGACGGGAAACGCGTCTTCTATACCGGCGAAGGCAGCGGGCATGTTATCTGTGTCAATGCTCGTACCGGCGCGCCGATCTGGCGATTTCCGATGTCTGCCGGGGGCGTCAACGCATCCATCATCCTCTACAAGAATATGGCTATCGCCATTCACGCGGATGAGAACCTCGACTCCTCCGATATGGGTCGTATGCTTGCCATTAATATCGAAGCGCAGCCGCAGCCTGCAGAGACCGGCGCTCCCATTCTTCCGGCAACCGCAGAGGTCTGGCGCAACAATCTGGAGACGATCTCCAGTTCCCCGGTAATCGTCGGCAACCGCATCTATCAGGTTGGAAAAACCGGCTATCTTCACTGTGTGGACGCCGATACCGGAAAAATGCTCTGGGAACACCGCCTGGGACCGGATCAGCTTCATGCCTCCCCGCTCTATGCAGATGGCAAGCTCTATGTGCCGATCCAGAACGGGATGTTCTTCATCCTGCGTCCCACCGAATCGGGCGTGGAAGAACTCGCAAAAGTGCAGCTTGCCGGCCGCTGCATCGGGGCGCCATCGGTCTGGAACGGAAAAGTCTATGTTTTCACGACCGAAAAGCTCTACTGCTTCGGCAAGAAGGGAAACAATCCCGGACTGCCCGCGCCGCGCAAGGCGGAATCCTATCCCGCTCCGGGAAAGACCGCCGCGCTGCAGGTCATTCCCGCCGAAGTGTTGATTCGTCCCGGAGAGAAGGTGAAGTTCACGATACGGGGCATTGACGCAAACGGTTTTGTCACCGAAACGTTCAAAAGTACCGATGCGAAGTGGGCAAAGTACATTCCTCCGACTGCGCGCGTTCGATCAGAAATGGACGCCTCATTCAATGAAAAGGGCGAACTGGTCGCCTCCGAAAAAACGCTTCCCTCTGCAGGCGCGTTCGAAGCGGACATCAACGGACTTAAGGGATATATTCGGGGACGCATTCTGCCAGACATCCCCCTGAAAGAGGATTTTGAGGGTTTCAACCTTTCAGAAACCAGTACGACGGAACCAAATGCAAAATTCTCTTATCCTCCCCTGCCATGGATCGGGGCGCGCATGAAGTATGAGGTACGGGAAGTAGACGGCGAGAAGGTGCTGGCAAAGACGCTGGATAATATCTTCTTCCAGCGCGCTGTAGTCTTCTTCGGGCATCCTGACGACAAAAACTATACTATGGAGGCGGATGTTCGCGCTGATGGCAGCCGCCGAACCATGTCCTCCATCGGGCTGATCAACCAGCGCTATCAGATCACGCTTCTTGGCAACTCTCAGGAACTGGAGGTCAGTTCCAATCAGGAGCGGATCAAGGTGGCTGTCCCCTTCAAGTGGGAAAGGGGAGTCTGGTATCACATGAAGACCCGCGTGGATGTTGCCCAGGACGGCTCCGGCATTGTTCGCGCCAAAGCCTGGAAAAAAGGCGATCCGGAACCGGAGCAGTGGACAATTGAGGTTCCGCATAAAAACGCGCACAAAAGCGGATCCCCCGGTTTCTATGGTTTTACTCCGCAGAGTCTCTTCAAAGTCTATATTGATAACATCATCGTGACACCGAACAAGTAGATGTCCGGTACAGGTCTCAGACGACAGAGGGTATATTGATGCACAAACTTCGCTGGTTCGCCGTAGGTCTGATCGCTATCACGCTGGCGGTTCCCTGTTTTGTCATTGCCGCCGATTGGCCCATGTGGGGACGCGACTCCTCGCGCAACAAAGTCTCTTCTGAGACCGGGATCGTCAGCGACTTCTCCTCCGGAGAGTTCAAAGGCAACACCGAAGAGATTGATATGGCGACCACTAAGAATGTTAAGTGGGTCGCAAAACTTGGCTCGCAGACCTATGGCAATCCGACCATTGCAGCCGGGAAAGTCTTCGTCGGAACCAATAACGAAACCCCGCGCGATCCCAGAATTAAGGGAGACCGGGGAGTCTTGATGTGTCTGGATGAGAAGACCGGGGCGTTGATCTGGCAGTTGACCGTCCCCAAACTCGGAACCGGAAAGGTCAGCGACTGGGAGTATCTCGGTCTCTGCTCTTCCCCGGCAGTGGAGGGAGACCGGGTCTGGATCGTCACCAACCGCTGCGAGGTGATGTGTCTAGATATCAATGGCATGGCTAACGGCAACGACGGTCCCTATAAAGACGAGGGGCAGTATTTTGCCGGACCCGGCAAGCCTCCTGTCGCCGTGAACGAGAAGGACGCTGACATTCTCTGGGTCTTTGAGATGCGAAAAGAGTTGGGCGTCTTTCCACATAACATCACAAACTGCGGTCCGCTGATCGCGGGCGATCTGGTTATCGTCACCACCTCAAACGGGGTTGACTGGACTCATACCAACATTCCTAACCCCAAAGCTCCTACGCTGGTCGCCCTGAATAAAAACACCGGCGAATATCACGGCGAGGAGGCGCTTGGCATCTCCGGCAGAACGCTGCACGCGAACTGGTCTTCGCCCGCCTTTGGAACGATTGACGGAAAAGGGCTGATCATACTGGGAGGGGGTGACGGCTTCTGTTACGGCTTCTCGACGGAGACGGTGGAGAAGGACGGTATCAAGGAGCTAAAGGAACTCTGGCGATACGACTGTAACCCGCCATCCTATCGCGTGAAAGACGGGAAACCGCTCAAATACGCCACCTTTGATGGACCGAGCGAGGTAATTGCGACGCCGGTCTTCTATAAGAATCGCGTCTATGTTCCCATTGGACAGGACCCGGAACATGGAGAGGGACTGGGTAACTTCGTCTGTATTGACGCCACTAAAACCGGCGACACCACAAAGACCGCAACGGTCTGGAGCTATGATAAAATTCGCCGATCCATGTCCACCCCGGCGATCCATAACGGGCTGGTCTTCATCCCGGACTTCAGCGGTTTTATCCACTGTCTGGACGCGGAGACGGGTCAGCCCTACTGGGTCTACGACAGCCGCAGCCACATCTGGGGTTCTCCGCTCGTGGTGGACAACAAAGTCTATGTCGGCACGGAGGATGGAGACATTATAATCCTGGCAGCCGGTAAGGAGAAGAAGGAGATTAACAAAATAGATATGAAGACTCCTCTCTACTCCTCGCCCGTTGTAGCAAATGGAACGCTCTATGTGGCGACCATGTCGCATCTCTATGCGATCGGTCCGACCTCCGCCGCCTCAAAATCGAATAACAGGGTGCAGACGGCTTCTCTGCTCTCTCGATCCGACAACCGTCCGGGGCAGGGTTTTCTGACGATGGCGCAATTTGAGAAGCGAATCAAAGAGCTTCCGCGAACGAGATCGGCAAAGAGCCGCGCCGGAAAGCGTGTCGCTCTCTGCCCCTACCATGAACACCATAAACCTGAAAGGCTTGCCAGGCGAGACCGCTAGTTAAGGGATGACACTCCAATGAAATGGGGACTTGCGCTACTAATCATCGTTGTCGCCCTGCTGCATCAGGACTTCTGGTTCTGGACAGATAAGACCCTGATCTTCGGGCTGATTCCTATCGGTATGGTCTACCATATCGGCTACGTCCTGCTGGCTTCACTCACCATGGCGATTCTCGTCCGTTATGCCTGGCCGCATGATCTGGAAAAAGCGCTGCACGTCACCGACGAAGAGGTGATGGCTATGAAGGAGACAACTCCATGATCCCAGCGCTGATCGTATTTGCCTATCTGTGTGTGGTGCTCTATATCGGCATCTTTGCCTTTCGTAAAGGGAAAGCCTCCGGCGAAGACTTCTTTGTCGCCAGCCGGGGGCTTGGCCCTGCGGTATTCCTGCTCTCACTGTTCGGAACGAACATGACTGCATTCGCCATTCTGGGAAGCTCCGGGCTGGCATATCGGCAGGGAATCGGCGTCTTCGCGCTGATGGCAACCTCCTCTGCTCTGGTCATACCCTTGACGATCTTCTTTATCGGAACGCGGCTCTGGGCGCTTGGTAAACGTTTCGGACATATGACTCAGGTGCAGTTCCTGCGCGACCGCTGGGAGTGTTCCGGCATCGGAACATTTATCTTCGCCATCACCGCCGCCATGCTGGTTCCCTATATCATCATCGGCGTGATCGGAGGCGGACAGACACTGGAAGGCATCAGCACGATGATGGGTCCCGATGGGAAACCGTTGATCGGTCCCGACGGGAAAACCATGCACTGGGTCAGTTATGAGGTCGGTGGGGCGATTGTTGCGCTGGTCGTCATGAGCTACGTCTTCTTCGGGGGGATGCGCGGAACCGCATGGGTGAACGCGTTCCAGACGGTGCTGTTCCTCTGTTTCGGCACATTCGCATTTATACTGATCGCGCGCAGCCTGGGCGGATTCGATAGTGTCATGCAGAAACTGGCAGCCAGCCCCGGATCGGCGCAGCTTCTTAGCCGGGAACGCATACTCCCGACCGAGTTCTTTAGCTATATGTTCATTCCGCTCTCCTCTATCATGTTTCCGCACATCGCCATCATGTGTATGACGGCAAAGAAGATCAGCCATTTCAAGAAGACGGTGATCCTCTATCCGATCTGTATTATGGCGGTCTGGGTTCCTGCCGTCTATCTGGGCGTGGTGGCGGCTTCGCAGTATCCGGGACTGCGTCCCGGAGAGTCGGACGATGTCATCATTCGCCTGCTGACCGATAATGTTCCCTATCTGCTTGCCGGAATTCTCGGAGCCGGAATTATGGCCTGCGTGATGGCTTCCGACAGCCAGATTCTCGCCCTTAGCACAATGTTTTCCGAAGACATATTTGCCTACTATGGAGGGAAAGAGAAGTTCGGCGATAAGGCGCAGATATGGACGGGACGCATCTTTGTCATTCTGATCGCGCTGCTTGCCTATGTGATCGCCCTTGCGCTGAAAGATAAGGCAGGAATATTCGAACTGGCAATACGATTTGCCTTCTCCGGGTTTGCCTCTCTCGCTCCGATTATGCTAGCCGCATTGTTCTGGAAACGCTCCACCAAATGGGGCGCGCTGGCGGCTTCAGCATGGGTCGCCTTTGCGGTTCTGGGAACCTGGTATCTAACCAATGTTTCCGAGAAGATCGCGCCTCGCCCTGCAGCTGCTCCTGCGCGACAGGCAGCAGCGCCGGGCACAGGCTCTCGACCGCCCGGACAGATGAATGTCACGCCCGCTCAGCCCCCTGCAACTGCGCTCGGACAGGCGGCAACGCCAGGAACAGGCACGACCGGGTCACGTCCTGCTACGCCACCGAGCAGCCCAAGACTGGTACAGATATATCCCGCACTGGGCGATATGTTCCAGAGAGGAGCGGTGAATGTCTACATCTACGGCTTTCTCCCGGTCATGCCGATGGTGTTGATCTCTGCCCTGCTCATGATTGTGGTTTCTCTGCTAACGAAACCGCCGGGGAAAGAGACGATAGATAAGTATTTCCCACAGAAAGAGACGGAACAGGCGGTGGTCTCCGCAGCCTCGATTCCAGCGAGTAAATCCTGAGACAAGAATGACGGCAATCGAACCTAATACGGATACAATAGATCAGGCGCAGCGACAACTGGATGCGCATGTCCGCGAGATCGTTCAGTGGCACTTCTCCCCGGAGACCGGCTCTCCCTTCTGGCTGGACTGGGCCGCGAAAGCCGGGTGGAATCCTGCGGAAGAGGTGCAGACTTTTAAGGATCTGCTCCGCTTCCCGCATTTTCAGGACGAGTGGCTCCGCGATGAACCCAATGAGCGATGGATTCCCGGAGCCTACACCGGACGCCCCTTCTATATCTTTGAGACGGGCGGCACAACCGGAATGCCTAAACAGCGCATCGGCTGGGAAGACCACTGGCGCGATTATGAGGAGTTTTCGGAGACGCTGGACGAGAAATACTTCCCGCGAGGCGCAAACTGGCTTATGTTCGGGCCAACCGGCCCCCGCCGTCTTCGTCTAACCATCGAGCATCTGGCGCATCATCGCGGTGGAGTATGTCACCATGTAGACCTTGATCCGCGCTGGGTGAAGCGACTTCTGGCTGAAAGAGACTTCGAGACCGCCAAACGGTATCGCGATCACTGTCTGGAGCAGGCAGCCGTCATTCTAAAAAACCGGAAGATCACCTGTCTCTTCACCACTCCCAAGCTGCTGGAAGGTCTGGACGAGAAGCTGAGCGTTCCGGATGCGGGAATAACCGGCGTCTTCTGTGGCGGTACGCAGATGACGCCGCAGAATGTGCGGTTTCTGGTGGAGGAGGTGCTGGACAATCGCGCTCAGTTTGTCCCGACCTACGGGAATACGCTGATGGGGCTTGCCTGCAGCCGTCCACTCACGCCGCAGGATCAGTGGAGCATCACCTACCACGCGCCCCAGCCCCGCGCCGTGCTGCGCGTGGTAGATCCGAACGACACCACGAAAACGGTAGACTATGGACAGTGGGGGCGTGTGGAACTGACGACTCTGACGAAAGAGTTCTTCATGCCACGCTTCCTGGAGCGTGATGAAGCGATCAGACGCGAACCCTGGGGGCGCTTCCCCTGGGACGGCGTGGGTGAGGTTCGCCCGTTCGGCGCGCTGGAGCAGAAGGCGATCGAAGGGGTCTACTGATGCTGTTGCGTCATCGTGCCTGCCTTATATGGAAAGCTGCTTATCCACTCTCTCTCTCCTGTATTTTTCTTTTCATCATCTCCTCTCTGCCTCTCTGCGGGCAGGAGTGGACACGCTTTCGCGGTCCAAACGGAACCGGGATTAGCGAAGCGAAGACCGTCCCTGTTGCGTTTTCAGAGAAAGACTATAACTGGCGCATATCACTCCCCGGCGAAGGACACTCTTCGCCTGTCCTCTGGGGAAATCGCCTCTTTATCACCTCCGCTGAAGAGAAAGCCGGAAAACGCCATCTGATCTGTATCAACGCCGCAGACGGAAAAACGCTCTGGATTCGCAGCTACGACTTCAAACCCGATCATCGTCACCAGTTCAACAGCTATGCCAGCTATACTCCGACGGTAGACGCCGAAGCGGTCTATACGATCTGGGCAACGGACGACGCTTTTATTGTCACCTCGTTAACGCACTCCGGTCGGGATATCTGGACACGCAACCTGGGAACCTACCAGACTCAGCATGGCGGCGCAGCCTCCCCGATTCTTGTCGGGGATACGCTGATTCTGGCGAAGGAGCAGGAGGACGGTCCTGGAAGTCTGTACGGATTGGACAGAAAGACCGGAAAAACGCGCTGGGAAGTACAGCGTCCCTCGCTCGCCACTGCCTACTCAACGCCGATTCTTTACCAGCCTCCGGGAAGCCCGGCAGAGGTGATCTTCAGCAGCACTGCGCAGGGTGTCACAAGCATCAATCCAGAAAATGGAAAGATCAACTGGGAGGCGGGTAATCTCTTCACCCTCCGGTGCGTCGGCAGTCCCATCATCGTCAGAGATAAGATAATCGCCACTTCCGGCGAGGGAAGCGGAAGGCGCCTCACGGTAGCGCTGCGCCCCGGAACGCGAAATACGGCTCCAAAAACGCTCTATCGTCTCACGCGAGGAACCTCCTATGTCCCCACTCCGATCGCATTGCATGATCTCCTCTTCTTCTGGGGCGACGGCGGCATCGTTACCTGCGTTCGGGCGGAAAACGGCGAAGCGGTCTGGTCCCAGCGGGTCGGCGGAAACTATATGGGATCGCCCATTCTGATTGACGGCAAGATATATGCTGTCAGCACGCACGGGGAACTGGTTGTCCTGGAAGCGTCAGACCGTTTTAATATCCTGGCGAGAATCTCTCTGGGAGAAGCCTCACATGCCACCCCCGCCGTCGCCAACGGCACGCTCTACCTGCGCACCATTGGACAGTTGATCTCAGTGGGCGGAGTCAAATCCGCGGAGAGGAAGCGATGACACCTTACTCAATACCGATCCTTCGTCGCGGACAGGTCTATGAAAGCCTTGATAAAACAGAACTGAAAGACATCCGCACAGGAGCCGTCATCGCGCAGGTGAGTCAGGCGAACGCAGGCATGATCCGTCGCGACAGTCGCAACGCTTCATGCGAATCGTTGAAAAGCATTCCGACAGAGAGGCTTATCCGTCTGTGTGAGAAGGCTGGAGATCTCTTCCTGGAGTCTGAACTGCCGCTGGGTAACGGACAGTCTCAATCCCCGCAGAGTTATATCGAGTGCCTGTCTGCCACCACCGGGATGCCTTATGCGCTGGTTGGTCGTAACATGCAGAAGATTCATCAGGTCTTCACGCAGATGAATACGATTCTGCGCGGGCTGACGCGCGGTCTGGAGTGGCGAATACTGGATCACGGTGTCGGGGAACAGGCGGGCGTTCCGGTCAGCTTCTATGCCGTAACCGAAACGCTGGGAGTCGTCCTGCCCAGTAACTCGCCGGGAGTGAACTCGCTCTGGATGCCCTCCATCCCCCTGAAAGTTCCGGTTGTCCTCAAGCCCGGCAGAGAGGAGCCCTGGACTCCCTTCCGTATCATTCAGGCGATGATCGCGGCAGGATGCCCGTCGGAGGCATTCTCTTTCTACCCGACAGATCATGAGGGAAGCGCGACGGTGATGGATACCTGTCGCCGCGCGCTTATCTTCGGGGATCAGAGCACGGTGGAGCGATATGCATCCAATCCGGCGGTTCAGGTACACGGTCCGGGTTGGAGCAAGGTTCTCATCGGTAATGATCAGATTGCGCGATGGCGCGACTTTCTGGATGTTCTGGTCTCCTCCATCGCAGAAAACGGCGGTCGAAGCTGCATCAACGCCTCTGCGATCTTCGTTCCAGCCGAAGGAGAAGCCCTTGCGGAGGCGCTTGCGAAACGACTTGCCGCCATAACTCCCCTTCCGTTCACCGATCCGGAGGCAAAACTTGCCGGTTTCGCCAACCCGAAGATGGCAGAAGCGATCAACGGGATGATTGAGGAGGGATTGAAAACTGCCGGCGCGCAGGAGGTGACCGCGAAATACCGTGAGGGTTCCCGGCTGGTGGAGATGGACGGCTCGACTTATCTGCAGCCAACGCTGATACACTGCCGTTCCTGCAGCCACCCGCTTGCGAACCGCGAATTCCTCTTTCCTTACGCCAGCCTGATCGAGATACCGCAGGAGAAGATGCTGGAGGCGATGGGACCGTCGCTGGTCGTGACGGCGATCACCGAAGACCCTGCTCTCATTCAGCAGCTTATCGCCTCTCCGAAGATAGACCGCCTGAATCTCGGTCCCATGCCTACCTCGCGCGTTCAATGGGATCAGCCCCATGAAGGCAACCTTTTTGAGTTCCTCTACCGACGCAGAGCCATTCAGCGAGTCGCCATTCCATGATCGGATTTGACCATACGCCGCGCACCCGTCTCGTCTTCGGCGCGAACTCCATCGAACGCCTTGGCGAGTTGGCGCGAGAACTGGCAGCAACGCGCGCGCTCCTCGTGACAGATCGGGGAATCATCGCCGCAGGACACACCGAGCGCGCTGAACAGTCACTTCGCAGCGCCGGAATAAAGACCTTCGCCTATGACAGAGTTCGCGAGAACCCGACAACGGATGATGTCGAGGAGTGCCTGAAATCCGCCAGAGAGTTTCGAATTGATCTCTTTGTTGGTCTGGGCGGAGGCAGCAGCATTGATACGGCGCGAGGCTGCAACTTTATCCTTACCAACGGCGGTAAGATGCAGGACTACTGGGGTATCGGGAAAGCGAGTAAGCCGATGCTGCCGCTGATCGCCGTGCCGACAACTGCTGGAACCGGGAGCGAATGCCAGAGCTTTGCCCTGATCGCCGACGCGGTAACACATCAGAAGATGGCTTGCGGCGACCCGAAAGCGGCAGCGCGAATCGCCATCCTGGACCCGACTCTTACTCTCACACAACCGGATGCGGTCACCGCGCACACAGGTATTGACGCCCTCGCGCATGCGGTGGAATCGTTTGTCACACGCAAGCGCAACGAAATCTCGCAGCACTTTGCGCGAGAGGCATTTCGGTTAACATTTCATCACTTCCCGCGTGTTCTGGAGTGTCCTTCCGATCTGGAAGCGCGTGCCGCAATGCTGCTGGGAGCCGCCTATGCGGGGCTTGCTATAGAAAACAGTATGCTGGGCGCAGCGCACTCCTGCGCCAATCCGCTGACAGCGCACTTCGATGTGATTCATGGACAGGCGGTTGGAATGATGCTGCCGCATATAATTCGCTATAACGCGGAAATGCCTTCTGTCCGTAATCTATACCGGGAACTGATGATAAGCGCCGGGCTGATCTCCCCGGATACACGGACTGACAGCGCGGCGGAGATGCTGGCGACGAGTCTGGATTCCCTGCTCAAACAGGCAAGGATGATGACCTGTTTACAAGAAACAGGGGTAACGGAATCGGACATCCCCATGCTTGCGGAGGAGGCTGCCAAACAGTGGACAGCAGGTTACAATCCGCGTGAAGTCGCCGCCAGGGATTTTGAGGAGATCTATCTGCAGGCAATATAGGTGAGATCCATGACGAAAAAATTATGGTTTTCCGTGGCGCTTTCGGGGCTTTTGATAATCGTAACCTTATCTCAAGCAGCCGATTGGGATCAATGGCGAGGACCTGGTAGAGATGGCAAGGTCACAGGGTTTCAGGCTCCCGCCAGATGGCCCGCCTCTCTGCAACGAAAATGGAAGATCGCAGTAGGAGAAGGTCACTCATCCCCCCTGATTGTCGCCAACAGCGCCTATATTTTTTCGCGACAGGGAGAAAGCGAGGTCGTTCGTCGCCTCGATCTCGCCACCGGGCGCGAAATCTGGAAAGCCTCCTACCTGGCTCCCTATGAGATGAACCCGGCGGCAAGAGGACACGGGAAAGGACCCAAATCCACCCCTGTCTATCATAATGGCAAGCTGTTTACCCTGGGGATCAGCGGAATCCTCTCCTGTATTAACACGCAGACAGGCAAAGTGATCTGGCGGCAGCATTTCCGTCAATTTGAGCATACCTCGCCCCTCTATGGAACCGCGATGTCGCCTGTCGTCGAAAACGGTCTATTGATCGCACATGTAGGCGGGCATGACGGCGGCGCGCTTGTCGGGTTGAATATCAACACCGGGACGAAACAGTGGGAGTGGGCGGGAGACGGTCCCGGCTATGCCTCCCCGATTGTGGCAACCATTGACGGTGTCCGTCAGATCGTCACGCAGTCGCAGAGGATGTGCCTTGGACTGGATCCAAAGACCGGAAAGCTGCTCTGGAGCCTTCCCTACACCACGCCGTATGACCAGAATATCATCACGCCAACTCTTGTCGAGAACCTGATCCTATTTGGAGGAGTCCAGCAGCCGACCTTCGCTCTCAAGATCGAGCGTTCGGGTAACCGGTGGACTGCGCGGAAAGTCTGGGAGACCCGCGAAATAACCCTGTATATGAGCAGTCCGGTCGTTCAGGGACGCTACCTGATCGGGATGTCGGAGCGACGACGGGGACAGATGTTTGTGCTGGATGGCGGAACGGGCAGGACGCTCTGGACGAATGAAGGGCGCATGGGAGATAACGCGGCCATCCTTGACCTGGCAGGCACAATCATGGCTCTAACCATTGATGGAACGCTCAGGATATGGACGCGGCAGGGCAGCGCGCTGTCGGAAACGGCGAAATATACAGTGGCGGATAGTCAGACGTGGGCTTCTCCTGCGGTCCAGGGCAGCCATATCCTGATCAAAGATGAAATTACCCTTGCTCTCTGGACTATACCCGGAGCCTGATAAAAATGCAGAGGAAAACATCCCTTTATACACTGTCAATCCCTCTTTTCGCTCTGAGTCTTTGCCTGGCTGTCGCGAATAACTCCTTCGCCAGGCAGATTTCGGCATCCTCCGGCATGAATCGGAATCTGCGCGTCGCATCGGGAACGCTGGCGAATAGCCTTCAGATCGCATGGAAGTTCAAAACGGGAGGACCGATTGTATCTTCTGCCGCCATCGCCAACGGGCGCGTTTTCATCGGCTCCGATGATGGAAACGTCTATGCGCTGCGTCAGAGCGACGGTTCTCGTCTCTGGGCTTTTAAGACGGGAGACAGTATTGAAGCAAGCCCGCTGATAATAGGCGGACTGGTGGTCATCGGGTCTGCAGACGGATTTCTCTACGCGATAGACGCGAATACCGGTCGTGAGCGGTGGCGTTACAAAACCGGCGATAAGATACTGGGAGCCGCGAACGCCGCTCCTTCGCCTCGCGGGCGCGGAACATGGATCGTGGTCGGCAGCTACGACAACAAGGTTCACTGCGTGGACGCGGCGAACGGACGACGCATCTGGACCTTCGCCACTGATAACTATGTCAACGGCAGTCCCGTCATCTCCGCAGGACGGGTTATCTTCGGTGGCTGTGACGGGCTGCTCTATGTCGTGAACTTCTCCAATGGCAAACGGATTCGCGCAATCCCCGTGAGAGAGTATATCGCAGGAACCGTATCGCTGGCAGGGAACCGCGCCTATCTGGGTCACTACGGCAACGAGGTGATCTGTGCCGATGTCGCCACCGGTCAGATTGTCTGGCGGTACCGCGAGCGCCGATTCCCCTACTTCTCCTCTCCGGCGGTTGCCGCAGACCGGATCGTGATTGGCGGTCGGGATAAGCGAGTTCATGCTCTGGACAGGAAGACGGGACGCGCCATGTGGAACTTTCGAACTCGAGGCAAGGTAGACAGTTCACCGGTTATCTGCGATGGCAAGGTGATCGTCGGCTCGGAGGACGGAAGGCTCTATATGCTCGATCTGAACGACGGAAAGCAACGATGGTCTTTCGACATCGGCGCGCCGGTCATAAGCTCTCCCGTCATTGCCTCCGGCATGGTGCTGGTAGGAGCCGATGACGGTTTCCTCTACGCTTTCCGCTCCGCACATTAGAGATTAGAAAAAGCGGGACGACCTTAAAGGCGTCCCGCTCACTCTTTTCCCGGCTAGATACGATCTGCTTATCGCTTCTGGAGAGACTGATACTTCTGGCGAAACTTCGCCACTTTCGGCTCGATCACCACCCGGCAGTAGGGCTGACTGGAGTTTCGCGCATAGTAGTTCTGATGATAGTCCTCCGCCGCGTAGAAGTTACTGAACGCCGTAACCTCGGTGACAATCGGCGATTTCCAGATACCCTCGGCAGTAATCTCCTTGATCACCGCTTCCGTAGCGCGTTTCTGATCGTCGTTATGATAGAAGACCGCAGAACGATACTGTGTCCCGACATCTGCTCCCTGCCGGTTCAAAGTGGTCGGATCGTGTGTCGTGAAGAAGACACGCAAGATATTCTCGAAGGAGATCACTTTCGGATCGTAAGTGATCTGAATCGCCTCTGCATGTCCTGTCCGACCGCTGCAGACCTGCTCATAGCTCGGATTTTCGACCTGCCCGCCGGAGTAACCGGAGACGACCTTCTCCACCCCCTTCAGTTCGAGAAAGACGGCTTCAGTGCACCAGAAACAGCCACCGGCTATGGTCGCCACCTCCTTGCCGTCGGGAATCGTCACCTGCGTGGTCGGGAGCGGTTTCTCCATCGTTTTCGTCACTTTCTCCATTGGCGGCGATGACTGACTGCCCGAAACGGTATGCTGAGAGAGGCAACCTGCCAGAAACACCACACATGCAGCCAGCATCAAACCGCCGACAGACTGTTTATTATCCATAACTTATCCCTGCGTTAGCATATCTCGCCTGTTAGAAGTCGCGTTGTGATGGAAAAGTTTCCGCGAACCTGAACTACAGGCTACAATCACTTCTTACGCAGCATATCCCCGAACAGTGCCCGACCATATTCTCTAACTGCGGGGAATCTCCCACAGAGTCAGCGTCTCCGCGCCTTTCACCAGAACGCGATTGCCGGAGAAAGCCGGGCTTGCCCACATCGCGCCGTCTGCCACCTGATACCGCGCCACCTCCTTCAACTGGTCTCGCATCTTCTGGTAGATGAAAAGATCGCCGCTGATGGTGAACGCGACCACCACGTTTCCAGCATCGTAGAGAGTAACATGCTCGCCTTTATTGCCGGGACACTCCCAGAGGATCTTCCCGCTGTCCAGAGACATCATCACGACCTGACCGCGTCGTTTTTCGGTTACGGCATAGAGCGTGTTACCGGAGAGAATTGGGCTGGAGGTAGACATTGTTACCTGACGCTGTTCCCAGACTCTCTCGATGCCCCAGTTGGTTCCGTTCTGTTTCAGTCGCATAGCGAATGTAGGGCGCTGATTGGCTCCGCAGATGACCGTATCGCCCACAATGATGGGGGTGATGGAGTTATGGTTGAACATATTCTGTCGAACCGGCAGGCTCCAGAGCAGCCTGCCTGTCTCGGGGCTGATCCCGATCCACATATTGTGCGAAGCGGTGATGATCTGTCGCGTCCCGCCAATGTTCGCCATCATGGGCGAGGTATATCCCGGTCCCTCTCCGCGCCACTCCCAGATTGTGTTTCCAGTATCCTTATCCAGAGCCAGAAACGCGCCCTGATTGTCATGCCCCACATGGACGTAGATTTTCTTACCATCCACCAGCGGAGAAAGAGAAGCGCCGCAGATCGGCATCGGAATGCTGAACATGCGGACAAAATCCCTGCGCCACAGAATGCGACCGTTGGCGGAGTTAAAGCAGGTCATCAGTCCGTTTACCCCGATCGTGTAGAGCTTACCTTCGTGAAACAGAGGCGTAGAGCGGGGAGATTTTCCCAGTCTCCGGGCAGGGAAGATCACGCTGTCGAAAGGGGCGTTCACTTTGTCCACCCAGACCGTTTTCCCGGAATCCAGTTCGAGGCAGTAGGTCAGCTCCTGCTCTCCCTGACGCACCAGCACATAGGCGCGGTTACCGACAATGATCGGGGAGGAGTGCCCTTCCCCTACGTTGAGCGACCATCTCTTCGTCAACTGCGCGGGCCAGGCGGTCGGGCTTTTGAAATTGCTCAACTGCCCGTTGCGCCCGGGACCTCGCCATTGATTCCAGTCGCTGGCGAATGCGGGAAAACAGATCGCCATCGCCGCAACGACATACAGCCAGCGACAGAGAGAGGAACGTTTCATATATCACCATCCAATGATGTTTTGATTGACTGACAGACAGTACGAGGATTACATTGGATGCGTTCCCTGCCCAGGCAGATTACACATGCAGCCGTTGTTGAAAGTAGTTCCAGACGAGAGTCTTCTTGCCATCCGGCAGGATCAGACCAAAATCGGCATCATACATCACCCAGTAGAGCAGATAAGGCGCGCCCCAGGCAAGAGCCGTCTCCACCGCATATTTCGCAATCTCACACTGCTCATTTTCGCCGAATTGACTGATTGGAGCGCCGAACTCCCCAAGAAAGACATTCTTCTCCCCGAAGAGATCGCTGGCAGGCGCTTTTTCCGCAATATAGTCCAGCGCATCCCGAAACCGGCTTCTATCTCCGCAGAGAATATCCCAGGCAGAATATGAATAGAGGTCACAGTGCGTAAAGGGAATCACATCGTTTGTGGCGCGGGTCTCTCCCCGCATCGCTCTCTCCACCAGATTGACCTCCGCCGCCTGCACCACGACGACGCCATCAGTACCGCAATCCCGCCTCGCCTGTTCAACTGCATCCTGACGCGCATTGAACCATTCGATCATCCCGCGTATCGCTTTCGGGTCGGCGTCGCGGGATGGGGTCGGATCGGTTGCGGCGCGAGGCGGGGTCAAAGCCCAGTCGCTCTCCCAGTTGGTGAGCACAAAAGTCTTCTCCGTCATGCGATAGGTCGTCAGCAGGTAGGCGGCAAGGTCGTAGACGCGCTGACGCTCCCAGGCGATGTCCGAGGAACTCATGCCCTCTAGAAAGTAGTGAAGGTCTTTCCCGGGAGCATAAGCCATCAGTAAATAGGTCTGGAACGGCTTGGAAAAGAGCTTCTGAAAGTAGGGGGCCTGCGCCAGTTCCACGAAGTCGCGAACGCAAGGCCATGCGCCATTGAGCGCGTAGTAGCTGTTCATGTTTTCCCGGAAGGCGCACTTTATGACTCGCGAACCCATCTCCAGCAGCCGATCCGCTCCATCGTTCAGCAGATCCTCCTGACTGAAAGTATAGCTGCCATAGAAGTGGCAGGCTCCCAGAATGTCGCGCATCGGAGCGGAGTTGTTGGTGTCTGGCATGGAAGTATCTCCCAAATCTTCCAATGATGGCGATAATAGAGCCGGGCTGCCTTTCCGAAAGGCAGCCCGGTATATGTGACCCGATAGACTGACAGACTCGCGTTTTTAACCGGCGGCAGCATCCAGGTGCTGTACCTGATAGCCTCCCTTCGATTTGAAATAGGCAATCAGACCAAGGTAGCTGACCAGCATGATCGCCGGGAAGATCGCCACGGTCAGCAATGCCTGTTTTTTAGCATCCGCGCTGATAGTATCGATCTCCTTCTGCTCCGTCTCTGTCAGCGTCTTCACCTTCTCCGGGTCAACCGCGACGTACTGCCCGAACACCCATTTCTTATCCGCTGCGACACGCTGATGCAGGGCGGCATTCTCCGCCTGAAGATGCGAATTGACGGAGGTATCCTGAATATATCCCAGGAATACCGCGCCGACGATCCCAACTCCCAGCATACCGACGCCGGCAATGGCGTTCAGGGTCAGCGCGCCGCCTCGGGGAAACTGTTCTGCAACGACTCCCAGCATGGTGGGCCAGAAGAAGGTCTTGCCCAGCGCATAGACGGTTGCGGCGATCAGAATGGTTACGCCGGTCGCCCTGGAGAGGAATGCCAGCCCGATCATTGCAATGAAAGCGGCGGCCGCCAGCAGACCGAGCGGCGACAGGCGATGCACAATCGGTCCGGCGCAGAACCGCAGCAGCATCATGATGAACGAGGTGTAGACCAGCACCCATCCCGCTTGCAGTCCCAGATTTGTCATCTGAGGCTCCATGAGCGAGGTGATCCAGGAATCTGTACCGAGTTCCGTGGTCGCCAGCGGAATCATCACCAGCACCAGGAAGATAAACAGCCCTCTTCCCGGCGCAAAGCCGATGACCGCGCCGAATGCCAGCGTCGCGCCGACAATCACAGCGCCGATCACGATGGTTCCTACGCCGAAGACGCGCCCGAGTTCCACAAACATCAGGAAGAAGACGATCAGAGCGCTGACAACGCCGAACTCCTTTAACATATCTCTATAGGAGACACCGGCGGCGACACGCTCATGAACCGGAAACTTGCATCCGAGCATCATAACGCCATAGATAATCGTGGGGATCAAAACAAGCCCCACCTTCAGTTTCCAGTTCGCCTCCGCGCCCATGATCAGGGCGAGAACGCCTCCCAGCACAAGACCGCCGGGCCAGCCCGCGTGAAGGATATTCAGCCACTTGGTCTTCTCGCGCTTGAAGATCGTGGCGACCACCGGATTGATGACGGCTTCTACCGTACCGTTTGCCAGGGCGGCGATGAAGGTCGCCCAGTAGAGCTGCGTATATCCAGTTGCCGTGATCGTCAGGAGAGCGGAAGAGATGTGACCAACAAACGCAAAGACCATCGCCCGACCATAGCCGATCTTGTCAATCACCAGGCTGAAGAGGATAATGCTGATGGCAAAAGGCCACAGCCCCGCTCCTAGGATCTCTCCTTTCTGCACCTGAGTCAGGTTGAAGTCTCTGCCCCAGGTATCAATCAGAAACGAGCGGATGATGAAACCGAACGAGGTGGCAATCAGCGAGACGAAACAGGCCCAGAAAAGCAGTCTATTCTTGCCGTCTCCCAGTCCGGAATCCACAACTACGGCTTCGTTGCTTGCTGCTGCCATGCGTCAAGCCTCCCAGGTTAGAGTAACGACGGGGTGAAATGCATTGTGCGCGGCGAGGGATAGACAGAATCCGCACACGGTTCGAATATGTGTCATCATTCGCAGTAACAGGGCAGAATGTCCTGCCTGACGGCGTAAAAAACTGAGAGAAATTATCTGATTTTATGTTTATCGGACGGCGCTGAACTCCTGACAGACTTCGGCTGTGCAGGTCTACAAATCCTACAGTCTGCTTTTCAACATACCAACAATTAAAGAAAAAAATCAGCTACGAAACGATCCGCGACGATCTCGTTTCTCAGCAGAGGATGAACGAGATGCCTGCATCAGCACACAACCGTGAAACCTATTTTGCTCCTGCAGAACGTGCCGATCCGGACGAGGTTATACAGGCGAGGACTCTTTTTCTCTCGGATCCACTCAGAGTGGCCATGCTGGATTCGATCCCTGATCCTGCGGTCGTTCTTAACAAGGAGAGACAGATCGTAACCGGCAACCACGCTCTTCGAAATATACTTCACCTTACAGACGATCAGTCCATACTGGGTCTGCGTCCGGGGGAAGCTGTCACCTGTATCCATGCCAATGACCAGCCCGGTGGATGATGACACAGGAACTCGATCTGCTCAGCCTCCTCCTGTCTGCCGAACGCGGAGATATTCAGGTACGCACAGACATTGTGTCAACCGCCGATCTGCTGCTACTGCTCTGTGAGGAGTTTACAGATATGGCGGAGGTGAAGAAGATACGTATACAGGTGGAGACATCGCCTCTGGTGATCGAGACCGACCTGACCCTCATTCGTGTTGTCCTATGGCAGATCACGAAAAACGCCGTCGAGTCATCCCGACGCGGAGAGACAGTCACACTGCGCGCCTACCAGGAAGGAGAAGACGCAGTCTTCACCATACACAATCCTGGAGCCATCCCTGACAGCGTGAAAGAGTTTATTTTTATGCGGTCCTTTAGCACGAAGGAGGAGAGGGGTCGGGGCATCGGCACATACAGCGCCAAACTTTTCACAGAGCGCTATCTGCAAGGCAGCGTCTCCTTTACCTCCAGTCTGGAGGAGGGCACGACCTTTATTGTTCGCATACCGCAAAAAGGCCGTGTGCAGGACGACTACGCGCAAGAGGGTCTCCAGGCATGAAAGAAGAAACTGCCTGCCGTTAAAAGAGGGAAGTCGAAGGAGCATCTGTCAAGCGCAGCGAGACATCTTAAGATTCTTCGCTTCGCTCAGAATGACATCCAACCAGTCTACCTTGACGACGTACAGGGATGAAAGTGAGCGAATGCGAGCCAGCCGACGTTGCGAAGCGCGGCGAGTGCACGCAGTGTCGGGCGGCAGAAGCAATGGCTATTCGGACTCGGCTTTTCGCGCATAGACAGACATGCAATTGTCACTTGCAGATGAAGCGCACCGGTATTACCGTCCGGGAGAGCGCCTTGTTCGGCGGCAGCCTGTCTATCACCGAGTAAGCATCGCCCATACCATACTGGGGGAGTGTCCGTTGACGCGCACCATGCGCACCCAGAGCAGAGTCATATGCTCTAAGTGCAGCGCCTGCTCCAGACCGCCTACATCGAGCGGTTGCCAACCAAGCTGCGCGATCAGTTCGCCTACGATCTTCTTCGCTCCAGAATCATTCGCGCAGTACATCATCACTGGCTTCACATTGTAGCCGGGATAGGACGAGTCCTCAAAATTTTCGAAACCGTATATCGTAAACGCCTTCACAACCCGGGTTTCGGGCACAATTCTTTGAACCATTTCCGAACCGGACTCAACGCTGTTCAATCCGTGCCTCAGGTTGCCGCTAACCGGGTTGGTGCAGTCTACAAGAATCTTGCCCCGTATCTCATCAGCCACTGATTTGAGTGCTGCTTCGTTGGCTTGAAACGGTGTAGCGAGGAAGACAACCTCCGCATCACCGACCGCCACTTTCGGCACGGCAACTTTCAGGTTGGCGTTCCTTGCCAGAGCCTTTCTTATGCTCGCGGAATTCGCATCGTTCGCAGCCAGCGTTACATGGTGGCCGAGGCGTTGCAGGTGATCAGCCAAGGGAGCACCGACCTGCCCATACCCAATAAATGCAATCTTCATATTGAGATACTCCTTTCTGCCGAACGCCTCGGTTCAGCGGCGGCGATGCTCGCCGTCCGCTGCATGTTGTTGTTAGGCGGCATCCGGGCTGACCAAGTATGTACGACCACCAAGGTAGAACAGTACGGTGCCAACGACGAGACCGATTACGTATCCGTAGGGCAATCCGACGGCAAGCAAACCGACCAGCACCGCTATCGGGAATTCGGTTCGAGAAGCAGCGGTCTCGCGGACAACCCAGATCAGCGCGAGCGCCTCGAAGAGTAGGATGACGCCCAGCATCGGCAACGGGAACGCTTTGGCGACTTGGTCGAAGCCCGCGCCAAAGAGCAAGCCGAGCAGTACAAAGAGCGATCCGTAGATGACGACGGATCCACCCGTTCGCCCGCCGAAGGCAAAGTGCCCCGCCATTCCCCCCGAGCCGTGGCACGTCGGCACACCGCCGAACCATGGATTGACAAGGTTCATCAGCGCGTAAGTCAGCCCAATCTTGCGAATCGTAAATCGCCGATCGGGGAACAAGTCCTCGGCGAGTTGCCGAG